>CAZGJF010000006.1:51089-77848 GCA_964526595.1 uncultured Akkermansia sp. | reverse complement strand
TATCATTTAGTTAATAACAATTTTACTAACAATCCTTATCCCGAACTCACGTTAAATAGTTTTTCAAAACCCACAAAACACAATTGGGCTTATTAATCCAAGGAAGGGTGTTTGTAAAAGTCCATGCCCACAAAAGGGGTTCCAAAATTTTATTTCCATGAAGAAGTTGAAAACAATTCTTGTAAATCACTTTGCTTTGGATAAGAGATTAAAACAGCACGGTGCTTTCCATGTAATACAAACATACTTCCGGCTGCAATAGCAGATGCTCCGGCTTGACTGACAGCTTTTTCAAAATCATCAATTGAACTCGCGCCACCACAAGCAATTACGGGTACTTGTACTTTGGAACAAACGGTTGAAATAAGTTCCAAATCATAGCCTTTCATCGTCCCATCTCGATCAATCGAATTGATCATGATTTCTCCAACTCCTAAATCATTTAATTCTTTAGCAAATATTAATGGATCTTTCTTTGTATTCACTTTCCCTCCATGAGAATACAATTCATATTTTCCCAAAAAATTCTTTTTTACATCTAAGGAAGCAACAATCGTTGAACTTCCAAATTGATCAATAGCTGCTTTCAGGAAATTCAAATCATTAAATAATTGAGAATTGACAATTACTTTTTCAATCCCAATCTTTAAAATTTTTCGAATGTCTTCTAATGTTTTTATTCCGCCTCCATAAGATAAGGGCATAAAACACTCTTCAGCAATCTCTTTTAATAAATCTAAAGGAATTGAACGATTTTGAGGGGTAGCTAGTATATCAAGGAAAATCAACTCATCTACTTCCTTATCATTGAAAATTTTTACTGCATTTAAAGGATCTCCGATATATTGTGCGTCTTTAAAGCCTACTGTTTTAACCAAACCAGCATTTTTAAGTAACAAAACCGGAATAACTCTTGGTATAGGCATCAGAAAAAAGCACAAAAGTTTGCCAACAATTTCATTCCATATTTATGACTTTTTTCAGGGTGAAACTGAACACCCAAGATATTTTCTTTCTGGAATCCTGAATCAAATTTATGGATGTATTCACTTGTCAATAGAACGTTTTCTCGTTTATTACACTTTACATAAAAAGAATGTGCAAAATAGAATTTCGGTTTATCCGGAAGATTATGCACCAATGGATTGTTTTCTCGCGTAAGGACATATTCCCAACCGATATGGGGTACTGGAAATCTTTTATCAGTTTGTGCGTTTTCAAATCGGAATGTTTCTGCATCAATCCATCTAAGACCCTCTAAAACGCCCTCTTCGCTTCGATTGCCCATTAATTGCATTCCTAAGCAAATTCCTAAAATAGGCGTTTTTTCAATGAGTATTTTTTGATTTAGAATAGGGATCAAACCCATTTCTTCTAAATTCTTCATTCCTTGATCAAATGCGCCTACTCCTGGCAAAATCAATTTTTCCGCATCATTAATGAGAGTAATATCAGAAGTAACATCAGACTCATACCCAATTTTATTGAGCATGTTTTTGATTGAACCTAGATTTCCCAAACCATAATCCACAATAATAATCATTTCTTTCCTTTCATCTGAAATTAATTGTAATTACGCTCTTGTTCAAATCCAATGAGTGTTGTAAATCGAATCTATCAAAGATAACGAGAAATATGTTTCAAAAAGGGTCAGTCAAATTGGATTCATATGCTATGTGACTCCATATTCAACAAATCAGGGAATTATAATTAGATTTTTAGGTTGGCATAACTGATTTTTAACGTAATTGATATGATGAAAACATCATAACTCATAAAATCGTAAAACTTTTTAACATTTAGGCATTCGTTAACAGGTTTTTAAACTGAAAATATCATAGGTAAAACAGTAATTCACAATCCATATTTTTCAATTTGAGTGAAAAACCCAGTAGATTAGAACACCCAAATTTTGCTGAATTCTAAATTTACGAAATGTTCTAAGGATTTTGGCGGCTCATAGGAAGTCTCCCTTTTCAATTGATATATAGCACTTTACTTAAAAAGCAACCTTGACATATTTATTTGAAGGTTAAATCACCTTATTTATAGCCTGTAAAGCTATTCAAATAATTGAAATTGGGGAGTTTATTACTCTCCTAAGTAAATCGATACTTTTATATTTGTACCCATGTTATCGCTGGAAGAAATAATGAAGCCAATAGAAAGCGAGATGGCTGAGTTTGAGTTACGTTTTCGGCGTAATATGGAATCTCAGGTTCCATTACTGGATAAAATAACCCACTACATTATTCGCAGAAAAGGCAAACAAATGCGACCGATGTTTATTTTTCTTACATCCAAGATGTTCGGACAAATGAACGATCGGGCATATAATGCAGCATCTCTTGTTGAACTGTTACACACGGCGACATTAGTGCATGACGATGTTGTTGATGACGCAGCTGAACGTCGTGGATTTTTTTCCGTGAATGCACTTTGGAAAAATAAAATAGCCGTTTTAGTTGGTGATTATATGCTTTCAAAAGTGCTTTTGTTGTCAATAGAAAAAAACGATGTGCGACTCTTGGATATCGTTGCTAGAGCAGTTCGGGAAATGAGTGAAGGGGAATTGTTGCAAATAGAAAAAGCTCGCAAAATGGACATAACTGAGGAGATTTATTTGCAGGTAATAAAACAAAAAACAGCTTCATTGATTGCAACATGCTGTGAAGCGGGTGCTGTTTCAGCAGATCGCGAGGACATGGCTTCTAAGATGCAACAATTTGGCGAATATGTTGGAATGGCTTTTCAAATTAAAGACGATATATTTGATTATGGCACACCTGGCAATATTGGAAAACCTACCGGTATAGATATTCGCGAACGCAAAATGACTCTGCCGTTGATTTATACACTCAATACTGCTCCGAAAAACGTTAGAAAAGAGTTGATTAATACCATTAAAAATCGAAATGAAGATTCCGTATTCGTTCAAAAAGCAAATGATTTGGTCATTGAGCATGGGGGTATTCATTATGCATACAACAAAATGATGGAATTTAAAGAGTTGGCATTAAATAGTTTAAAAGATATTCCTGATAACGAATCCAAAAAGTCACTGATTGGATTGGTAGAATACACCACACTTAGGGAAAAATAATCTACGAATATGATCAGTTGAATATTTTAGGGATTAAATTAGTTTTATTTCGATGATTAATAACTTGTTATGAGTTCTTTATTACGAGGGTTTTCTAGTAAACAAATAATTAGGGCTAATCTTAGTCCTAAGATGGGCACTTTAATTGCTAAAGTTTTGTTTTTAGTTTTTTTTTGGGATGTCAATGTTCCTAAAATTTGTGATCGAGACACTCTATATTTGGTGATATAGAGCGACAAAATTTCTCTCTTATTATTCATAATCAAGTATAGTTTGAATGTTTAAAATCAATAACAGAATGAAACTATCTGGTTGATTGCCCTTTAATCGTTGATTTGTTTAATCCGAAAATCAACATAGAAAGGATACCAAATAAAATAGACGCGAACAACAAATGACTTGTTTGTACCAACCCGGGCATATCAGCATATGCCAACAATACCCCGGAAATTAATCCGAGTACCAGTATAGCGAAAGACCAACGAATCTGTTTTACATGGTGTACTTTTTCATTTTGGTATGCTACAAGACCCAACAAAATCAAAACAAGCCAAGAGAAACTTCGATGAATGTAAAACCCCCAACCTAATTTGTCTGTCCATGTTTCACGGCCAAATCCTTGCTTCGTTAATTCATCAATATATTCCCGAACTTGTGTGCCCAAAAACATCTGAAAAAACGTGATTATAAAGATCACCTGAATTATAATTTTTAATTTATTTGGCAACTGAATTCTTTTATAGGAAGAGTCAGCAGTACTCATTTTATGGATCAAAAATAATTGCTGTCCGATAATTATTAGTGCCAATAATAAGTGGACTGTTATTGTCCAAGGAACCAAATTGGAAGCTACCACGATAGAGCCGAACCAGGCCTGAAATGCCATCAAAATTAAATTAAATAACGCAATCGGAAGAAGACCTGATTTTCTGTAAAATATGAATAGCCAAAAGAAGGAAATTAACATGGCATTTCCGGCCAGAAAACCAAGTAAACGATTGATATATTCTGTCCACGTTTTTCGGGGATTAAAATCTTCTTCCTTCAATAAAGTGGGGTCATCTAAGATCATGGATGCCGTTTTTTTCATGCCAATTGCACTCAAAAAGTGACTGAATTTATTAATCTTTTTAGCCCTTTTTGAGCTATAGATCGCTTTGTAATCATTGGGTAGCACTTTTTCATTTGTCGGAGGAACCCATTTTCCAAAACATTTCGGCCAGTCAGGGCACCCCATACCACTTCCGGTGATACGTACAAAGCTCCCTGCTAGAACCACTAAGTAGATTAGAACTAATGTAATCCAATTAAACCGAAGAAATCGTCTTGAAAAGTACATGTTTTTTAATTATCTAAGCTGTGCATTCAAGTGTGTTTCCAATGCTGCTCTAATTTTATTCATTACGTGGTCGATTTGTTCATCTTTCAACGTTTGATCGGGATCTTGAAAAGTGAAAGAAACAGCATACGATTTTTTCCCTTCTTCCAGATTTTTTCCTTCGTAAACATCAAAGAGACCAACTTCTTTAAGGAGTTTTTGATCGCAGGATCGGGCAATTTCTTCGATTTCAGAAAAAGTAGTTTTCTGATTTAAAAGTAAGGAGAAATCTCTCCGAACTGCAAAAGTTTTAGGAATTTCAGAAAAATTCACTTTCACATAATTCGCCCTTTCTACCAGTAGATCCCAATCTAAATCGGCGACATAAACATCCCCTTTGAGTCCAAAATGCTTTTTTGTCTCTTGGTTAATCCATCCGATTTCAGCGAATTTTTTCTTTGAAAGATTTAGCTGAAGCCCATCTGCCAATAAGGATTTTTTCAAGGGAGAATAATTCACCCATTTGTGAACGCCTAAACGAATTAGGATGGACTCAACCAATCCTTTCAATGTAAAAAAGGTATTTAATTCGTTAGAATTATTCCAAGATTCGCGTTCTTTTTTTCCGCTTAAAACAAGAATTAAACGCTTGTTTTCAACGTATTCCCTAACATAATGGTGATATACCTTCCCGAATTCAAACAGTTTCAAATCAGGTTGTTGCCTGTTTTGATTGTGTTGAACGACCTCCATGGCATTAAATAACAATGTTTGGCGCAGCACATCCAATTCCTGACTCAAAGGATTTAAAATTCTGACGTTATGTTCCGGTTTGAACGTATCACCACCTAATTTTTCAATATACTGAGCGCTTGACAATGAATTGTTCATCATTTCCGATAGACCTTTTCCGACCAACATTTCTGAAAGAATTCCCTGTATTTTTTCATTGTTAAAATTAGGAGTGCTCATGACAGATGTATTTAATTTTTCAGGCAAAGGCACATTATTAAACCCGTAAATACGCAATACTTCTTCTATTACATCAATTTCTCGTGTGACATCAACCCTATAAAGCGGTATTTCCAATATAGCTGACTCATTAGTTTTATTAAGAATTTGAATATCCAATAATTCTAAAATACGATCAATGGCATCTCTCTCAATGGAAGTTCCTAAAAGTGTGTTACATCGTTCGTAATAAAATTCAACTCGTTTATTTTCTATTTTTTCAGGGTAAATATCTACCACATTCATAGCAATTTCACCTCCTGCAACTTCTTGAATAAGCAACGTAGCTCTTCTCAATGCATAAGCAATTTTATCAGGATCAACACCACGTTCAAAGCGAAAGCTTGCATCTGTATTCAGCCCATGTAATTTAGCCGTTTTTCGAATGCTGGTTGGATTAAAATAAGCGACCTCCAACACCACATCGGTGGTTGACTCCTTAATGCCCGATGCAACTCCTCCAAAAACTCCCGCAATACACAAATAATCATTTCCATTGGTAATCATTAGATCATCAATAGAAAGTGTTCTTTGGATGCCATCAAGAGTTGTAAATAGGTCTCCTTCTTCGGCATTTTTTACTTTGATTTTTCCTTTTACGGCTTTAGCATCAAATGCGTGAAGTGGAGTTCCTAGTTCCCTCATAACATAATTGGTTACATCCACAATATTGTTGATTGGAGACAGACCTACTGCTCTCAATCGCTTTTGGAGCCATGAGGGTGAAGGTTTAACAGTAACATTTTGTATTGCCGTCACTATATATCGAGGACATAACTCATTGTTTTCTACGTTTATGTCGATCTTACAATTAGTATGTTGTACCTGAAAAGATTCAACAGGAGGTAAATTCAGTGTCAGGTTTTGCTTTTGATGAAAATTCAAGTAAGCAATCAGATCTCTTGCTACTCCAATATGACCCATTGCATCAGCGCGATTAGGTGTCAATCCGATTTCAAATTGGTAATCGTCTTCCAAGTCAAAATACTGTGCTGCCGGTTTACCTATTTCAGCGTTGGAATCCAAGATGATAATCCCATCATGCGACTCACCAAGTCCAAGTTCATCTTCAGCACACAACATTCCTTCTGACTCTACACCCCTTATTTTGGATATTTTAATTTTCAATGGATCTTGATTTTTGGGATATAAAGTACATCCGACCTTAGCCAAAAGAACCTTTTGACCTGCTGCAACATTCGGAGCGCCACACACAACCTGCATGATTTCACCACCGGTGCTGACTGTTGTCACTTTTAACTTGTCTGCATTCGGATGTTTCTCACAAGTGATGACTTCTGCAACATATACACCTTCCAGGCCTCCCTTAACGGCCTCAATTTTTTCAATGCTCTCAACTTCCAACCCAGTCTCAGTGAGAATCTTTCCAATTTCTTTGGGTGAAATGGTTGTTTTTACATAATCTTTAAGCCAATTGTAAGAAATTTTCATGTTAAGCCTATAATTCGTTCAGAGGTAGCGAAGTTAACGAAACTTAAGCACTTTTAAAATTAAGTGTTTAAGAGTATTAGTCAATGGAATATACTAATAGTAAGCTCCTTTGCTTAAATAATTAGCAATATAATCATCAATCCCTTCCTCGAGGGAATGAAAACCACCTTTGTAGCCTGCATGAAGTAATTTACTCATTGATGCTTCAGTGAAATACTGGTATTTATCTCTAATATCAATAGGTGTATCAATAAATTCAATATGCTCTTGTTTTCCCATTGACTTAAAGGTGTTTTTCGCCAAATCAAGAAAAGTTCTTGCCTTTCCGGAACCTAGATTGTAGATCGCAGAAGGAGGCTTACATTCCATCAAAAACAGGCAAACATTCACCAAATCCTTTACATAAATGAAATCACGTGATTGGCCACCATCAATAAACTGAGGATTATGTGAGCGAAATAGCTTCATGCGCCCATTCTCCATTATTTGGTTGAAAGCATGAAAAATAACACTAGCCATCCTTCCTTTGTGGTACTCGTTAGGGCCATAAACGTTGAAGAATTTTAATCCAGCCCAAAATGGTGGAGTCTGTGCTTGTGTCAAAACCCATTTGTCAAATTCGTTTTTTGAGTCACCATAAGGATTTAAGGGCTTTAATTCGGCAATTTTAGCATGATTATCATCATAACCATGTTCTCCAAGTCCGTATGTTGCAGCAGAACTGGCATAAACCAATGGAATTTCATTTTGAACACAAGTATGCCAAACAGCTTTCGAATAATTGACATTTAATTCATCAAAAATGTTCTTGTCAAACTCGCTAGTGTCTGTCCTTGCTCCAATGTGAAAGATAAATTCGATATCAGGAGCAAAATCATTTAACCAGTTGATGAAATCAGCGCGTTCTACTTTTACTGTTATTATTTTTCCGTCAAGGTTTGCATCCTTTTGATTTTTAGAAAAGTCATCAACCACAACAAGATTTTCATATCCGGCCTTGTTAAGACGGCTAACCAAACAACTACCAATGAATCCTGCCGCTCCGGTTACAACTATCATGTGGAATCCTGAATGAGATTAAAATTTAGAAAAGACCATTTATTTCAGCATCAATTGCATTGATTATTTGCCCCAGATCCTCTTTGTTTTCAGGAAAACGATTGTTGTCAATATCAATGACCAAGAGCTTTCCTTTATCATAGGTCGAAATCCAAGCTTCATAACGTTCGTTAAGTCGCTTTAAATAATCTAGCCTGATGCTTTCTTCGTAGTCTCGCCCACGCTGCTGAATTTGATTAACTAATGTGGGGACACTTGCCCTCAGATAAATAAGTAAATCGGGTGCTGAAACAAAAGAGTCCATCAGATTAAACAAGGAAAAATAATTTTCAAAATCACGGGTAGTCATTAATCCCATCGAATGAAGATTCGGAGCGAAAATAAATGCATCTTCATAAATTGTCCTGTCTTGAATCACATTCTTTTCGGTTTCCTGTATTTCTTGTATTTGGGTAAAACGGCTATTCAAATAATAAATTTGCAGATTGAAAGACCAACGCTGCATATCATCATAGAAATCATTGAGGTACGGATTTTGTTCTACATCTTCAAAATGAGTTTCCCAACCATAATGTTTCGCCAGCAACTCAGTCAACGTTGTTTTCCCTGAGCCAATATTTCCAGCAATAGCAACATGCATAATTCAATTGTTTTGAATCGACTAAATTACAATAATGTATCAATTTGAAGGTAATTTGTATTTGTATTTTAAGAGTTTGTCTCCTTGTTTAAAATAATAAATGTAGTGGGATATTTTAAATGATTCAATATTCATTTCGGGCAATGTAACTAGTTTACTTTCATTGGTTTGAAAGTTGAAATAAAGTAGTTTATCCCCCTGTAATAATACACAGTCACTCCCTTGAATATCAAAATCAGTACTAGTCGCAAATTGATTGATCTTCAATAATGTGCCATATAGATCAAACTGATACAATTTACCGTTGGTATCAAAAACATATAAGATGTTGTTGCGTTCTTTGATAGAAATTATCTCAGACATATCCAAAATTCCTTTGGTATTTTTCACCTCTTGGTTTTGCCCATTAAGTCGGAAATTAATTTGTATAAGCGAATTGTTTAACTGATCGATTACCCAGATTTTGTCTGTTTGAGAAGAAGAACAAACATTTGTTACCAAACCTAGCGAATACGAAGAAAGATCGATACAATTTTCATTTATGGTCAATGTGTTATCAAAAAAACAAAGCGTCTGTTGTTCTTCTGAAAAAGTCATGAATTTCATTACATTAACCGGCTGTAATGATTTTATGTGTCCTAACGATTTGATGCTTTGTGAGAATTTTAAGATACCAGCGGAATCGTATTTATTTAAAACATCATCGCTTGACACATAAGTGTTTTCAAGTAAATCAACGGCCCATAGAGCATTATCATTTAAGTCCAGTTTTCCCATGAATTGCCAATTACCATTTTCAGTGTTTTGGCTGTAAGACTGAAAACTGAAGATTAGAACTAAAAAAGAGAGTTTAAGACCAGTTACTTTTCTAAGAATATTTTTAGGTATATTGTAATTCATAATAAACTCAACTGATACTAAATTCAGATAAAAATAGAAATAACTTTTTTCTTTTTACATTGAATTTAATGTAACATAAGGACTAATTTTATCATTAAAGCAATCGTAAATAGTCCATTAGGGAGCTGTGTAGGCTTATGTTTCTGACTAGCGTTAACATGCCTGCTGGGCCTACCAAAATTATAAATCGACCCATTAAAAACAGTCATGGATTTAATATTTTTAAACAATGGTATTCGTTTTCCCTATCCTTCCAGCATCTGCACTTGATGTGAAGAAAAAACAATAATTTTTTTATTAGGAAATTTCTAAATCATTCTTTCTTCATTTTACCCCTTGGAAATTACTGTTTTAATTGGATAAATAGTATTGAAAATTCTTTTCATAAAATACAAATGAAGAGCTTTGACTTTCTGTTTAATCGTCTTTAAATATTCATGATGTAATAGCTCTTGAATAAAATTATTTCAGTAATTCTATCTGATTCTCAATTCTCAACTCACCTGTTTTAAAAAATCACCCAATATTCAAGCGTTCATTGATTATTTTACTTTCTTTCTCTGGTAAAACATGTGCAGTTAAAACCATTACTAAAAAGGGCAACACGGGGGACTTAAATCTAACCAATACACCAAATATAATAGATGTGTACCCCGCAAAGTAGGCTAGAATAACTGCAAAAACGAATCCATATATCAAAAATTCATTTTGCCGAATTCTTTTGATTCGTTCAGCGATTTTTTTGCTTAATAAAAATCGAATTGAAAAAAAGATTAACAAAACACTTTCTAATCCATTTACAAATAATGCTGGACTTAGGGCTTCCCAAATAAATGGTCGATAAAAACTTGCTAAAACTGAGGCTGGAAAAGCAGCAATCATTCCTGCTGGGCTATAATCAGTAATCCCAAGATCATATCTTTTGGAACCATATGTTTCATTCCGAGACATATCTTGGTTAATTAATGCTGCCTCATCAATATATTTTTGAGCTTGAGGTGTTTGTAAAAAAAGAAATATTGATGCTATAACAAAACTGGTAATTAAAATTCGTATTGTCGCCTTTTTCCAAGGCTTATCTTGATTTTTTCTTGTCATTCTCGCTCCATAAACAAATATTAATGGTGCAATGACAGTAATAACCATAAAAGATCTTATTGTGTAAAGAAAATAGAGACATACAAATATCCAAAACCAGTTTATTATTGAACTTTCTTTAGTAGGAGTAATTACTTTAAAAACATTGTGTATGAAATAACATGAACAAATAAACACAACGGAATCCTTAGAAATACTTGAACACCAAAAACTTAAGGAGGGAATAAAAAATATAGCAAATGCTAAATACCTGTCGGAGAATAATTTTAATTCTCGGACAAGCTCAAACAATTTCCATGATGCATTGAGTGATACATAGGTATAAATAAGCGAAATCAAAATAAATCCTTTAAAGGTAAAAAAAGCTAAAAATGAAGTGATTCTACTCACCATAAAGCTCTCATCTTCAAGATATACTGAAGTATCTGGATAACCGGTTTGCACAGTAAAATTGATATAATAATTCTTATTCTCTCGAGACCCAAAAACCTCTTCAAAATATGCAAAGGGTTTTTCCCAGAAAAGATTGTTGAGTTTTACGGCACAATCCCAATAACCAATGGAATCACCCCCACCGTGATAAACAATAATGTAAAACAGTGTATTAACTGTCATTATTAATACTTTAAACAAAAATGCCCAACGTAAGTATGTATAATATACCTTATCCCGATTGAGTCTTATACGTTGCCCAATGATAATATTTAAGAAAATCATTGCCAAAATCGTTGCGACAATATCCAAAGGTGAAAGAAAAGTATAGTCTCGGACGATTAAAAACGAATCTTCATCAGGCGTGTACATCTATATTAAAATAATTAAGTTCTAAATTATTATTCGTGGTGATACGGCTCATTTCTCAAAATAGTAAAAGCCCTGTAAAGTTGCTCTAAAAAAATCATGCGAATCATTTGATGAGAAAAGGTCATTTTTGATAAACTGATGCTATTTTGAATGGTTGAGTATATTTCAGGTGAAAAACCATAAGCTCCACCTATTATAAAAACTAAACTTTTTATTCCAAGGTTTTGCTTTTGTTGCAATAAATCAGAAAAATCAATGGATGACAACTGAGTTCCACGCTCATCCAATAAAAAAACAGAGTCATTGGTTGCTATTTTGGCAAGTAATTCTTTTCCCTCAAGAAACCTAATTTGTGAAATGGTCAATCCCTTCGTATTTTTAATTTCTGGAATTTCGATTCTTTCAATTTTGACATAATGTTTAAGCCTTTTCCAAAATTCTTCCTCTCCAGCCTCTAAAAAAGATTTTCCGGTTTTTCCAATACAAACAATCTTTATCCTCATAAATTTAGGGAATAATTCTAATGGTAATTGAACGCATTATCAATGAGCATTATTTTGATGGTAAATGTTTTCATATTCGTTATCAATAAAATGATTGTTGGCGGAGGCTGCTGCAACTGCAAGAAAATCACAACGCTCATTTTCAGGATGCCCATCGTGACCCTTTATCCATATAAAGGAGATGGCATAGCCAGATGAAATCCTCAAATATTTTAACCATAAATCAGCATTTTTTTTACCCTTGAAGTTGGTTCTGTTCCAATTAAATAACCATCCTTTTGTGATCGCATCAATGACATATTTTGAGTCAGAGTATATTTCAACAGGATACTTTCTAGTTTTTAAGTTTTCCAATGCTGTGATGACCGCAAGCAATTCCATTCGATTATTCGTTGTAAGCCGAAAGCCTTGTGAAATCTCTTTCGTTTGATCGGCAAACTTTAATATAATGCCAAATCCTCCGGGACCGGGGTTTCCCTTTGCGGATCCATCGGTAAAAATTTTAATTTTCACTTTATTACTTTCATTTGTTGTTTAAACGAATCATGTGCTTTTTGGTAACAATCAATCAGTCTGTTTACATATTCCGAAATTCCAAATGCTTGAACATATTTTCGGGCATAGTTTCCCATTTCATTTCGTAATGCCTCATTCTTTAAAAGTAGCTCAATTTTATTGCCTAAGATTTCAGGATTCCGCTCCGAAACCAAAAACCCGTTTTTACCTTCTTCAATAATATCCCTATTTCCTTTGCCATCAGTACAAATAATTGGTAAACCACTCGCCATCGCTTCCAAAATCACTAATCCGAAAGGTTCATAAGATGCCGTATGTAAGTATGCAAAGGAATTAGCGAAAAATTTTTCTGGGTGGTTAACGTTCCCGTGAAAAGTAACAAGATCGTTGATTTTCAAGTCATTGCATAACTCTACCAACTCCTTCATTTTGACACCATCACCTAAAACATCAAGATATACCGAAACCCCCTTGTTTTTTAGAAAGTGAATGGTTCGTATAGCCAAATCTTGTCCTTTTTTAGCGACCAAACTACCAACAATTGTTAGTCTGTTAGTAGATGGATTTTTGTTGGTATTCGAAAAACGTTCAATATCAATGGCATTTGGTAACAAATGAATATGAAACGACTTGGGTAAAACAGTTTTTGCAAAGGCATCGGTATCGTTAGAAACAGTAATAAACTCTGTAATCCTTTTTTTGTAATTACCAATGAGTATTCTTTTTTCGTATACATCTGTTAACCTGGATTTATTCACTAAATCTTTCCATGTCAAATTTTTGAATTGACGCATGTTATCGTGAAAATGGACAAAGAAAACGCCCTTCTTATAGTTTATGGCACTTAAGGCCATTTCACTTTCAAATAAATGAGAATGAATTACATCCGGTTGAAACTCGTCAATGGCTCTTTGAAGCTCTTTGACTTGTATAATTGACTTTCCACTTATTGACGGAACGACTTTGCTTGGAATCACTTTCCAAATTAAATTCTCTGTTAGAAACGGATAAAAGTTTTTTTCACGGAATGAAACAATCATTACCTCAAAATTTGGACGTTTATTTAGTTCAACTGAAATATCTAGCAGTAAGCGCTCTGCCCCGCCTTTAATAAGTTCCGGTGAAACATGAAGAATCTTCATCTATCAAATTATATCAGTTGATTTCCCCATGTCGCACACTGATAAACACCCTTTCTGCCTTTTATATCAGGATGATCTATATACGATTCTATTTTGTTGTCTTCTGTTCCAAGTTGGTAGTGATAACCGATTTTTTTTGCTTCCACAACAATTTCTTCACTAAACAAGCCGTACGGATAAGCAAATTCATCCACTTGCTTTTGAATCAGGTTTTCAAGAATTGATTTGCTTTTTTTCAAGTCTTCAATTGCTGATTGAATAGGTAATTTTTCCATATTGTTGTGCTTGCAAGTATGTGATCCGATTGTCACCAAATTGTTTCTTGAAGCATGGACTATCTCATTGCTTGTCATGATCTTCCAATAAGGCTCTGTTTTTACCTTATGCCTTTCGAATATGCTCTGCCAATGGTTATAAATTTCATTTTGGGACGCTTCATTGAAATGTTCTTGTTTCAATAGTTCAATCATTGAACACCCATCCTCCTCTCTGTAAAACTGATGGTTTTTTTTAATGTATCGGTCACCGCAAATAGTTATAGGATCGTTTGTGAACTGAGAGGCTACTTGTATGAAATCTGCAAAAATAAAGGGATTTGTTTGATTAAAGAGACAAGTAGTGAACAAGGTTACTGGCACTTCATATCTTTCAAGAATCGGCAATGCATGAAGAACATTATTGTAAAATGCATCATCGAAGGTAATAGCAATATTACACTTGGTCGGGTTGAATCTCCCATTGAAAAAATCTTTGACTGAAATAATATTGGCATGCCTTTTCAGATAACGAATTTGGTGTTCAAAATCTTCGATATGTGTATGTCTGGAATTAAACGGATTATTTTTTTGAGAGACAACACCGTGATACAACAAGATAAAATTTTTACGCGTTCCAAGTATCTGGTCTAATGGAAATCCAAGTGAAAATAATGATTGCCTGTAAATAGCGTGCATTTTCTTGACTATTCGCATATTGTGTGATGGTTATTTATCCTGTATCCTATAAATTAATGTTTTGAAAAAATAGATTCTCATTTTGGTTTGGTAATGAAACGGATCTGTTAAGATAGATTGTATTGCTTTCCAAAAGGCCATTTTTTTGTTTTCATGTAACTGATAATATTCGGCCATTCGAAATAAAGTTTCCGATAACATTCTTTTTTTGATTTTTTTGGATACGATTTCAGACAACTTGTTTCTGAAAAATAGTTTTAATCCTTTATATCTTTCAAAACAAGATCCTGAGTTTGGATTAACCGAGTTTTGATTATGAACCCGATAATTTACAAGTGCTCTCTCCAAATGAAAAACAGGAAAAACATTGAGAATACTGACCCATAATACGGTATCTTCAACAATCGTTATCCGTTCATCAAAATTAAATTGCTCCAAAATTTGTTTGCTGACACATACCCTAGAAGGAGAAACCGGATTAATAAAAAGCCAGTCACTTTTTGGGTCTTTCATAGCAGGAACTTGATTAGTTACTTTATTGATTCCATCCCAATTATTGAAGTTGCAAATGATAAACCCTTTATCGATTTTGTTTTGTTCGATGAAATGGTTTAGTTCAAAAAGATATCCAGACTCAAAAAAATCATCACTATCTAAAAAACAAACATAATTTCCCCTTGAATGTCTGATTCCGTTATTTCTTGCTGCACTTCTTTCAGCGTTCTTCTGGTAGACATATCTAACTCTTGGATCGTTTCTTGAAATTTCACCAATCAATTCTTTTGTATGATCCGTTGAGCCATCATCCACGACAATACACTCCCAGTCGGTATAGGTTTGATTTTGGACAGAGCGAATAGTCTCTTCCATAAAATTAGCGCGATTGAATGTTGGAATGATTATGGAAAAGTAAATGCTGTTTTCTTGCATGAGATGTAAGCCAACCAAAGTTAACCATTTTTATGGTGATTAACAAAAAATCAATTCTCGCTCATCTCTCCACACAAATTGATTTTTAGCAGTTTTGAAATTTGAGCAGAATCGGACTCCGTTCCAAACAAAAACATAAGCTTGGCAATAGCGGCTTCCGTAGTCATGTCATTCCCGCTAATAACACCGATTTTATTAAAGAATGAACTGGTTTCATACTTGCCCTGAATGACGGAACCGGAGCTGCATTGTGTGATATTGAGAACGACTCCTCCGTTTTTCATGAATTTTGTTAAATATTCCATGAATGTCGCATCGCTTGGGGCATTCCCGGCTCCATAGGTTTCTAAAACAATGCCTTTGATTTGATTATAATCAAATAAACCGGCGTAAGATGCAAATGAAATACCCGGATACAGCTTCAGTAAGCCAATTTGTCGATTAAAATTCAGGCGAAAAATAGGTGTTTTTAGTATTGTACGATACAGTATTTTATAGTTGTAGTCAATCGTTACTCCAGCTTTCGCAAGTAAAGGGAAATTTGGGGAACCGAATGCTTCAAATTGATTTGCCGAGATTTTTGAACATCTATTTCCACGGTAGAGTGAGTATTCAAAATAGACAGCGACTTCTTGAATGACAGGCTGTCCCTGAACGTCTTTGTCCGCCGCAATTTCAATGGCTGTTATCAAATTTTCTTTACCGTCTGTTCGGATGGTTCCAATAGGTAATTGCGAACCGGTGAAAATGACTGGTTTTTTGATTCCCTGCAACATAAAACTCAATGCGGAAGCTGAATAGGCCATTGTATCAGACCCATGCAAAATGACAAATCCTTGATATTTCTCATAACTATCTCGAATCATTTGAGCCATCTGAATCCAATGTGTTGTATTCATTTCTGAGGAATCAATAGGTTCTTCGAGACTGATGTTGTTCAGCTCAACATTCAGTCGATGTATCTCGGGAACATGTTTGTAAATATGATTGAAGTCAAGTGTTTTCAGTTGCCCTGTTGCCGGATCTTTTATCATGCCGATAGTCCCTCCCGTGTATATGAGTAATATTTTAGGCTTTGGAACAGGCTTCATGACAAATTAAATAACTGTTTCGCATTCAATGTAGTCATTGCTGCAATGTGGTCTAAAGACACTTTCTTGATACTGGCAAGTTTTTCTGCAACATATAACAGATAGGCACTTTCGTTGCGTTTACCACGATGTGGTGTAGGTGTCAAATAGGGTGAATCTGTTTCTAATACGATCATTTCTATGGGGATTTCTCTCAAAACAAGTTCAAGTTTTGACTTTGGATAAGTCAAAACACCGCCTATTCCCAGTTTGAATCCGCCGTATTGTTGAATTTTTTTTGCTTGTTCAAGTGATCCTGAAAAACAATGAAAAACACCTGTTAATCGTTCATCGTTTAACTCATCAATCAATTTGAAAACGTCTTCAAAGGCATTTCTAACGTGGAGAACAACCGGTAACCCCAACTGTTTGGCCCATTCAATTTGAATACGGAAAACCTGAACCTGTTCATTTCGAAACGTTTTGTCCCAATAAAGATCCATTCCTATTTCTCCTACAGCAATTACATTACTGCTGAATAGTTTTTGTTCAACAATCCCCAACACCTCTTTCCATGAGGTATCCACGGCACACGGGTGTATCCCTAACATGGGATAACAATTATCCGGAAATTGATTACACAACTGAAACATCGGCTCAATGGATTCTATATCAATGTTTGGCAGTAGCATTTTTTCAACCCCATTGGCGATAGCTCTGCCTACAACATCGTTTCGATCTTCATTAAAAGCATCCGTAAACAAATGAGTATGTGTGTCAATCAACAACATTAGAACAAGGATACGGTTAAACCGATTTGAATCATATTCAGTTGAATACTTTTATCATTTTGATACACCTTATTAAGGTTGTATGATGCGAAAAGTGCCCAATTTCGTATCCCGATACGGGCATGTAAAGCTACAAATAAAGGATTAACATCTGGAAATCGATGATTTTTGAGAATCATTTTTCCTTCTGAATCAGATATGACCACTTTTGAAAAGACATTAAGTTGATAACCTGCTCTGCCTCCCAAATGAAATTTAATGTGTCTCCATCCTTTGGTGCGAATACGCAGTTCCAAAGGAATCGCTATCGAATGCCCACAAAGAAAATTAATTGAAGCCGAAGTAGTCGAATTAAATGAGGTAACGGGGAATTCACCCAATGTACTATTGATGATTTTTTCGGTTTGAGCCTTAAAGAAATTGTGTGTAATACCGACTCCAATTGACATTCTATTTTCTTTTACTAATGGAATGTCGAACATTAAAGATGAATTGAAGCCGATAGAATTGGGTTTGTTGGAAAAAGCCTTCATGTCGCCGGACCAAGTATTGTAAGTGACATCAATCATGAATCGATCATATTTTCTGAATTTGACAGGTTTAAGTCCATTATAATACCACATAAGTCCAGGTCTGATACGTTTTGTATTTGTTTCGGATTGTGCTCCTACTTTCAGCAAGAAAAAAGTGGCAAATGATATGACAATTAGTCTATTCATTTTCCTTCAAGAAAAGTTCCCATTTCCAAGCATGTCTGATCGCATCTTCAATTGTAAAGTGGGTTGACCAATTCAACAATTCTTTAGATTTTAGATTATTAGCATATATTTCAATCACATCCCCTGACCTACGATCCCCAAACTGCCAATTTAGTTTTTGACCGGTAACACGTTCAAATGTCTGAATTATTTCCAATACACTTGTTCCTATTCCTGTTCCAATGTTTATTGCCTCCAAGCATTCATCTGTTTTTGACTGTAAATACAACAGTGCTTTCACATGAGCCTCTGCCAAATCGCACACGTGAATATAATCTCTGATGCATGTTCCATCTTGAGTGGGGTAGTCACTTCCAAAGACTATCAATTTTTGCAATTTGCCAATAGCCGTTTGAGTCACAAAAGGAATTAAGTTGGATGGCTTCCCAAGAGGATATTCACCAATCAATGCAGATGGGTGGGCGCCTACCGGATTGAAATACCTCAAATTGACTACTTTGAAAGTTTTGTTGGCTTGTTGGACATCTTCCAGAATTTTTTCCCCTATTAACTTAGTGTTTCCATAAGGTGAATTGGGAGCGCTCTTTGGATTAGCCTCGTGAACTTCCTTTTGTCCATGGGGCTCCCCATAAACAGTACAAGATGATGAAAAAACAAAGTTAGCAACCTGATATTTTAAGGCTAATTGACAAATCGAAACGAGCCCTCCAATGTTATTTTGGTAATATTTCAAAGGGTTTGATATCGATTCTCCGACTGCTTTATCTGCGGCAAAATGAATGATTCCTTCAAATGAGTATTCTTTAAAAAGTGACTCAATGGCAGTTGTGTTACAAATGTCTATTTCATAAATAATGGGGGTTTGATTGGCAATTTTTGCAATTCCATCGCTAATAACCCTGTTTGCATTTCGAAAATCGTCAACAATGATGGGGGTAAAACCGGCTTTATATAATTCAATTACAGTATGAGAGCCTATGAATCCAACCCCGCCTGTAACAAGAATAAAATTTTGACTTTTCATGGGTAGTCAAAGTTAAAAAAACAAAACGAATCCAAAAATTAATATTAAACCCGTCCAACATTCTATTTCTTATACCTTGATCGTCAATCGAAGTAAGAAATTCCTTCCTGCTTGAGGATAGTAGAAATTCTCGGTAATTCGCTTTCCACTGTAAATATAGCCCCATGTATATCCGTTGTTTTCATAGAGAAAATTAAACACATTGTTCACTAATACTCCCAGTTTTATTTCTTTTAGACCCCAATGAAAAAGAGAATAGTTAGCTGTTAAATTGGTAATGTAATAAGCATTTAACATACGATTTGAACTGGATGTATTATCCAAAAATTGTTTACCGACATATTTGGAAAGAATGTTGATTTCCATGTTTTTCATGGGTTGAAAAGATGCTCCGAACGATGCTATCAGATTCGGTGAAAATGCAATATCCGTATTCGTATGTTGAATGATAGTTTGGATCATGTTCCCATTACTGTCGAACGTGTCATAATTATCAATATACTCGTCCAAAGCTTTTATTTTATTGGCTGAAAGTGTTACATTTCCTGTTAAGCTTATTTTTTTTGTCACTAAATATCCTGCTTCTAACTCAACTCCCATACGGTAACTCTTCGAAACATTGATACGGCTATATGCCCCCACATCGTTTATTTTTCCCGTTAAAATCAATTGATCTTTGTAATTCATCAGGTAATAGTTTGCATTGATCAATATTTTTTTGGAATGATAGCGATAGCCTGCTTCAATATTCTGAAGTTGTTCTGGTTTTGGCCGACTCACTATCGAACTTTGAATGAAATCATCACGTACTGGTTCTCTATTTGCCATACTGAATGAAGTGTAAACGTTGTTTTTTTCATTGATATTAACCATGACACCTGCCTTTGGATTGATGAATGTGTAATTTTTCTGTTCTTGTAGCGGTATCAGAGATGTATATGATTCTTCAACTCCTTTGTATAAATAGTTAATGTGCCGTACTTGTATATCTCCATAAAAGTTCCATGCCCGAAGTTGATAATTTGCCTTGAGGTAAGCGTTAACTTCTGTCTTTGTGGCATCATTTTCATAATACCGTTGATTGATTTCGCTTTGTGAAGCATAACGTGCCCAAATGACTTCTCCAAAATGTCCTCCTTGATACTGATTGACCCCACCACCAAAAGTCATTTTTAAATGCTTTAATGAGTTATAATTCAGGGAGAAAACACTTCCATAAAATGTGTTATCCAACCACCTCCTGCGAATCAGGTCTGTATTGGAAATCGTATCGGAACCAATAATGAGCGGATGCAACCCATAAAGCGAAAATTGATCATTTGGTTGATATTGTTCGTAATACCCTTTTCCTTGGGTTCCGTGTGCAGCAATATTCAACACCCACTTTGAAGAAAAAGTATGTGTAAAATGCAATTGGTAATGGTCTTGTTTGTAATTATCTACTTGATTTTTATACGTATAATAATTATACGTTCTTCCGGCGGAACCAAACAAATTCGAAGAGTCTGATGCCGTTTGATACATTCCTCCCGGATAATAATTGTTATAAAAATGCGTAAGTAGGCTGTCTGCATTGCCATTTAATTTTGCCTCCGGAATGCCCCACCATGCTTGGTAGGTTACTTCCTTGCCACTAAACACATTGGCCTTCAAAATAGACTTGCGTGACAACCAAACTCCAGATAAATAGTAAGAATTCAAGTTGGAAGATGCACGGTTTACGTACCCATCAGAAACAATTCGGGACATACGAGCATCCATCGCAAACTTATTATTGATTAGCCCTGTTCCCGCTTTTAACGTTGTACGCAATGTAGCAAATGAACCCACCGAATTGTCGGATTGAGCATACGCCTGTTTTTCAATATTGTCGGATTTAATATTCACACTCGCCCCAAATGCTGCCGCACCGTTGGTGGATGTTCCAACGCCACGCTGCACCTGAATATTTTCCGTTGAAGATGCAAAATCAGGTAGATCAACCCAATATACGGCGTGAGATTCAGGATCATTTAATGGAATTCCATTAATTGTGACATTCGTTCGTGTAGGATCAACTCCCCGAATACGAATACCTGTGTAACCAACTCCAGAACCACCATCTGATGTTACTACCGTAGAGGGTGTAGATTCCAATAAATAAGGTAAATCTTGCCCAAAATTGTTCTTTTCAATTTGTTTTGCATTCATATTTGAATATGTTGTAGGCGTTTTACTGTCGGCACGAACAGCAGAAACTTGAATTTCTTCTAACATGACCGTAGAGGGAAACAATTGAATGGTTTGCTCTACGTCACGATCTATCACTTCAATAGAAATGAGTTGTGAATCATAGCCCACAAACGAAGTCTTCAACGTATAAACACCTTTTTTAAGTGCATGAAACTGAAATGTTCCCTGCGAAGAAGTTAAAACTCTTAAATAGGAGTTTTCGATGGTGAGTTTTACATTAGGTAACAGATTACCTTTCTCATCTTTTACAGTTCCATTAATGGAAAATTGAGCCGTTACACTCAGTGTTGTTGCTAAAGAAAAAAGCAACGCGATTTTTGAAATTCTTGTTTTCATTTATATAAAATTTAACAAGAACAAGGGGCCAATTCTTTATAATTAGCGCTATTTTAAGTATCATCTTTCCTTCGCAGGCATTACCCTGACAGGTTCAATGGGTATAATCTCAGCCTTGTGAAAATTAGGCACCCCTTTAGAGACTTTTACAAAAATAAATAAATCAACGTAATATGGTTTCTTGCTAAATTATTTTGAGGTTGATATAGATAAAAAACCGTATAAATCAAGATAGTTTCCACCTAAAGTTTCGCCACTTATTTTGTAATAATAAACACCATCATGACATTTTTGTCCACTTACATCAATTCCATTCCAAATGTAAATACCGGTTTGATTGTTTTTATTATATATTACATTTCCCCAGCGATTTGAAATGATTACATGGAAACTCTTAAACACTTCATAAGGCAAAGTGAATTCATCATTGATACCATCCCCATTAGGCGTAAAAATATTTGGGATACTAACATCGGGAGGGGTTATTGTAATACTCAAGGTGCTGGTATCCCTACATCCAACTGTATCTTCTATAATCAAAACAGTAGTGTAGGTTCCTCCTTCTGTGTACGAATGATTAGGATTAAATGTGCTGTTAATAATTGTATCACTATTATCTCCAAAGTCCCAATACCACTTTTGAATTTTGGCAGAAGATGTTGAGCTGTCGGAGAAGATTACTAATTCATTTGTCTCTGCAGGATTTGAAGAAACAGAATAACTAGCTTCTAAGTTTCCCCCCACAGATACAGCATTCATAATCAAAGAATCATCTTCACAACCATATTGGTCTGTAATTGATAATGTGATGTTGTAGTTGCCCGTCTGTGAAAACACAACTGTAGGATTTTGGCTGCTATTTGAAGTACCCTCTACAAAATTCCAACCACTTGAAGGTGTAATTTCCCACGTCCAATTGTTGATGGAACCAAAAGATGTTGACTGGTCCATAAAATATGTAGTGTCGCCATTGGGTAAACAGATAAAATTTTGACCATCCGGCCCTGTAAATTCAATTGAAGGAACAGCTTTTGGAAATGAAATTGTTACTGTTTTAGTTAGTGTATCAATGCAACCTACTGTGTCTCTTACAATTAAACTCAATCCACAATCAACGTGATTTACATTAGATGGAACATTATTAACTACAGCGATGAAGCTCGTATCATCTAAATTCCCTTGAGGAATCCCATTGATGTTGAAACGCCAAAAGGAAGAATCAATCGGTACATTATCGGTAGGTAGCGTTGTATTTAACGGCGTCAGTTGGTCAAAATTACAAACAATATAGCTTGGTAGCTCAAAATTTGCCTGTGGTTTCGTTAAAAGTATCTGAACAGATTGTGTGTTCTTACAGCCAAAAGAATCAGTTGCAGTTAATGTCACAGACTCATTTCCTTCTCCAATAATTGTATGTAAGATTGTATCACAATAATCTGAAGGAGAACTTGGATGAGTAACTAATGAGTCTACCTCATTTGGGAAATGCCATACAAATGACTCTATTGGCAATGGATTTGCAGTTAATAAACATGTTTTATTGAACAATGAATCATATAGGGGTGGGCACCCGGCCAAATCTGATGCTCCAATAATAATTGAAGGCTGGAAGACATGTATACCGATTGTGTCTGAAGGAATAGACGAGCAACCGACACTATTATATGCTGACAAATAAATTGAAAAAGGACTGTATTGGCTACTGACAATCCAATCTGTGTTATTAAACTGATGACCCGTAGTATCACTTCCATAACATGTGTCTCCAACAATATTAATATTAGCATATGTCCCGTTTAATTCAATGGGAACTCCTCCCGGACCAGGTGCAGGAAGAAGCGGATAGGTAGCCGGATCAAAAGTTATAATGGTGTACGTCCAATTGTTTAGTGGATGGCCACCATAAGATTCACTCATATCTTTAAATTCCAATGAATCTCCTCGACAAATGGAATCATTTCCAAGCAATGAAAAAGATGTATTGACCCATGAAACATGTACCTCATGACTGATACTATCTGTACATCCGGTAGTAAAATTGGTGATGGTTTGAGTTACATTATATGTCCCGTAATCGTGGTATTTATGTTTGTAATTTGGTAATGAAAAGTCCACATAACTGTCAAGCATAGTAGTATCAGGAGAACCATCGTCCCAATGCCACTTGATTTGAACAACATTCGTTTTAGCTGGATCTTGGATGATAGATTGCGCATATTTAAAAGTGAACTCAACCGGCAAAGTTGATGGGTTACAAGCCTTATCATTCTCGAATCCGGCATAATAGGTGGCAAATTTTGCAATTGGGGCCTTTACAAATACTGAAGAGTCGATGGTTAAGGAGTCCCTACAACCACGGAAGTCTAAATGAAGAGTAACATCTACATAACCGGTATCAGAGACAAACTGGTATTGGACGGTATCACCCGTTGCAGAACCTTGCTGAAAATCCCACGTATAGCTTATTTCCTCGGGGTCATAATCTGTAACAGAAATTAGAGAAGTATTGATGAACTCTACATCTGTTTTGGCACAAGTTATCCAGGGAAAAGGCCCATTCGAAATCTCAAATCCTACAGAATCTATGGAACCCACTCCAATAAAATTTTGGCTGTCTAAAGTGTCGATACATCCAGAAACTGTTTTCACAATGAGTCTCACATCATACAATCCATAGGTATAGGTCTGTTCCGGAGGGACTTGACCATTGAATGTATTCCCATTCCCAAAATCCCATTCCCAAAAATTAATTGGATTTGTCAAATTCGGTGAACTGGAATTATCGATAAATAGAGCGTTTACCACATCGCAACCACCTACCGTATCTGCAGTAAAATCAGCTGTAATTCCTACAATGTGAATATAATTAGAAATCGTTTTGGTTCTTGAGCAACCATCTAATGTTAGTGTCAGAGAAACAGTATAATCACCGGGTTGCATATATTGATGTGGAACTTGGGGACCTGGAATTGTTTCAGTACCTCCGTCACCAAAATCCCATAAATATGTAGTGCTACCACCAGGGATATTGTTATTTGTAAAAATAATCGATGACGGAGAACAATCAGTTGTCGTGTTTGCAAGAAAGGCTGGGGCTTGAGTGCCATTTACGGTAATATAAGCGGGTTTAACAAGGTTTGCAATTTGCCCATCTGAATTAGTTACAGTTAATGTAACATCAAATGTTCCCGGAGTATTGTAAACATGTACTTCATTCATTGCTGTACCGGTATTACCATCTCCAAAGTCCCAAAGTGCGGCTTGAAGAGAGGAGGTTCCTCCATCTGACAAATTCTGAAAATGGATAGTATCTCCTGCACAAATAGTAAGCACATCTGCTTGAAAATCTGCGGTTTGTGAATAGGCGGAAAAGACTAAAAACAAGAAGGCAAAAGCCGATAGTAATATTCTCATTCGAGTATTTTTGAGTTTACGAAAATAATTAATATTCTGAGAATAAAATCACCATAAAATATACCCCAGTAGAAACAAAACGTTTTTTGGAGAATAATGGTTGCATGTTTTATTCAAAGAAGACTCTCCCATTGTCAGCTAGTTATTACAACACTAATAAAAAACAATTAATCCAGTCATTCATTTAGCATAAAACTACTTTCTTTATCATTAATAATAATTGTTTTAATAATCCGATTGAGCGACCTCCTCGACGAATTAATTGGATTGGGGAGAATAATTCGTTTTTCTTAATTAAACCCGATTGAACGTTATTGTTTTTTCGGTAATAGCATATTTTATCTCTTTATAACTTTCAATTTGATTGCTTTTTTTCCACTATTGACACTTAAAAAATAAACCCCTGAATTTAAAGAACTTCCCATTTTTATTGTTTCTATTTCATTGCTTAATACCGACATTTCTTCTAATATCTTGCCAGACATATCGTAAATAGCAATATGGGTTGTTTCTTCCAACTCATCATTTAGCTGAAGTGAAAAATTGTCAATAAATGGATTGGGAAGGGTTATGACATCAATTTCTTCTAGCCCTAAATCTTCATCTTGGATTTTAAGACAGGTTTTATACCAAACAGCAATTGTATTCGTGCTGTATATGGCCGCACAGGATCCTGATGTTAATTTAACTCTGAACTGATTATCTCCTACCATAGGGTTGGATACCGTGTAGTTTGCAGCTGTTGATGTGCCAGGAGCATTTGCCCATGCACCCCAAGTAACACCATCTGTTGAGGTTCTTCGCTCCCACTGTATTGAACCGACATAACCTGAAGCTAGTGTAAGAATTTTGGCTGTACTTGTAGTACACAATGCTAATGCTTGAGTTGCTCCAGTTGGTGAGGTTGTGTTTTGTGAAATGGAAGTAGCAACAGGAACAGCATTAATTGTTACTGTCGCGGTCTGTGTACAGCCATTCGTGTTCATATACGTAACCGTGGCACTTCCTGCTGCTACTCCAGTTACAAGTCCCGTAGTAGATACAGTAGCCATTGCCGTGTTTGAACTTGTCCATGGAGTCGTCGTCGAAGCTGTGGCAGAGCCTGTCAACTGGGTGGTTGAACCTTTACAAACAGATAGTGTCCCTGTAATGGTCGGCTTCGCATTGATGACCATACTCGCTGTCTGTGTACAGCCATTTGTATTTGTGTAAGTTATCGTTGCCGTGCCTGCTGATACACCTGTCACCAAGCCTGTCGTCGAGACTGTCGCCAAGGCTGTGTTGGAACTTACCCATGGTGTTGTCGTACTTGCTGTCGCTGAGCCCGTCAACTGTCGCGTACCTCCTACACACACATTCAATGTGCCTGTAATGGTAGGCTTCGCATTGATGACCATACTCGCTGTCTGTGTACAGCCATTTGTATTCGTATAAGTTATCGTTGCCGTGCCTGCTGATACACCTGTCACCAAGCCTGTCGCCGAAACTGTCGCCAAGGAGGTGTTGGAACTTACCCATGGTGTTGTCGTACTTGCTGTCGCTGAGCCCGTCAACTGTCGCGTACCTCCTACACACACATTCAATGTGCCTGTAATGGTAGGCTTCGCATTGATGACCATACTCGCTGTCTGTGTACAGCCATTTGTATTCGTATAAGTTATCGTTGCCGTGCCTGCTGATACACCTGTCACCAAGCCTGTCGCCGAAACTGTCGCCAAGGAGGTGTTGGAACTTACCCATGGTG
>CAZGJF010000006.1:0-50989 GCA_964526595.1 uncultured Akkermansia sp. | reverse complement strand
TTACCAAGCCTGTCGCCGAAACTGTCGCCAAGGAGGTGTTGGAACTTACCCATGGTGTTGTCGTTGCTGAGGTTGCAGAGCCTGTTAACTGATTTGTTGAGCCTACACACACTGATGGCGTACCAGTAATTGTTGGCTTCGCATTCACCGTGATTGTCATTGTTGTACTTGTGGCACATTGCCCTGATGACGGCGTGAATGCATAAATTGTTGTTTGTTGATTGTCTGGTGAAGGAGACCAACTTCCAATTATACCATTGACTGAGGTATTTGGTAATGGTGAGAGTGATGTTCCTTCACAGATAGCTGGTACTTGATTAAAAGCAGGAATTATAATAGGATTTACTGTAATAGTTACCGGTACTGTTGGCGGACTTTCTAGTATAAAATTATTCAAATTGGAAACTGTGATTCTTCTGAATTTTGTTGAGGCTGACAATTCGAAAGGTACTGATAAACTAGTTGTAAATACAGAGTCTATAATTGACCAAGAATCAAATGGGCTAGTTGAATACTCCCAACGATATGATTTTACTCCTGCGCACATACCATCTTCCAAACTTGAAATTGTTTGTGGTATCGCGCCTTCACAAACAGATTGATCAGAACCTATTATTCCTGCTGTCGGATAATCTTGAATAGTAACTGTTTTGAATGCCTGTGTACCAAAATAATTTTCGCTAGAATCTTGAATGGCGAAAATTGTAACTACACCCGCAGAAACAAAATGAACAGCACCATTAACAATCGCAGCAATAGAATTATTTGAACTTTCATAGTGAATTGGATTAATGTCAGACGTCTCAGAATATCCTTCCAATGTTACATCCTGATCACCAATAATTGCAGTAAAATCATCACCAAAATTATATATTGCTTGGTTTGCTTTTTGAACACTACTGCTTTGAATTAAAATGGTTTTGGTGACAAAATCACTTTCACAAATAATGTTTCCTGAATACATGCCGGCATTTATACCCGATTTTAAACGTAGAAACACACTTATTGAGTCAATACCTCCTTCTTCATTAATTAACAAATAGATTACATCTTGAAAATTCAAATTATCTATGGAAACCTCGAATCCAATTGGGCTAGTTATTGTCAATGGGGAAAGAAGGTTATTTGCAGACAAAACAAATTCGCTTGATTCTGACGAATTTGGATATACTGTACTTAATACAGACAAACTGTCAGAAACATTAATTGATGGTGTTAATGTAGAAGAATTGACAGATGGACCAAAAGTTGTTTCTACTAATTCAGCATTTCTTGCTTGAATAGCATAATAATAACTCTGTCCGGGATTTAACCCTGTTACTAGGATCGTATCCCAACTTGATTTGGTTTGCCAGTATTTTTCTGGACCGATTGAACCATCTGATTGAACAAAATAATTTGTATTTAGACGAATACAATATTCAGTTGAGTCAGTGTTCAAACTAGTATTACCCAATGTAATTAGTGCTGTTTGAATCTGTTGACTCACTATAATCGGCGCTAAGGGTGTTTGGGCTAAGGTTACAAAAGTTTGATTTTGTCCTAAAGCTTCTCCGATAGGCAAATTTATTTTCAACCTATAATGATATCTCGCATTTGGAATTAGACTTGTGATTTGTGCAGAAACAATAGTATCATTTGTTAATTGATTCTGAAAAACAGCTATTGAGCTTCCATAGGAATTGTCTGTACCATATTCAAAGAGAGTAGATGTATTTACACCATTAGAACTTATAGAACCATTGAGTTGAGCACCTGTTGAAGTCAACTGTGATACAAAATTTGTTGTGGCTAGTACATTTGTTTTTTCTCCTATCACAAATTCACCGAATGAGTTAAGACCTGTAACCTGAATACTTGTTGCTGTTTTAGTTCCAGTTGTAGGATAGGTCCATACACTTTGTAATAACTTGGCAACGGAAAGTTTTGAAAACGTTGTCGTTGGTGGTACGTCTGCTGTTGCAAAAGTTATCATGGCATCATAGGTTCCTATAAATCCATTAGACACAATGGAGTAAAAACGTTTCAACGATTTATTTGAAAGCAATTCAGTATTTCCTATACTTGGGTGCAAGCCATCTGTTTGTGTGACTGAAACTGTGATTACTCCTGCAGTATTTACATTTGTCATGTTCATGTTTACCGGCCTATATGCATCCATTCCGCCAACTTCAAATGTATATGAACCAGCTAATGTTATATTCTTTTTTAGATTTCCAACAATCCAACCTAAAGACGTACCAGTAATAATAGGAACAGAAACAGAATTACTGCCTGTTATCAATTTACCTGATACGAACGAAAGAGAATTTGAAAGAGTGATGTCGTTATTTAGGTACACATTGGAGCTATTATTAACTATGAGGGTATCAATAAATGCTGATCCACTAACGGTAATATATTGTGGCGATGACCCGTTAAAAGTAACTTTAAAACCATTTTGATTTTGATCTGACTCTTTTATTTCACCAGCTATATTAAAGTCTCCAGCAACCTTTAAATTATAAATTAATGTTAATAATTTGGCGCTCAAATTGACTGTCAAATTGCCACATGAAATTGAACCATTTAAGGTCTTACTGCTTCCTGACAAAATGAGCCCCCCTGAATAAGTTCCTTTCACAAGACTTTGTGCCGATGTGGAATTATATTCAACCATCATAGACCAAGTTCTATTTGTACTCAATGGGGCAGACGATGTGCTTTGTGTTCTCAATGTTCCGCTACCGGAAGTTATAAAGGTCGTTCCTGTAAGATCAAAGATGCCGGTACTGAATATAGATCCCTGAGAAACTGTTAGAACTGAGGAAACACTGATTGCGCCTGAACTAGTGGCAACGGCATTACTTGTGTTACTAATTGTTAGCTTAACATAGTTCGCCACCGGAATGGATTGATTTTGTGAACCACTAAAAATAACCTCACTATTAGCACTTAATGTTCCCAATGTAGGATTACTTGTATTTGCAATATTCAATTTTGCATTTGAACTAACATCTACTGTCCCTGAAAAGGTATATTGAGAAGGTATATTAAATGTAATTGGATTTGTTCCATCTCCAACAACTACTTTTGATCCTGTTCCGGATATTAGCCAGTTATTCGCAATTGTTGCATTTGGATTATTTCTAACATTAAATAATTGATTATTTGACGTAAAGTTTGATGGCGAAAAGCCCGATCCATCAGTATTCGTTCCCCAAGTATTTATATCATTCAAGTCTCCCGAAGATTTAGAAAAATACTGAACTGTTCCTGTCACAGCAATGGAAAAAGAGCCTCCATTATTGGCATAATCAGAAACCAAAATTTTGTAATTTACCCCAGATGTAGCTGTAAAAGTGGCTGTTTCACCTGTCGTGCTTGTTGTAGTTCCACTTACAACCGAAGTCCCTGGAAAGCTTGTTGGACATGTAGAATAAATATATAAATCTTTATCGCTTGTTATACCGGACAATGAGATAGTAAAAGTACCCGAAATATTTGGAGTAAAAGAATAGAAAACATCTGCTTTTGAACTTCCAGTCATTGGCGTCATTCCTGTAAACGAACCTGTTACTGCAGGTGCATTAACTACTAACTCTACAGCACCACTACAATTATCATTAGCTGCCGGTGGTGCAGGTATATTGAAAATTGCTGAAATAATTCCCATTAATCCTGTAGCCGAAAAAGAAATAGAAACACCTGTGTTTGCAGAAGAACTTCCTGCTGTTAATCCTGTAAATGATGCTATTCCACTTACAGCATTGACCGATGTAGTACCCCCCAGTGTCCAAGAACTTGTTCCATTAATAGCTGTAGCTGTAACACTTGCTGTACTCGTAGTGACATTCCCATATTGATCTGTGATATTAACTTTGGGTTGAACAGCCAACGTTCCGCCATTTGAAACAGGGGCTGTAGGTTGGGTGTTCATTGATAGTTTTGAAGGAACTCCAACACCTATCGTTTGGCTAAAAGTGGCGTTTGTAAAACCTGTAGCTACTATTACAATGCTTTTGACTCCCGAAGATTGAAGCAATGAAGATGCTGCTGGCGTAAATGTTATTTGACCAGCAGTTGTCGTAGAATATGCTGATGATGGTAATGACGTACCACCTACCGTTATACTTGTGATAACCGAACGCCAATACGAATTGTCAGTGAACGTTACTACAAAAGGATTGTCAACAGTAACTCCTGAGGCAGGTGTAATGGTTGGAGTGGATGGGGCAGGAAGATTAAACCCACTCGAACTAACGCTTGTTAGTCCGGAAGCAGAAAATGTAATCGTAGCTCCGGTAACAGGGCCTTGACTTGAAGCTGTTAGGTTTGTAAAGGATGCCAAACCTGATGCTGCTGTAGCTGACAGTGTTCCTCCTATAAGCCAACTTCCACTTCCAACGGATGCTGAAACAATAATCGTATTATCAGAAAGAGTGTTGTTGTACTGGTCTGCTATACTGACTTTTGGCTGGGTTGACAGAACTGCACCATTACTTGCCGGTGCGCCCGGCTGAATGTTCATGATAAGTTTTGCCGGTGAACCCGAAGCAATTGTTTGAGTAAAAGTTGAGGGGGTGTATCCTGATGAACTAATGGTTATAGAGTGGGCGCCCGCATACCTCAAAGAGGTCGAACCGGAATTAGGTAAGTAATTTGCCGGATAAAAAGTGATTTGTCCCGATGAAATCGAATATGCATTTGGAGTTAAAACTGTAAAACCGTCTTGTATTCCGGTTATTGCTGTTCTCCAAATAGGATTGTCTGTAAATGTAACTGTGAACGGGGCATCCCATGACGCGCTTGCTGAAGGAGTAACAGAAGGAGGTGGTGGTGCGATAATGTTAAAAGCACCTGAAACTACTTGAGGCAAAGTTCCTCCGTTGAATAAAAGAGTGGCTCCCGTTACTGGACCGGAACTAGAAGCAGTTAAACCAGAAAATATCACAACTCCATTGACTGCTTGGACACTATTGATTCCTCCTAAATTCCAAGTTCCGAAACCAACAGTAGCAGTTACTGTAATAGAGCTTCCAACCGCAACATTATTATATTGATCCCTAATCGAAAGCACTGGTTGGTTGACCAATACACTACCGTTTGTAGATGGACCTGTCGCTTGCGTGGTTACAACCAATGAGTGCGGTATTCCGTGACCAATTGTTTGGTTAAACGTTGCGTTTGAAAAGCCTGCAGCTAATACAACAATATTTTTTACACCTGACGATTGAAGTAATGAAGAAACTGCAGGACTAAAAGTTAGTTGACCAGCAGTTGTCGCAGAGTATGCTGATGTTGGTAATGTTGATCCATTAACCGATATGTTTGTAATTACTGAACGCCAATACGAATTATCAGGGAACGTTACCACAAAAGGATTGTCTACGGTCGCATTTGTAGCTGAAACGATTACCGGTGGTGTTGCCAAATTAAGTGTTTGTGAAAAACTGGTGTTTGTGAATCCTGTTGCACTGATCACTATCAACTTTGAACCAGGTGTTTGTAATAATAAATCATTCAAAGGATTAAAGGTGATTTGACCCTGAGCAAAAGAGTATGCACTTTGCGATAGACTGGTCCCATTGATTGATATGTCTGTGATTACAGATCTCCAGTAACTATTATCTGTGTATGTTACAGTAAATGGTGAAACAACTGTAGCTCCTGTAGCTGGACTTATTGTTGGTGGGTTTGGTGCTCCTATATTGAACGCTGAAGAAGTGTCATTTATTAAACCACTAGCATAAAATACTATTCTGGCATTCGTAACAGGACCTAAACTTGAGGCTGTTAGATCGGAAAAAGTCACAGTACCACTTATTGTAGTCTTGCTTGTTTGACCACCCAATGTCCAAGATGAGCTTAGTGGAGATAACGCTATAGCGTTTACCAAGACACTACTGTTTGTAACGATATTATTATACTGATCTATTACCCTTACCTTTGGCTGATTAGTCAATATTCCTCCGTTGCTTTGTGGTGCCGTCGGTTGAGGATCAACAATTGCTAATTTAATTGCAGCTCCATGATTAATTGACTGATTAACAGTATTTAAAATGTATGGAGAAGCTGCCACACTGATCGCTTTGACTCCTGTAGTTTGTAGCAACGTAGAGCTTGACGGAAAAAAGGTAATTTGCCCTGCAGAAATACTATAAGCACTTGAAGGTAATGTTGTACCATTAACAGAGATATGTGTTATGTAAGTCCGCCAAATGGAGTCCTCTGTAAACGTAATGCTAAAATTATCATCAACAGTCGCGTTGGATGAAGAAGACAATGTGGGGGGTAAAGGGGCCAAAATATTAAACGATGAAGATGTATCGTTGATTAATCCTTGAGCAGAAAAGCAAATTTTAGCATTCGTAACAGGCCCCAAACTAGTGGCGTTCAAACCGGAAAATGCCGTTACCCCATTAATTGCCGATACTGAAGTGTTCCCCCCAAGAACCCAAGCTATTGAACCTGAAATCGCTGTTGCTAACACAGATAATGAACTTGTTGTTTGGTTTCCATACTGGTCATTTATTATTATGCTTGGTTGATTTGTAAGGGCTCCTCCATTTACCGATGGTGCACTAGGCTGAGAAATTACCTTTATTTTACGTGGTGCTCCGGGTAGAACAATTTGGTTTTCCAAGGTTGCATCAGCATAGAGGCTTGAATGTACGACAATGTTTTTGACTCCTGAAGCCTGTAAAAGATTTGGTGGAAGAGTTGTGGAAGGTGTAAACCTAATCATGCCTGGTAACAACTCATAACCTGCCGTTAATGGAATTCCATTTACCAGTATACCTGTGACCGTTGTTCTCCAAACTAGATTATCAACAAATGTTACAACAAATGAACTGTCCACACTTGCATTTGGATCTGGATTAAGTGTGGGAGAAATCGGTGCGGGAATGTTGAAAGGTAATGAAGAAACGGTATCAAAACCTGACGCACTAAAATAAAGCACTGCACCATTAACTGCTACTGAACTTCCTGCTGTCAAGTCTGTATAACTTGCAATTCCATTGATTGCTGTAATTACTGATGTACCTCCTAAAATCCATCCGGATGAAGGCGCAGACGTAATGACTTTATTACTGTTGGAAACCAAATTGTTATATCGATCCAAAACCTTAATCTTTGGTTGAGTCACGAATTGACTGCCATTTGAAGAAGGAGCCAAAGGCTGCGTTTCAAGGGATAATTTTGCTTCTACACCATGAATGATTGACTGTAAAACTGTATTAACAACGTAAGGAGGCGCAGAAATCGTTATTGTTTTAACACCTGATGTTTGTAACAAATTGCTATTCGATGGAAACAAAATAATTTGACCCGAAGTCACAAAATATGCACTTGAAGGTAAAATGGTGCCATTGACTGAAATTTCATTAATATAGCTTCGCCATAAAGCATCCTCAGAAAATGTAATGGTGAAATTACTATCAACCGTTACTCCCGTTGCAGGTATTAAAACAGGGGGTAATGGTGGTGGTATTACAAAAGACGCCGAACTATCCCCAATCAATCCACTTGCGGAAAAATAGATTCTTGCGCCAGACACAGGTCCCGTGCTAGATGCTGTCAATCCTGAAAAAGATGCGATACCACTTGAAGCTGAAACAGATAAATTACCACTCAAATTCCAAGAAGGAAGATTTACGGATGCTGTAATAAGTGTTGATGATGAAGTTAGATTTCCATATTGATCAAGTACATGTACTTTGGGTTGTGACGCAAGGATTCCTCCATTTAATGATGGTGAAGTGGGTTGGGTGTTTACTGATAACTTGGCTGGTATTCCAGCACTTATAAGCTGATTAAATCGTCCTAAATTTCCAACTGGGTTATTTGTAAATCCTGTTGCAATAATCTCAATGGTTTTTGTTCCCACTGATTGAAGTAGGTATGATTCAGATGGTTTAAATGTTATTTGTCCTGCTATGATTTCATACGCAGAGGATGGTAACCCTGTTCCACTCACAGTTATACTCGAAATAACAGACCGCCAATATGAATTGTCAATAAAAGTTATTTTGAATGAACTATCAACAGTCGCTACAGATGAAGAAATTATAGTTGGGGGAGATGGTATTGGAACGTTAAACGTAGCCGAAGTATCGCTTGTCAAACCATTCAATGAAAACACCATTCTGGCGTTGTTAACCGGACCTTGGCTTGAGGCACTTAATCCGGTGTATGTTGCTATACCATTTGTTGCAGAAACCGTTGTTGTACCATTCAGTGACCAGGAAGTCTGAACCGGAGTTGCTGTGATGCTTGAAGTACTGTTTGTAACCGTGTTGCTATATTGATCTTGTATTGAAACTACCGGTTGTACGACTAAAGTTCCACCATTGTAAGTTGGTGCAGTAGGTTGAGTAATGACTTTGAGTTTGGTTGCAGACCCAAAGCTTATATTTTGTGAGAAGCTTGCATCTGTATAACCATTTGCTGAAATCACAATGTTCTTTACACCTGCAGATTGAAGAAGTGATGAGGCAGCCGGTGTAAAGGAAATTTGACCCGCTGTAGTGGTTGAATAAGCTAAAGCCGGTAAAACTGTTCCGCCAACCTTGATGGATGAAATTGCTCCCCTCCAGGTTGCATCATCTGTGAATGATACAACAAATGGGTTATCCACATTGGCTACTGCTGCCTGTGAGATAGAAGGGGGTGTACCCAACATCATTGGTGTAACAGTTTGCCACGTTGAGCCAATTCGAATTCCATCCATTACTAATGCCGGACCAGTTGCTCCTCCTTGGCGAATATAAATATTACTCAAGGAGGTTGGGTCTGTTGCTGTTGTATTATCGACATTTAACAAGAAAGATGGTTCTGCGCTTGTTCCCAAAACTGGGTTAACAAATAATTTAAGATTGTCATCGGTTGTTGACCCTGAATTGAAAGTGTATTTCAGTACAATTAGATGAGGAATATTCAAGGCATAAACTTGGGTTGAATAAGTTGGTGTAAGACCTGTTGCTTGTCCTTTCATTACACCAATATTGAATCCTCCTGTTGCGGGCTTGATATATATTCGTCCATAATAATTTGCTGTTGTTCCTGTTTGCATAGAAAAAAAGTAGTTTCCGGTGGTTCCCGCAGAGCTCACATTGAGCATCATGGACAAATAAATAGTGCCTGATGAAATAGCTGTGTTGGTAAAATTTCTGGACAGATTTTCACCCGTTGCGGTATTAATTATTGAAATGCTATTCCCTACTCCTGACGATTGATAATTGGAATAGGAAAGACTAGGGCTCGAAACTGCAACGTTGTTGACCCCTGTATTAGATGCTGATATATAATTTCCTGTGGCATTTAAAAAGGACCCTGAAGGGTATTCAAAATCTTCTCGAAATATCAACTGATTTGTATTCAAGTCAAAAGACAATGATGTGTCTTTAACCAAACTACCCGAACTAAATACCATTCTGACATAAGAACCCGAACTCAAACCTGAAGCGGTTAAATTGGTGAATGTGGCTACACCGCTCACTGCAGTTACCACGCTTGTTCCACCCATCGTCCAGGCATTTCCAACAGTTGATGCGGTCACATTAGCAGTACTACTTGTAACCGTGTTGTTATACTGATCACAGACCGACACTGCCGGTTGGGTCACTAAGAATCCTCCATTGGCACTTGGCCCGGTTGGTTGAGTCGTCACTTTTAGCTTGGTTGCAAATCCGAAAGAAATGGTTTGGGTAACAGTTGCATCAGTGTATCCCGTTGACGAGATAACAATGCTTTTAGAACCAGCTGTTTGAAGTAAAGCTGAAGCAGCGGGCGAAAAAGTAATTTGACCGGAGGAAGTAGTTGAATATGCGGATGTTGGCAAAGCTGTCCCCGAAGCTCCACCTACTTTAATGGAAGTAATTGCGGCTCTCCAAACTGAATTATCCGAAAATGTAACAACAAAAGAATTGTCAACGGTAGCTGAGGCCGCTGCAGTAATGGTCGGTGGTGCAGGAGCTACAATGTTGAAGGTTGTTGAAGTATCATTCGTCAAACCGGTAGATGAAAATACAATTCTAGCATTCGAAATAGGACCAAGGCTTGAGGCAGTTAAACCGCTGTATGTAGCTATGCCACTTGCCGCAGCTTTTCCGGTTGTACCACCCAACGTCCACGTTGTTCCTTGAGGAGAAAGGGCTGTTGCATTAACCGTTGCTGTACTCGTTGTAATCGTATTATTGTATTTATCACAAATAGTAAGCGCCGGTTGAGTCACAAGAGATCCGCCATTTGAACTTGGTGCTGTTGGTTGAGTTGTTACTTTTAACTTGCTTGCTGCTCCAACAGATATGGTTTGTGAAACAGTTACAACAGGAAAACCTGTGGAAGAAATAACGATGCTCTTCGTTCCCGGAGTTTGTAGCAATGAAGATGCAGATGGATTTAGGGCGATAGTGCCTGACGAAGTTGTATATGCAGAGGCTGGTAATGCTGCTCCACCAACTGTGATGGAAGCAATTGCTCCGCGCCACGTTGCATTTTCGGTAAAAGTTAAGTTAACTGAATTATCAACAGTAGCTCCCGAAGCAGCATTGACTGTAGGAGCAGTTCCAGTTGCCGAAGGGGTTATACTTGCCCATGTTGTTCCAACACGTATCCCATCAATTTTGAGTGAAGGAGCAATTGTACTTCCTCCTCCTTGTCTGAGTAAAATGCCGTTTAAGGAAATTGGATCTGTGACTGTAGTTGTTGTAGCTGTCGTAGTGGCAGATGGTTCAGTTGACACCCCAAGTGACGGGTTAACAAACAACGAAACACCATCATCCGTTGTAGAAACAGTATTGAATGTGTATTTCAATACAATCAAGTAGGTTGTATTAAACACAAACGGGGCCGCAGAAGATGGGTTATTAATATAAGTTGGAGTTGCTTCACCTTTGGTAATGCCAAGTTTATATCCTGTGCCTGACGATTGTGCATAAAGATTACCGAACCCTACTGTACCGGATCCCGGATAAAGGGAAAAAAAGTAATCACCGGTTGCGCCAGCTGCACTTATGCTCAACATAAATGAAACATAAATAGAGCCCGAGGTTATCGCCGTGCCTGTAAAGTTTCTGAAGACGTCTTCTCCTGTATTTGTCAATGATGCACAGTTACCCACACCTGAAGATTGATAGGTGCTATATGAAAGACTCCCCGCAGTAACGCTTATGTTGTTGGTTCCTGACGTCCCGGTAATTGCTGTAAACCCATTTGTGTTTAAGGCTGTTGCAGAAACATAACTGAAATCTTCTGTGTAGAGCAACTGAGATGTGCCGGTCATAGAGCACACTAAAAAGAAGAGGCACACGAAAGCCTTTGATAATTTTTTTTGGGTAGCCCAATTAGTTCCTCTTTTTAAAAAATCAAACGTTTGTAAAAATCTGTTCATGACAAAATATACTATGTTTCAAAATACTAAAATAAACAAATCACACTTACTTTAATAATTTTATCATTGTAAAGCTCTCTATTTTTTCATAGCATTGTTTTCATTTTTAGAGATTTCAGATTCATCAGTCTTCGATGAAAAGGCATATCCTATTGATATTCAAAAAAGTAAATCCCGGCTTTAGTTTCAGTTTTTTTTCACTAATTCCATGTTTTGTGGTATTAAATATGCTTTTTTTCACATTTTTTTGATAGCCATCTAACACTTGATATTGTTACCTTTGTTACACTTATTACATAATTGAAAAGGTGACATGATTGAATCCGACAAAAATCTTCCATATTGTTACAGTCTGTTTGAACGAAAGCGATTTGAAACCCAAGAAGTTCAAATTGGTTTTTTAAAAATGGGAAAGAATCATCCTATTCGGGTTCAGTCCATGACTACTGTTGACACCATGGACACCGAAGGGTCTGTCAATCAAGCAATTCGAATGATTGATGCCGGATGTGAACTAGTTCGTTTAACCGCGCCAAGCAAAAATGAAGCAGAAAACTTAAGAAATATTAAAGCAGAACTGGCTAAGCGAGGTTACCATACCCCTTTAGTAGCTGACATTCACTTTACACCAAATGCAGCAGAATTGGCAGCTCAATTAGTAGAAAAAATCAGAATAAACCCGGGCAACTATGTTGATAAGAAAAAATTTGAGGATATAAACTACTCTGAAGAAAGCTATCTTTTTGAATTACAAAGAATTGAAACAAAACTGACACCTCTTATCAATCTCTGCAAAAAGCATCATACCGCACTTCGAATCGGAACAAATCATGGATCTCTTTCAGACAGGATTTTAAGTCGTTATGGAGACACGCCTGAAGGAATGGTCGAGTCTGCCATGGAGTTTGTTAGAATTTGTGAAAAAAATGAGTTTTACAACTTGGTCATTTCAATGAAAGCCAGCAACACGATTGTCATGGTTCAGGCATATCGTCTTCTTGCTGCCACGATGTTACAACACGGCCGTTCTTATCCCCTTCATTTAGGTGTTACTGAAGCCGGAGATGGAGAAGATGGCCGAATTAAGTCCGCTGTAGGCATAGGAGCATTGCTAGAGGATGGGCTAGGAGACACCATTCGGGTTTCACTTACTGAGGAGCCTGAATATGAAATCCCAGTAGCTCAAAAACTGATTGATAAACACAAAAAAAACAATGCTCTTAACTTCAAAACACCTTCAGCGCCAATACCGTATTCTCCTTACCGATACAAGAGAAGACAAACAGCTGAAATTCAAAATATTGGGGGGAAGTTCGTACCCGTTGTTATTGGTGACCTATCAGCTAAAAAGGACTTGAATCCTGCTAATTTATTTGCGTTTGGATATCAGTATTCGGTACAGACGGACAAATGGAATTTAACAGATTTAGCTGCGGATTATGTATTTATAGGAGATCTTTTATTACCATTTGAAGTTCCTGGAACTCTTGGGGTAATTTGCTCCTATAAAAACTGGATCAAAAACTTTTCCAAACGGACTGGGTATTATCCCTTACTTGAAGTTGAACAACTTGATTTGGTTCCTGAACATCAACCGTCTTTTGTTTTGGTTGACAGTTCCAACAATGTTGATGTGAGCATTTTTTCAAAAAGAAAAAATGTCATCATTGTTTTAAAATGCGATTATGACAATAAGACTCAAGTTTTTCGAAAATTTTATTTTGATTTTGCGAAAAACAACATTGAAAACCCTGTGATTCTTCAAGTTGCAAATACTACTAATGACATTGAAAGGTTTCAACTTAACACCTCTAGTGATGCCGGTTCACTTTTGATAGATGGCTTTGGCGATGGAATTTGGTTACTCGGGAGTGTTCCTAACACGATTATCAATTCTACTTCGTTTGGTATCTTACAAGCCACACGAACACGCATTTCGAAAACCGAATACATTTCTTGTCCATCATGTGGAAGAACTTTGTTCGACTTACAGGAGACTACTCAAAAAATCAGGGAGAAAACGGCACATTTGAAGGGGATTAAAATTGGAATTATGGGCTGTATTGTCAATGGGCCTGGAGAAATGGCGGATGCTGACTACGGTTATGTCGGGAGTGGTCCCGGAAAAATACATTTGTATAAAGAAAAAACAATCGTTAAAAAGAATATTTCTGAGGCAGAAGCAGTAGACGAATTGATTGATTTAATCAAAAATTACGGGGACTGGGTTGAGCCAAGTGTTTAATTTTGGTTTCACGTGAAACATTAACGCCCTAAATGTACCAACAGAACAGCAATATCACTAGGAGAAACCCCACTAATCCGTGATGCTTGACCAATATTGGCGGGTTGAACACGAAATAATTTTTCTTTTGCTTCATAACTCAAACTTTTAATTGTTTGATAATTCATAGATTTGGGAATTATTACATCATCAAGTCGATTCATTTTCATTGCAAGTTCCTCTTCCCTCTTAATATAACCATCATACTTCAACTGGATCTCTACTTGCTCTAAAATTAGGGGGTCCACAGAAGAAAAATCAAGCTGTTCTTTCCCTTGGTGCATTTCTATGATCTCTCTCATCGTTATTTGAGGCCGAGCCAACAAACTACTTAACTTCACTTGTTGCGTGATTAAAGCAGATTGATGTTTTTCTAAAATCAGGTTTGCGCTTTCTGGCGGTATTCCTACACCTTTTAACTTTTTAATCCAATCGATTGTTAATGCTAACTTTTGTTGAACCATCTTCAATCTGTTTTCATCAACCATACCAATTTCAAAGGCCATAGGGGTTAGGCGCAGGTCTGCATTATCTTGCCTAAGTAGGATTCGATATTCGGCACGACTTGTGAACATTCGATAGGGCTCTTTTGTGCCCTTTGTAATTAGATCATCTATAAGGACACCAATGTAAGCATCATTTCTACCTAAAACAAATTCAGATAAGTGTTTCACCTTTCTGTGAGCATTGATTCCTGCAATTAAACCTTGACATGCAGCTTCTTCATAACCTGTTGTACCGTTAATTTGTCCTGCAAAAAACAAATTTGAGACAATCTTGGTTTCCAGAGTATGTGTTAACTGAATGGGTGGAAAATAATCATACTCAATTGCGTAACCGGGTCTAAACATTTTAGCATTCTCAAATCCAGGAATCGTTTTGAGAGCAGAGTACTGAACCTCTTCGGGTAAAGAAGTGCTAAATCCATTTACATAAATTTCAACCGTATCCCATCCTTCCGGTTCAACAAATATTTGATGCCTGTCTCGGTCTGCAAAACGATTTATCTTATCTTCAATGCTGGGACAGTATCGGGGGCCGGCACTCTTAATACTCCCATTAAACATAGGAGACCTGTCAAAACCGGTTTTTAGAACATCGTGAGTATTCGCATTAGTATAAGTAATATGACAAGGACGCTGTTGTTTTAGGGGCTGAGTGTCAGTAAAACTAAACTTAGATGGCTTGTCATCTCCGGGTTGAAGCTCCATGCGGTCATAATTAAGTGTACGGCCGTCAATTCTAGGTGGGGTTCCTGTTTTCATTCTTCCAGATTCAAAACCAAGCTTAACTAAATACTCAGTAATCCCATAGGCAGCCTTTTCACCTATCCTACCTCCTCCAAACTGCTTTTCTCCCAGATGAATCAAACCATTTAAAAAAGTACCATTTGTGAGAACAACTGATTCACCATAAACAGTCAAGCCCATAGATGTTTCAACCCCAACGACCTTATTATCATTTACAACTAGGCCCACGCACATGTCCTGCCAAAAATCAACATTGACATTATTTTCAAGCAAAGATCTCCAACGACTGGCAAACAACATGCGATCATTTTGAGTTCTAGGTGACCACATCGCGGGGCCCTTTGACGTGTTTAACATCCGGAATTGTATTGCGCTTTCGTCACTCACAACACCTGTTCCTCCACCCAAAGCGTCAATTTCTCGAACAATCTGGCCCTTTGCAACACCGCCTATTGCAGGATTACAACTCATTTGGGCAATGGTATTCATATTCATGGTGAGCAACAAAACACGACTGCCTAACTTTCCTGCAGCATTTGCAGCCTCACAACCAGCATGACCGGCACCAACAACAATTACATCATATTTATCTAACATCAGCCTAATGTTTCACGTGAAACATACAAAAACAAACATTCATCCTCTTTCTTTCGCATAAGTCGGTTATCTTCTTCGGTCTTATCTTTGTAGCCACAAAGATGTAAAACTCCATGAACGATTACACGACAAAGCTCATTAAAAAAAGTCACCGAAAATTCTTGAGCATTCTCTTTAACTCTGTCTATGGAAATAAAGATGTCACCACTAATGGTTTTGTCTTCTGAATAATCAAATGTAATAACATCTGTGTAATAACTATGATTCAAATGTAACATGTTTAATTGTAACAAGTATTCATCATTACAAAAAACAACATTAATGTCTCCCTCGTACTTGTCTTCAACAACACATATTGTTGAAAGCCAAGAGGATATGTCCTCAATTGGAAGGTCAAAGGCTGGTAGCTCAACAAACGAAAACTTAATCACTTATTAAAATAGACTGTAACACAACTACCGGCATCTTCAAATACAACTTCATCAGACAAAGACTTCATGAGAAAAATTCCTCTTCCATTTTCCTTTAATAGATTTTCGGGGCTAGTGGGGTCGGGTAAATTAAGATAATCAAATCCTCGTCCTTGATCTGAAACAGTAAAACAAAACTGAGAATCAGAATCTCCAACCGAAATAGAAAAATGTATGGATGAAGTCATGCAATTACCATGTTCAATCGCATTATTTACAGCTTCAGTAACAGCTATTAATATATTTCCGTAATTGTCTCCATTGACATGAAGCGTTTTACAAACCTCATCAATCATGTTTTCGACAACTGAAACAGATTCGTGCCTTGAAGGTAGATCTGCTTTACGGAGTTCGACAAACCCTTCTTTCATGCCCTTACAATTTGCTTTTGAACCCTAATGCAATACATGACAGCCAAAACAACATTTATTATTATTGGTGAACCTAAATCAAACATGGTTGTTTAATGGTCTTTTATATTAAAATAAACAACTAGAAACCAACATTGAAATATTCATTCGCTTTATCCTTGTAATATTTCCTATAAACAGGGTCTATGGTTTGTAATAATTCAATTTGTTCTAATTTTTGTTTATTATACTCATCAAATCGAATTTTGTTACCAAAATTTTCATCTTTTCCGGATTTAGATTCTCTTTTTTCTTCAAATCCCCTTTCGTTAAGGGCTTTTTCACTCTCTAAAAGGCGAGTTAAAATGTCCTTTTGTCGAGCTATCATTTCTTGATTAAACTTATTGTTAATCAAGTTTCTTTCCTGCTCCTCTAACTCCTTAATTAATGGATTCAATTGATTACCGGAACCTTTACCTTCTTTGTTTAATTCATTGCGTAATTGTTCTAATCGTTGGCGAATTGCTGTTTGCTCTGCAGCCATTTTAGCAACTTGCTTATTTCCTAATCCTTGCATTCCCATTTGACCCTCACCAGGTTTCGCACCCGGTTTGTTGCCTTGCTGATCGCCCGGTTTTTGGCCATTAGGAAGTTGACCCTTTTGCATTTGCTCGAGTTGTTTCTTTAACATTTGTTTCATGTCGCCAGAACTTAGGGATCCCGGTTTGGGTTGGCCACTCTTGGGTTTATTACAACTTCCGGAACCCTGCATCATACTTTGCATTTGTTGCTGCATACTTTGTAAACTTTCATTGAGCAATAGCGCTAAATTATTATATGACGTCATAACGACTTGTTGATGCACGTTGAGATCTCGCTTTCTGTGTTCATCAACATCTTCCAATATCAACAATTGATTATCACGGATTATCTTTAGCTCTTTATCTACAAAAGAAGCTATTTTGGCTTGCCTTTTTGCTAAGGCCAATAAACTATCCCGGATACCTGCTGTTTCTTCAATCAAAACACGTTGTTTTCTTCCATATCTTCTGTATGAAGGGTCTGTATCACCGACACGATTAAAACGAAGCATGACAGCTTCCTGATCAAAACTCAAAGACATTAAACTCTCCAGAATTGAACGAAGCGAATTGATATCTTCTTCCTGCTGCTCCTTATTGGCTTGTTCTTGCATATTGTTCATTTGATCAGCCATCTGTTTCATGTCTTCAGCTGCTGATTTTTGCTTTTCCCCAGCTTTCTTATCCTTTGAGTCTTTCAAGGCCTCCTGAGAATCATTCAGTTCATCTGAAATCTTTTTTTCCTGTTGTTCGGTATTACCAAGCTCTAATGGGCTATTCAATTCCTTATTTAAATCATTCAATTCCTTCAGATCCTTTTGTAGTTCCTGAAATTGCTTATTGATTTTTTCTTGTTGGGCTATTTTACTTTCTTTATCTAACTTTTTAGATTCGATATCTTTCTGCAGATCAAGCTGCTTTTCGGATAATTCTTTAAGTTCCTTTTCAATATCGTCTATTTTTTCATTCACTTGAAGGCGTTTCAACATTTCTAAACTTCTGTCAAGCTGCTTATTCATTTCTTGTGAAGCATTTTGAACATCATCCAACTTTTCTTTGAGTTGTTGCTTATCATTCTCCTGCATCAATTTTTGTAATTCATCCAATAAGCTTTTCAACTCTTCATCCATTAATTCCTCCAAAAGCTTATCAATCATATCTTGTTTTTCCAGTAATTGTTTATCCATTTCAGACAATTGATTTTTTTCTTGGGAACTTTGCTCCATTTTATCCTTCATATCTTGCAAGGATTCCAATATAGATTGTTGCTCTTCTTTAAGTTGATTGACTTGATTTAGTTTGTTCCAATCTGAATTTTTCGAGTTTAACACATCTTTTTTTAGCTTTTCGACATCTTTTTGAAAATCTTTAGTTCTGTTTAAAAGGTCACTTAAATCTTCTTTAACTTCTTTTTGATCCTCTTCTCTTTTTTCATTTAACTCTTCCAGAGAAGGCAATTTATACGAATAAACTTGACTTCTGGTAAATTTGCTTCCATTAACACCATCGTTATCGCTAACTACAAAATAATATTCTATTTTATCATTTAATTTAACGTTTTCTCTTTTAAAATCAACAGCGAAATCAAAGGGAAGATCAAGACCGAAAACTTTTTTAACCGAAAGTCGTTGTTCTTTTCTATCCCCATCCGCAGAAATAATCGTGTACACAAAACTCAAACTATTTAATCCATAATCATCTGTTATTTGTCCCGAAAAATATCGGATACCCTCATTTAATGTATCAACAGCTTCTTCCACAGCAATGGTTGGATAAGCATCTTTAACAACCGTTATTTGCATTTGAGAGGAGTCTGTTTTATTATTAAAACGGTTAGACAAACAAAGTGTAATCGTTGCATTGTTCAGCATTTTTTTTTGAATCTTAAAGCCTTCCTGTTTGAATCTTTGTTTTTTACCATTTACGGCAAAGTCAACAAATTTGGTGTTTTTGGTCAAAACACTCCATTGTATTTCTGTCCCTTCCGGAACAATTAGATCACCGGCATTTTCAATAGTTTCATTCTCCTTTCCCAAATAACTGGGATAAACCAATTTGGCTTCAAAATTTCCAATAGTTGCCTTTCCGTAAACTTTTAAGCTGTAGGGATCACTTTGATACTCATTTGCCTCAAAATAGAAAGATCCCGATTGCTTTGGCTTTTTGATGCTGCCACTAAATTTATTCTTAGCGACTCTATTCATTAAAAACTTACCATTTTCGCTAATCAAATAAACATGTTCAGGAAGTTCACTACCTTTCAACAGCACATCTATAGGAACATCAACACCTTCTTCAACAACGGGACAGTCATCCATCAAACTAAAAGAAAATGGGGCTTCTGGTTTGTATTCTTTGGTATAATTAACCACTCTTTCTGTTCCTTGCGTGAAAAGGGCAGGGGCAGCTATTCCAATTGCAACAAAAATTAAAAATAAAGGTAATAAATACCGAATGTATTTCCTGTTTTCACTGATTTTAATCGCTGAACTGAAAGGAACGATGCTCAAATGGGAAGATCTCTGAGCAACACTGGCACGAATTAATTCAATATTCCCTTCGTTTAACTCCAAACTATTGTGCAGTTGGAGTGTGTTTTTCAATCGATCAGAAATAGCTGGAAAAAAGGAGCCTATTATTTCGGACGCTTGAAAACGATCTATTCGCTTTCCAAATTTGTAGAGTTTAAGTAATGGTATCGCAAAATACTTGATTAAAATCGCAGAATTTAATAAAATAAATGCGAAAAAAAATGAAGCCCTTGTTATTGATCCAAACCGGCCAAAGTACTCAAGCGTTGTAACAAGTAAAAAAGATAAAAGAAATACCCCCACAAAAAAAATGAGGCCTTTTACCATTTGATTTTTGTAGAACTTTCGAATGAAGCTGTCTATTTGTTGCAACAAGCGGTCAAAAGAGTCCATTACTTTTAGAAATTACGTTGATGCTAAATTAAAACATAAAACTGAAATCAGAATTTCTGAAAGGCTATTAATTGTTAAACAACTCATAATCTTATCCAAAGAATGAGTAAAGTTTGTGTTATTTGGAATGATTGCTCAACGGATCAACTGATTATCTTTGCAAAAACAAGTAAATTATGTCTGAAAAATCGGTTCGCGTTCGTTTTGCTCCATCACCAACCGGCCCTCTACACATGGGTGGTGTCCGTACGGCTTTATACAATTATCTCTTTGCAAAAAAAAATAAGGGAACTTTTATTTTGCGAATAGAAGACACCGATCAAACACGCTTCGTTCCGGGTGCGCAAGATTACATTTTGGACGCATTGAAATGGTGTGGTATCATGCCCACAGAAGGCCCCGGAATAGGTGGAAATCACGGTCCGTATGTACAATCAGAACGTAAGAGTATTTATAAACCCTTTGCAGAACAATTGGTTAAAGAAGACAAGGCATATTATGCTTTCGATACTGCGGAGGAACTTGATACCATGCGCGAACGAGCCCATCAAATGGGAATGCCGAATTGGCAATATAACCATGTTACACGAACAAGCTTAAAAAATTCTCTAACCCTGCCCCAAGACCAGGTTCAAGAAATGATTCAAAACGGATTCCCCTATGTTATTCGGATGAAAATGCCTAGAAATACAGATATTCGTTTTGAGGATATGATAAGAGGGTGGGTCGTTGTCAACACAAATAATTTAGACGACAAAGTTTTATTTAAAAGCGACGGTATGCCAACATACCACTTGGCAAACATAGTTGATGATCACTTAATGGAAATTAGTCATGTGATTCGGGGAGAAGAATGGTTGCCCTCTGCGCCACTTCATATCATGCTTTATGACGCTTTTGGATGGGAGGCTCCTCTATTTGCTCACTTACCATTGCTTCTACGCCCTGACGGTAATGGAAAACTGTCCAAAAGAGATGGAGATCGTCTTGGTTTTCCTGTTTTTCCAACCAACTGGATAACCTCTGAAGGAGAAGTTTATTCGGGATATCGCGAGAAAGGATATTTTCCTGAAGCGTTTATCAATATGCTGGCCTTTTTAGGTTGGAATCCGGGAACACCCGAAGAACTTTTTGGTATCAACGAACTTGCTGAAAGTTTTTCTTTAGAAAAGGTATCCAAAGCAGGAGCAAAGTTTGACCCAGATAAAACGAAATGGTTTCAACAACAATATTTGAGAAAAAAGTCTGATGATGAACTCGCCGACCTTTTATCGCAAGAATTAACTTATTCTGGAGAAAAAAGCAAAATAAAAAAAGCATGTTCCTTGATGAAAGAACGCGCAACCTTTATTCAAGACATTTTTGAAGAAGGAAAATACTTATTTGAAGTACCAACATCTTATGACGAAGTAACTATTTCAAAAAAGTGGAAGTCAGACACACATACATTAATGAAAGAATGGATGCAAAATTTGTCCGAGGTTACACCATTTGACCACGAACATATAGAATCGAGTTTCAAAATATTTCTAGAAGAAAAAAATCTAGGAATTGGAAATGTTTTACCCAATTTTAGACTATTAGTTACCGGAAGAGGAATGGGACCAAGCATGTTTGAAATAGCCTCATTTTTAGGAAAGGACGAGTGTATATCACGCATGAATATAGGATTAGAGCGTATTTCAAAGCAATTCAACGAAGAATGAAGCACACCATCGAAGTAAATGGAATTAAAATTTATGCCTTTCACGGATGTCTGCCCGAAGAAGAAAAAATTGGGGGAAACTATACTGTTGACATTATGTTAAATACGGACTTCTCAGAGGCGGCAGAAAGTGATGATTTATCCAAAACTATCGACTATGTGGTAATCAATAAAATAGTTGTTGAAGAAATGAAGATTCGATCAAAACTTATAGAACATGTCGGTCAGCGAATCATGAAAAGACTACTTACAGAATTTGATACCATTGAATTGGCTCGTGTACGAATAACTAAAATTTCTCCCCCTATCAATGGTGATGTCGATAATGTATGCATCATCATTGAACAACACCATTCGAAATAAAAGCTTCGTTAAAACCCATTAAACAGGATAATATGAAAACAAGAATTACCATCCTTAGTATTTTCATGGTAAGCTTTGTGAATGCACAAATATTTCATGTGTCAGATACTAGCGCTGTATTGATAAAGACGACTAATCAGAGTCCTGCGCATTGGTATATTGAAATAACCAACGATGTTGGTGTTGATACAACGTTGAGATGGGTAGCGCATTTCACCAATATTCTAAATGAATGGGTTATTAATTTTGATGATCAAAACACAAATGTTTCTCCGTTGAGCGACTTGGACAGTGCTGATTTTGTGTTACATCCTTTAGTTGATTTACCTCAAAAGTTGATCATAGGGGCCATGTTTAACAACAGGCCGGGGCATGGCATTGTTTATTTCGACATTTTTAATCCAAAGAACAGATCTGAATTTCAAACCATTTCTTATGAATTTATTATTAGCACTTCTGGGATAAATGAATTTATCTTGCCCGCTTGGCTAAGCAACAAAGGAAATGTCCTTTGTTGCGAACTAGGGAATAACTGTTATTTTAAAGTCATGGATTGGACCGGGAAAATATTAGGAGAAGCATATAACGAGTTGAATATGAACACTTATAGTGGGGGCATTATCGTTCAGGCTTTTTCAGGAGATAAACAAGCTGTTTTTCGCTTTTTTCATCCTTAATTCTTTATTTTTGACTAGAGAAGGACATTTATTTTAGATACATATTCAAGTACAAGTATAAAAGCTCCTTTTTTCTGTTTTTTTTATTACATTTGTTACCCACTTGTTGATGGTCTCGTGGCCGAGCGGCTAGGCACCGGTCTGCAAAACCGTCTACAGCGGTTCGAATCCGCTCGAGACCTCTTCTTCAAAAGATAAAACCCTTGAAATTTCAAGGGTTTTAATTCATAACTTATAATTCAAGGTAAAACTTTTTGAATTGTATTTGTATCCTATAACCTGATTGAAATTCAATCTATTAAAATCATAACTAGAAAATCATTACCTTTGCACCCTCAAACGGTCATTTATGTCCATTGGTGTCAAAATTTTTGCCGGTAGATCGTCCTGCCATTTAGCAGAGTTAATTGCTGATAACTATGGGGTTAGCCTTGGTGATGTCAATGTTATGGAATTCAGTGACGGGGAGTTTCAGCCTTCTTTTGAAGAAACTGTTCGGGGTCAAGATGTTTTTATCGTTCAATCAACCATGGCACCTACAGACAATCTGTTTGAGTTGCTTTTAATGATTGATGCGGCCAAAAGGGCCTCTGCCAGAAAAATAATTGCCGTGATTCCATACTTTGGGTTTGCGCGACAAGACAGAAAAGACAAACCCCGTGTGGCTATTGGAGCAAAATTAGTAGCTAATATGTTGATGGCGGCCGGTGTTGACAGAATCATGACAATGGACTTACACGCCGATCAAATACAGGGTTTCTTTGAAGTGCCTGTAGATCACTTATATGCTTCGACTATTTTCTTTCCTGAGATAGAAAAACTAGATACCGGAAATCTGATCATGGCTGCCCCAGATGCGGGAGGAACAAAAAGAGCAAATTCGTATGCAAAAAGATTAAATACCGGATTAGCTGTTTGCCATAAGCAACGAAAAAAAGCCAATGAAATCGCTGAAATGACTGTTATTGGTGAAGTTGAAGGAAAGGACGTGGTGCTGATTGACGACATGTGTGATACAGCGGGAACTCTTACAAAAGCCGCTGATCTTTTCATGGAAAAGGGAGCAAAAAGTGTTCGGGCTTTCTGCACACACGCTCTGTTATCAGGACCTGCGATAGAACGCATCAATAATTCAAAATTAACTGAGCTTTATGTTACAGATACCATTCCATTAAAACAATCATGTGAAAAAGTTCGTGTTTTATCGGTTTCTCACTTATTTGCTGACGTTATTCGTCGCATGATTAACAATCAATCTATTAGTTCGCATTTTATAATCTCATAAATACATAAACAATGAAAACAGCACAATTGAGCGGTTCGGTTAGAACGAACGTAGGGAAAAAGGACGCAGCAGCAGTCAGAAATGCAGGCATGGTTCCTTGTGTGCTTTACGGTCAAGGTGAGCAAACTCACTTTGCAGTAAAGAAAAACGACATCGAGAAAATTGTTTTTTCTCCTGATGTATATCAGGTTGCACTTGACATCGATGGAAAGAAAGCAAATGGCATCATTCGTGAGCTTCAACAGCACCCAATCAAAGACACCATTATGCATGTTGACTTTTTAGAATTGAGCTCAACAAAACCTGTTAAAGTAGGTTTACCTGTTCGTTTAACCGGTTCATCACGAGGTGTGATGGCAGGAGGTAAGCTAATGCAAGTGTTCAGAACATTAAATTGCATCGGTCTTCCTCAAGATCTTCCTGAAGCAATCGTTATTGATATTACCAAATTGAAAATTGGTCACTCTGTACGAGTTAAATCAATAGAGATTCCGGGAGTAAGCTTCTTAGATCCTGCAAATGCTGTTGTTGTTTCGGTTAAAATGGCCCGTGGAGCCGTTAAACCATCAGATGACGACGATGAGGAAGAAGAGGAAGCTTAATCAGTAACAAGTATTTTCTTTGATCCCGGTATCTTAATGATATCGGGATTTTTTATTTACATGCTTATTTTCTAAAAAAGTGATACAAAGTATCAGAAGCAAAATCATAAGAAAAAGTTGGTGTTTTGTTAATAATGGGTGCCTTTGTTCCTTCCTTGAAATTGACATTTCCTACAATGATTCTGGCCTCATCCCAAACATGGTCAAAAATGAAGTATTGCAAGGTTCTGCTTCCACCTTCTACAAAAACAGAAAGTATATTACGTTGGTATAATTCACTCAATATGTGGGATGTGTTAGCTTCCGGAATCTTCACCCATTCAACATTTCCTTCCTTTGCATCTTTTTTCCTGTTAAAAATAATCGTATTGGCATCTTCAGAAAAAATATTCAGTTCATCTGTTAACTGTAACTGACTGTCAATAATAATTCTAGTAGGATTTTTTCCATAAAAATCACGTACAGTGAGTGATGGATTATCGTTTTGAACTGTTTTTCTACCTACCAAAATGGCGCTTTCCTCTGATCTCCATTTATGAACTAATGCACGTGTTTCAGGACAAGAAACCCACCTGATACCCTTTTCGTTCGGTAATCTTGATCTATCTAAAAATCCATCTTTAGACTGCGCCCACTTTAAAATCACATAGGGTCTTTTGCGTTCGTGAAAAGTAAAAAAGCGTTTGTTTAATTCTCTACATGCTTGTTCTAAAACACCAACAGTCACATTAACTCCAGATTCTTTCAATTTACTTATTCCTTTTCCACTGACTTTGGAATGAGAATCCACACATCCAATTATTACATTTTTTATTCCGTACTCCAAAATTATATCAACACATGGTGGAGTTTTACCATGATGAGAGCAAGGTTCGAGGGACACATAAAGTGTCGATTCCTTTAATAATTCTTTGTTTTTAACAGAATTAATGGCATTAACTTCCGCGTGGAATCCACCAAAAAAAACATGATATCCTTCTCCAATAATTTGGTTATCATAAACAATAATAGCACCAACCATCGGGTTTGGTGCAACATTAACACCACCTAAACGAGCTAAGTCTATGCAGCGACGCATGAATATTTCAGAATGATTCACCTTATATTTAAAATTACTATAAAGATAACAAGAGCATAGACTGTATAATAAGTAAACTCTCGTATTTTAATTTTTGTTTCTACTTTTGTCTGTTTAAAAAAGAGCAGATGAGTGAAAACGGTCGTGTACTGGTAACCGGAGCAGACGGAATGTTAGGAGCAAGCGTGTGCAGAGAACTCATCAAGCAACAATATCAGGTAAGGGCATTTATACTTCCAAACAGAAAAACAAATGTTCTAGAAAATATTGATATCGAAATTGTTACTGGAGATATATTAGACTCTTCTAAATTAAAAGAGGTCATGAGTGGCTGTGATTTTGTAGTGAATATTGCCGCATTAACAAGCGTTTGGCCCAGAACTTCTGAAAAAGTAATGCAAGTTAATTTTCAAGGGGCTATTAACGTAATGGAGTCTGCTGAAAAGGTTGGTGTAAAAAAATTGATCCATATTGGGTCAGCAAATTCATTTAACCATGGTACAGCTAAGAACCCCGGTAATGAAAAAAGTAACTTTGATGGTTGGAAATATCAAATGGATTATATTAACAGTAAGTATCTTGCACAACAAAAATTACTTCAATTTCACCAAAGTACTAATTTTCCAATTGTTATTATTAATCCAACTTTTATGATAGGTCCTTTTGATTCTGGGCCATCATCAGGCAAAATGATTTTAGAAGTAGCACAGGGTAAAATTCCATTTTATTCAGCAGGTGGTAAAAACTTTGTTTATTCACGTGATGTAGCAGTTGCCATTGTCAATGCCATAAAACTTGGAAAAGCTGGTGAATGTTATATTGCTGGCAATGAAAACTTATCATTCAAAGACTTTTTTAGAAAAATATACACCATTAAAAACAAAAAATTCACCTTGATAAAAGCTCCTTCTGGATTGGTATTACTTGTTGGTTTTATTAATTCTATTTACGCAAGAGTGTTTAAAAAATCTCCTAATTTAAGTTTTACCATGGCTAAAATGGCTAAAATCAATCAATACTATTCTTCATTAAAAGCACAACACGAACTACAGATGCCACAAACTCCTATTGAGATAGCCATTGAAGAATGTATAACGTGGTACGATGAGAATGGTTATTTTCAATAATAAAAAATGATCCTATTAATTGATGTTAATTTTGGGTGGAATCAACAGTATACCCAATCTGTATTACCTATTTTATTGACACTTGTCTTTTTTGTAACATATTGGTTTATATCAATATCTCCTAAAATTAAATCGCTTTTTTTCGATCGATTTAATTTTGACGATGCATGTATGAAGTATGTTTTTTTTACCAAAATAGTTGGTTTTTTCTTCATGGGACTCATTCCTTTTGCCAGTTGTTTACTCTTATTTAAAAAAACTAACTTATCTGATTATGGGTTAACAATCATTCCTGAAACGACCATTTTTTCAATTATATGGATATTTATTTTGAGTTTTATAGTGGTTCCCATGGCTTATTATTCTGCTCGAAAACCTCAAAATCTTATTAACTATCCCCAAATCAAAGCCAAAAGGTGGACGAGGAAAATATTTTATATAAACCTGCTTGGTTGGTTTCTCTATTTATTTGGTTATGAATTATTATTTCGTGGTATTTTATTATTTCCTCTAATAAAAAGTGTTGGTATATGGCCAGCCATAGCGATAAATATAGCATTATATTCCGCCACACACATTCCAAAAGGATTATCAGAAACATTGGGAGCAATTCCGCTGGGATTAGTGCTGTGTATTTTAACCTTATATTCAGGAACTATTTGGATTGCTTTTTTAGTTCACGTTGCGTTAGCTTGGACAAACAGTTTAAGTGCATTAAAACATCATCCTGAAATATATTATATCCATTGGAAAGAAAAAAAGTAGGTAATTTCAGTGACAAAGTTGCTGTAATAACCGGATCAAGCAGGGGCATTGGTAAAGCAATTGCCACAGAATTGGCAAAAAATGGAGCTATTGTCGTATTAAATGGACGAAATAAGGAGCGATTATACCAAGCAGAACAGGAAATTCAAAAAATTCATAAACAATGTATTTCTGTTTGTGCTGATGTTTCCACGATTGAGGGTTCGAACTTATTGATTGAAAATACTATAAAAGCTTATGGTAGATTAGATTTTTTAATAAATAACGTGGGAATATCCAGTCGTGGAAATGTTTCACAATTACACCCCGAGGTTTTCAAAAAAATATATGAAAGCAATCTATTGGGTGCAATCTATCCTACTATTCCTGCTTTAAAACATATTCGTAACAAAAAAGGAAGTATTATTTTCATTTCTAGTGTAGCAGGAATAAGAGGTCTCCCCGGATTAGCTCCTTACTGTTCATCTAAAATGGCATTGAGAGCCGTTGCAGAATCCATCCGATTAGAGGAGAATAAGAATGATGTTCACATTGGATTGATCTATGTGGGAGTTACAGAAATAGAAGAAAATAAAGAAGCTATCGCTGCTGATGGAACTTCACAAGTTCTACTTTCCAGAAATGAACGAAAAGTTCAAACAACCAAACAAGTTGCCGATGCAGTTTTAAAAAATATTAATAAAAGAACATTTATTTCAATATTGACTCCTGTAGGAAAATTAACAGCTATTTTACAAGCTGTTGTTCCCTCAATCGTTGAAAAAATAATTATTAAAAACATTCATAAATTCGAAGAAGCCAATAAGTAATGTTGATAGGTAAAGATTATCCGAAAATAGAATTAGAATGTGTGAATCTCCATTTAGTGGAACCTATCACTTTCATTGGAGACATTATGATTACTGCTGCTTGTGTTTATGCATATGTAATTGTATCTAAAATAAAGTTTAAACATGGTTTCTTTTTTTTCTGGAGATGCTTTTTTATTTTATTTGGTTTTAGTTTTTTTTCCGGTGGCTTCGGGCATCTGCTTTATAACTATTGGGGATTAAATGGTAAATATTTATCTTGGTATATTGGTTTATTTGCAGTATCCATGATAGAATTAGCAATGTTAGCTGTTCATTCAAATGTTGCCTTTAGCAATCGAATGAAAATACTATCAATTAGCAAATTGATTCTATTTTTTATGTTACAAACATGGGTGATATTCAAAGTAGAATTAATATCAGACCCATCCAGAGGTTTGATAATACCAGCAATAAATACTTTCATTGGTTTAATCTTATGCCTTGGTTTATTAGGTGTTTCATACCAAAAAAAATATGGTTATTCGTTTAAATATTTCTGGATTAGTATTATAGTCATGTTCCCAAATGTATTTGTACAATTATTTAAAATCAATTTATTTCAGTGGTTTGACAGAAATGATATTAGTCATGTATTACTATTAACAAACGTTTTCATTTATTTGAAAGGCATTCAAGGTGTATCAAAATTAGCAATATTCGAATCAGAAGAAAAAAAGACCAAAAGCTAATTCATTTATAAATAAAAAAATAAAGATTTATTTAAATAAAAATTTATTTTATTTTATTTAGTTTGTTCAAATGTTGATTTTTAGTTTAAGTAAAACTTGCTTTTTTCAATATTAAAAAAAGCAAGGATATTATTAACATAAAATAAAAAACAACTATTTTATTTTTAATGATTTATCTCTTATTAACAAAATTGTTAATAAACCAAGTTGTTGAAAAAAAAGGGTTGTTTTAAGGTTTAATTTGTTACTAAGTAGCTTGAAAAAAACATCAAAAAATGTCTAAAAGAGCTTTGCTTTTTATAAAAACATTCTGCTTACCTTATTTTTTGAATTGACAATGGACATTTTTTAAAAAGATATGAAACGATATTAACTAAAAATACAGTTTTATTCTTAAAAAAATTAATTGAAGTAAATTGAATCACAATACATTGTGTTTTTCAATATTCATTATTTGTTTAAAAATAAGTTAGATTGTTCATTCCCTTTAACTTTGTAAAAAAGAAAACAATGTATCACCAACCAATACCTATAGGATCAGATCACGCAGGATTTCAATTAAAAAAAAACTTGATTTCATATTTAATCGAGAAGGGTTATGAAACCAAAGATTTCGGTTGTTATTCAGAAGAAAGCACTGATTATTCAGATGTTGCTCATCCTGTAGCTGAATTGGTAGAAAAGAATCCAGGTATGTTTGGGATATTAATCTGTGGATCCGGAAATGGTATCAATATGACAGCTAACAAACATCAGGGTATTCGAAGTGCTTTGTGTTGGAATAAAGAGACCGCTATATTGGCCAGACAGCATAATGATGCTAACATTATTGCTCTTCCTGCTCGTTTTATAACACTTGATGAAGCTATAGAAATCATTTCTTTTTTTTTATCTACTTCTTTTGAAGGGGGGAGACATTTAAATAGAATAAAAAAAATTCCTTGTAGTTAATTTAACAAGAGTTTTTTGATAAAAAGATCAATATCATCTTTAAATATTAGGTAATTTTCTCCTGTTCCCGGTCCATTAAAACCAGTGTGAATTTTTGCTACGTTCCCCTTTTTATCTATAAAAATAGTTGTTGGAAAAGCACTGATTTCATTGATTTGATTTAATTTTCCTGAAGCACTTTGTTTATTCGCTTCTCCCCCTACTAAAAACAGAAAAGGAAATTGCTTTCGTTCTTTAAATCGTTGAATACTTTGAATGTATTCCTTTTCTGTTTTACCTATTTCAAAACAAATGGATATAATTTCAAGTCCGGAATCATGATATTTATTATAAAACTCATTTAATAAATAGCTTTCGTCTAAACAATTGGGACACCACGTTCCCATGAGTTGAATTATTAAAACTTTGTTTTTCATTTGATCATTAGGAAATGTGTACGAATTTCCATTCAAATCATTAAAGTCAAAATGAAAAGGCTCATTGTTTTTCATAAAAGTGATTGAATCGGCATTTTTTAATTCGAAATCCTTATTTCTTTTTCCAAACCAGCTGGTTTCCCAATGTTTGCCACTATAAAACACACCGTTTATTTCTCCATTAATTATCTTTCCTTGAAAGAGAAAGGCATGTGATCCATCAAATGAAGAAAGGTATATACTATCTTTAGCTACATTACCCCCTAAAAAACGGTAATCTCCCGTTTCTGTGAGAAAAGTACCTGACAATTCGTTTCCTTTTTGTTGAAACAAGCCGATGGCCTGATATTCATCTTTTTCATGGAGAGAAAAAATCGTTTCCCATTTCCCCTCAATAATGATAGGTTTTTTATGATTAAAGAAAAGGTGATTTGCTGAAAAACGATTTTGATATCCATAATTTACAGTACAAGGAATTCTATAATCACTTCCTTTATTTAGGTTAAGCCAGTAACCGGTCAATTGTTTTTTAGAAATGATTTTTAAGAACAAACTTGAGTTGAAAGAGGGAAACTCCAAAATAAAGGAATCTTTACTTGTTTTTATGTTTACTAAGATTATTCTTTCACTTGCATTGTGAATAGAAAAGACGTAACTGCTGTCTATTTTTCTTACTTCAAAATTAAACGGTAAAGAGATGTTCTGTTTGAGTTGCAATACTCCTTTCCATAAACCCTCATAGATAGGTGTATTTTTTCCATACAACAATATTGAGCACAAAAAAGAAAAGGATAAACTAAAAGAATAAAGTAGTCTTTGTCTCATTGTTTTCTAAAAATACCATTTTTGTCTATACTTTTATCAGGCTTGCAACTTATTAAATAAAAAAGCCGTCTTATTTCGTGGGAATGTATGGATGATTTATCATTGGTAAACAGTTGTGTTAAAGGAAATAAACAAGCACAGAAAGCACTTTTTGATAAATTTTCACGCAAAATGTTGGGCGTTTGTTTACGCTATACCAAACAGATTGATCAAGCAGAAGATGTTCTTCAAGATGGATTTATTAAAGTCTTTACAAATTTGCCGAAATATAAAAATGAGGGTTCTTTAGAGGGTTGGATACGAAAAATTATGGTTAATACAGCGTTGGATCATATTCGAAAAAAGAACAAACTTGTTTTGGAAAATGATATTCTTGTTAATACAGCATTATATCAACATCATGATTTAACTCTCGAGAAGCTGATGGCAGCAGATTTGTTAAAATTGATACAATCAATGCCTGAAGGTTATCGAATAGTTTTCAACATGTTTGCCATAGAGGGTTATTCTCATAAAGAGATCGCGGACACACTTGGAGTGTCTGAAAACACTTCTAAATCTCAATATTTGAGAGCAAGAGAATATTTAAGATTAAGAATAGAAAAGAAAAAATAGAGTGGAAAAAGATCAATTGAGTGATTTTTTCAAAGAATTCTTTGAAGGTTATGAAGCAGAAGTTCGCCCTGATCTTTGGTCTTCTGTTTCCTCTCATTTGACCAAACTTTCTTATGGTGTTCGGCCCCCAAAAATAGATTCTTCTGTGTTTATTAAAATTTTCGTGGGCATTGCAATTACTTCGATTGTTTCTACAATATTCTTTCTATTCAAAGAAGAGACGGATTCAAATAAAATAAATCCAAAACAAAAACCACAGGTTTATTCACCACCGCATCATTCTCTTCCAATTTTAATAGAAGAAAAGGATAGTCAGGTTAATGATTTTTCTGTTAAAAAGTTCGGTCGTACGAGGTATATGAGGGAAATAGAGCCCTTACAGGAAGAAACGAAACAGACAGAATTTGCTAAACCTGCTAATGAATTAATAGAACCGCAGCTTCCCATCAAGCCACTTTCAAAAGAAATAGATCAAAGTGCCGAACAAGAAGTAAAACCAACGCGTATAAAAAATGAGGAAATAGAAGAATCCGAATTTACGGAGGAAGTGTTAGATGATTATTACTTGGGCGAATTACCGAACGTTTTCACGCCAAATGGAGACGGTATTAATGATTTTTTATTAATTGATTCCAAAGGATTGAATGATTTTAGTATCGTTTTTTTAGATCAAAACAATCGGGTAGTGTATCAAACTAATGATCCACTTTTTAACTGGGATGGAATCGATTTCAGCGGTAAAACACTTGATTCCGGCATACTTATATATTTTCTGACTGCACGAACTCCTCTCGGCAAAATGATTTCTCGTCAACAAGTATTGAAACTGCAACGATAATATTACCAGCAGCATATAAAATTTATTGGTATTTTAGGCTTCCGCTAATCGCTTAGGAACTAATTCATACTATGAAAATCAACTTGTTGTTATTGTTGTTAGTACCCGGAATGGTTTTTTCACAAATAAAGGGAATTGTTTATAGCTCTGTGACAAAAGAACCATTAATAGGAGTTAAAATGGTAGCATCAAGCGGAGAAAAAAAAATAACGGATATAAATGGGGAGGCGCTCTTCGATACAACTATTTTTCCGTTTATAATCATTGCATCATATCCCACTTTTGAAAATGATACCATCGAGATAGCATCGAAGCATCAATTTGAGATTTATTTGAAACCTGCCACGAAGGAAATATCAACAATTGTTATTTCTGCCGGACGGCGTGCCCAAAGAGTCCAAGATGTTCCTGTCTCAATGGAAATTATCAAACCATCTCTGATTGACAACAAGGGATTTACAGATCTTGAACAAGCGGTAGATCAAAGTCCGGGCGTTTACACTATGGACGGACAGGTAAGCATTCGTGGGGGATCCGGTTTTGCGTATGGAACAGGGAGTAGAGTTCTGCTTTTATGGAATGGAATGCCCTTACTATCAGGATATGCAGGAGATACCCAATGGAACGCTATCCCAATGGAGCATGCTTCTCAAATAGAAATAATGAAAGGAGCAGCGTCTGTCCTATATGGAAGTGGGGCGTTAAATGGTGTCATTTCTCTGACCGAAAAAGAACCAGATTTTATTCGAGAAACCAAGGTGAAAATTCAAACAGGTATATACGATAATCCCAAGCGTTCAGAATTGAAATGGTGGTCCACTTCGCCAATGAATCAATTAATAGAGTTTTATACCGGAAAAAAGCTACAAAAAGTAGGATATACAACCTCTTTCGCTTTTTTTAGAAATGAAGGATATCGGCAGGGAGAAATGGAGCTTCGTGGCAGGTTAAGTGGTTCTCTGTTTTTTCGTTTTTCCGAAAAAAGTCGCCTGAAAGCTGGTATAGGCTATAACTACCAATTGCAAAAAACAGGTAATTTTTTGATTTGGCAAAGTGACACAAACGGTTATGTGCCAAGTGGTGGAGCAGATACCAGCAAGGCTGAATCGACATTAACCTATAATTATGGACAACGGTTGTTTTTAGATCCTTATTTAAAATATACGGATAAGCATAATAATAAACATGCATTGAAAAATCGAATTTATTTTGCCGACAATAACAATATTACTAATAACACTCAAAGTAATGGTGCCACAATATATTTTTCCGAATATCAATTTCAGCGAAAATTATCGGATAAAATAACTATTACCTCAGGAGCATCAAACAGCTTTAACACCGTTTTTTCTAATTTATTTGGAGATCACCATTCAAATAATGCCTCTGCTTACTGTCAATATGAACAAAAAATAAATAAATTAGATATTGCGACAGGAATCCGAATAGAACATTTTATAATGGACGGAAAGAAAGGAGATTCTGATTTTTATTTATTGAAAGATACCAGTAAGCTAAAGTTACCGGTCTATCCCATTCTTCGTGTAGCAGCTCATTATCAGCTATTCAAATATACCCATCTGAGAGCATCAATTGGTCAAGGAATTCGGTATCCTTCTGTTGCCGAACGTTTCACACAATCCAGCGTTGGTTCGTTGAATGTTTTTCCAAATCCGCAGCTTAAACCGGAAATTGGCTGGGCTTCAGAGATTGGTTTCAAGCAAGGGGTAAAGATCGGAGATTGGCAAGGTTTTTTGGATTTGGCAGCTTTTATAAATCAGTATGATAATATGATGGAATTCACTTTTGGCTTATATAAACCTGATTCTGTCGAGTTGACCGCCCAAAATCTAAAAAAATACATCGGGTTTCAAGCTCAAAATGCAGAAAAGGCTCGAATAACAGGTATTGAAATGTCTTTTAATAGTAGTGGAAATATAGGAAAAGTAAGGATTGTGTCTTTATTAGGTTATACATTTATGAATCCTATTTCACTCAACACCAATCCGATTTATTTATCCTACATGTCTGATTCTTCCAGTCGAATGTTGAAATACCGTTTTCGACATCTTGCTAAGGCCGATGTGGAGTTTACGTATAAAAACATGAGCATTGGATTTTCTGCCCGTTACAATAGTAATATGGTAAATATTGACCGCGTTTTTATGGAGGATTTAGACCCAAGTTTAACGTCTGAAATCTATATTTTACCGGGTTTACGTCAATATCGAGAGAGGTTCAAAAGAGGTGCATTGGTTTTCGATTTTCGCTTCGCATTTCCTGCAATGGATAATTATCGGGTGAGTTTTATGGTAAACAATGTATTTAATACTGAATATACTACTCGACCGGGGGATATTCAAGCCCCAAGAAATTTTCAGCTGCAATTTTTATTGAAAATCTAATGAATGTACTTGGAATTATACCTGCTCGCTATGATTCGTCCCGTTTTCCCGGAAAACCATTGATACTTTTGAATGGAAAAACAATGATTCAAAGGGTTTATGAAGGAGCTTCGCGTTCAAAAAAACTATCCCGACTCATTGTGGCTACGGATGATCATAGAATTATTGAAGAGGTGATTCGTTTTGGAGGAGAAGCAGTCATGACAGACAAACATCTCCCGAGTGGAACAGATCGTTGTGCTGCTGTGGCTCGACAAGTTAGCCAACATGATGTTGTCGTTAATATTCAGGGAGATGAACCGTTGGTAGATTACCGACAGTTGGATCAATTGATAGGAGCGTTTTCTTCTCGTGAAGTCAGCATAGCATCCTTGGGAATTTGTTCTGTAAGTCAAGAAGACCGATTGAATCCAAACAGAATCAAAGTTGTTGTCGATAAAAACAATCAGGCATTGTATTTTAGTCGAAGCCCCATTCCAAATACCGATTATGCACAATCTTCCTCCGCCTCAGATTACCCTTTTATGCGGCATATTGGACTATATGCCTACCGTTCAGAAGTTCTTCAACAATTAACCAATTTAAAGCCAACCATTCTTGAGCAAACAGAATCTCTTGAGCAACTCCGTTGGTTGTATCACGGGTTTTCCATACACATTGTTCAAACAACAATTGAAACACCAAACATAGATGTCCCTGAAGATGTCAAAAAAGTACTTGAAATCTTGAATCAATAGGAGGAATAACGAAAAATAGGGTAGCTTTGTTCCAATCTTCAATTCGTGGGCATGTTATCAAAACAAATCGATAAAAAATTATTTTTGTTAGACGCTTATGCGCTGATTTATAGAGCTTATTTTGCCTTTGCAAAGAATCCTCGAATCAATTCCGGCGGGCAAAATACCTCTGCTGCATTTGGGTTTACTAATGTGTTGATTGATGTGATTAAAAATGAAAAGCCTACGCATATTGCTGTCGTTTTTGATCCGCCAGGAGGAGCTGTCCATCGACAAGCCGAATTCGAACAATACAAAGCCCATCGTGAGGAGATGCCTGAAGATATCCGATCGATGATTCTACCCATCAAACGAATTGTTCAGGCATTTAATATTCCCTTGTTGGAAGTTGACGGTCACGAGGCAGATGATGTGATCGGAACACTTGCAAAAATTGCCGAAAAAAAGGGGTACACAACATACATGATGACTCCCGACAAGGATTATAGTCAATTGGTAACGCAAAACACATACATTTATAAGCCGGGAAGAGGAGGAAATCCACCTGAAATCTTGGGTGTAAAAGAGATTTGTGAAAAATTTGAAGTAGAGAATCCATTACAGGTTATTGACATTTTAGGTTTGTGGGGAGATTCCTCCGATAACATTCCCGGTATTCCCGGTATCGGAGAGAAGACAGCCAAAATGTTGATACAAAAGTATGGATCTTTGGAGTCAATTATTGAACATGCTGATGAGTTGAAGGGCAAAATGCGTGAGAATGTCATTGAGTTTGCAGATTTAGGTCGAACCTCTAAAAATTTAGCTACGATCAAAACGGATCTTGATGTAGAATTTGATGATGAGGCGCTCATACTCTGTGATGTTGATTCAGAAAAAGTCAAGGAAGTTTTCACGGATCTCGAGTTTCGTGCTTTGTCCAGAAGAATTTTAGGCGAAGAAATAGTTGTAACGGCCAAAATCCCTCCATCGAAAGATACCGGTCAGCTCGATCTGTTTGGTGTTCAAAGTATGCTGGTAGAGCATGATCCAATCCCTACGGCTCAGTATAAAACCATTGTAAGCGAAAAGCCTAGTTATCATCTGATTACCAAGCCTGAAGAGCGCAAAGAGTTGTTGGACTTAATGCTTAAACAAAAACAGGTTTGTTTTGATACTGAAACAACTGATTTGGATGCTTTACATGCCGATTTAGTGGGAATGTCCTTTTCCTGGAAAGCAAGAGAAGCGTTTTATGTTGCGATTCCACCAGATTTTAATGATGCAAAATCAATCGTAGAAGAATTTAAGTTTTTTTTCGAATCGCAGAATATAGAAAAAATTGCCCATAACATTAAATATGATTGGAAAGTCTTGAATCGTTATGGAATTGAATTGGCCGATCCCATTTTTGACACCATGATTGCTCATTATTTGATTAATCCAGAATCGAAGCAAAGCATGGATTTTTTGTCTACTTTTTATCTGAATTATCAACCCATTTCAATCGAATCGTTGTTGGGTAAGAAAGGAAAAGGACAAGCCAATATGCGCGATCTTTCTCCTGAAGAAGTGTCAGATTACGCCTGCGAAGATGCTGATGTTACTTTTCAGCTGAAACAACTGTTCGAGCCGGAACTCCAAAAAGTACACTTAAAGGCATTGTTCTACGACATGGAGATGCCACTGGTTCGAGTGCTTAAAGATATGGAAGAAGAGGGTGTATGTATTGATATTGAAAATTTAATAGCGTATTCAAAGCAGCTTGAAACAACCCTTTCAAGCCTTGAGGAGTCAATCAAAGTCGCCGCCGGAACACCATTTAACGTTGACTCACCAAAGCAGCTGGGAGATGTCTTATTTGATGTGTTAAAAATCACTTCTAAGGCTAAAAAGACTAAAACAGGACAATATGCCACTTCTGAGGACATCTTGTTAAAACACCAATACGATCATCCAATCATTCCAATGATTTTGGAGTACCGCCAATTGAGAAAACTGAAAAGCACGTATGTTGATCCCTTGCCAACGATGACCGACAGAGTTGATGGACGAATTCACACCAATTTTATGCAGACAGTTACTGCAACGGGACGTTTGAGTTCAAATAACCCCAATCTGCAGAACATACCAATTAAAACCGAAAAAGGAAGAGAAATTCGAAAAGCATTTATAGCAAGAGATTCAAATCATGTTTTATTGGCAGCTGACTACTCACAAATAGAGTTACGCATCATAGCAGCATTGAGCCAGGATAAACACATGTTGGAGTCCTTTCGCAGGCAGGAAGATATTCACACCGCGACAGCATCAAAAGTTTTCCATGTACCAATGGATGAGGTGAGTCGGGAGCAGCGAAGCGCTGCCAAGGCGGTTAATTTTGGAATCATTTATGGTCAATCTGCTTTTGGCTTGTCACAAAGTTTAGGCATCAGTAGAACAGAAGCTAAGAACATTATTGACAGTTATTTTGAGCAGTTTTCAGCTTTGAAATCATACATGGAAAAAGTGGTTATTGAAGCACGAGAGCAAGGGTATGTTGAAACTATCATGAAGCGGAGACGGTATTTACCGGACATTAATTCTGCCAATGCCATTGTTCGCGGTTTTGCAGAGCGAAATGCCGTCAATGCCCCCATTCAAGGCTCCGCGGCAGATATTATTAAACTGGCCATGATTCGAATTCACCGAGAAATCGAAAAAAGCAAGTTAAGGTCTAAAATGATTTTGCAAGTTCATGATGAACTTGTATTTGATGTCATAGAAAATGAAGTAGATACCATGAAGGAACTTGTAAAAACAGCGATGGAACATGCTGTAGATATCGGTGTTCCTCTTGATGTTCAGGTTGAAGCAGGAAAGAATTGGTTGGATGCACATTAATTACTAAATAAAATCAAAGTATGTTTACCGGAATCGTTGAGTGTACAGGGGAGGTCAGGACCATCCAAAAAGAAGGAACAAATCTTCATTTTATGATTGAGGCACCGTTTGCACAGGAGCTTAAAATTGATCAGAGTATTGCTCATGATGGCTGTTGCCTGACAGTGGTCTCTATCGATGGAATGACGTATCAAGTTACAGCTATCCAAGAAACGCTGAATAAGACTTGCTTGAATCACTGGAAGGTTGGCACGAAAGTAAATTTGGAACGTTGCATGCAGTTAAATGGTCGATTAGACGGACATCTTGTTCAAGGCCATGTAGATGCAACAGCAACTTGTATTTCGATTGAAGATTTTTCGGGGAGTTGGAAATATACATTTCGTTATGAAACGAAAATGGTAACGGTAGAAAAAGGATCAATTACAGTTAATGGCACCAGTCTAACAGTCGTAGATTCTCAAGAAAAACAGTTCTCAGTATGTATTATACCTTACACATACCAACACACCAATTTTCACGCACTGAAAGTTTCAGATTCGGTTAATTTGGAGTTTGATATCATCGGAAAATATGTTGCCAGATTGATGCAACACCAAGCATAAGAAATCAAATGAACGCCTCTTTGTCCTGAAAAACCAAACAGGAATAAATAGTTCTTACCTTAACAAACTTTTGAGCAAGGTAACCTCATCCTCAAGTATCTGAATGGTTTTCTCGTATTGCAAAATTAGCTTTTCAGACATGGCATTATATGTTCCGAAATTCCCAAAGTTTCCTTCTTGTTTGCAATTGTTGAACACCTGTTTATCATCAAAACCGAGCACTTCAACCGGATCCACTTCTAATATTTTACTGATTTCATTGAGCCGATTGATGGTGAGTTGTGTTTCGCCCGATTCGATTTTGGAGTAAGCCCGGGTTGTCAAACCCAACTGCGAAGCAACGTATTCCTGCGTAAAATTCTTTAACTCACGCACCTGCTTAATCTTGATTTCAGGATTACTAATCATGACTGTGTTGTTTTAATAGTTCAAAAATAGAAGTTTTAATTCAATAATAGAAATTATTGCGCATAATTATTAACATATAGAAGGATATTTTTGTGGGAGAAATATTAACTAAACAAATCAAAAATGAATACAGCAAAAATAACCCTCACATTGTTTATTACAACATTAATCATTCAATCATGTACGATTGAAAAAAGATTGTACAATTCTGGATATCATGTTGAATGGAAAAAACCTAGAGTTACACAAAAAAATACAGAAATTAACACATTAAGTGATTCATTTTCAGAAAATAATGCAACTGCATCTATAACTGAAACTACAGGTCAAATATTGACTGTGAATGAACCTAAAAATTCTGTGATGGATGGTGTGACACAAAACATTGAATTAGAAGTAAAGGAACAAAAAATAATAAACACAAATATCCCTATTGAATCTAAAAAAGAAAAAAAGAATTATCATTTTTTAAAGAGTGAATTGAGAAATGGTATAAATGAAATTGAAAAAGAAACTACAGTAAGGAAATCAAATGGAATGGCTATTTCAGGATTTATAACAGGGATAGTTGGAATGTTTTTATTTGGAATAATTCTAGGAGTTTTGGCAATTATATTTAGTTCTGTTGGTTTAAAAAGAATTAATTCAAATCCTGAAAAATTAAAAGGCAAAGGACTTGCTATTGCAGGTTTAGTTTTAGGAATAATTGATGTAGTTGGTTGGATATTATTAATTGCACTTATGTTCGCTTAGAATTATACATGAGATAAAAATAATTCATTTCAAAAGCAGCTCTCGGGCTGCTTTTTTTTGTGGTAATCATATTATCAGACAAAAAGCAACATCCGATGAAATCAAACTCAAAACTTCTTTTTAGAATTAATCTCACTCCTATTTTCAGATAGATAAATCCTTCCTACAGCTCGCATCACATATTCTGAAGATCCACTGTGCGCATGGCAATAAAAGCCTTCCCGATTTTTTCACCAACACCGGGTATCTCAACATGGATCAAGTATACGCCCGAGGCTACAGCAATATTAGCCTCATTGGAAAGAGTTTAAACAAACGATTAAACAGAAAATTTGTATTAAATTTTGTCATTCCATTAACAGGAATATTTTTCTGTTTTCTAAGCATTATCTTTGCACAGTGAAACGGATTGTCTGGTTTGGAATTGTTTTTATCGTTGCGGTTTCTATCGCGTATTATATGACAATGGCCCCAAAAGATAAGCCTTTGCCGATAATCAATCCTAAAGATCTTAATCAAGCAATGGTTGACACAGGACTTCAACAGGTCGGTTATGGTCATGTTGTTGGTGACTTTTGCTTTACAGATCAGAATAATCAACTGTTTTGCAGAAAAAATGTTGGAAAAAAGGTAGTTGTGGCAGAATATTTTTTTACCACTTGTCAATCTATCTGTCCAATAATGAACCGTCAAATGGCTCGAATTCAAAAGGCGTATCAAAACACGAAACAGCTTGAATTACTAAGCTTTACAGTGGACCCAAAGAATGACACAGTCGCTCAGCTGAAGCGTTATGCTAAAAAAGTAGGGGCAGATGATCGCATGTGGCACTTTTTAACGGGAGAAAAGCAAGCATTGTACGATTTTGCGAGAAAATCCTTGTTTGTATTAAAGCCTGCTGAGGTAACAAATCAGGGCGATGCAGCAAATGATTTCATTCACACCAATAATTTTGTTTTAATTGATCAATCATTTCGCATTCGTGGGTATTATGATGGAACTTCGTACAAAGAAGTGAATCAATTGATAGCTGATATTCGAAAATTGATTGAAAATAAGCACTAATAATACTAAAAAGCTTTAAAACGAAGCATTTCTGCCATTTCCGCCTGAATTTTCTGAGCTTCTTTTCTTGCTTTTTCTGCGAAATCTTCTTTATCAGAAGCATAGATTATACTACGTGATGAATTGATCAGTAAACCACAATCATCATTCCAGCCGTAATTCACCACGTCTTGAAGCGACCCTCCCTGGGCGCCAAACCCCGGCACCAAGAAAAAGTGATCCGGTGCTAAGTTTCGAATATCTCGTATCATTTCAGCACGTGTAGCACCTACAACGAACATCAAATTTTGATGAATGTCCCATTCCATTGCTTTACGAATAACAGATTTGTAAAGAGGTGACCCATCTTCGAATTCGGAAGTCTGGAAATCCATTGCCCCCTCATTTGAGGTTAACGCTAATAAAACAGTCCATTTATTTTCATAGGAAAGAAATGGCAAAACACTGTCTTTTCCCATGTACGGAGAGATGGTAACAGCATCACAATTCAGGTATTCAAAAAAAGTTTTGGCGTAGAAATTACTGGTGTTGCCGATGTCCCCTCTTTTTGCATCTGCAATGGAAAAAATAGCATCAGGGATGTAATCGATGGTTTTTTTAAGTGATTCCCACCCCTTTGGACCAAGGGATTCATAAAATGCCAAGTTTGGCTTGTAGGCAACACATAAGTCCTTAGTTGCATCTATGATTTGTTTATTGAACTCAAAAATAGGATCGTCTAATGACAATAAGCAGGATGGTATTTGGGCAATGTTAGTATCCAGACCTATACAAAGAAATGATTGTTTTATTCGGATCTGTTGGATAAGCTCTTTTCTCGTCATTAATTACATGTGATTATCTCGTTAGAAGTAAACTAAGGATCGAACTTCGAACCACTATCGTTGTGATTTTGTATTAACCAACCGTACTTCATTCAATGGATTTCGCCTAAAAAGCACTACACCAAGATTAATTTCGATAAAGGTAATTAGATTTTTGTTTCAATAGAAGAAATAATCTTTGAAAAATAAAGACATTTTATCTTCATAACTGATGAATTTCAGTTTCATTTTTCCCAAAAAACACTCAATTTTCCAATGGTTTTGCCTCTTTCTAAGGCCTCATGAGCCATTGCCAGTTCATCAGATGAAAAATTTCCACCGATAACAGGAGTTAATTTGCCTTCAAAATACAGTTTAACAACCTGGTTTAGGCAATACGCTAAAATTTCAGGGTGATAATCAGCTATTTTAAGCATGTTGATCCCCAAAACACTCTTTGAGCTCATTGTTAATCCAATAGGAAGAATCATTCCCATTTTACGTAAAAAATTAACTTGCGATAATAAACCCCATTGCCCCACGCTTAACTCAGATCCGCCGTAAAGGAATATTTTACCGCCTGCTCCCAATAATTTCATGTCTTTTTTAAACGTGGAACCTCCTACCGGATTAAAGCTTATGTCTAATGAATTTCCATGCAAAAGAGAGTGTACTTCATGTTGATAGTTCACGGATTTATAATTAATAATATGATCTGCCCCCAGTTTTGTTACAAGTTCCATTTTGGAATCATCTCCAATCTTTGCATATACTTCCGCGCCTCGTTGTTTGGCAAGTTGAATCAAAATACTTCCAACTCCACCTGCTGCAGCATGTATTAACACCCTGTTTCCTCGGTGAATAGAAGATTGATATTCGCTCATGTAAAAAGCAGTCACAGCTTGTGTACATAATGCTAAGGCCTCATTGGCCGGACTATCGTGAATCTCGGCAAGCGCATCACTTTTACAGATTACATGTCGGGAATATCCCCCAAACCGACAAAATGCAACTACTCTTTTTCCTAATAGTTCCCGATTGACATCTTCACCCAAAGCAACGATATGGCCAACAACTTCATATCCCAATATAGTAGGTAGTGGAGGGGCGTCACGATACAACCCAAGTCGCGCCATCACATCGGCATAGTTTAAACCAAAAGCTTCTGTTTCAATTAACACTTCCTTGCGTTGAGGGGAATTGATTCGGATATGCCTCCGATCAAAAGCGAGATTTGATTTACCCTTTTTAACAAGCAAAAACGCTTCCGATTGAATACTAGGCATTTTTTCCCGCAATGATAATAACGATTTCACCTTTAGGAGCTTGCTGTTCAAAGTGTTTCTTGATGAGGGATACCTTTCCCCGTTGGTATTCTTCGAATATTTTGCTTAGCTCACGAACCACGCAAACTTCACGATCCTCACCAAAAAGCGCGACAATTTGCTCAAGGCACTTTACCAAACGATGTGGAGATTCATATAAAATAATGGTGCGTTCTTCTTCCGCCAGTTTTATTAATCGTGTTTGTCTGCCTTTTTTGTGAGGAAGAAATCCTTCAAAAACAAATCGGTCACAGGGAAATCCACTAGCCACTAGTGCGGGTATTAAAGCTGTTGGTCCCGGCAAACATTCCAACGTAATATTTTCATTAACGCATTCACGAGCTAATAAAAAACCCGGATCCGAAATACCGGGAGTTCCTGCATCTGACACCAAGACCGAAAGTTTATTTTCTTTGATTCGGTCTATCGTCGATTTCAATGCCTTATGTTCATTGTGTGCATGAAAAGGAAGTACTGTTTTGATGATTTCCAAATGCGACAATAATTTTTTTGTTACACGGGTGTCCTCTGCAAAAATCACATCGCATTGTTTTAATATTCGAATAGCCCGTAAGGTAATGTCTTCCAGATTTCCAATAGGCGTTGGTACAATACAGAGTTTGGGCATAATATTAAAATCAAAAGGTGTTTTCGCATCCTTTTTTACTAAACAAATATAAGTTAAAGCTATTAAGATTTCTTAATATTGCCCACAACGATTTAAAGTAAACTCAATCTAAATAAGCAAATCTGACAATTCTATGACAATAAACGAAAAAGTTGTTGTCAACTTTGTGTCACTCAAAGAAAGAGATCGTGCTGAATCATTTTAATGTCATTGCATTTACACATCGTAATCTAGCTATCAATGAGGTTGGTAAATTGCATATTGACGAAAAAAAACAAGGCGAACGACTTCTGAATCTGAAACAGAAACTGGAAATAGAAGAACTGATGTTCCTCTCCACTTGTAATCGGGTAGAGTTTATTCTTTGTTCTGAAAAACAGGTTGACACGCACTTTTTGACACACTTTTTTGCCACATTATACCCTGAATTTTCCGATGATGATCTTTCTTTCTTTGTTCAAAGAAGCGAAATTCATAAGCAACTGAATGCAGTTGAGCATTTGCTTTCAGTTGCTTCATCCATTGACTCAATGGTAATAGGGGAACGGGAAATAATCACTCAGGTACGAAATGCTTTTGAGCAATCCAGAAAAAATCGATTGACGGGCGATTTTATTCGTGTTGTAATGCGTCACACGATTGAGACCGCTAAAAGGGTGTATACAGAAACAAGTATTGCAACCAAGCCGGTATCAGTGGTTTCGTTGGCATACCATAAACTTCGTGACCTAAATATTCCGTTAAATGCACGTATTTTGATAATCGGAGCAGGAATCACCAACACCAACATGAGTCGATTTCTGCGAAAACACGGATTCAAGAAGTTTGTTATTTTCAACAGAACGCTTTCCAAAGCAGTCAAGTTGGCCGGTGAACTTGGAGGTTTAGCTTTTTCATTAGAGGCTTTAAGTTCTTTTAATGAAGGATTTGATGTCATCATTACCTGCACAGGATCCGATTCGCATATCATCACGCCTGAAATTTATCAAAGCCTTTTAAACGGTGAAACGAATAAGAAGGTGGTCATTGACCTTGCATTACCACAGGATTTGCACCCACAGATAGTCGCAGATTATTCGGTCTATCATGTTTCAATTGAAGTCCTTCAAAAAATTTCAAACCAAAATTTGAAAGAACGAACACAAGAAATCACCCATGTGTCGGAAATCATTGCTTATAGTATCAATGAGTTTGAACACATCCACAAATTGCGTTCAGTGGAGTTAGCAATGCGGGACGTTCCCATGAAAGTCAAAGAGATTAAGGCAACAGCCATGAACGAAGTCTTTAAGAACGATCTTGAATCCTTAGATGAAGTCTCAAAAGAAGTGCTTGAAAAAATCATCAGTTACATGGAAAAAAAATACATGAGTATGCCCATGCTGATGGCAAAGGAAATTCTATTAAAACAGTAGCATGGAACAGATCCGCATTGGCTCAAGAGGGAGTGAATTGGCACTTTGGCAAGCTAATCATATCAAATCCCAATTGGAATCACTAGGTTGTACTGTTGAAATTCACATTATTAAAACACAAGGCGATTTGATTCAGGATTTGAGTTTTGATAAATTGGAAGGAAAGGGATTTTTTACCAAAGAAATTGAACATGCTCTACTGGTTGGTGAGATCGATTTGGCTGTCCATTCTCATAAGGATTTGGAAACCAATCAGCCAACCGGGCTGATCGTTGCATGTGTTTCAGATCGTGAAGACCCTGCAGACCTTCTTGTTATCGACAAACAAGCGATGGATGAAAAACAAGTATGGCAATTAAAATCGGAAGCCATTGTAGGAACTTCATCCGCTAGAAGAAAATCGCAAATAAAGCATTTTCGGATGGATGTTACAATCAAGGATCTTCGGGGAAATTTACCTACTCGAATTCAAAAATTACGATCAGGGCAGTACGATGCTATTTTACTCGCAAAAGCAGGCATTGATCGTTTGAATATTGACTTATCCGAATTTCATGTTATTCGTTTGGATCCTACCGAATTTGTTCCTGCTCCTGCACAAGGAGTATTGGCACTTCAGATTCGTGAAAGGGATTCTGAGTTGTTCACACTATTGCAACAATTGAATAATACTGAAGTGCAACAACGCATTTCATTGGAACGCAATGTGTTGAATTTGATGCAGGGGGGATGCCAACTTCCATTAGGCGTGTATTGTGATGAAAACGGTCTTGTTTATGTTTCACACGCAGAACGATGGGAGGACGGGTCTAAATTTTATCGCTATGATTTAGAAGATATTCCAACGTTAGCTACTAAAATTGTTAATGAACTAAACTCGAAAGACACCATTGATTAAATCCCTTTTCATATCTAAAGAAAAAGAAGATTTAAATGAACTCGTTCAATTTTGTGCAACCAATCAAATTGAATTGATTGCCGAGTCTTTAATTTCATTTGAAGAAGTATCATTTCAATTGGAGTCAAGTTATGATGTTATCTTTTTTTCTAGCATCAGAGCTGCGATTTACTTTCTTAGAAATGCCAAAATTCCAACAAGGAAAGCGGTTGCATGTATTGGTAATCAAACAGCCGTAAAACTCAAGAAATTAAATATACATGCTGATTTTGTTGGAGAAACTTCCGGAGTTCCTTCCGAGGTTGCGGCTCATTTTTTGAACTGGTTGGGAAAGCGTACCGTATTGATTCCTCTTTCGGAACGGTCAAATCACAGCATCGCTTCCAAAATCCCTTCAGTGCAGTGTGTCGAGAAAATAGTATATCGCACAAAATTATCTCCCAAAAAGATTAAAAAAGTTGATATGTATGTGTTTACAAGCCCATCCAACGTCGAGAGCTTTTTAAAAGCCAACAATAAGCCAGAGGGAAAGGCAATTGCTTGGGGTGAAACCACAAAAAAGTTTCTGCTCAGCAAAGACATTTTACCAATTGCTTCATTGAAGAAATCTTCTACGAACGAATTAATTGAATTATTGCTCAATTTGTGATTTCCAAAGCCTAATTTCTGCTAGTATCCCAGAATCTTCAAATAATCTGCTGCCGTCTGTTCTTCGCTGAACAATGCTGTTTGCAGTTTACCATTTTCATCCCGTTGAATCAAAATGTGTTTGGGTTCCGGAATCAAACAATGTTTGAGCCCGCCAAATCCCCCTATGGTTTCTTGATAAGCACCGGTATTGAAAAAGCCAAGGTATAATTTGTTATTTCGGTCGTATTTTGGCAAGTATATGGCGTTGGAATGTTGTTCAGAGTTGTAGTAATCATCACTGTCACATGTTAGTCCCCCTAACAAAACACGTTCATAATCATCGTTCCAACGGTTTATCGGCAACAAAATGAAACGTTGATTAATCGCCCAAGTATCCGGAAGGTTCGTCATGAAGGACGAATCAATCATATTCCACTTTTCCCTGTCATTTTGCTGTTTTTGGTGTATGACACTGAATATCGCACCCCCACTTTCTCCGACCGTGAAAGATCCGAATTCTGTGAAAATATTTGGTTCCGGAATGTCATTTTCGGTACAAACGCGCTGTACTTGAGTTAATATTTCACGAACCATATATGCGTAATCAAAATCAAAAGCAAGTGACTTTTTGATTGGGAACCCCCCCCCGATGTTAAGAGAATCCAATGTAGGACATATTTTTTTCAAATCGCTGTATATTCGCAAACACTTTGTCAGCTCATTCCAATAATAAGAAGTATCGTTTATACCGGTATTAATAAAAAAATGTAACATTTTTACCTCTACTCTTGGATTATCCTTTAACATCGCTTTGTAAAAAGGAACAATCTCACGATAACGTATTCCCAGTCGAGAGGTGTAAAACTCGAATTTTGGCTCTTCTTCAGAAGCTATTCGTATGCCTATTTTAATGTCTTTGCTCGTTTTAGAAAGAATGTCCTGAAGTTCTTGTGTATTATCGACAACCGGTATCACCGTTAATATTTCATCCTCAATTAAAGAAACAATGTTATTGATGTACTGATCGGGTTTATATCCGTTACAAATTACATATTTTCCACGTTCCAGCTTTCCGGTGTCATATAAGTTACGGACGATATCAACGTCAAAAGCAGAAGACGTTTCAATGTGTACGTCATTTTTGAGCACTTCGTCCATCACGAAAGAGAAATGATTGCTTTTGGTACAATACGAATAATAGTAATTTCCGGAATAACCGAGGTTACTGATTGCTTCACGAAACCACCCTTTAGCACGTTGGATGTTGTTCGAAATTTGAGGCAAATAATTGAATTTTAAAGGTGTCCCGTATTCCTCAATCAATCGCATCAAATCGATCCCATGAAAAAACAATCGATCTTCCCTTAAATTAAACTCGTTTTGAGGAAAATCAAATGTTTGGTCTATTAAATCGATGTATTTTGTTCTCATGCTGAAAAATTGGATTACAAAGTTCCTTTAAAAATATGGATTGGCAAGTTTCCTTAGTAATAAGCATATACACCTCGCGAACCCATAACTGGATGTTACGCAAAAACATTGAAAATGTTACAATCCGTTACAAATTCTCAATGAGACTTATTCATTTTATGACTAATGGTCCACCCAACTGCAAAAGCACGCTGTTTAGCCATTTCCGCTTTTTCACCAGAATAAAGATTGTCCACCGTTTCATTAAATAATTTTAACCAACGGTCAAAGTGCTCTTGTTTGATTGGCATGTGTAGATGTTTTTCAGTAACATTAGTGGTATATCCGGATTCATTCAATAATGCAAAACACCAAAAATGATACATCTTAGGTAGGTGAATTTCAAAATCCAAGTGCTTAAAAAATGGCGAAAGCAATTCGTCATTTACGACTTTGCTGTAAAACTGATTTATCAGGTGTTCAACATCTTTTCGTGAAGACAGGTCTTTTTTCATTTGAACCAACTCGAATAGGTCACATAATTTTCTGCAATGCGCTGCACCTCTCCTTTAAACAATTCCGGACTAAGTGTTTTTACTTTTTTAGCAGGAATGCCGGCGTAAATACTCCATGATTCTACGTGAGTACCTTCCAATAATACCGCACCCGCAGCGATGATGCAATTCGGTTCAATGTGGCAATTGTCCATTACTATTGCTCCCATGCCAATAAGCACATTGTTCTCAATAGTACAGCCATGTACTAGGGCATTATGTCCTATGGAAACATTGTCTCCAATCAACAAAGTCGTTTTTTGAAAGGTGCAATGAAGCACTGCCCCATCTTGTACGTTTACTTTGTTTCCAATACGTATAGCGTTCACGTCACCTCGAATAACTGCATTGAACCAGACAGAACATTGATTGCCCATCACAACATCTCCTACGATAGTTGCATTTTCAGCGAACCAGCAATCGTTCCCAAATGTAGGTTCAACTCCTTTACATGCTTTGATCAGAGCCATTCTTTGGCGTATTAAATTACGTTTAGTTCTTTTCCTACTTTGATAAATGCTGTGATCGCTTTATCTAAATCTTCTTTACTATGGGCAGCAGAAATTTGCGTGCGGATACGTGCTTGACCTTTAGCCACAACAGGATAAAAGAACCCAATGGCATAAACACCTTCAGTATGTAAGGCATCCGCAAATTTCTGTGATAATGCTGCGTCGTACAACATTATCGGCACGATAGGAGAATCACCAGGTTTGATGTCAAATCCTGCTTCAATTATTTTATCTTTAAAATAGCGGGTGTTTGCTTCTAATTGATCTCTCAAATCAGTTGTAGCACTTAAAATATCAAACACTTTGTTGGCAGCACCTACGATTGAAGGAGCTAAAGAATTAGAAAATAAATAAGGGCGAGAACGCTGACGCAACATGTCAATAATCTCTTTCTTTCCTGTGGTATATCCACCCATTGCTCCTCCAAGTGCTTTACCTAATGTTCCTGTAATGATGTCAACTTTTCCCATGACATTACAATATTCCGGAACACCTCTGCCGGTTTTTCCAATAAATCCTGCTGAATGACATTCATCGGACATTACCAGTGCATCGTATTTTTCTGCTAATGCACAGATTTGATCTAATTTGGCAATATCCCCATCCATTGAAAAAACGCCATCTGTCACGATAATTCGAAATCGCTGACTTTGAGCTTTTTGAAGCTGTTCTTCTAAATCTCCCATATCAGAATGCTTATAGCGATAGCGTTGTGCTTTGCACAACCGAATCCCATCAATAATTGACGCATGGTTTAATTCATCCGAAATGATAGCATCTTCTTCATTGAAGAGAGGTTCGAACACCCCGCCATTCGCATCGAAGGCAGCAGCGTATAAGATCGTATCTTCAGTTCCATAAAAGTGAGCGATTTTGGCTTCCAGTTCTTTATGAATGTCTTGCGTACCACAGATGAACCGAACAGAAGACATACCGAATCCATGTGTATCAAGTGTTTCTTTGGCTGCCTTGATGACTTCGGGATGTGATGAAAGTCCTAAGTAATTATTTGCACACATGATGACTACATCGTCACCGGTGCTTATTTTCACTTTGGCTCCTTGGGGAGTTAGTATAATTCGTTCTCTTTTATAAATTCCACCATCTTGAATAGCCTGTAATTCTGATTGTAGGTAGGATTTCATTTTGCTAAACATACTTTAATTTTTTCACAACAAAGTTAGCAAAAGAGTATTTTAAATCTTCGTTTTTATGGTATAACGTTTTAGTGTAAAACCAAATTTATCTGATAACATTAATAAACCCGTGTATCATTTCAGTTTGAGCAAAAGTTGGTTTATAGGTAATTAACGTGAGTTCGGGATAAGGATTGTTAGTAAAATTGTTATTAACTAAATGATA
>CAZGJF010000005.1:43247-82713 GCA_964526595.1 uncultured Akkermansia sp. | reverse complement strand
TGCTGACACTTGACTACCGCTATCGCTGTCAAATCCAATGTCGACCCCAAAGAACATACACAAAGATACGACCGTTTGAGGGGTTTTCAAAACGAAATTTATTTCTGCTGAGAAACTGTTTAAAAATTATACTTTTTTATGATTTGAAAAGCCTAATTTTGGTCTCATTTTCAGCAAGTATGACAAAAAAACAAGCTTGGATTGAAGCAATTCGACCGAGGACACTTCCTCTTTCAGTTTCAGGAATCTTATTGGGTTCTTTCATCGCAAAGCATAATGGATACTGGAATACTGCCATTTTTGTTCTTGCGATGCTAACTACAGTTTTTTTTCAAATCCTGTCCAATTTGGCAAACGATTTAGGTGACAGCTTGAAAGGTACTGACAATGAGAATCGGGTAGGTCCGATACGATCGGTTCAATCGGGTGTGATAACTAAGAAAGAAATGCGAAAAGCTGTAATGTTGATGACATTACTGAGTTTCATTTCATCCGGATTTCTGATACTCGTCGGGACACAAAATTTACCATTATCCGTTTTATGGATTTATTGCGGATTAGCTCTTGCATCTGTTCTTGCCTCGATTACTTATACAATCGGAAAAAGAGCATACGGCTACAATGGTTTGGGAGATGTCATGGTTTTTCTGTTTTTTGGAATGGTTAGCGTAATGGGTGTTTATCCACTTTTTGCAAAATTCGTTGACTGGAATTTGATTTATCCTGCAAGTTGTATCGGCTTGTTAAGTACTGCCGTACTCAATTTGAACAATATGCGCGATCGTGTAAACGATGCAAAATCCGGAAAAAAAACATTAGTCGTATTGATGGGACCCAATTTGGCCAAATTATATCACGCTACTCTAATCATTGGAGGATTGATTAGCATTTACCATTACATTGATCTGACAAAACATCTCATGGGATTAATCGGTGTCATTCCTCCGGGTATTGTATTATTGATTCATCTTCGTAAAGTAATGAAGATTACAAAACCTGAGGATTTCGACCCTGAATTAAAAGTTGTTGCACTAGTTACATTTGCTGTCGCTCTTCTCACTTCAATCGGATTGATGATTTGATAAACACATCAACTTCAATATGCATTGCACGATAAATTACACCCATCATCCACTGTATTTTATAAATCCTTCAGGAACCAGTCGTGGTGTCATGACAGTAAAAAACAGTTGGTTAATTACCATTACGAATGGAACAACTACCGGAACAGGTGAAATCAGCATCATTGAAGGGCTATCTCCCGAATTCACAAATGTGAGTGACTTTGAAAATAAGATAGAGTATTTCAGTAAGTTACTTCATCAAGGATTGGAAACAGACCTAACGATAAACAGTTTCGAAAATAGGCATCCTTATCTTCATAAATTGATGGAGGAGAATTATACCGAATTACAACAATACCCTTCCATTTTGTTCGGTTTGGAAACTGCACTGTTGGATTTGAAAAATGGAGGGAAAGGTATCATTTTTGAGAACGAATTCTCCTTTGGAAAAAGGAGTATTCCAATCAATGGATTGGTCTGGATGGGGGATGAGTCATACATGAAACGACAAGTTGAACAAAAAATAGCTGAAGGTTTTACAACAATCAAACTAAAAGTTGGTGCAATTGAATGGGAACAAGAATTAAATATTTTACATTCTATTCGAACAAATTATTCCAAAGAACAAATTACGTTGCGTGTAGACGCAAACGGTGCCTTTAGGCCTGAAACTGCTCCGGATATTTTGCGTCAACTAGCAGAATTAGCTATTCATTCCATTGAGCAGCCGATTCAAGCGGGTCAGTGGTTAGCGATGAACAAGTTATGTGCTGATTCTCCTGTTCCAATTGCGTTAGATGAGGAATTGATTGGAATTGTTCACCTTGAGGAAAAAATCGAATTACTGGAAACCATTCGCCCACACTACATAATTCTAAAACCTAGTTTGCATGGCGGAATAAGTAGCACTCAAGAATGGATCAAACTTGCGGATGAACGTAACATTGCATGGTGGATGACTTCCGCACTTGAATCGAATATCGGGTTAAATGCGATTTGTCAACTTACAGCTGAATACAACAACTTGCTTCCGCAAGGCTTGGGTACGGGTTCCTTGTACACCAATAATGTAGAAAGTACTTTAAGGGTGGAAAATGGTACGATACGAATAGTCGTTCCCGAATCGAATTAGAAATTCAATCAATAACGATCTCTTTTTCCATACCAAGTCTTCTTCCCCTTATTTTTAGCGGCAGCTTGTTTCTGTTCTGTCGTTTGACGTGGTTTTGATTGTCCATTTCGTTGATCTCTCGGAGGTCGTTGACGTTGTTCTTTTTTTTCAATTGTAAAAACCTCCATCGGGTATGGATGATTTTCAACCACCGGAATTGTTTGATGAATCAACTTTTCAATGTCTTTCAGGTATGCTTTCTCTTCAAAGTCACAAAATGAAATGGCTGTTCCCTTGTTGCCTGCTCGTCCTGTTCGTCCAATACGATGAACATAGGTTTCAGCAATGTTTGGTAATTCGTAATTGATAACCAATTCCATTTCTTCAACATCAATTCCACGCGCGGCAATATCCGTAGCAACCAATACGCGAATGGATTTATCTCTAAAATTGCCGAGGGCACGTTGACGATTATTTTGGCTTTTATTCCCGTGAATGGCATCGGATTTAATCCCATGCTTTGTCAAAAATCGAACTACTTTGTCGGCTCCATGCTTTGTTCTGGTAAAAACCAAAACAGATGAAGCAGTCTGCTCATTGAGAACATCAACCAATAAGGCATTTTTGTTTCCTTTATCCACAAAATAAAGCGACTGTTGAATGATTTCTGCTGTTGATGAAATTGGAGTTACTTCCACACGAACAGGGTCTTGTAAAATGGTACCTGCTAACTTCAGTATTTCCGGTGCCATTGTTGCCGAGAAAAATAAGTTCTGACGTTTTTCGGGTAATGCGCGAATAATTTTGTTCACATCGTGAATAAAACCCATATCTAACATTCGGTCAGCTTCATCCAAAACAAATAACTCGATGTCTCGCAACGATATAAATCCTTGAACCATGAGATCTAGCAATCTGCCGGGTGTTGCCACCAAAATATCAACCCCATTGTGCAATGCTCCGGTTTGCTTGTTTTGGCTCACACCTCCAAAAATAACGGTACTGTTTAAACTGGTATGTCGACCATATGCCTTTAAACTATCACCGATTTGTATCGCTAATTCACGAGTTGGGGTTACAATGAGTGCTCTTATTTTTCGTTTTCCTTGATATGCTTTGTTGTTGCTTAATAATTGTAAAATTGGAATTGAGAAAGCTGCCGTTTTTCCGGTTCCGGTTTGTGCGCATCCCATCAAATCATTGCCCTCTAAGACGAGTGGGATTGCTTGTTCTTGAATGGGTGTAGGGTTAATATACCCTTCCTGTTCTATTGCTTTGAGAATAGGTTCAATGATCTTTAATTCGCTAAATTGCATGTAAAATTGTTGTCAGAAAATCAGTTGATTGACAAAAGGAGTTCCTGTAATTAGACGCAAATGTACGGCGAATTTTTGGGCTTTACAAAACATAATAAATTCACCATGATAAACGGGTTAATCCAACTGTATCAGGTTTTTTCACAAACGTTTTAACCCTATGCGTTTCCGATTGCCATCAATTTCTAAAATTTGAACATCAACGTGCTCGTGCAAAGCAATGAATTGACTTGGATCATCTACATAGGTTTCCGCTAAATTGGATTTATGTATCAACCCATTTTCTTTGATTCCTATATTAACAAATGCTCCAAAAGCAGTTACATTGGTAACAATGCCGGGAAGTATCATACCTGTTCTCAAATCATCAATTGTTCTGATTGCGGCATTAAATTCCAATACCTTGGCTTGTTTCCGCGGATCACGACCGGGTTTACGCAATTCACTGATTATGTCTGTAAATGTATATGAATCAATCTCAGGAAAATCTTCTTTTTTCAATGATTTCAATAATACATCGTTTCCAATGAGCTCATTTAATGCTACATTTAGTTTTTTGGACATGGCGTGAACCTGTTTGTAACTTTCAGGATGAACTGCAGAATTATCCAAAGGATTTTCTCCGTCACTTACACGCAAAAATCCCGCGGCCTGCTCAAAAGCTTTTTCACCCAAGCGATTTACCTGTTTCAATGCTTCTCGCGAAGTGAATTTGCCATGGGCAGTCCTGAAATTCACAATATTTTCAGCCAATGATGGGCCTAATCCCGAAACATAACTCAACAAATAAGGTGATGCAGTATTTAAATCTACACCAACCGAATTCACACTAGAAACGACAACATCGTCTAACGCATCTTTCAGTAACGATTGATTTACTTCGTGCTGATACTGACCGACACCAACTGATTTGGGATCAATTTTAACCAATTCTGCCAATGGATCCATTAAGCGACGACCTATTGAAACAGAACCGCGTACAGTCACATCGTAATCCGGAAATTCTTTGCGGGCAATGGGGCTCGCAGAATAAATCGATGCGCCATCTTCACGCACTACGTAAACTTCTAAATCACGATCAAAACGAATGCGCTTGATAAAACTTTCCGTTTCTCTACCGGCTGTTCCATCACCAATGGCTATCGCTTCAATCTTATAGGATTGAACTAACTGAGCAATTTTAGCCTGTGCCTGACTAGTTTCATTCTGAGGCGGATGCGGAAAGATTGTTTGGTTAGCCAATAAATTACCAGATTCATCCAAACAAACCACTTTACAACCCGTTCTAAAACCAGGATCAATGGCTAAAATACGTTTTGAACCTAAAGGTGGTGCCAATAACAACTGCCTCAAGTTAGTTGAAAACACCTTGATTGCTTCTTTATCTGCTTTCTCTTTGGCTTCATTCAATGTTTCATTTTCCAATGACGGACACATCAACCGCTTATACGATTCTTTACATGCCTCTGCAACAACCAGGGCACAAGCATCGTTTCCTTTTACAAAAAAACGTTCCAGTAATTCAATTGCCTCTTCTTGTTTCGGTTGCGTTTTTAACGAAATAATGCCTTCTCGTTCTGCACGATAAATAGCCAAAAAACGATGAGAAGCCACTTTATACAATGGCTCTGAAAAATCAAAATAATCTCGGTACTTTGCTCCATCTTCTTCTTTTCCTTTGATCAATTTTGCTTGTAAAATCGATTTTCGCTGAAAAAGATTACGAACCCGTGAACGTGCAGCAGCATTTTCATTCATCCATTCGGCCATGATATCTTTGGCTCCTGCTATGGCCATGTCTTCATCAACCACTTCTCCTTTCAGAAATCGCTCTGCCATTTGCTCCGGATCCCCACCTCGCTGAGACATGATCATTCGCGCCAGTGGTTCCAGACCGAGCTTTTTTGCTTTATCTCCCTTGGTTTGTCGTTTTTGCTTGTATGGTAAATAAATGTCTTCCAAGGCAATTGAATCAAAGCAAGTCTCAATTTTCTCACGTAATTCAGTCGTCAGCTTGCTTTGTTCTTCAATAGAACTCAATATTGTTTGTTGTCTGCTGATTAATTCATCATAGCGTTTTGCTAAATCACGAATGATTGTTATCTCAACTTCATCCAATCCTCCTGTCATTTCTTTGCGGTATCGTGCGATGAATGGAACGGTTGAACCTTGATTAAATAGCAGAAGAGTATTGGTAACCGATTTTGATGCAAAACCACTGTTAGACTGTACGAATTCATGTTGTAGCATGCTGGGGCACTATTTGAGGCAAATCTCGTTAATTGAAATAGCTAAAACAAGGGCTTTACAGAATATATTTTCAACAATGAAGCGATTATTCCTTTTTCTTAGAAAATCTATTTTGTATTAAGTCAAAATGGAAATCTAACCAATGTTTTTTAGGAATTGATCAATTTTAAATGAATAGTAAATTTGTAAAAAATTCAAAAATAATAATTTAGATTGGTTATGAATTAAATTCGTTTTTATTGATTGCCTCTAAGCCAACCTTTCCGAAGAAAAATGATCAGTAACACAACAGAAATGAATATCATTACTCCAACTACGGTGTAATACCCGTGTGGATAGTTTAATTCAGGCATGTATTTGAAGTTCATCCCATAAACACCAACGATAAATGTAAGCGGAATAAAAATGGAACTCACAACCGTAAGCACACGCATGATATTGTTCATCTTTTGACTTTGAATGGCATAGTATAAATTGGCCATTCCTTCCAAAATTTGCTTGTTTGCATCAATTTCCTCCAATATGGATAAGCAATTTTCTTTCAAGTCTGAAAAATAGTGATGATTCTCTTTTTTGATAAACGGACTTTCAATTTTGTCAAGTTGAATCGTTACTTCTTTCAATGGTAAGACAATTTTGCGTAATTCAATCAATTTTCTCTTTTGAAACTCAATGATCTTGAGAGTATCTTTATCATTGTTGTTTAATAATTGCATCTCAAGTTGTTGAATCAATTCGGTAATGTCATCAAGCACCTCAAAATAATTGTCTAAGATCGCTTCCAACATTCGAAAAAGTAGGAAGTCTGACCCCTTCATACGGATTTTACCGCGTTTTTTTTCAATGCGGTCGCGAACATCAGTAAAATGGTCTGATTTTTTAGGTTGAAATGATATCAGATAGTTTTTTCCCAACAAGAAACTGATTTGCTCTTGTTCCAGAATAGTTGCATTTTTCTCACTCGATAAAGCCGATCGTATCGAAAAAAACATGTAATTAGGATATTCTTCCAGTTTAGGTCTGCGCTTCTCTGTATAAATTTCTTCAACGGTTAGTTTATCAATCGAAAGGTGCTCACATAACAAATCAATGCTGGGCTTGTCTTTCAATCCATGAAAATTTAACCAAGATACGTTGTCTGATCCAATGGTGTTTTCAACAAATTCTTTCGCAAAAAACTCGGGTGAATTTTTGGTGATCAAAAAAAAGTCATGATCGTATTTATAAAGCTGACAAATGTGGTTTGATTCCATTTAATGTTATTCAGGTACTTTCAATTCCGAATATAGTGTTTAAAATGATAAATAATCATCTTATAAATATTATTCCTTCAATTAGAGCGCATTCCAACATAAACTCGGAATTTTTTACAGAAGTTCAACGCATAGTTGATAAGTCTTTTTTGAGTATATTCGCAGCTCAAATTCAGACTATGTTGAATGATACGCTCACTGTAAAGGTTACTCATACCAAGGAGTCCAGAGTAAATCAAGTTGATTGGGCAAATTTGCCGTTCGGCAAAATATTTTCCGATCACATGCTCATTATGGATTACAGCAACGGTGAGTGGCATCAACCGGAAATAGTTCCGTTTGGAAATTTGTCATTACACCCTGCTACTTCTGCTATTCACTATGGTCAATCCGTTTTTGAAGGAATGAAGGCGACTAAAACTGAAAATGGTGATGTGTTGATTTTCAGACCTGATATGAATGCCAAGCGGTTCAAGGAATCTTCCGAACGTATGTGTATGCCCCCAATTTCAGAAGATGTCTTTGTGGAACTGGTTCGTAAATTGGTTGAGGTAGATCACAATTGGGTGCCTTCAAAAGATGGTGACTCTCTGTATATCAGACCATTTTTGTTTGCAACAGACGATTTCATTGGTATCAAACCTTCAGAAACCTATAAATTCGTGATTTTTACATGCCCTGTTGGTGCATATTATGCCGAGCCAGTAAATGTTAAAATTGAAGAATTTTATACGCGAGCTTCTATTGGAGGAGTTGGAAGAGCGAAAACCGCCGGTAATTACGGAGCCTCACTTTATCCTGCCAAACAAGGTCAATTAAATGGCTATCACCAATTGGTCTGGACAGATGGTAAAGAGCACAAATACATTGAAGAATCCGGTACGATGAACATCGTGTTTATCATCGATGGCGTTATCATCTCCCCTTCTGAGGAAACAGACACTATTTTGCGTGGAGTCACAAAGCGATCTGTGTTGGATATTGCCAAAGAGTGGGGCTTACAAGTTGAAGAACGGAAAGTTACGGTTGAGGAAATAGTAAGTGCTGCCAAAAATGGAAAACTTGAAGATGCATTCGGTGCAGGAACGGCTGCAACCATTGCACCCATTGTCAAAATAGGTTACCGTGATGAGGTACTCATTCTACCTCCGGTCGAAACACGCAAGATCTCATCAAAAATCAAAACATACTTAGATAACCTCAAGTCCGGAAAGATAGAGGATAAGCATGGTTGGTGTCTAAAGGTCTAGTTGAGGGGTTCCTAAATCAGCTGCTTTTTGAAGTTATAGTCTGAGTTTATCGAACATTTTTTAGGTTAATTTGTCTTAATGCAATATGAAAGGTATTGTATTTCCGATGTTTGTTTTGATCACAGGAAGTTTATTAAGTCAAATAAATCAATCCTGTAAAGTTGTTGGTAAAGTGGTTAACTCTTCCAATAATGAGCCTGTTGTGTTTGCTAAAATTACTGTAATCAATCTGAATAAGGGTTCTGTGACATCCGAAGATGGTAGTTTTGAAATTGATAATATCGTCCCCGGAGTGTACTCGTTTAAGGCTACAGCAAGTGGTTTTGAAGATGCCATCATTAATGAAATTACGGTCACCATTGCCCGAACAACTATCTTAAATTTCCAGATGGACCAACGTGTTGTTAACCAACAGGAAGTTACAATTTTAGCATCTCCTTTTGTTAAAAAAAGTGAGTCACCGTTATCTCTACGAACATTAAATGCAACAGAAATAGAACGTCTTCCTGGAGCGAACAGAGACGTAAGTAAAGTTTTGCAAGCCTTACCCGGGGTAGCTGCACGTGCTACGTTTAGAAATGACATTATCATTCGAGGTGGTTCTCCGGGGGAAAACAAATTCTATTTGGATGGCATTGAAGTACCCAATATCAATCATTTCGCCACACAAGGGAGTAGCGGTGGTCCGGTAGGATTGTTGAATGTCAATTTTATCAAAGAGGTGGAATTTTATTCCGGTTCCTTTCCGAGCAATAGAGCCAATGGACTGAGTTCAGTGATATCATTCAAACAAAAGGACGGAAATCCTGATGCTTTTATTACCAATTTCGCTCTCGGATCTAGTGATATAGCATTGACCTTTGACGGTCCGGTTGGTAAAAAATGTGATTTTATATTTTCTGTTCGTCGATCCTATCTTCAATTTTTGTTTGCCGCACTTAAGTTACCATTCCTACCAACCTACAATGATTCACAATTCAAGTTTAATATCAAGCTGAATGAGAAGAATAAAATTTCGGTAATCGGTCTTGGTGCGTATGACCAGTTTGATCTCAATCTCAAAGTGAACGATCAAGTAAAAGATTCTTCACAACGAGCATACAACGATTACATTTTGGGATATATTCCTTTTCAAAATCAGTGGAATTATACCTTTGGAATCAACTATACCCATTACTCCAAAAATTCATTTCAAACCATTGTCTTAAGTAGAAATATGCTTCAAAACAATGCTTCACGTTACAATAACAACATTACCAAAGATCAATTAATTTTCGATTATGCATCGTTTGAGGCTGAGAATAAAATTCGATTGGAACATACTTATTCTAAAAATGGATGGAAGCTCAATATGGGAATAGGGTATGAATACGCACGTTACTTTAATTCCACATTTAACACCATATTCGTTGCTGGTGCTCCTTTGAAAGTTGATTTTTCTTCTAATTTATTTTTAAGTAAATACGCAGTTTTTTCACAGCTTTCGAAAAGTTTGTTTAGCAATAGGTTGAATCTGTCTGCCGGTCTGCGTACCGACATGAGTAATTACTCAAGTTCACTTTTCAATCCGTTAGATCAACTTTCGCCGATGTTTGCAAGTAGTTTAAAATTATCCAATCGCATCTCTTGGAATGCGAACATCGCTCGTTATCATCAGCTTCCGGCATATACAATCTTAGGTTATCGCAATCAAAACAATCAATTGGCTAATAAAATAAACAATGTAAAGTACATCGAATGTGATCAAGTTGCTACCGGTTTTGATTACCTGACAGCTTTCAATTCCCGATTTTCAGTGGAGGGTTTTTATAAAAAATACAACCGATATCCATTCTCCGTGAATGACTCTATATCATTGGCAAATTTAGGGGCAGACTTTGGTGTTGTCGGAAATGAGCAAGTGAAGTCCATTTCTAAAGGAAGATCGTATGGGGTTGAGTTTTTATATCAGCAAAAGTTAGTGAAGGGTTTTTATGGCATTGTGGCTTACACAATCGTTCGATCAGAATTTTTGGATAAAAACAGTAACTACATACCAAGTGCTTGGGATTCGAAACATATCGTCTCGATAACAGGAGGAAAGCGTTTTAAAAATGGCTGGGAATTTGGCTTCAGGTGGTTATTTACGAGTGGGGCACCTTATACACCTTATGATTTAACTATTTCATCGTTGAAGACATACTGGGATGCTTATGGTCAGGGAAAATTAAATTACAATGCCATCAATACTGCCAGAGAAAGTAATTTTCATCAGTTAAATATACGTGTTGATAAGAAAATTTATTTGCAAAAAATTTCGATGAATTTTTATTTGGACATTCAAAATGTTTATGGTTATAAAACCAAAGTGGCACCTATTTTATTAGTTGAAAAAGATGCGAATGGCTTGCCGGTGACGGATCCGGAAAATCCTGACAGATATAAAACAAAACTGATTAATCAAACCAATGGAATCGTCCAACCAACGATAGGTGTTATTGTCGAATTTGCGAATAAAAAGAAAGCTAAATAATACTATAACAATCTTTCCTTGTTAAATAAATGAAAAATCTACCCTGCGATTGTGTTGTTTTCCCAAAGGGGTATGATTCGAGTCGATGGGATTGCTTTCTCCTTTGAACTCAATTACAATTTGATTCCTAGTTAATCCATTCGTCAGAAAAAAATCAAGTAAGGCATTCGCTCTTTTTTTAGAAAGTTCCATATTGTATTCTTCAGAACCATCAGAATCAGTATTACCTGTGATTTTGATACGAAGGTCTGTATGGCTGTCAACAACACGAATTATTTTTAATAAATAAGCCTCATATTCTGATTTTATGACCGCTTGATCATAATCAAAATAGATCGGTTCAAAAACAAAGTTTTTACGTTCCAATTCTCGAATATTGGGAGCATTGTACCCTTTTTTCAATTCTTTGAAAAATAAATTGACCCAGCTTTGTCTTACGGGATTTTCCTTGTCTGCTGAAAAAACAATCGTTGACTTGTAGAGAATTATCTTGCCTGTATTTCGTTTACAATCTATTCCGGAATAGGTGCCCGATAAATAACCTGTACTGTCGTCATAGGTCAATTTTGCTTCGATATTGCACCAAGAAGCATGTTCCGATTGGCTTTGTTTTTCAATGACATATTGCTTCAGAGACAAGTTATTCGCACTTACATTTCCCTTGATACGCTTGACAGCAAAGGATGTTGAATTCAGAATTTCTTCCCTGGTTTTTCCTTCTATTGTGTTATCTTTAATGTTGATAAGGGCATAAAATAATATTCCTTGCTCTGCTTTTTGACCATCTCTGATTAGTATTCCCTGCCAAACACCCGAATATTCAATTTGTGAAAGAAGAGTGCTTGAGTATAACCCCAAAAAAAGGAAAATCCAAAGGGATTTATGTGCCAATAGAAAACGAAATAAAATTAAAACCTTTACTCAGAATGGGAGCACAAACCAACAATTTCATGAAAAATATCATGCAGCGCATTTAGCTTTTTGAATATTTTTTTGTCGCCGGCTCCCTTTTTAATCATTTCATCTAATTCTTTACTGCCTTTTTGTAACCTGGAAACTGCATCCTTGACTTTATCATTATTGAAATCTGCAGGAATCGATTGTAAAGTTAAAGCATTTGCTTTTTCTACCATCTCACCGCTTCTTTTTTTAATCGGTTCAAAATCTCCCTCCTCAGAAGGATGAAACGTTTGAGCCATCACTTTATGAAATTCTTTGATTTGAGGCCAGTTGTCAAGTTTTGATTGAGCATTGATTTCATTGAAGCAACATGTCAAAAATGCCAGTACAATTGCGAAAAAAGAAGTTTTGAGCGTTTTCATCGTTATTATTTTAATATTCGTTAATTTATTATTGTTCAAAAGTTAAGCATAAAGGTTAATTACGATATTTGTATTATGCTATGCAAATATATAAAAATACACAATTTAAGTTTCTTTTTTTTGTTTTTCATGGTCTTTTTTCGTACTAATTCACAAATTGTTATTGGTAATGAATCGAGTCGAAATCAAAAAAAAGTAAGTCCAAAAAACTCAAAATCTTTAACGAATCAGGATGGCAATACTACATTGTGTTTGACAGCAAACAGATCGACAACTTTTCGGCAATTGAAAGAGAATTCCGGTTTATTTGGAGATACACTTGGAAATAGGGCTGGAGAGAAAGCACTCAAAACATGGTCATTTTCCATCGGATTTCAAAATCGTATTGGACAACATCTTCAATGGGGAGGAGGAATTTCGCTTTTAAAAAACGGAGAACAATATGAATTTAAGGCAAGTGATACATCTTATTCTTACACTACAGTTTATTCATATATCGGTATGCCTATAAAAATCAATTATTTGTGGGGCAATGTGGTTAAATTCTATGTAGGCACGGGATTGGTTCCTCAATTATTATCAGGATATCAACAACAAAAAAAATGGACAACATCCAAAAATGCAATCATTAAAGAAACAGATAAGAACAAAGTTGGATTTTCCCCATTTGTACTAAGTGCGTTTTTTAATGCGGGTATTTCTCTGAATTTTAATAATGAATGGGGTGTTTTAATTGTTCCCGAATATCGTTTGCAATTGAATTCATCTTATTTGAAATACGACAAATTCATTCATAAAGCCAATGCTTTGGGGATTTCGTTCGGTCTAATTAGAAATCTTTGAATAAATGAAAATAGTTGATGTATGTAATTATTTGGAGCTATTCGCTCCCAGATCAAGTCAAGAAAGCTATGACAACTCCGGATTGTTAGTTGGAAATAAGTCAGATGAAGTCAAAGGTGTTTTGATTTGTCTCGACTGTACAGAGGAAGTAGTCACAGAAGCAGCAGCAAAGGGTTGTAACCTGATTATTTCTCACCATCCAATTATTTTTGGAGGATTAAAGTCTTTAACAGGATCAAACTATGTTGAACGTACCATTCTCGCTTGTTTGAAAAATAATGTAGCTGTTTATGCCATTCATACCAACTTGGATAATTACTGGAAAGGAGTAAATTTTGAGATTGGAACTCGATTGGGCTTGAAAAACCTTAGGGTTCTAGATCCTAAAAAAAACGTGCTTTGTAGTTTGGCAGTTTACGTGCCCGTAATGAATCTTGACGCAGTAAATCAAGCTGTTTTTAATGCCGGTGGCGGTAGAATCTCAAACTATGAAGCCTGCCATTTCCATTCAGAAGGGGTAGGGACATTTAGGCCGATTGAAGGAGCAAATCCAACCAGCGGTCATTTAGGAGAAATGTCTGAAGTGGAAGAAGTTCGTGCGGAGTACTTAGTTAGTAATCACCTCATTTCATCAGTTTTAAATGCGGTTAAAATGGCTCATCCTTATGAGGAAGTTGCCTATAATATTTATGACCTTCACAATGAAAATCAGACAGAGGGAAGTGGTATGATAGGAGAGCTTGAACAAGAGATGAGTGAAGCTGATTTTTTAAACTTGGTGAAAGCTACCTTTCATTGCGGAGTTATACGACATAGTGAACTAAGCGGTAAAAAGATTAAAAAAGTTGCCTTTTGCGGTGGGTCGGGAAGTTTTTTACTTCAAAAAGCAATCAGTGAAAAGGCAGACGTTTACGTAAGTTCCGACTTTAAATACCACGAGTTTTTCGATGCGGATAAGCAAATTTTAATTGCCGATATTGGTCATTATGAAAGTGAACAATTTACTTCAAATTTGATTGCTTCCATTTTGATTAAAAAATTTACTAACTTTGCAATCCATTTAACGGGAATAAATACGAATCCTATAAATTATTTTTAGCACATGGCAGCAACTGCGACTAAAAAAGAGGTGTCTGTATCTGACAAATTAGATGCACTTTTTGAATTACAAAGAATAGATTCTGAAATAGACAGAATCAGAACCGTACGCGGAGAGTTACCCCTTGAGGTTCAGGATTTGGAAGATGAGTTGCTAGGTTTGGAAACTCGTATTAACAAAATACAAGATGACATTAAAGAGTTAGAAACGGAAGTAGCTGATCGTAAAAATGCATCTAAAGATTCAGAAACGGCTATTGCGAAATACAAGGAACAACAAAACAATGTCCGAAATAACCGCGAGTATGAGTCACTTGCTAAGGAAATTGAGTTTCAGGAATTGGAGATTAAATTACACGATAAGAAGAGCAAAGAGGCGAAATTGAAAATTACCTCTAAAAAAGAAATGCTTGATGAAGCAAAAGAACGCTTTGAGTTTCGTAAAGCTGATTTGACTGTTAAACAATCTGAGCTTGCTGAAATTGTCTCTGAAACACAAAAAGAAGAAGAAGATTTGATCCAAAAGTCAGAAGCTGCGAAAAAGAAAATCGATGAACGTTTAGTTTTTGCATACAATAGACTAAGAAATAACGCGAAAAACGGATTGGCAGTCGTGCCGGTCGATAGAGATTCTTGTGGGGGTTGCTTCAATAAGATTCCACCTCAACGTCAGTTAGACATTCAAGCGAAGAAAAAAGTCATCGTTTGTGAGCATTGTGGACGTATTTTGGTGCCAATCGAAGAAGCATAAAATTGAAGTTCATTCAAAAGTAATTAATTAAGGGCGGGTTTACTCGCCCTTATTCGTTCAAGCGTGATTCGATAGTGAAATTTAGCGATTACAACATATCATCAGGGATTAAGCAACAATTGGAAATCATGGGATTTAAAAAACCAACGGATATCCAGTTTAAAGCAATCAAACCAATTTTGGAAGGTGAAGATGTCATGGCTGTTGCACAAACCGGAACAGGAAAAACAGCAGCCTTTGCGATTCCAATTATCGATAAACTAGAAAAGAAAAAACGGAGGGGATATAAAGGTATTCGTTGTTTAGTGATGGTGCCTACCAGAGAATTAGCAAAGCAAATTTCCGGTGTTTTTTCAGAAATGGCGAAACGAACTTCTGTCAATGCATTCGGTTTGTACGGCGGGGTAAACCAGGAGCAGCAGATTCAAACCTTAAAAAACGGACTCGATGTTCTGGTGGCAACACCCGGGAGAATGTTTGATCTGATTGCTCAAAAACACCTTGACCTATCTAAACTGGATTTTTTGGTGTTGGATGAAGCCGATTTGATGCTTGATTTAGGGTTCTCCAAAGATATTCAGGACGTTTTACGCCATATACCCAACAATCGACAAACACTATTTTTTACAGCGACTATTTCGAGGAAAATAAAAACATTGGCATACGGTATCGTAAAGAATGCCATCAGAATCCAAGTTTCACCAAAAAATCCGGTTGCTAAAAACATTGATCATGCCGTTGCTTTCATCGAAATGGACGATAAACGTATTTTTTTAGAGAATATATTGAAAGAATACGAAGGAAAAAAAATCATTGTATTTGTTAGAACTAAAATTCGTGTTGAAAGAGTTGTTAATGCGATGAATCGCGTGAATGTGAAAACCGAAGCACTACATGGCGGTATCGATCAAGAAACACGTTTTGCTATATTAGAACGTTTTCGTACAGGTGAAAATAATGTATTGATTACAACAGATGTTGCAGCTAGAGGAATCGATATTCCAACGATGGATTATGTTATCAATTATGATCTGCCGGATAATCCGGAAAATTATGTTCATCGTTGCGGTCGGACAGGAAGAGGGAATAAACGTGGTCAAGCACTTTCTTTTTGTAGTGAAAGTGAACAGAAATTATTAGCTGATATTGAAGAATATACCGGAGAAGAAATCACACAATATTTTATTAGTGAGGATGAGTATCTCGAAATTTTAGACGATTTTGACGATGGATCATATAACTGGAAAAAATTGATTGATGTGACAAATAAAGAAGATGGGACAGAAGATGTGTGGTAATTGACACTTTATAGATCAATATTTTATACAATTATTTGATTGAAGATGATTATTTCAATTGATCATTGTATAAATTTGAACGAATCTTTTAAGTTTGATGATCTTAAATTCGTCTCTAAATTTAATATTGATTAACACTGCACATTTACTGTTGACAAACTAGATCCTGATAGTTGAAAAAAGTTCTTATTATTACCTATTATTGGCCTCCAAGTGGTGGAAGCGGGGTTCAAAGATGGTTGAAATTTACTAAGTATCTCCCTGAATTTGGTGTTGAGCCTATTATTTTGACAGTTGATCCTGATTTTGCTACTTATCCGGGACTGGATTTTTCCTTAGAAAAAGAAATCAATAGTAATGTTCTGGTCTATCGAACCAAAGCAAGAAATACCTTAGATTTTTACCAAAAAATTAGGAGGAAACCGGCTCCTCAAAGTGGCTTTTCAGGAGAAAAAAAAATGGGTTTCTTGGATAAGTTGTTCCGTTTTATTCGAGGCAATGTATTTATACCGGATGCTCGGATCGGTTGGAATTTATTCGCTTTTGAAAAAGCAAAACAGTTAATTGAAGAATTTGGAATTAAAACTGTTGTGACAACTTCTCCACCTCATTCCACTCAATTGATAGGTTTACGCTTAAAAAAGGAGTTTTCAATTCATTGGGTAGCTGACTTGCGAGATCCTTGGACAGAAATTTACTACAATAAATTACTTTACAGAACAAATTGGGCTATCAAACGAGATGCCAACTTGGAAAAGAAGTGTCTTGAAAATGCCGATCAAATAATTGTCGTTAGTAAATCAATCGCAGATTCTTTTTTAACCAAATATCCTGCCATTGTCAACAAAGTCAACATTATTGCTAATGGTTATGATGAAGATGATTTTACGAACATTCATGAAAATAACCATCAAGAGAATGTAATAAGTTATGTTGGGAATTTGGGGCCACAATATCCCATCGAAGGCTTTTTAGATGCTTTTTCAGAGCTTTTAAAAAAAGATCCAACCTGGAAATTGAAATTTGTTGGAAATTGTCATGCCGGAGTCAAGGAGAGAATCTATCTATTAAGACTTGAATCATACGTAGTATTCATACCATACGTTTCTCATTCGGAAGCAATTCAATCTATGATGAATTCATCTGTTTTGTTGCTGATTATTCCTGAAATTGAGGATAATAAAGGGATTTTAACCGGTAAGTTATTTGAGTATGTCGCAACCGGAAATCCGATACTTTTTATTGGGCCAACAGACGGTGACGCAGCAACTATTTTAAACGAATATGGAAGATCTTGGATTGTATCCCCTTCTGATAAGATAGATTTGGAACGCCTCTTTAGTAGCAATGAAATTCAATTACTGTCAAATACGATGGAGAACTATTCCAGAAAATTCTTGACTCAAAAATTGAGGAAATTATTATAGATCTAATAATGGCAATTTATGTTAAATCAATTTAAATTTTAGAACATAGCGCATCGTAAATGGATACGAACTTTTTTCGGTTACTTTCTTTAAGCGCATGAATTCTAATAATTTCTTTGTTGATACTTTTTGCTCTGTTTAAATCAATATTTCCGGCACTTTCAAAAGGTTTATCAAATTTATTTTTAAAGATAATTCCATTAAAACCATCTATGACCCATTCATTATTAGCTGGAAGATTCGATAATATGGGGATACATCCATTTTCCATGGCTTCCAGTAAACTGACAGAAGTGCCGTCACTTATAGGAATGGATATGTAATATTTTGACTGTTGATACCAGTCATAATTTTGTTTTTTGTCAACCCATCCAACAAAGTCAACCTGCTTGGCAAAAACAGATTTAGCAACCAGTTGTTTTAATCGTTCAGTTTCAGTACCGGTTGCTGCAATAACCAACTTCCATTCCTCATTTGGATTCTTTTTCAAGAATTCAAAAAAGACTTGAATAATTAGATCTATGCGGTAAAGTGGTTTATGAAGTCGATTTGAATAAATGATATTTTTTTTCTCTGAATACTCAGGTGCTTCATCTACTCCAAAATTTGCAACCTCAATTTGAAGATCTTTCGAAGCTAACTTCTGCATTTCATTAACCATGAAAAGGGCGTCGCAAGTGAAATAATTAAACTCGGATAATACGTTTTTAACTATTCCTCTTAAAATAAAACTTCTGTTTGGATTTACCAGAACATCGCTCCCCCATGCTGTTGCAACAGTCGGAATATCTAAACCCATCAATGCTTTATACAACAAAAAACTAGTGGAATTGATATTGTGTAAATGAACAACATCTGGACGAAAATCTTTGATAATTTGTCTTATTTTGGATATTTTCAGTCTCGTTGAAATTGGATTTCGAATGCTTGGGTTAATCTTTACATGGTTTGGGTATTCATAACCTTGACCTTGATCATCTGTTATCACCCTTATTTCGTCAAAATACCCCGAAATCAATTCTAAAAAATTGACAACATGAATCGAATCAGGTCCAAAAAGTAATAATTTTCTCATTCAGATTCGTTCAGATAATAGATAGACTTCAATTCAGGATGAAGTAACAAATATTTTTCATCTCTTTCTCTTGTGTCACCAATAACAACTGCTGGATTTCCATCAATTATCGAAAAATCGGGATAAGTTCCTTTTAATACACTGTGAGATTTGACAATGGAACCTTTCCCAATGGTTGTTCCCGGTGTTATAAGCGTATAGGGACCAATATACGAATATGACCCTATAAATACTTTTCCTTTTTGATAACCAATGTGTTCCTTGTGATAAAGATACTTTTTTCCATATAACCTAATGGAGTCGTGACTTGAGTGGGAGGTGATTGTTACATAATTTGTTATTTGGCAGCCTCTTTCAATTGAGATTGAGTTACTCGCCTCGATGTAGTTAAATTGTCCGATATAGACGTGATCACCTAGAAATAAATTATCCGAGTGATCGATAAATGTAGTTGAAGATACGCGAACACCTTTTCCTTTGTGCTTGATTTCCAAATTACCGTTGTGGTACATGACCGGTTTTGACAGTTTGTTTATAACAATAGAAATCTTGATTTTTATTTTTTCAAGCAAATTCATCTTATGATCTTATGTTATAAATCATGCATGAGGCGTTGTTCTTGAACGTATTTCTTTAATAGAGAAGCCAAAAACAGTCAGCACAGAAAGAAAAAGTAACAATGATCCAACCAAAGAAAAAGCAGAAGCAGTCTTAAATGATTTTGGTTCAAATTTCCATTCGATAATGTGTTTTCCTGCAGGAATCATAGCTGCACGCAAGATGTAATCTGCTCTGAATGATTCAGTAAGATTTCCATCAATGTAACAATTCCATCCTTTAGGGTAGTAAATCTCACTGAATACGGCAGGAAGTTTAACCTTACTAACTGATTGATATTTCATGTAATTGGTTCCATAATTGGTTAGTTGAATGAAAGCTGATGTATCTTTTCCTGAAATTGATTTTGGAATATTTGAAAATTCTTTGTGAACTACAGCAACATTCTTCAAGTTTTCATTACCCAGTGAGAGCATTTCATCATTGGTTGTTTGTACGCTTTTGATATTCTGGACAAACCATGCATTTCCATTAGAATTCGTGTTTTTTACTGCATTCGTGCTATTATTTACAATGATATATTTGGTGTTTAACATGTTCAAAACGTGCACTTTACTGGAAAGTGATACTTCGTTAACCTGAATCGTGTCAAATATGCTTTTAGCATTGTCATTGGTAATCAAACTGGGTGAATTGAATGCATATTCTTGTAATTTGGCATTTTTAGCGCTTGCAATTTCTTGATTAATCTGTTGCATCTCATCCCCAATATAAAAATCAATCAATTCCTGATAACGTTTCAATTTAGCCCCGTGATAGCCACCAATACTTTTATGAAAAAAACTGGTTTTAGTTTCGTTGAAAGGGTTGTTGAAATTAAGAACACGGAAATTGGAATTTAATTCAAGAACACCAAACGTGGCCAGTGTTTTTAAATCTTCACTATTTTCTGCATTCTTGTACATGGATGATTCCTCCATATTTTGGTAAAGTTCATTTACTTTATCATTGAAGGAAGGAACTGAATTCTTTTCATTTTCCAAAATGGAATAGTCTGCTTTTTCCGGCAAAAATGGAATAACATTTTCGGCGTTGTCTTCATAGTTGACCTCAAGGTCTTCGTTATTCAAATATCTTTTAGAAATGGAGATATTATCAGCAGACACTATCACAATACCAATCAACGAAAGTACAACGGCAGAAATTTTCGTATAAGTTGCCAACAAGATAAATCCGCATCCCAATATCACTAAAAAAATCGCTCTACCCATGTCGCTTTGGTAGATGTGGACTCGTGTTTTGATTAATTCAGCTTTTAAACCTTCTATAAATGTGATTTGTTGTGGATCCTTGGTTGAATTTAGCGCTTGAGAAAATTGATTCATTTCATCCGTCCTCAAGAAATTTCCGGACAGTGTTGGAGCTGTATAAAGAATAATGATCGAGATAATGATCAATCCGGATGCAATAAGCCATGATTTTGAGTTGCCGATGATTCCATCTTTTTTAAAGAACTTATCTAAAAACAGTACTCCAAGAGCAGGTAACATCACCTGAATAAGCACTAAAATCATTTTTGAATCCCTGAATTTGTTGTAAAGAGGAACTTTATTAATAAAAAAGTCATTGATACCCCCCTGATTGTTAGAAGATAATAAAAGTGCTAAAATGGCTATGGTTAAAAAGGGCCATTTGATGGAATCTTTCAAGAAAAACAATCCGAAAATTGCAAAAACAATCATGAGAACACCAAAATAGAAGGCTCCTCCGCTCATGCGCTGACCTCCCCAATATCGATTCATTTTTGATACTTGCTGTGAGTAGTTATAATCTACATTCGCCATGATATCTTCATCATTTCCAATGTAATCATCTTTTGCTCCCTTGGTATTTGGTGCAATAATCGACAACAATTCCCCTTTTCCGTAATTATATTCCAAAATATAATCTTTGGTAAGCCCTTGTTGTACTATTTGATCTGCCTTTTTATCCTTCGGAACAATCGTCAGATCAGTAGCCCCTCGCGTGGTGTATTTGCTATATTCTTGAGTTGATACGAGATTACTGGCTGAGGGTGATACCGCTAAAAATAAAGCAACTATCAACATACCAACGACCTGGAATAAATGTTTGTATTTTTTTTGAATGATTAAGCGAATGACTTCTTCAATTGAAACAGCAGCTAACAAATACAAAAGATAATAAGTGATTTGAAGGTGATTGGCAGTAATATTCAATCCAAAAAATAAGGCGAAAATTGCTGCTCCAAGCATTATTTTTTCTCTAAATGCAAGTATTAATCCTCCTAGGGCAGGAGCCATATATGCAATTGAATTTACTTTTGACATGTGTCCTGCTCCAAGATATAATATATTGATTGTAGAAAACCCAAAACCAATAGCTCCCATGATACCTAACCACGGATTTATTCGCAAGCAAAGTGCAAAAATGTAAAATCCAAGCATGGCTATAAATAGCAAACCTACCGGTCTGGGTAACCCGAGCTTTATGAGTTGGTCTAATTGAAGCAAATAGTTGTTTTCATGTAAAACTGAAACCTGATAGGCAGGCATACCGCTAAACATAGAATTTGTCCAAAGAGGTTCTTTGTCATTTTGAAGTCTGTAGTTTACAATTTCATTCGATACTCCTTGAAATTGTTTAATGTCACTTTGCTTGAGTTTATAGCCGTTAAAAAGCGGTGAGAAATAGATTGAGGATAGAATTAAGAAAATACCAATTGCAAACGCATGAGGTAATAGCTTTTTAAAATTGATTTTCATTAAGGATGTTTTTTATTAAACGACTGTTTTTCGAAAGTGAAGATATCAAAAGAAAATAAATCTGTAGGATTTTTATTGAAAATTTGTTAAGTGAATCATTAGTAAACCAAACAAAGTCAATTTTTTAACTAGTATGTGATTTTAAGGAGTTCATCCACTTGATTTCTTGTTATGATCCCTATTTTCTGTAAAAATTCATTTCGTCAATATACCTGTAAACGGGTTCAGAAAGAAGATATCTTACATCTTTTCCTTCTTTAATTGATGTTCGGATGAAACTTGCCGATATTTTCATGACGGGTACATTTTCACAGAAAATAACATTTGAATGTGTTTTGAAATCAATGATTGAATTTGAACTGTCGGTATCGCTTGTTTCATTTTCCGTCAATGCACGAGGATATACAAATATGTTGTGATTATTAATGATAAACTCATGATTATACCATTTATGAAAAGTTCTTAAATTGTCTTCACCCATTATCAGTGAAAATTCATGATCAGGATACTGTTCTTTCAGATAAGCTAAAGTGGTAGCTGTATAGCTTGGTTTTGGCAACTTGAACTCAACATCAGAAGCTTGAAGTATAGGATTATCTTCTATAGCAACTTTAACTAGAGATAATCTGTGATAATCAGTTAATAATGTCGATTTGTCTTTCAAAGGGTTTTGAGGCGACACGACAAACCATATTTTTTGAATGTCAGCGTGTTGAACCAGGTGGTTGGCAATGATTAAATGACCAACGTGAATGGGATTGAATGTTCCAAAATATAATCCTATCTTCACGACTTGATGAAATTGAGAATCAGTTCTTTCGATTTAAGAATGGCATTTTCTAAGGAATCATTCACGATGATTTGATCAAAATAAATAGCCTTTTCAAGTTCTTTTTTGGCTTTGATCATTCTTCGATTGACATTTTCTTCGGTTTCAGTACTTCTGCTACGTAATCTTTCTTCTAAAACCGAGATATTTGGAGGTTGTACAAAAATGGCAAGCGCCTGGTTTCCAAAAATTCGCTTGAGATTCAATCCCCCTTCTACATCAACGTCAAAAACAACGGTTTTATGCTTGTGCCAAATCCGAGCTATTTCAGACTTGAGTGTACCATAAAATTGATTTTGATATACTTCCTCCCATTCAATAAATTCACCTTCCTCAATCTTTTTTTTAAATGTTGTGACGTCCAAAAACAAATAATCAACACCATCAACTTCGTTAGGTCTTGGTGAGCGGCTACAAGCAGAAACTGAAAACTCCAAACCAAGGTCAGTATCAAGCAAGGCGTGAACAATGGTTGTCTTTCCGGCTCCGGAAGGAGCAGAAAATATGACGCATTTACCTTTCTGATTTGATTGATCTAACATCGAAAAATTACAAGGTATTTAGTATTTGTTCTTTAATTTTTTCCAAGTTGTCCTTCATCTCTACGACCAATTTTTGAATTTCAAGATGATTGCATTTACTTCCCAACGTGTTTATTTCTCTCCCGATTTCTTGTGAAATAAATCCAAGTTTTTTTCCGCTCAATGGTAAGCTCATCGTCTTTAAAAAATAATCTAAATGATTTTTTAAACGAACCTTTTCCTCAGTAATGTCTATTTTTTCAATGTAAAAAATCATTTCCTGCTCCAATCTGAATGGATCGTAATTGGATGTTTTTATTTCTGCCAATCCTTTTTGAATTCGATCTCGGATAATTGTCATGCGTTCTTGTTCATAAGGCTCAATATCTTCGAGTAGTTTTTGAATCGTTATGATTCTATCTTTTAGATCTTTTTCAAGAATGACACCTTCTTGTCTGCGAAATTCAATCAATTGTAAACAAGAAGCATTGAGTAAATCCAAAATCCAATTTTTCTCTTCTTCACTCAACGATTCGCGTTCATTGACAAATATATCTGGCATCTTGAGAATCATCGTCAGATAATCTGTTGTTTCTTGTCCGATCAAATTATTAATTTCTTTGAGTTCTTGATAATAGGAAACCGCCAATTCTCGGTTGATAGTCACTGACTTCGATTCCCCGGTACTATCTAAAGAGATACTTAAATCTACTTTCCCTCGATCAAAGGATTTTTGCAGATGTTCACGAATGATCGGTTCAAGTTCTCTGTATAAAGATGGGACCCTCAGATTCAAATCTAATCCTTTGCTATTGACAGAGCGAACTTCGATGCTTACTTTTTTACTTTGAAAAGTACTGCTTTTTTTTCCAAAGCCGGTCATCGAAAGGAGCATAGTGTAAGAATTTTGGTTCAAAAATAGCTAATTTAATCGGTATGTCCCTTTGTAATATGCTATTCAAGTTTCCTACGGTAATATTTTAGCTATGTATGTTCCAATTAGCAGGATGATGTTGAATTCAATGCTGAAATAGATTTACTTAGACTAAAATTACACCCATTATTAAAATCACCTTAACTGCAAATTAGACTATTGACCTATTTGTTTGATTATGTAGTTGCAAAAAAAAAGACAGCTTTTAAATTGTTTGTTGAGAGCATTTTGTGTTGGCTGTTTTTAGTGCATTTAACTTTCAGCAACGACCTCTTTAACTTCAGGTAAATGAGTTTTCAATAAATTTTCAATACCTCCTTTTAATGTGGCAGTTGAGGAGGGACATCCGGAACAAGATCCTCGCATTTGTACGGTAACTTTTCCATCCTCAAAGCCCATAAATTCAATTGCTCCCCCATCGTTTTCTACTGCCGGTCGAACGTACTCATCCAAAAGGCTTCGAATTGTGTCATCATACGCCGATTTGGTGTATTCACGTTTAGATGGAGTATTAGTTTCCGAGCTGGAATTAGTATGTTCTTCAGGCATTTGAATCAAAACATCTTTCCCATCAATAATCCATGTTTTGATAAATTCTCTCAATTCCATGGTTATGAAATCCCAAGGAACATTGTCTGTTTTCGTAATTGTAACAAAATTTGCAGCAATAAATACATTGGTTACGAATGGGAAATCAAATAGTGCTTCCGCTAAAGGGGAAAATCCAACAGAATCATTTTTGGAGGTAAAACTGACCGAATCACCACTGGGAAGCAAGTATTTATTTGCAACAAACTTCATGGTAGATGGATTGGGAGTCATCTCTACATATAATGTGACAGGAACGTTCATATTCTTTTTTGATACAAAATTAAGGTTATCTGATTTCCCAAGTGTTGATTACGAATAAATTTACAAACAACGTGTGTTAAGCTTGATTAAATTTCATCTAAATTTGATGCCATGAAGCGGATAAGGAGTTTTTTTCTGATTTTACTTTCTTTTTTCGTGTTGTTTGGCAGTTTAGGAATGTTAATTTTTAAACACTCTTGCAACCAGAAGGGAGTTTCAATATCCTTTTTCATTCATTCGGATTCCCAAAACAAGAATGACATTCCTTGTAAGTCCTCATCTCGTTGTTGTTCAAATGATTCATCTAAAAATAATTGCTGTCATGATGATATTTCATATTTAAAAATCAACATAGATTTTGTCTCAATTAAAAAAGGATTCTTCGCCAATGTTAAGTTTTTTAAAAAGGAATTGGTTTTTAATGATTTTTATAATCAACATTTAGACAAAACATCCTTTGTGAATTTTTGTAAGATATATCCTCCACCTATAATTTCTGACAATGAAATCCTAATTAGGAATCAAACATTTCGTATTTAAATATTTAACTGAAGTAAATATGTTCATCAGTTAAATTTATTTTATATGAAAAAGTATAATTTCTTATTTTTTTTAATAGTGCTTTCTAAGGTTTCGTTTGCCCAAATGAATGGAACTGTTAGTGGGTTAAGAGATTCTATTCTAGAACCGATTTTAGGAGCAAAAATTTATTCAGCGGCGCTTAAAATCTTGACAACAACTAATGAATCAGGTTTTTTTGAATTTACTAAATCGAATCGATTTCCTGATACCCTGATTATTTCTGCAACAGGGTATTATTTAGATACAGTAATTGTTCAAACTAAAAAAGAAGCACATGCTATGGAAGTCAAATTATATGCTTTAAGCACCCTGCCGGAAATAGTAATTGAGATGCGTCGTGCTACTCAGGCAATATCAAAACTTAAGACCTTACATGTCGAAGAATTAACATCGGGAGAGTTAAGAAAAGCGGCTTGTTGTAACTTGTCTGAGTCCTTTGAAACAAATGCATCGGTGGACGTGAACTTGACAGATGCAGTAACAGGTGCCAAAAAAATCCAAATGATGGGCTTAGACGGGATATATACCCAAATTCAGGTTGAGAATATTCCTTATTTGAGGGGGCTTGAAAGCTCCTTTGGTTTAAACACGATTCCCGGGACATGGATCGAATCCATTCAAATTACAAAAGGTACCGGAAATGTGGTTAATGGATATGAGTCCATGGCAGGACTAATCAATTTAGAATTAAAAAAACCTAAAATGATGGAACGTATGTTGCTCAATGGTTATATCAATCACTTTGGAAGGGTAGAAATAAATGCAAATGGAAGTCAAAAGATTAACAAACGTTGGAACTCCGGATTGATGGTGCATGGGGCATCAATGTCGAATGAAGTTGATATGAATAAGGATGGTTTCAGAGATTTGCCTTTGGGTCATAATCTAGCCTTATCAAACAGATGGTCATATTTTGGGCAAAAAATGGAAGCTCAGTTGGGTTTAACCTCATACATTGAAGATAAAAAAGGGGGACAGTTGCAATCTATTTTTCATCCGTATCAAGTTAATCATACTTCGAAGCACATTGATATGTTTGCTAAAACAGGATTTTTTACCAAGAAGCCCTACCAATCTATTGGTGTAATCTATCAACTAAAATATCATACAGTATCCGCCCTTTTTGGGCATAGGGAGTTTCAAGGTCAAGAAAAAAGGGGGTATGTCAATCTTATTTATGATGGAATAATTGGATCAACAAATCACAAAATAAAAATTGGAGCCAGTACTGTCTTATTAGGCATTAGGCAGCAACTGGATTCCATTAAGAGCGACAGAACGGAAGTTGTTCCCGGTATTTTCTCGGAATATACATTTGTTGGAACCCGATTGACAAGTGTGTGGGGTGTACGTTTAGATCACCATAATTTATTTGGTTTCATGTTTTCTCCCAGAATCCATTCCAAATTAGCTTTGTCTGAAAAAACAGATTTAAGGTTTACGGCCGGAAAAGGTTGGCACGTTCCTAATTACATGATTGATAATATTTCTTTGCTGGCATCATCCAAAACTTGGATTGTCACCTCCAACGTATTGCCTGAAATCTCTTGGAATATTGGAGGATCGCTTGTACAGGAATTTGAATTGAGAGGTCAAAAAGCACATTGTACAATCGATTACTATCATACTTTTTTTGAAAATCAGCTCATTGTAGATCGGGATTTGAATCCAACTTGCTTTTATTTCAACAATTTAAAAAACGGTTCTTTTTCGAATGCTTTTCAAGTCGAATTAGACCTGTCACCATTTAAGAATTTTGAAATAAGGACAGCCTATAAGTTTTTAGATGTTCGTGCGTTATTTGCCGGAAAAATTCAACAACAGGTTATGTTGCCCAAAAATAGAATCTATTTGAACCTAAGTTATATAACTCGGAATAAACGATGGGAATATAATGGAACACTTTCTTACGTTGGAGTCTCCAGATTGCCAAATGAAAATTTGCCTCAGGGGTTTTCCGGAGGTCAGACACAAAGTCAATCCTATTCCATTTTGAATTTTCAAATGACCCACTTATTTAAAAAAATAGAACTATATTTAGGAGGAGAAAACATGACAAATTTCAAACAGAACAATCCAATTGTTGATGCTTCAAATCCATTTGGTAGCTTTTTTGATGCAACAAGTGTTTGGGGTCCCATCATGGGTATTATGATTTATGGAGGATTTAGATACAAGATTAAAAATAAAATAAAATAAAATGATAAGAAGATATCTGATACTGTTTTACGTTTGTTGCGCATTTAATTTACAAGCTCAAGACAAAAAAGTAAGTTATGAAATTGATACGATTCTCACATCCGCCGAATGTGATAATTGCAAGGAACGTATTGAGCAAATGCTGAACTATACGAAAGGAATTAAATTTGCAGAGCTTGATGTGTCAACAAAAAAGTTAGTTGTGAAGTATCATTCCGGTAAGCTCACCTTGTCGGAAATTAAACATAAACTTTCTGATTTAGGTTATGATGCGGATGAAGTCAAGGCAAATCAGGTTGCTCAAAAAAAACTACCACTTTGCTGTCAGCCCGGGGGAATGAATGAAAATAAATAGGCTTTTGTTTTTTTTTTTTTGACTTTGTTTGCCCCAAAACAAATGAACTTTTCTAACTTTGCGAAACTATAACTTAATTTTAATCTAAATGTCATATTTATTTACTTCCGAGTCTGTTTCAGAAGGGCATCCGGACAAAGTTTCAGATCAAATTTCAGATGCATTGATCGATCATTTCATGGCATTTGACCCGGATTCAAAAGTTGCTTGTGAGACTTTGGTTACAACAGGTCAGGTGGTTTTAGCAGGAGAAATAAAAACCAAAACATATTTGGATGTTCAGTCAATTGCTCGTGAAACAATCCGAAAAATAGGCTACACCAAATCCGAGTATATGTTTGATGCAAACTCATGCGGCATTTTGTCAGCTTTACATGATCAGTCAACAGATATAAATCAAGGAGTTGAACGCAAAAATCCTGAGGATCAAGGAGCAGGTGATCAAGGTATGATGTTCGGATATGCCACGAAAGAAACTGAAAACTACATGCCACTGGCATTGGATTTAGCCCATAAGATACTACAAGAATTGTCCTACATTAGAAATAATGAGTCAGATTTAATTGGATATTTGAGGCCTGACGCAAAATCACAGGTCACCATTGAGTATTCGGATGATAATATCCCTCAACGAATCGATACCATTGTTGTTTCTACGCAACACGATGATTTTGCAGATGAGGAGACTATGTTGAAAAAAATTAATTCTGATATCATTTCAATTGTAATTCCCAGAGTAAAAGCAAAGTTAAAACCTGAACTTCAAAATTTGTTTACTGATAATATAAACTATCATATTAATCCTACCGGAAAGTTTGTTATTGGTGGACCTCATGGTGACACAGGTTTAACCGGTAGAAAAATCATTGTTGATACGTATGGTGGCAAAGGTGCTCATGGTGGAGGCGCTTTTTCAGGAAAAGATCCTTCAAAAGTTGACAGATCCGCAGCTTATGCTACACGTCACATCGCTAAGAATATGGTTGCTGCCGGATTGTGTAATGAGGTTTTAGTTCAAGTTTCCTATGCAATAGGGGTTGCAAAACCATGTGGCTTGTTCGTGAATACTTATGGGACTTCAAAAGTAAGTTTATCGGATGGTGAAATAGCTAAGAAAATAGAAGAAATTTTCGACATGCGCCCGTATTTCATCGAACAGCGATTAAAATTAAGAAACCCAATGTATTCCGAAACGGCTGCTTATGGTCACATGGGCCGTACAAACGAAGTGGTTACGAAAGTATTTAAATCACCGGATGGAAAAGTTGTTACTAAAGATGTGGAACTATTTACTTGGGAGAAATTAGACTATGTTGACAAAGTGAGGTCGGCTTTCGGTTTGTAATGTTTAAAAGTCCTTTTCACATAGAGAAATCGCATTGGAAACAATGCGATTTCTTTTTATGTCTAAACTTGCTTGAAATCAAAATGTTAATAACTTATTTTTTTTCTATTAACAATTTTTGTTTAATTTTATCAATGCATAAAACTAATTTGCCATGAAAAATTTATATTTTATTTTAACTGCTTGTTTTTTAAGTATTCAATTATCTTACGCTCAAAACAACGCGCTTCCTGAAATTATTTCAGATGAAACCACTATATGTTACGGGGGGAGCGTATCTCTTTCTTTAGCTACTAATGATTGGGATTCATACAGTTGGTCGACAGGATCGTCCGATGCATCAATTATTGTTACTCCAATGATGAATACAGTTTATTCTGTTACAGTCACGATGGATGGATTGTCATATACTGACAGTATTGAAATTACTGTGGCTCAAGCGAATGCCGGTTTTATTTTTGGATCTTCACAAGTTTGCAAAGTTAACACAGGAACTACTCTTTCTGTATTTGAAACCAATGGATCAGTAACATGGCAAAAGTCAACTAATGTATTTTCCAATTCCCCAATTTGGGAAACAATTGAAGGAGAAGATTCAACTATATTAGCTACAGGTGAGATATCTCAATTAACGGCTTTCAGGACATTGGTAACAATAAATCAATGTGCTGATACGTCTGATTTCTTTTTGATCAATATGACCGCTTTTGCCGGTACTGTTTCTACAAATTCTTCTAAGTTGTGTAGCGGTAATACCGGTACAGTTTTGTTTATGAGTGGATCATTGGGTACGATACAATGGCAAAAGTCCACAAATTCAGGTTCCTCATGGACTAATCTATCTGGTGCAAATACTACTCTTTTTTCTACAGGAGCATTGACGTCGGCAGCTTCTTTTAGGGCTGCGTTATCCGGAGGTACATGTCCTATGGATTATTCTAATGTAATTGATATTACTGTTAGTCCTGCAGCGGTTGCGGGAACGGCAGCTCTAAATGATGCCACATCTGGATTGACAGTTTGTAGTGGTGGAAGCAAGGCTTTTAAAGTGACCAATAATATTGGTAATATACAATGGCAATCCTCTTCTACTTCTTCTACTTCAGGGTTTAATGATATTCCTGATGCGGTTGCTTCAATTGATACTGTTGAGAATATTACATCAACTAAGTGGTATCGTGCTAAAATTTCTAGAAATGAATGTATTGCTTATACCAATTCCATTCAAATCACAGTTAATCAACCTACATTATCGGGATATATTTCAGGAAATGACTCTATTTGTTCAGGACAATCATCTTCGTTGGCTTTGAATTCATCTTCAGGTATAGTCGCTTGGCAACGATCAACAAATTGGACAGCAGATAGTCCTACTTGGACAACGGTCCTGACAGGTCCCATCACTTTTTCAACAGGTTCTATAAATACTTCTGTTGCATATCGTGCCCGACTTACTAGTGGGGTTTGTCCGGTATCTACATCGGAAGTGTTTGTAGTTTATGTGAGTCCGACTGCAGCATCAGGAACGATTAACTCTGCTGCTTCGGTATGTACGGGGGGGGATTACACAATGACTCTTTCCGGTTTTACCGGTTCAAAAATTCAATGGCAATCAGGAACTACGGCATCTGGAGTTTTTACAGATATTTCAAATGCTAACTCAACTAGTTATACGGCGATAAATGTTACCAACTCGTCTTCATTGTTTTATAGAGCTGTTATAACAAGTGGCGTTTGTGCCCTTAAAGCTACAACAACAGTCAAGAACATTGTCGTAAATTCTCCATCTGTAGCAGGACTTATTTCCGGAGGGGGACAAATATGTTCAAATGCAGGTGGTACTTTATCTATAGCAAACAACAACGGTAATGTACAATGGCAGTATTCTACTGACAGTTCAAATTTTTACAATGTGCCGACTGTCTCGGCAGATACCGTTTCTATTTTTAATACTTCTTCAGTGAATGGTACGTCTTCAACCTTTGTTGTTTCTGCAGTCAGTTCAGATATTTATATGAAAGGAATCGTTAAAAACGGTGCATGCCCTTCAGCAGAAACAAATGTTAGGAAATTTGAGATAAAAGAAAGTGCCATTGGTGGGAATATTACCGGGACTAAAGATATTTGTGTAACAGGAAATACAGGCACTTCACTAACATTGAATAATTATCAAGGAGCAATTACTTGGCAAAAGTCAACTAATTGGGCTTCAGCTTCTCCAACATGGTCTAATGTAGTCGGATCATCTAGCGTATTAGCAACCGGAGTATTGTCAATAAGTACGGCATTTCGAGCATCAGTGTCAATAGGAACTTGTTCAACGGTTATTTCAGATACTTTAATTTTAAGTGTCTATCCTGCCAGTGTTGCTGGTACATTAAGTGTTAATGATGCGAATGGTTTACTTGTTTGTAAAGGAGGCACAAAGGCTCTTAAAATTGCAGGTAACACAGGAAACATCACTTGGCAGTACTCAACAAACTCATCATTAAACGGATATCAAAATGTTGAGGGTGTTAATACTTCAAACTATACTTTTTCAAATATACAAGTTCCGACATGGTTTAAAGCCATTGTCAAAAGTGGTGTTTGTCCAGAAGTTCAAGCAAACATTGTTGCAATTGCAGTAAATCAACCTACTATTTCCGGAGTTATTACTGGGGAGGATTCTCTGTGTAATAACGGTTCAACGGTATTAACTTTGAACAATTATAGCGGTTCAATTACGTGGCAAAAATCTACCAATTGGAATGCAACTACCCCCACTTGGACAAACGCTGCAACAACTTCATCTTTAACGACCGGTGCTTTAACTGCAACAACTGCATTTCGTGCAATTTTAAGTAATAACCCATGTCCTTCGTCAACGACTAATAATTTTATTTTAACGGTCAGTCCACTAGCTGTTTCGGGTACTATCAATTCTGTTAATTCAATATGTACTGGTAGTGATATTACGTTTTCTCTTTCCGGCTTCACGGGATCCTCAATTCAATGGCAATCAAGTTTAACTCCAACAGGTGTTTTCTCTAATATTTCAAATGCCACTAATCCCACTTTGACATTAAATCAATTATCGACTTCTTCAAATACGAGTTATCGTGCAATAGTAACAAGTGGGGTTTGTACCTTAAAAGCAACAAGTACTGCTAAAACAATCACTATTTTTCCAGTCTCACTCTCTGGAACAATTTCTGGTGGTGGGTTGATATGCCCAAATACAGGAGGACAATTAACTATAGCAGGTAATAGGGGAACGATTCAGTGGCAGTCTTCAACAGATCAGGGTCAAACTTGGAATAATATTTCAGGTGCATCTGCTGCAAATTTCTCTGCTACAAATTTAGCTGTGACGACAGATTATAGGGCATCAGTGAAAAATGGGGATTGCCCAGTTGTAATTTCAAATATAAAAACATTCACTGTTCAATCACTTGCAAATGCTGGTGTTATATCAGGAAACAATCAACTTTGCAAGGTTGGTTTAAACGCTACTTCTTTGAAAGTTACAGGTACTCTGGGAACCATCAAGTGGCAGAAGTCAACCAACTGGACTAGCACACCACCTTCATGGTCTGATATCACGGGAGGAACATCAACTACGCTAGCTACTGGTGCGCTAACAGCTTCAACTGCATTTCGAGTACTAGCAAATATCGGTTCTTGTTCTAATGTTGCGAGTCAAGTATATGTTGTTACGGTATTTCCAACTGCTGTTTCAGGAACGGTATCATTAGTTGATGCAACATCAGGATTGACAGTTTGCTCCGGAGGAAGTAAAGCATTAAAAGTTTCAAATAACATCGGAACGATTCAATGGCAGACTTCTTCAAATGATGGTCTGACATGGTCTAGTTATGATTTACCAACTACTAATCAAACATTCAACTTTACTAATTTAACATCAACAAAATCATACAGGGTAGGGGTGAAGAATGGCGTTTGTCCCACCACAGTTTATTCGAATGCAATTAAGTTAACGGTGAGTCCAACCCCTGTTGCAGGTACCGTTTCTGCTGATACTAATACGTTATGTTCAGGAGCTTCTACAAATGTGAAGATTTCTAATTATACGGGCTCAATTACTTGGCAGAAATCAACCAATTGGAATACTGCAACTCCTACTTGGTCTGTTGTTTCATCAAACGTTTCTTCTGTTTCAACTGGAAATCTTAATGTAACGACTGCTTTCAGGGCCTTAATTACAAGTTCGCCATGTAATTCTGTTACTTCAAACATAATAGTAATAAATGTCATTCCAATAGCAGTATCAGGTTCAATTTCCTCTTCTACACCAACTGTTTGTGCAGGAGGTGCTGTTACGTTATCTCTGAACGGTTATGTTGGATCAGGCATACAATGGCAATCATCAACAACACCATCAGGTACATTTACGAACATAACAGGAGCAACTAATGCGACTCTTTCTTTGAGCAATTTAACATCATCTTCTATTTTAAATTATAGGGCATTCGTTAAAAGTGGAACGTGTACATCAGCAACATCTAGTGTAAAGAGTATTACGATTGATGTGCCAACCGTAGCTGGTTCTGTTTCTGGAGGAGGTTTAATTTGTTCCGGAGCTGGGGGAAGTTTATCATTGAGTGGACAAACCGGTTCTATTCAATGGCAATATTCAACAGATGGAAACTCATTTGCGAATGTTCCCACATCAATTACTTCAGTTCCATTTAGTTCAAGTTCTACAAATGCAACATCTTCAAGCTACATTGTTTCAAATGTGACTGTAAGCACATATTTCAGAGCTATGATTAAAAACGGAATGTGTTTATCTGTTCCAACTAATTCGAAACAATTTACCGTAACTAGTGCTGCGATAGCAGGCACAATTTCTGGTGATGATGAGATTTGTGTTACAGGTAATACTGGTGTTTCTTTGTCATTGGCAGGTTCTTTGGGATCTATTACATGGCAAAAGTCAACGAACTGGAATTCTGCTTCTCCCACATGGTCTAATATGGTTGGATCATCTAACTCATTAGCAACCGGAGCTTTGGCAACAACTACTGCTTTTCGAACATCTGTTTCGATTGGAACATGTTCAACTGTGCTATCAGAACCATTTGTAGTAACTGTTTCCCCTGCTTCGGTTGCAGGTACGGTTTCTGTAAATGATAATTCGGTTGCAAATGTTTGTTTGGGAGGAAGTAAGGCATTGAAAGTAACTGGTAATGTTGGAACTATTCAATGGCAATCTTCTCCAAATGGTTTAACGAATTGGGTCAATGTTGTTGGTGCAACGACTAGTCCGTACACTTTTTCTGATTTAGATTCTACCATTTCATATAGAGCTGTTGCCAAGAGTGGCTCATGTGTATCCATAAATGGATTAAAATTCACAATTACAGTATCTAATCCAGTAGTATTAAAAACGATAAGTGGAGATGGAACTGTTTGTACCGGAACCAATTCTTCTACCCTGACTTTAGCGTCCGGTAGTGTTGGGAGCATACAATGGCAAAAATCGACTGACAATTTAACTTGGACGAATGTTGGTTCTTTGGTTCTTCCGACTAGCACAAGTAATGCTGCTAATTCCATTATTGTAACAAATTTAACTTCAAATACATCGTACAGAGTTGTATTGTCTAATGGTCAATGTGCATCTGATACAACCACTTCAGTAGAAATTGATATGGAACAACCTTCAGTTTCCGGAACTATATCAGGTACAAATGCTTTATGTGTCCCAAATAATGGTACGATTTTGACATTAACCGGTTCGACAGGTACAATTACTTGGCAGAAAGCAAACATTACAAATGGGGTAGTGGGAACCTTTGTGACGGTACCGAATCAAACTTCATCAAGTCTAACTACTGGTTCTTTGACTGTAAATACAGCATTCAGAGCGCAAGTGACGAATGGTGTCTGTCCCGCAAAAGTAACTGCTAATTATTCTGTTTCGATGAATACGAGTTCTGTTGCTGGATTAATTTCGGGAGCTTTGACAACAGTGTGTAATGGTACCGGAACGACACTTAGTTTGAGTGGTTCCACGGGAACTATTGCTTGGCAAAAGTCAACCAATTGGACTGCCACATCACCAACTTGGTCATCTGTTACAGGTACAACGAGCAGTTTAACTACGGGCAACTTATCATCATCAACGGCTTACAGAGCAATTTTGTCAACTACTTTGTGTCCTAACGATACATCTTCAAATTATATTGTAACAGTTTCTGATGTTGCAGTAGGTAGTAGTTTGTCTCAAAACCAGACAGATCCGAGTGGTGCTACCGCTGAGATGGCTATTTGTTCGAATTCCAATAGTAAGATATTATCTGTAAATAGTGGTTACACAGGAAACATTCAATGGCAGAAATCAACAAATAATTCAACTTGGTCAGATATTGCTGGAGCAAATGGAACGTCTTACACTGTAACAAGTCCGTCCATCGGAATTAATTATTTCAGGGCAAAATTCTCAGTATGCGCCAAAACAGCATATTCCACAAATAGCATCATATTATATTATGCATTATGCGAATCAGCTAAATCAATGAACAACAAAGACGAGGAAGTTAATTCATTCGATGCCCTGGCTTATCCTAACCCATTTGAGGACGTTGTTTCTTTGCAAGTTTCTACTAAAGGTGATGAGATGGTTTCTATTACGATTTTTGATGTTTCAGGGAAAATACTTGAAAGCGTTTCATTGATGCCTGATGAATTAAATTCTTTATCATTGGGTAAAAATTTAAACTCAGGAATTTATCATGTTCAGATAAATCAAGGAACAGAATCTAAAATTATGAGAATAGTTAAAAGGTAATATTGTATCATATTCGAAATGATTTGAAAAGGTGCATTTGCACCTTTTCTTTTTGATAAATAATGCAAATGACTTCAAACAAAGCGATTATAATAGGTTCAGGAATAGCCGGGATCGCTTCTGCAATTAGGTTACGAATCAAAGGTTATGATGTTGTTATATTCGAGAAAAACGATTTTCCGGGCGGTAAATTAACTTCCCTTTCAATCGGGGCATTTCGTTTTGATAAAGGGCCTTCGCTTTTTACAATGCCTGAATATGTGTTAGAACTTTTTGAATTGTGTGGTAAAAAATCAACAGATTATTTCGATTATTTTATTTGCGATATTTCATGCAACTATTTTTTCTCAGATGGAACAGTTATACCTTTTTTTACATCCAAGGAAAAAACAATTGATCAAGTAAAGCAATCATTAAATATTGATATCATCCCACTTAAAAAACACTTGGAAAAAAGCAAGTATTTATACGAACAAACATACCGTGCATTCATTCATCAATCATTACATGTTTTCAAAAATTATTTTTCTAAAGCTACATTTAAAGCATTAGTTTCATTTCCAAAGTTGGATATTTTTACAACCATGAATCGTGCGAATGAGCGCAGATTAAATCATCCCAAGCTGATTCAGATTTTTAATCGTTTTGCCACATACAATGGTTCAGATCCATATCAGGCTCCCGGAATTTTAAATATGATCCCACATTTAGAGCTTGAAAAGGGGACTTATTTCCCCAAGGGCGGTATGAAAGAGATAACAAACAGTCTCGTTAAACTTGCTGAGGATATAGGTGTTTCGTTTCATTTCAATACAGCTGTTGAAAAGATTATCTCTAAAGATAATCAAGTTGTGGGAGTGAAAGTAGCTGATGAAATCATTAAATCATCCATTATTGTCTGTAACGCTGATATCAAATTTACTTATCAGAAGCTATTAAAAAAATCGTTGATTAATGCCCAAATAAACAATCAAGAGCCTTCTAGTTCGGCTGTTATTTTTTACTTGGGAATCAACAAGCAATTTGATCAACTTGATTTGCATAATATCCTCTTTGCTAGAGATTACAAAGCTGAATTTGAAGCTATTTTCAAAAAAAGAGAAATTTATAATGACCCAACAGTTTATATTCACATAAGTTCAAAGTACTGTCCTTCAGATGCTCCACCTGGTAATGAGAATTGGTTTGTGATGGTCAATGTTCCTTACGATGATGGACAAGATTGGTTGAAACTAAAAGATGAGCTTCGTGCCTATGTTATCCGCAAAATAAACGATACGTTAAAGGAAGATATTGATAAACTGATAGTAGCAGAAGATTACCTGACACCAAAAATGATAGAACAAAATACATCAAGCTATGCAGGTGCATTGTACGGATCCAGTTCTAACAAACGCAGTGCAGCTTTTTTTCGCCACGCGAATTTTTCTAAAATCAAAGGATTGTATCATGTTGGAGGAAGTGTTCATCCCGGAGGAGGTATCCCTTTATGTTTGATGTCCGCTAAAATTACTACTGAATTGATAAATGGTTCAATCGTTTCTGATTAGTGTTTGAATCCCAATCTTAATAAGGCACCCGGAAAAGGTTGTGTTTGATTAATTGTTTTTTTCTTTGAAAATAACCAGACAGATCCTTTAATAATCCCTTTCATGCGAATTGAAATACTATCTTTTAGAGCATATCTCATTACGTTTAACATAGCACCGTCTTCCAACACTAAATGAAATGGAATATTGACAATTGATTCACGATTCGATTTTAATTTTATTTTCTGATCGAGATAAATTTCCCCCATTGGATGCTGTTCAATATGCAACGTAACGTGTGATGGTTTAATTTTGATTGAGAAGTGATTTGGATTGTAGAATACAAAATCTCCTTTTAGATAGATTGATTTGCCCTCCATTTTAGTATATTGGATGTGCTCGTTGCGGATCAATTTAGGTGATTTTATAGCACAAGAACAGATTAGCAAAAGCAAACTAACAATGCAAATCAAACGCATTTATTCTTTATTAAATTTATTTGTATTTGACAATTCAGCAAAATATTTGTAGAAATACGGAATGGTTTCAATCCCCTTGTAGAAATTAAAAACACCATAGTGCTCATTGGGAGAATGGATCGCATCACTATCCAAGCCGAAACCCATTAAAATAGTTTTCAAACCCAATACTTTTTCAAACATAGCAACGATTGGAATGCTTCCTCCACTCCTTACCGGAACCGGCTTCTTACCAAATGTCTGTTCATAAGCCATGGATGCAGCCAGATATCCAGTTGTGTTGATTGGTGTAACTGCGGCTTCTCCAACATGATGTGGTATAACTTTTACTTTAACGCTTGCAGGTGCAATGGCTTCGAAATGACTTTTGAATAACTTTGTGATTTCATTTGGATCTTGGTCAGGTACCAAACGCATGGAAATTTTGGCATAGGCTTTAGAAGGTATTACTGTTTTTGCCCCCTCACCGGTGTATCCTCCCCAAATGCCATTAACGTCTAATGTAGGTCGAATTGATCCTCTTTCCATAGTTGAATACCCTTTTTCTCCGAATACTTCTTTGATTTCTAGTGCATCACAGTATTTTTCAAGTGAGAACGGAGCTTTTGCCATCTCGATTCTTTCTTCTTCTGTTAATTCCACAACTTTGTCATAAAATCCGGGAATCGTAATGCGGTTGTATTCGTCATGTAGTGAAGCAATCATTTTCGTCAAAATGTTTATTGGATTAGCTACACAACCACCATATAAACCTGAATGCAAATCCCTGTTGGGACCTGTTATTTCCACTTCTACATAACTTAATCCGCGTAAACCGGTCGTAATTGAAGGGACATCATTTGCTAACATGCCTGTATCGGAAACTAAAATAATATCAGCTTTCAATTTTGAACTATTTTCTTTAACGAAGATTCCTAGATTGGCACTTCCAATCTCTTCTTCGCCTTCAATCATGAATTTTACGTTACAGTCAAGATCGTTCGCTTTTAACATGGCCTCTATGGCCTTTACGTGCATAAATAGCTGGCCTTTATCATCGCATGCGCCTCGTGCAAAAATTGCCCCATCAGGATGAATAGGAGTTGATTTTATAACCGGTTCAAAAGGAGGATTGGTCCACAATTCAATTGGATC
>CAZGJF010000005.1:37379-43237 GCA_964526595.1 uncultured Akkermansia sp. | reverse complement strand
ATGACCGTAAACCAAAACAGTAGGATAGGAGGGGTTTACTATTTTTTCTGCATACACAATCGGGTATCCAGCTGTCTGACAAATTTCTACCGCATCCATTCCAATTACTTCTAAACTATCAGCGATAAATAATGCTGTTTCGTTCACAGATTCTTTGTAAGCAGGATCTGCAGAAACAGAAGGGATTTTAAGTAATTCGATTAATTGATTAAGAAATATATCTTTATTTGCATTAATATATGCTTGAGTAGATTGCATGTGTTTGATTTTGATTTTTTGCAATATTCGGAATAAATCAGAAAAAATTAGGTGATTTTGCTTTTTTTATCGAAATTCGTGCAACTCTTTAACACAGAATTAGGTCAATACATAAAAGTTATTTATGAGGTATTTATTTACATTTTTATCTATTTTCGTTTTTGCCAGCTTATCAGTAAGTCAGTTGGCAATCAATACCGGTACCTTGACGCCATTACAGTATGTAGAACAATTTCTGATAGGTGATGGTATCCAAGTTTCGGATGTAAAAGTAAATAACTCAGCAACCTATAGTGGAAATCAAATAGGTCAATTTTCATACAATGGTACTCAAATTGCTTTTGGTTCAGGTATTTTGTTATCAAGTGGAGGGGTTACAGGTGCTGTTGGACCAAATTCAGCCGGAGGTAATTCAGTTACGGTTACTTCAGCACTTAATGGAGATGCACAATTGGATTCCATTATAAATTACGAATCAGGAGGAACAATTAGCATTAATGATGTTGCTAAATTAGAGTTTGATTTTATTCCTGTTGGTAATACTGTTTCTTTTAATTTTATCTTTGGAAGTGAAGAATACAATGAATTTGTTTGTGGAAGTGTAAATGATGCATTTGGTTTTTTTGTTTCGGGTGCTAACCCTGATGGGGGCTATTACACCAATACAAATTTAGCACTGGTTCCTAATACAGTGGGTACGACTAATGTACCTATTTCAATAAATACGGTTAATAATGGTACTTCGGGAATTGGTGATGGTACCGGTTGCTCTTCCATTGACCCCAACTGGCAAGCAAATTCTATTTACTTTGCCGGGGCTCCCGGAAATCACTTTCAGGCTGATGGAATGACCCAAATGATTAATGTTAAATTTAAAGTATTTTGCGATTCAATTTATCATTTCAAATTTGCAATTTCAGATGGAGGAGATCACATATATGACTCCTGGGTATTTCTTCAAGACAATTCATTTAGTTCACCACCGGTTGATTTAACCGTACAGACTGAAATTGGTTCTGATTCAGTTCCTGAGTCATGTGTGAATGCTCAGGTTTATTTTTACAGAAGTGCTTGCGGATCTCAGGATACACTTGTTGTTAATTATACATTATCCGGTACTGCAACTGATTCCGTTGATTTTGACATCGAGGACGGTCCAATCATTTTGTATCCTGGGGTACTTGTTGATACAATTGATATTGTGACGTATGCTGATAATGAGATAGAAGGTAATGAAACCATTATGATTGGTTATTCGTTTGTTGATGCCAATGGTATGTTGCAGACCTCTAATGGAATTCTCAAAATATATGATCTGTTTCCAACAAATATAAATGAGCAAGACTTAGATCTCCACTGTTTGGATGATTCCATCTTATTAACGGCTATAGGAAGTGGGGGGACAGGAATCTATCAGTATGATTGGTTGAATAGTGATTCCGACTCGACACATGATGTTGTTTCCATTTTGCAAAATGGCATCTACAATTACCCCATCAAGTTAATTGATTTGTGTTTTGATACAATCATTGATACTGTGACCGTTGTCATGAATCAAACGTTAGCAGTTGATACTGTATTTTCAACTCCTGCCTCATGTATTCCTGATGGATCTGTGACTGGTTTGGCCGTCGGAGTTACTGGTATTCCTTACTATCAATGGAATGGTCCGGGTCAGAATAATCCAAATGGATTTGATGCCAACTCATGGAAGGGACTGGTTTCTTTCGATAATTCTACCACGCCTCCTGTTGCTTCAGGATGGTATTACTTAACCGTCACTGATAATGTCTGCGAGGTTTATGACAGTGTTTTTGTTGATGTGTCAAATGTTCCTGTTGCTAAGATGGAGGCATCGCCATTGAGTGGATGTTCACCACTTGAAGTTGTATTTACCAATAATAGTGAAAATGCAAGTTCTTTTTTCTGGGATTTTGGCGATGGTCAAACAATTTCAGCAAACGATATGAACAAGCAAACTCATGTTTTTAACACTAGTTCGACTGTGCAATTAATAGCTGAACCGGGTGCTTGTGCGGACACTACTGAAATTTCAATCGGTGTGGAAGATTGTCCCTTTCCGGAAGTTGGGTCAGCAAATGTTTTCTCACCTAACAATGATGGATTAAATGATCTATTTTATTTGGATACCAAGGAAACTACTAACTTAAAGCTTCTCATTGTGAACCGCTGGGGAAATAAAGTGTTTGAATTTTCGGGCACAAATCCTGCATGGAATGGGAAAATGCAGAATGGTGTCGATGCAGAGGATGGTGTTTATTTCTACAAATATACAGCAACAGGCTTACATGGTGAAAATGTAGAAGGTCATGGCTTCATTCATTTGATTAGAAAGTAAAAAAGGAAGACTGAATTCAAAAAAGATGCCTAAGATTCTAATGACGTTTAAAAGTTAGGCTGCTTTATTTTTTCTATTTCTGTGGTTAGTTCTATAAAATCATCAACAGATAATCTTTCAGGACGTAGTGTAAGCAACGGATGGTCAAATAATTCAGGTCCAATCAGCTGTTTGATTGAATTTCGAATCGTTTTACGCCGCTGATTGAAGCTCATTTTGACTACTTGGATAAATAGCTTTTCATCACAGGGGAAAGTCTTTCGATTGTTTCTGGTGCAACGAATCACACCTGACTTTACTTTTGGTGGTGGAGAGAATACATGCTCATCAACTGTAAAGCAATATTCGATATCATAAAATGCTTGCATTAAAACACTCATGATTCCATAAGATTTTGATCCCGGCTTTTCCGCAATTCGAACGGCTACTTCCTTTTGAAACATCCCCATGATTTCGGGAATTTGATTTCGATGCTCTAAGCACTTGAATAATATTTGGGTGGAGATGTTGTAAGGGAAGTTTCCAACGACCCCAAATGGATCATTTCCCATTATTTTTTGGAGATCTGTTTTTAAAAAATCAGCTTCAAACAGTTTGTTTTCCAAGCTTGGAAAATGTCTTTTCAAGTACTCAACAGAGTCATTGTCCACATCTAAAACTGAAACATCCAAATCCCCACGTTCCAATAAAAAAGTTGTCAGTGCTCCCATTCCGGCCCCTATTTCCAATACTCTTGAACATTGATGGTGTTTTTTGTACTGAAGAGCAATTTTGTGACAAATATTTTGATCTGTCAGAAAATGTTGGCCTAAGTGTTTTTTTGCTCTAACACTCATTCTCTGAATTCTTCAATGACTGAAAGCAATGTTCTAAACGCGGCGAACTTTCCTTTAAATTTATCGGCATGGTCTTTTTGTAATATAGGTGCATGAACACGCTGATATTCATCGATTTTTTCTTGACTGGGAGACAAATAAGTAATGGCATAAGTCATACCATTTTCTTCTTCTCCTTGAACTCTGGAAATACGGCTTTCTACGAAACATCCGGTAGCCATAACATCCGGAATATGATGTGATCTCATCCACGCTAGCCACTCATCAGCACAAGCAGAATCAACACTAACAGTTACATTGTATAATATCACTCAACAAAGATAAAGATTCAAATCAATTGAAAGAAGGCTGATCTAAAAAACGTGGTTGTTTATTAAAGCCAAGAAAACATCGCTTCCAGATCTTTTGGTTTGACCCATTGTTTGATTCGTTCAGAGAGAATAGCTTTCAGTTGTTCTTCAGTATAGATATCTTTCCCATTCATATCGTATTTAAACATATTTGAAGGAGGATCGATTATTTCAATTTTCTTCGCAAAATAGATGACACTTCCATCTTCAGTCGCCATGCCTAAAATTGCACCCGGCAACCCTTGAAATCCTTCAGGTCCCACTGAAGGTGTTATTTCTGTTGAGAACCAAGCATAAATTCTAGTTGAATCATCCATTTCCCAAATGGCTTTTCTACAATTATATCCTGAAATGTAACGCTTGCTGGAAGTTATTTTCCATTTTCGATAATCCATCGTGTCTTTGATGTATGCATTATTGCCCCAAAGATCCATGATAATGAATTTCTCGCGTTTATTCAAATTTTGATATACCGTATTATGCGTTGTGAAATACTTGATAAATCCATCCGTGACTTCGTCTTCAGGCAAGGGTTTGAACACACAAGCGGTATCATTAAAAAGTAATTCAAACTGTTCGATTCGGTACTTATTTTCTTCCGTAATGAAATTCTTCATTCGCGGATTATTTTCCATCCGTTTTTTAAGATTTGTCTTGCGTTCAAAAATAATTCGACCCTCACTAATTTGCGCCCAACAAAAAACTACGTTTAGTACGGAAATAGTTAGAAACAGGGATTTAATGCCAACCTTTAAAGTCATCCTCCTTGGTTTTTCGGTTATTGAATCGGTAATTTAATTTAATCAGAAAGTAACGTGAAATAATCGTAGTCCGATAATCTGTTACGGCATTTCCATTTACACTTCTTCGTGCATTGATATTTTGATTCAGGATATCATTTCCTTTGATAGAAATAGTTAAATTCTGTGTTTTTAGTATTTTTTTGCTGAATTCGGCATTCCAAATAAAATAGCTGATGTTATAAAAACCTTTTCCAGGTTGCGAATTACGAGTGAAATTTCCTTCAGAACTGATTCCAAATCCTTTAGGTAATTTCCAGTCAAATTCAATGCCATAATTTTCGATTGTGTATGGTGTGTTTGAAACACTACTAAGTGAATTTTTCGGGTTGTTGAAAGAATAGCTTGAACGGAGGTTGATGATTAACGAATCAAACTCAATGTCAATATCAAATTCAGGAGTTATGCTGTAATTGTCCGTCCTGTTTTCAGTGGCTCCTATGTAGCTGTTTGTTCGATTAAAGCTTGCATTAATGCTAGGTTCAAATTCAATTTTTCGATCCAAAATAGGGTAACCGCCACCACACCACATCGATGCTGAAATGTTTCCATCCACATTGATTGTTTTGGAGGTAGTTCTACCGTAGTTGTCAAAATTTGTTTCAGTAGCAAAGGCATTGTTTGTGATGTTAACATTTGCTCCGGACCAAAGGTATTTTCCTGAAATAGCATTCCAAGTATTAAAATTGAACATGAGCGTATGCACATAGTTTGGCTTCAGGTCGGGATTCCCAATTTGAATACGATTTGGGTTAGTGTTGTCCCTAACCGGCTGTAAATCATTAATCTGAGGTTGTTGTGAGTTTGAATTGTAAGTCAGCGTAAACCGTTTGCTCATGCTAGGTTTATATTCGTATTTGAATTTTGGAAGTAGATTACTGATATCTTGTTTGATAATTGAATCTGTTACCATATTGTGATTATTGATTCGAATATTTCTAGTAAAAGCTCCGCCAGAAAGGTAGTGTTTACCATTTTCATAAATTAAATCAGTTCCTATTCTGTTTTGTGCTCTTTTGGTATCGAATTCATTAGAAAGTAAAGCATTTTTAGCTGCATATTGATCGTTAAGTTTATCATAGGTTTCTTTATGCTGATTTGAGTTCCCAAATTCAGCAAGGTAGTTAATGTTGACTTTCCAACGTTTAGAGAGTGGTTCAAAATAGCTAAAGTTTCCGTAATGGCTGATTGAGGCGTTATTGTTTCGCTTATTTTGGTCAATGACGGAATCCGGTTTGGCACCTGAGTAATTGAT
>CAZGJF010000005.1:7493-37369 GCA_964526595.1 uncultured Akkermansia sp. | reverse complement strand
GAATTCAGGTAACCATTTGTTTCGTTTTGACTCATGGCTAAGTCATATCGTATTTCCAATTCTCTTCTTTTCTTTCTGAATTTTCGATACAGTCGTGTCGTATTGTTTAATTTTATTCCGCTTGAAGTATTCGTGTTATCAATGATTGTTCCCAAAGAAGAATTTTCGGACTTATCGAGATCCATCTTATTTCCAAAGAACTTAGAATCATTGTGACTATTAGAAATGCCTTTATCCAAATTAACGGATGGTTTGAATTCGATGAGTGTCAGTGAATCTATTTGACTTTGTATAGTTAGATTAATACGGTGTGTTTCATTATTGGTATAATTTCTGCTTATGTCATCAGTAAAGTAAGTTGTATCTCTTAAAAAATACTGAGATTGACTTGAGGAACGTGCATCTAATTTATCATTGTAATAGGAGTAATTAAAAAGCACTTCCGTATTTTTCTTTTTCCCAAACTTATCGGAATAATAAAGTCCTGCCTTGAATGTTTGTGGGATACCATTTGAATTTTTGGTATCATTTGGTTCCCAGAAATTTCGGTTGGCACCATCTTCGTTGGACAAGCCAAATTTATTCATGTCACCTCTTCCAAAATTTGAGCGGGGAGTATTTGAACCCAATGCAAAAACAGATATTTTTTGCTTGCTGTTAAATTTATTGAGAAGCAATTCTGTCTCGTAAAAAGGAGTGTTTCCCATATAACTTTGCTTGGGTAATATTGCAAAATCTGAAGCACCTGAAATACGCCCGAAATAACCTTTTTTTGCCTTCTCCTTTAACTTAAGATCTAAAACTTTAATCTTTTCATCCGTTCCGCCGATTTTTTCTTCATCTTTCTTGTCATAAATCTGAACAGCTTCAATTCCATCTGCACCTAAATTTTTGGTGGCAATCGTTGGGTCGGTGCCAAAAAACTCGTCCCCATCAACTAAAACTTTGTTGATTTCCTGACCTTGAGAAGTTATTTTACCTTCTTTGTCAATTTTGATACCGGGTAATTTTTTGAGTAAATCTTCTACTACTGCTCCTTCTGCAACTTTAAATGAATCAGCTACATAGACTAATGTGTCTCCTTTATAGTAGATTGGGTTTTTATTCGCATAAATGACGACTTCCTCTAATTCTTTAGACTTTGAATTAAGTCTAATTTTGGGGATGTCAATTTCGTAATTGTTTTGATGACCAAAAATGTAATAAGTTCTTTCATCCAAATTGGGGTATTCAATCACAAGAGAAAATGTATCAATCTGAAAATTTTCCAATTGAAAAAAGCCATTTTTATCTGAACGAGTAAATCCAAGCAAGAGAGAGTCTTTGACTCGTACAGCCATGATCATGGCATTTGAAAGAGGTTTTGTTCCGCTTGTATCATAGACAGCTCCACTTATTTTCATCTTTTGTGCATTCAAATCTGAGCAAATGATTAAAAGAGCAGTGATTATAAACCATTTTAGGTTGTTTTGCATATGAGTGTTGTTTTTTAAGCGATTAAATTTCTAATTAATGAACTCTCAAGGCTATTTCAATTGGTTTGCAAGAAGCATTCAATGTATAAATGAGGCACGAATGAGCAATCGATAAGTCATGTTATTGATATCAGACCCCACGTCATACTGAATATCCAGTGGAGTGCCAATCAATTCTTTTTCATTTTTTTGTAATTCACGAATAACCCGATCTGCATATTCAACAAACAGAGCTGCTGTGTAACCATTTGGTTTGTTTTCACCTACAAGTAAGAACAACATGCCATCGTTTTCAATAAACCCTTGAAACGTAGAAATGAATTTTCCTTCCTGATTAAGCATGCTCATCGCGTTGACGATTGAACACTTCCGTTTGCTTGCTTTGATAAATGGTTTTTCTTCCAAATCGTCTTCGTAGAATGATTTTCTGTATTTAGTAAATAACACACTTCCTATTTTATTGTAATAGGAAACGTACTCAACAAAAGATGGTTTTTTGAGTTGTTTGTTAAAGAAAATTTCTTTGGATGCAAAAACTTTTCCCTTCTCAATATAAAACACTTTTTTGCCATAATTTCCGCTGACATGATCTGAGAAAAGCTCTTCAATTTTTAGTTCGTTATTCGCACTGTCTAAATAGGCAATGACTTCTGCTGTTGAGCCGTCATTCTTATTGTATGCCAAACTATTAATTGTATAAAGAGATGAATTATTGTCAATTATTTTAAGTTTATTTTCAACCAATTTTTCGTCTTTATACAAAGGTTTTATTACATCAATGTTTTCTGATTGGTTAGTATCTTCTGAACAGGAGAAAAGATATGAAATGATGAAAATAATAAATGGGAGATAGTTTGTTTTATTCAAGGATATAAAGAATTAACAGCTGAGATGTAAAATTAATAAGTAAAAATGGGATAACAAAGATATGTGCATAGATCCTTTGGATCGAAATGTATTTCAGAAGAAAAAAGTATGTTTAGGTCAATGAAATTAATGAATTTGCTATTCTTAATTTGCGCTTAACAAAAGATTTAATGGATTTGTCATACATTAAGCGTACCTTTGCACCCAATTTTAAAAACATAGAATGACATTTGAGGAACTCGGGCTAAAGAGTGAGGTGCTGAAGTCGTTAAAAGAACTGGGGTTTGAAGCACCTACTCCGATCCAAGAAAAAGCCATTCCACACTTATTAGGTGAGAATAGCGATTTTGTTGGTTTAGCTCAAACAGGAACAGGTAAGACCGCAGCGTTTGGTCTTCCTTTAATTAACAACATTGAAAATCACGCAAAAACACCGCAAGGTTTGGTCATTTGCCCAACGCGTGAACTCTGCTTGCAAATTGCAAAAGATCTGGAAATTTTCTCCAAGTATTTGAAAATAAACGTCGTAGCCGTTTATGGAGGAACAGATATTCGCCGACAAATGACGGACATCAAAAAAGGGGTGTCAATTATTGTGGCTACTCCCGGACGTTTAATGGACTTAATCAATAGAAAGGCAGTTTCATTGTCTGATGTTGAATATGTTGTTTTAGATGAAGCGGATGAAATGCTAAATATGGGATTCAAAGAAGATATCGATGCGATATTGGAAACTACTCCCGATATTAAAAATGTTTGGTTGTTTTCTGCAACAATGCCGGCAGAAGTAGCGCGTATAGCGAAAAACTACATGACAGATCCACTAGAGGTTTCCATTGGACATAAAAATCAAAGTAATGAAAATATTGACCATATTTATTATGTAGTCAAAGAAAAAGATCGTTATGCCGCTGTAAAACGATTGATTGATTTTAATCCTGAAATTTATGGATTGATTTTTTGTCGTACGCGTCAGGAAACCGCTTCTGTTGCAGAAAAATTAGCAAAAGAAGGCTACAATGCAGAGCCATTGCATGGTGATCTTTCACAAGCACAACGTGATCGCGTCATGGAGCGTTTTCGTAGAAAGGACTTGCAGATTTTAGTTGCAACAGATGTCGCTGCACGTGGTCTCGATATCGATAACATCACGCATGTCATAAATTATAATTTGCCCGATGATATCGAAAATTATACACACCGAAGCGGTAGAACAGCTCGTGCAGGTAGAAAAGGGGAATCGCTTGTGTTGGTAAACACGCGTGAAACCGGTAAAATTCGTGCAATTGAACGTCAGATGCGCACTACATTCACACTTGGAAATGTGCCGAATGCAGAGGAAATCTGTGAAATTCAGTTGATGAAACTTATCAATAAGGTGATTGCAACGGATGTGCGTGAAAACGATATCAAAAAATTCATGCCAACAATTACGGCTGAATTTGAGGATATGTCAAAAGAAGAAGTAATCAAACATTTTGTGTCTGCTGAATTCAATCGCTTTATCGAATATTATGAACGTGCTGGCGATTTGAATGCCACGGCGGGAAAAGGAGATGATCGCGAAGAGCGTTCATCACGAAGAAGAGACCGTGGAAATGATACAGAAAGTGGTAAAACGCGCTTTTTTGTAAGTATTGGTCGACGAGATGGTCTAAATCCGGGTGGTTTACTGCGTTTAGTGTGTGATGCAACAGGATTAAAGTCTGCAAATGTTGGGCGTATTGATATCATGACATCTTACTCGTTTTTCGAAGCAGACAATGAATATGCTGAAAACATTCTCAAAAGAGTCAATGGCTCAAATTATGAAGGACACGAGGTAAGTATCGAAGTTACAAAATCTAAATCCGGAGGAGGAAACAGAGGTGGCGGACGTCGAGATGGAGGGGCCTTTGGTGGTAAATTCCAAGGATCAGGTGGTTCACGTAGAGAGGGCGGATTTCGTCGTGAAGGTTCATCCGGAAGAAGCCGTGAAGGCGGTTCGGGTGGCGGTAGACCCAGATCTTTCGGAAAACCATTTAACAAAAAATCAAATTAATACGAATTCCTTTTAGTTTTTTATGGAAATCAGAAATATTGCAATTATAGCACACGTTGACCACGGTAAAACAACCTTGGTTGATAAAATGATTGAAGCTGGACAAGTGTTGAATGAACGCGATCGTCCAACTGGTGAATTGATTATGGATAACAACGATTTGGAACGTGAACGAGGAATTACAATCGTTTCTAAAAATGTATCTGTTTCGTATAAAGGAACAAAAATCAATATCATTGACACTCCTGGTCACGCCGATTTTGGGGGTGAGGTTGAACGTGTTTTGAACATGGCCGATGGTGTTTGTTTGTTGGTTGATGCTTTTGAAGGTCCGATGCCTCAGACTCGCTTTGTACTTGGGAAAGCATTGTCTTTAGGGTTAAAACCGCTGGTTGTCATCAACAAAGTTGACAAGGACAATTGTACTCCGGAAGAAGTGCATGAAAAAGTATTCGATTTAATGTTCGAATTGGATGCCAACGAAGAGCAACTTGATTTTGCAACGATTTACGGATCAGCCAAAAATGGCTGGATGTCAACAGATTGGAAACAACCAACAAATTCAATTGCACCACTGTTAGATGAGATTTTAGCGTATTTTCCACCGAAAAAAATTGAAGAAGGTAATACACAAATGTTAATCACCTCCTTGGATTTTTCAACCTACGTTGGACGTATTGCAATTGGTTGTTTGCGAAGGGGTGAAATCAAGGAGAATCAGCAAATTATCCTGCAAAAAAGAGATGGAAATCAGGAAAAGCATCGAATCAAAGAAGTGTTTGTTTTTGAAGGCTTGGAGCGTACAAAAGTACAATCCGTTCAAGCGGGTGATATTTGTGCCATAACCGGTATTGAAGGGTTTGAAATTGGAGATTGCATTTGTGATTTTGAAAATCCGGAGCCATTGGCAACCATTGAATTGGATGAGCCGACAATGTCAATGTTGTTTTCAATCAATGATTCACCATTTTTTGGTAAAGAAGGGAAGTTTGTAACTTCGCGACACATCCAAGAACGTCTTCAAAAAGAATTAGAAAAAAACTTGGCCATGCGTGTGGCAGATACCGATAAGGCTGATAAATGGATTGTTTACGGTCGTGGGGTATTGCATTTGTCTGTTTTGATTGAAACCATGCGTCGCGAAGGTTACGAATTGCAAGTGGGACAGCCTCAGGTAATCATCAAGGAAATTGATGGTAAAAAATGTGAACCCGTTGAGGAATTAACGATTGATTTGCCCGAAGAATTTTCTGGAACGGCTGTAGAAGCAGTAACCAAAAGAAAAGGGGAGATGACCAACATGGAACCGAAAGGAGAGCGAATGATCATTCAATTTCAAATTCCTTCACGTGGAATCATAGGATTACGAAATTACTTGCTGACACAAACCGCTGGAGAAGCAATAATGACACACCGTTTCTTAGAATATCAGCCTTATAAAGGAGAAATTCTGGGTCGTCAAAATGGGTCTTTGATTTCATTGGAACAAGGTACATCTATTCCGTTTTCTTTGAATAATTTACAAGAACGTGGTAAGTTCTTTATTCATCCGAATGAGAACATTTATGAAGGTCAGGTTATAGGAGAAAATTCACGCGCAGGTGATTTGTGTGTCAATGTTACCAAAACAAAAAAGTTAACCAATATGCGTGCTTCAGGTTCAGATGATAAAGTACGACTAGCTCCACCCAAAGTATTTAGTTTGGAGGAGTGTCTGGAATATATTCAGTCCGACGAATATGTGGAAGTTACACCTGAAAATTTGCGCATAAGAAAAATTTTATTGAAAGAAACTGATCGCAAGCGAGCCGGTAAATAAGTAGCTTAGTTAGTTTAAGTTGACTGATTGTTAAGAATTCAGGTAGAGAGATTGTTAATAATTAATCATCTACTGATTGTCAAATCGTTTTTTATTTTGTAACTTTAGGATTCAAAGCAAGCAGGTATGTTTGACGACGACGACGAAGCTTTTTTCGAAGGTTCATTAAACGAAGATATTGAGCGGTTTGAGGATTACTTGAATGGTGCTAATATTGGCTTTGTTGACAGCGATCGACTAGAAATCTTGTTAGATCATTACCTGATAAGTAATCAGTATACGAAAGCTACAATTTGTGCTGATTTTGCTATTTCTCAGTTTTCATATAATGTGTTGTTTCATCTCCGTAAAGCTCAGGCAATTTCAGCCTTGGGTAAATTAAAGGAAGCCTTAAATCTGTTGGCTAACATAGAAAAACGTGCAAGTCCTTCTTGTGAATTATTATTAACCAAAGCATCTATTTTCAGTCAACTCAAAGACAGCAAAAATGCAATCAAGTATTTTAACGAAGCTCTTGAATTAGCTGAACCTGAAGATAGTGACGAAATTTACCTTGATCTCGCAATGGAATATCAAAATTCCGGTGACTTTAAAAATGGGGTACGGGTGCTTAAAGAGGCTATTAATCACAATCCGTTCAATGAAGGGGCAATCTATGAGTTGGCGTATTGCTATGATCAGTTGGGAGAGTACCAAAATGCAATTCAATGCTATTCGGATTTTATCGATGAAAATCCCTATTCATTTACCGCTTGGTATAATTTGGGAAATACCTATTCAAAGCTTGAAAATTACGCGAAAGCAATTTGGGCTTATGACTTCTGTATGTTAATTAACGAGGATTTTGGTCCGGTTTACTTTAATATGGGAAGTACGTATCTGTCTTTGGAGCAATTTGAAAAATCACTTGTATGTTTCAAACGTTGCATTGAGTTAGATGGAGAGGATGCGATGGCGCTCTGTTATCTGGGAGAGGCTTATGAACAATTGAATCAGTTGGAAGATGCCAGAATTCAATATATCCGAAGTATTGAACTTTCACCCGATTTTCCGGATGCATGGTTGGGGCTTGGAATTGTGAATGACTTGGAGGGAAATACCCGTGAGGCCATTGTTTTATTGAATAAAGCAGCCGAGTTGGATCCAGAAAATGCAGGTATATACCATGTCTTAGCAGGTGCCTATGAGAAATTGGGTGAAATGGATCAATCTGAAGATTATTACCAGCTTTCATTGGCCTTAGATCCAACTGACGAAGAGTGCCTTACAAATTATATTGAATTATTATCAAAGCTTTCACTGACAGATGCATTGGCTTACATTCATGAATTCAATGGTAAAATAGGACTGAATCCACTCGGTCCGCTATTGGAAGTCAATTTACTTTGGTTGCTTGGAAGAAAAGAAGAAGCGTTTGCCCGTTTTGCTTTATGCGTTGAATCTGATAGAGAAAAAGCAAATCAATTGTTTGAAATCAACGAAAGCCTCTCATCTGTTCAGGAATTCGTAGATTTGTCAGAAAAATAACACTATGAATTTTGAATTGACTTACATACCTGAACGAAGTCCAAAACCACGTCAGAAAGGAATTACCATGATGATGGATAAGGGCTTGAGCTTGACTGAAACCTCGAATTTTATCGAAGCATCCGGACACCTTACTGATTTGGTTAAATTTGGTTTTGGAACGGCGTATGTAACGAATGACCTTCAAAAAAAGATAGATTTATACCGAGAAGCCGATATCAAACCTTATTTCGGTGGGACCTTGTTTGAGGTTTTTTATGCCCGTGGTCGATTTGAGGATTATTTGCGTCTTTTGGATAAGTTTAAGCTTGATACAGCTGAAGTATCAGACGGTTCGATTATTATTGACCACGATGAGAAATGTGAATTGATTCATCGAATTGCTAAAGACCGAACTGTTTTGTCTGAAGTGGGATCCAAAGACGCAGGAATCATGATCGCTCCCGGAAAGTGGATCAAAATGATGAGTAAAGAGTTGGAGGCGGGTAGTTGGAAAGTAATTGCGGAGGGTAGAGAAGCCGGAAATGTAGGTGTTTTTAGACCAAATGGAACGGCACATACGATTTTGATTAATCGAATTATTTCAAAAGTGTCATCCGATAAAATTTTATGGGAAGCCCCTCAAAAAAATCAACAAGTTTGGTTTATTAAACTATTCGGGTCGGAGGTAAATTTGGGAAATATTGGTCCAAATGAAATGATACCTCTTGAGTGTCTCAGATTAGGCTTACGAGGCGATACATTTTTTGATTTCCTGCCGGCAGATTATGTTCATCGACTCAAACAAGTGAACGATGAGGTTGCTTTCAGTGAAGAGGAATAATGTTTCATAGTAATCGAAACATTTCGGGTCATGCTTCAAGTATTTACGCTCTTGCATCCGATTCACGATACATTTATTCTGCCAGTGCAGACAGACATATCGCAAGGTGGCGAATAGATACCGGCTTACAGGATCCATTTTCAATTCGTTTTGATTACCCGGTTTATGCACTTAGTTTGCTCAATCATAATGCTTTTTTAGTTGCAGGTTTGAATAATGGAAATGTGCATGTCTTTGATTTGGAGAAACGAATTGAAATAAAGTATTTTAAGCAACACTCACAAGCTATTTTTTGTATCACAGAAAATGAGCGATTGAATCATTTTTATGTGACAGATGCAGGCGGTACTATTTCAGTGTGGAATTCAACGACTCTTGAACTATTGATTTCAATTCCCATGAATTGTGGTAAAATCAGAAGGATTTCTATTTCATCTGATGGGGAATTTTTTGCTTGTGCTTGTGAAGATGGCTATGTTCGCATTTTTGATACGATAACTTTTAATGAACAACATACATTCTTTGCTCATAAGGATGGGGTTTCTTCAGTATTGATTCATCCATTGAATGGAAAGCTATTGTTTACGGGAGGTAAAGATGCCATGCTTCGATTGTGGAATCTGAATTCAGATATGATGCTTGAAGAAAAACCTGCCCATCATTTTGTGGTTTATGATTTAATAGCTGTTCATGAAGGTGAATATATTGTTTCTGCAAGTAGAGATAAAACTATTAAAATTTGGAAATCGCAGGATTGTTCTTTTATAGAACGTCTTGATTTAAAAACAAAGGGACATAAACATTCCGTCAATTGCCTGATTAAAATGTCTGAATCATCTTTTGCTTCCGGATCTGATGATTCAAAGATAATTTGTTGGGAGGCAACCATAAAGCGTGCAGTTGAGTCTCATTATTGATTATTTGAAGCTAATTTTTATTTTTGAAATCGTTAATAACTAATAAAATCATGAATCGTAAAACGCTAAGCATTGTATTTTGGACAACTACAGTTTTTATATTTTTAATAGAGGGTTTGATGCCTGCATTAACTTCTCAATCCAAACTCGCAAAGGAAGGTATCAGACATTTAGGTTACCCGGAGTATTTTGGAATTATCTTAGTCTTCTTTAAGGTAGCCGGTGTTTTGTTCCTCATTCTCCCTAAAATATCTGCTAGGTTGAAAGAATGGGCTTATGCAGGTTTTGTTTTTGATTTTTTATTTGCCTCACTCAGTCATTTTGCTGTTGATGGGCTTAATTTTCAAACCTTTTTTCCATTGATTGTATTGACCATCTTACTCATTTCATACTTCAGCTACCACAGACTTAGATTAATCAATTAACTTTTTTAATTCAAAACAAAAATCTACTATGACAACAAGTGTTTTTAATCGAAACGATGTAGATAATATTCTTGATAGAATTGAAAAATTAAGTCCTGAAATGCAGCCTAAATGGGGTAAAATGAATGTGGCAAAAATGTTGTCACATTGCAATGTGACGTATGAGTTGGTCTATGAAAATATTCACCCAAAACCAAATCCATTTAAAGTGTTTATCCTTAAATTAGTAATAAAACCAAGTATTGTAAGTGATAAGCCTTATAAAAATAGTTTGCCAACAGCCCCTGAATTCATAATTCACGACGATAAAGATTTTGAGGTTGAGAAAAAAAGATTAGTAGCATACATTGAAAATACGTTTGAATTGGGAGACAGTTTTTTTGATGGAAAGAAATCACATTCGTTTGGTAAATTAAATAAAAATGAATGGAATAATATGTTCTACAAACACTTAGATCATCATTTGAAACAGTTTGGAGTTTAATTTCTTTGAAGATTATATTGACTCCAACAAATTAAGAAAATAATTTATGAATAAATTTAATTGATAATTAATTGTTTTGAAATGAGAATATGTTTCCTATTGTTATTGGTCTTTTTAAGGCTGAATTTGATGGCACAGGTGCTTGTAAACGAGTATTCCTGCTCTAATATGAGTGTTGTACCTGACGCCTACGGAAATTACGAAGATTGGATTGAATTATACAACCCGGGATCCGCATCAGTTGACTTGACGGGTTGGTATATTTCGGATAAGGCTTCAAATCCGGCCAAGTGGAAGTTGCCATCCGGTTCCATTAATCCTCTAGGTTATCGAATAATTTTCTGCTCAAAGCGGAATACCATGAATGGAACAGAATACCACACCAACTTTACTTTGTCACAAACAGATGGTGATTGGATTATACTTTCAAATCCTTCTTTAGTCGTTGTCGATTCATTCAAGATTGTACATAGGACAAAAATTAATCATTCCATTGGCAGATCTTCGGATGGGAGTTCGAACTTTAAGCTGTTTGTTAATCCGACACCAAGCGCAAGTAATTCCGGTGCACAAGATTTTTACACACCTACACCCACATTCAGCTTAAATGCAGGATTTTACAGTGGTAATCAAACACTGAGTCTGAGTTGCTCTGATCCAACAGCGATAATTCATTATACTCTTGATGGTACAAATCCTAGTACTGCATCTACACAATATACAAGTCCGATAACAATCAGCTCAACAACAGTTGTTCGAGCTATAGCTGTTGGGTCAAATTTGCCTTCATTCATTGAAACAAATACTTATTTTATCAATGTCACACATACCATACCGGTAGTTTCGGTGAGTAGTCAGGAGGTGTATAACTTAGTCGCAAACGGTAATCAAAATCCTCCCGACAGAATAGGCTCTTTTGAATTGTTTGAGCAAAATGGTGCTTTTATAGATGAAGGGGAGGGTGATTTTAATAAGCACGGGAATGATTCTTGGGCATACCAACAACGAGGATTTGATTATGTTTCCAGAGATGAATATGGAATTGCTGCTGATGTTGAACATCAAATTTTTCCTGAATCTAGCCGTGACAATTTTCAACGACTTATTTTGAAACCTGCAGCTAATGATAATTATTCATTTGAGGATGGTGCTCACATTCGAGATGCATTTGTACATACCTTATCAATCCGGTCAGATTTGAAATTAGATGAACGAACCTGGAGGCCTTGTATTTTATACCTGAATGGTCAATATTGGGGTGTTTATGAAATTAGAGAGAAATGTGACGACCACGATTACACGGATTATTATTTCGATCAAGATAAATTTCACCTGCAATACCTCAAGACTTGGGGTGGAACGTGGCAGGAATATGGTTCGCCGAATGCTCAGCCTGCCTGGAATCAGTTGGTTAATTTTATAAATACCAACAATATGGGTAATTCTGCAAATTTTAATTATGTAGACAGCTTATTGAATTGGCAGTCACTATGTGATTATTTTGTAGTTAATTCTTACGTTGTTACTCAAGATTGGCTAAATTGGAATACGGCTTGGTGGCGTGGTATGGATACCTTGGGCGATAAGAAAAAATGGCGTTATACCTTATGGGATATGGACGCAACATTCGGTCACTACATCAATTACACAGGAATTCCTGATGCGTCAGCTAATGCAGATCCATGTAATGTTGAGAATTTACCTAATCCGGGAGGCCAAGGTCACACCGACATTTTACAGAAATTAATCAATGAAAATCCAACTGTCAAGCAATATTACGTCAGTAGATACATGGATCTAGTCAACACCTACTTTTCATGCACTTACATGATTCAGCTTTTAGATAGTATGATAAATGTGATTTCACCGGAAATGACAGGACAAGTAACTAAGTGGGGTGGTACTTATGTCGGTTGGCAGGCAAAGGTTCAGGACTTAAGGGACTATATTACACTCAGATGTACAGCACTTGAACAGGGGATGATTGGTTGTTACAACCTTGTTGGACCGTATCAGGTAACGTTTAACGTTTCTCCAGCCTTAGCGGGTCAGGTTAAAGTTAACTCCATTTGGGCACCTGTTTATCCATGGTCTGCAGATTATTTCGGGGGAATTAACACCGTGCTGATTGCTCAGGCAGCTCCGGGTTATGAGTTTGATCATTGGGAATTTACAACAGGGCCTATGATTTCAGGGGTCAATCAAGATACGAATGCCATCAATATTGCCGGTTCGGAGAACATTGTTGCAGTCTTTATTCCACTGAATCCCGATTTAGATGGAGATGGTATTCTGAATACAGATGAAACAATCTTGGGAACCAATCCAAATAATGTGGACTCTGATTCTGATGGTGAAAACGATTTTGTAGAAGTAGGATCTGATATTTCAAATCCTTTGGACACAGATGGTGATGGAATAATTGACGCACTTGAGTCTTCGATTTCCGATTTAGATAATGATGGTGTCAATGATGAATTGGATATCGCGAATATTGATCCGTGTATTCCTAATCCAACAGCTTCATTATGTGACTTTGATGGAGATGGCTTGACCTATTCTCAAGAAACAGTAAATGGAACTGATCCGACCAATCCTGATACAGACCAAGATGGGTTTAACGATGCAAATGAAGTGGCAAATGGTTCAAATCCATTGGATCCATGTGACCCTGATAGTTCTCCGACTCAATGTCAATTTGATGATGACGGTGATGGCGTTACAAATAGCGCTGAAAATGCATCGGGTACGGATATGAATGACCCTTGTTCTTATTTGCCTTCATTTATCTCTTTGCCAATCACAGCCAATACAGATTGTGATGATGATGGATTCTCAGATTTGGATGAGAACTTGGCTGGATCAGATCCATTTGATCCGTGTGATCCGAATGAAAATAACATTGTTTGTAAGGATGGTTTTTACATTCCAACTGGTTTTTCTCCGAATGGTTCAGGCAACGAACTAAATGAGAAATTGACAATCTTAGTCGGGCAAAATGTACAGCATTTCAATTTAAGCATATATGACCGTTGGGGAAATTTACTGGTCAAAACATCTGACCGAGACTTCGAGTGGAATGGAATGTTTGAAGGAAAACCCCTCAATTCCGGTGTCTATGCTTTTACGGTTGATATTCTGTTTACAAATGGAGTCCGTGAAGTTCGAAATGGCAATATCACATTAATTCGCTAATTTTAACATAAATCAAAGTCAGATTTAGTCATGTTGGAATCTCAGAAGAAACTTCAAGAAAATATTGCAGAATACGTACTTTATATGTTTCAGGTTGAAGATCTGATCAGAGCGTACAATTTTGATGTGAATCAGATTATTGCTAATTATGTTCGGCCATCTTTGTCGGACATCAATCAAATAGAGGAATATAAGCGCTGGTATCAAGAGCTGATTCTGCAAATGAAAGCTCAAAAAATTGAAAATCAAGGTCACCTTCATGAATTAAAAGATATTCTAGTTGAACTTTCATATTTGCACAATACACTAATTGGAATTGCAAATGACAAAAAATATCAGGGCGTTTATGAACATGCATTACCATTTATCACGGAGTTTATTGAGCGATCCAATCTCAAAAATAAGAACCATATTGAAGTCATTTTTCATGCAATGTACATGAAGTTACTTCTTCGTTTACAACGCAAAGAAATAAGTTCAGAAACTGAAGAAGCTTTTGATGCTATGCGGGTTGTTTTAGCCTATTTGGCAATGTCATACAAACAAATGAAAATGGGCGAATTGAATTTTTTGAATAATTAGTCTTGTGTTTTTAATTTGTCATTAGTTTGAACTCTGACGTTTTATGAAAAGTTAAATCAGGATAATCTTGTTCTGCCATAGAGAGCAGGAATTGCGTCTCTGCGAGAAAAACCGGGTTACCGTCTTTGTCCTTTGCCAAGTAATTTCCTTTTGCACGAACGAAAGAATTGAATTGTTCCTCATTGCTTGTTGTAATCCAACAAGCTTTGTAGAAGTTCTTTGGAACAAATCGGCAATTGGCACCATATTCATGAATTAAGCGATGTTGAATCACTTCAAATTGAAGCATGCCCACTGTTCCGACGATCTTTCTGTTACCCGGTTGCATAATAAACATTTGAGCCACTCCCTCATCTGTCAGTTGATGAATTCCCTTGTCTAATTGTTTTGATTTCAGTGGGTCCAGATTTTCCAACTCCATGAATATTTCAGGAGAGAAAGAAGGAATGCCTTTAAACATCATTTTTTCGCCTTCAGTTATACTGTCTCCGATCTTGAAGTTACCTGTATCATACAGTCCAATCACATCGCCAGGATAGGCTTCTTCAATCACACTCTTCTCTTGTGCCATGAACGAAGTTGGATTGGGAAACTTAAAATTTTTGTCTAAACGCACATGGTGGTAAAATTTGTTTCGCTCAAATTTACCGGATACAATTCTTAAGAAAGCAATTCTATCTCGGTGTTTAGGATCTAAGTTAGCATGTATTTTAAACACAAATCCACTGAATTTTGGTTCTGAGGGCTCTACATATCGAATGTCAGTTTCCCTTCCTATCGGAGAAGGCGATATAGCAATGAATGTGTCTAAAAGCTCTTGCACTCCGAAGTTATTTACTGCAGATCCAAAAAAAACAGGAGCCACTTCTCCGCTTAGGTAAGTTTCCCGATTAAAAGAATCATAAACACCATCGATAATGTCAAGTTCATCACGCAATTCAGTTGCAAATTCTTCTCCTACCAAGGTGTTTAATGTTGGGTCATTGATATCATTAATTGAAACAATTTTTTCTTCTCGTTTTGTTTTGTTGGCTTGAAACAAGTTCAAACTTCGCTCGTATATGTTATACACACCTTTAAATCGGTCGCCGATGCCAATTGGCCAGGTTAAAGGTCGGACTTTAATGTCCAATTTTTCTTCAATCTCATCAAGCAGCGAAAAAGCATCTTTACCTTCTCGATCCATTTTATTAACAAAAATGATCACAGGAGTTTTTCGCATCCGACACACCTCCATCAGTTTTTCGGTCTGAGTCTCCACACCGTTCGCGCAGTCAATAACCAAAATTACACTATCTACAGCTGTTAGTGTGCGATACGTGTCTTCCGCAAAATCCTTGTGACCGGGAGTATCAAGTATATTCACTTGTTTTCCTTCATATTCAAATGCCATTACGGATGTAGCAACAGAAATTCCACGCTGTTTTTCAATTTCCATGAAATCAGATGTAGCGGTCTTTTTAATTTTATTGTTTTTAACAGCACCTGCTGTTTGAATGGCTCCACCAAATAATAATAGTTTTTCTGTTAATGTGGTTTTACCGGCATCCGGATGAGCGATGATACCAAAAGTTCTTCGTTTTTCAATAGATTCGAGTTGCTTCATTATTTTGTTTGATTCGCTGCAAAGATAATGCTATCCGTAATAGCTGAGAGTGATATGCAAAAAAGGTTGAGCTGACTCAACCTTTGAAAGGGAGGAAGACGGGTCTCGAACCCGCGACCTTCGGAACCACAATCCGACGCTCTAACCAACTGAGCTACAACCTCCGTAAATGTGACTGCAAATATAGTGATTTTATGAAATCAGTCTCTTAGATTTGATAAAAATCGATCAAAATTCAGGCTTATAGTTCCCTGTTACTGTCGAATTGTTCCAGATAATCGGCAACTCTTCGTACAAATTGGCCTCCCAATGAACCGTCTACCACACGATGATCATAGGAGTGTGATAAGTACATTTTATGTCGTATGCCAATAAAATCGCCGGATGGAGTTTCAATGACTGCCGGAACTTTTCGGATCGCTCCCAATGCCAAGATTGCTACCTGTGGCTGGTTAATGATAGGTGTCCCCATGACATTCCCGAATGAACCAACATTAGTGACTGTAAATGTGCCACCCTGAATATCTTCCGGTTTTAACTTGTTATTGCGGGCACTATTAGCGAGTTCGTTGACGGATTTGGTAAGTCCAACCAAATTCATTCGGTCAGCATTTTTGATTACAGGAACAATTAAATTCCCTGAAGGCAATGCTGTTGCCATACCGATATTGATATCTTTTCGCTTGATGATGTTTGTTCCGCTAACTGATACATTAATCATTGGGAAATCTTTGATAGCCTTTACAATTGCTTCAATGAATATGGGCGTAAATGTGATGTTTTCACCTTCACGTTTAGCAAATTCTACTTTTACTTTTTCTCTCCACTTAACAATGTCGGTTACGTCTGCTTCAACGAACGATGTCACATGAGGAGCAATGTGTTTGGACATTACCATGTGCTCGGCAATTAGCTTGCGCATCCGATCCATTTCTATGATTTCATCACCTGCATTAGGAATGACAATTGGTTCTTTGATATGAGCAAAGGTACTTCCCCCTTGATGAGTACTTGATGATTGATTTGCTTTATCAATGTTTTCGGAAGTTAAATTAGTTCCGTTGGATGTTGAAACATTGTTGGTACTTCGGTTATCGATATAGTCGAGAATATCTTTCTTAGTTACTCTACCGCTTTGACCACTTCCGTTGATTTGTTCGAGTTCTTCGATTGAAATTTGTTCCTTTTGAGCAATACTTCGAACCAAAGGTGAATAAAATTTACCGGAAGGACCGTTTTTTTCAATGTCGGTATTCTGAATGACATTTGATTCTTGCTTGATGTTCTGAGACGTACTATGGCTTGGCGAAGATGAGGAATGCGAAGTCTCGTTTGCCTCAACAGCAGGTGCTTCACCATCAGTCGCAATAATTGCAATCACATCACCCACTTTGGCCACTTGATCTTTTTCAAAAAAACGTTTTATCAGTGTCCCTTTGGCTTCAGAAGGCAATTCGTTATCCACTTTATCTGTTGCAACCTCAACCAGTGGCTCATCAATGTCTATTGTGTCTCCGATGTTCTTTAACCAATTTGTGATGGTTGCTTCTGTAACACTTTCGCCCATTTTAGGCAAACGAATTTCAATCTGTGCCATGCTTTTTACTAACTTTTGTGTGCAAAAATACGTGAAAAAAACGACAATTTGAACGATGAAATTAATATTATCTATCCAATTTTTTCCATGCTTTAGACAAGATTATTAAATCTTTTCGAATGGTATAATCGCGGGCATAAATCAGATTTAATTTATCACTGAGATCATTTTCCTGCTTGCTTAGCTGATCATTTGGTGTTAAAATTCCTTTTTTGATTCGTGGTAATTGAAAAGGAGAAAAGTTTAGATTTCCCGAATAACCAACCAATGACATTCGGCCTGTCAAAACTAAAATCATGTTGATAATAAATTGTTTCTTGTGTTTAAAAGTTGTTACTATAAAAGGACTGAGCAAGATCATCAAAAGGGATAATCCAAAGTCAAAAAGTCTTTTGGAACGGATTTTCTCCGGTTTCGAAATAGCGTTGATATCAAGCACATACAAATCACCTACCGCCTCGATGGAGTTGCTTCCAATCAGTGATAAACTGTCGGGTTGCGCAATTTTGAAATCTAACACTGACGAGTCAAGACATGACATCCAATGAATGATTGTCTGCGCACTAGTGTCCTTGGCACAAAAAATTACTTCGTCTACCTTGTGAATATGTGTAATTTGATCGAGCTGATTGATGGTTCCTAAGGCATCTGCTTCTTTTTCATCACCCACAGAAACACGAATGAACTCTTCAATCTTGTCATGCGTTAACATTAGTAAATGGCTAACTCTTTTAAATTCTTCTATACTACCTACTATGGCAAATTTGAGGTGTTTTTTACTCCGAAATGAAAATCGCTTTCCGACAACAATGTGTAATACAATTCGAGATAAACTGTAGTAGCAAAATACCCAAGCGGTTCCTGTTAAGATGAAAAGTCGTGAAAACTGCCATTCCTTTGGAAATAAAGCATAAATGGGGAGAATGACTAGCAATCCGGCAAGAGTCCCTTTTACAAATTTCATGAATGTTGGGGGCGTATCGTACGTTCCAAAAATGAGGTTTAGGAACATCCAGATACAGGTGTAAAGGGGAACTGAAATACGGGTGATTTCAAAGGGGAAGAAAATATGTACATCTTCCCACAGTTTTGAGATGAAGAATAAGCCTGAAACTATGATTGAAAAATCGATGAGGGGCAAAATAGAACGTTTGATGAAACGACTTACTAAAGCTAGAAATGCACGAAAGTAAATGGCTAAGTTTATCAAAAAAGAAAAAAGCTTTGCATTTTTTTGAGAAAAGTGTTTTTCTGCAAAAATGATCATTGCACGATAAAACACAAATACATAATTCAATGAGCTTTTTTTGGTACTTTCTCCTTTATAATGAATGATTCGGGTTTCCGGAAAGTAGTAATTTTCGTAGCCTCCTTTCAATATTCGGTAAGAAAGATCAATATCTTCACCATACATGAAATAATCTTCATCCAACAAGCCGATTTTGTTTAGGGCTTCTTTGCGCAACAACATGAATGCCCCGCTTAAGATTTCAATTTTCGAAGTTTTGAACTCATCAAGATGCCCTGCGTGATACTGACCAAATTTTTTGGATCTTGGAAATAATTTTGATAGACCAAATATCTTGTAAAACGCTACAAGCGGGGTAGGTAGTCCGCGTTTTGATTCCGGTAAAAAGTTTCCTTTTCCATCCAACATTCGTACTCCGATTCCTCCTGCATTTGGATGCTCTTCCATGAATTCTATAACTTTCGAGAAGGTGTTTTCTTCAACGACGGTGTCGGGATTGAGCAATAGAATATATTTTGAATTTGATTGCAGAATCGCTTGATTATTAGCCTTTGAAAAGCCCACATTTTCTTTGTTGACAAGCAAGTTATAATTCGGAAATTTACGTTGAACCATTTCCACAGATCCATCAATGGAATTGTTATCAACAATAAAAACTTCTCCATTAACAGATGAAAGTGCCTCTTGAACGGAGTTGAGACACTGTTCCAAAAAATATGCTACATTGTAGTTAACAATGATTACAGATAATGTGTATTTGTAGTTTTGTTCCAAAATATTTTAGTCGAGCGAGGCGATGCAGGAAATTTCAATCGGAACATCCAGCGGTAATTTGGCTACTTGTACTGTTTCTCTCGCCGGCGGATTAGTTTCAAAATAAGTCGCATAAACCACATTTATAGCGCTAAAATCATCCATGTTTTTCAAAAAAATACTACATTTTACAACATGTTGCAGATCCATACCTGCTTCATTTAGCAGAGCTTTAATGTTTTTTAAAACTTGATCAGTTGCTTCTTCTATATTGTTAGTAATTAGGGCTCCCGAAAATGGATCCATTGGTATCTGTCCACTGATATACAAAGTATTATTAATTAATATAGCCTGACTATATGGGCCGATAGGTGCGGGAGCTCCGGGGATATGTATCGCTTTTTTCATGTTAATTGACAGTGGACCGAAAGCAATCGTATTAAAACAAACAAGTGATTTTTAAACGCTTTACTTTCATTAACTTTGTGCAAGTTTAACAATTAAATAAGTTAAATTGAAGGTTCTGCTCATAGATTTTTACGATTCATTTACGTACAATATTTTTCATTACATCGAAGGGATGGGAGTTTCAATTGATGTTTGCGAAGATATTTTGGTGCAGCTTGACGCATTGCAATTGTATGATGCCATACTATTATCTCCCGGACCGGGATTGCCATCGGAAACACAATCCATTTTTCCGGTTTTAGAACGATATGCCACATCCAAAAAGATATTGGGAATCTGTCTTGGAATGCAGGGGATAGCATTGTATTTCGGTGCTAAATTATACAATCAGTCAGTGGTTAAACACGGCATTCAAGAAAAGGTGAGATTTATGAAACAAAGTCCTTTGTTTGAGAATTGCCCCACTGAAATGCCGGTTGGTTTGTATCATAGTTGGGCAGTCAGAATGAGCCCGGATTTGCCACTTACAGAAGTTGCCATTTCTGAAAATGGTATTTTGATGGCTTTACAACATCAAAATTTGCCGATTTATGGTGTGCAGTTCCACCCAGAATCTATTTTAACACCTGTAGGGAAGACGATCTTATCTAATTTTCTTTTCAGGTGTTAATCGATTAACTGTATTTTAGAATCTTAAAATATTTGTTATAATGATGTTGAATTATAAAAAAATGCTAATATGGTTCGGGTTCTTCGCCTTTGCAATGATGTTGTTTATCACCGGAGCCAAACAAGTTAAATGGAATGCAATATCTCTATCATTTTTGATGATTTTCTTTTGGATTTTTGAGGTGATTCCCATTTATGTAACTGCATTATTTCCTTTGGTGTTGAGTATTCCATTGGGTGTTTTGAGCAAAGAAGATTTATCCTCAGCCTATGGTGATGGAAACGTTTACTTGTTTTTTGGAGGTTTTATTTTGGCTTTGGGGCTTGAAAAATGGAATGTTCACGAACAAGTGGCACGATTGATCATCGCTATGTTTGGTAACTCAAAGCCTCGTATTTTACTTGGTTTCATTATAAGTACAGGTTGTATCAGTATGTGGATATCCAATACTGCAACTGCCCTCATGATGATGCCCATGGCTATGTCAATCATACATGCGCTTCCAGATAAAGAACGTAGCGGAAAATTTGCTGTTTTTGTTCTATTATCAGTAGCTTATGCGTCAAGTATAGGTGGAGTTGCAACGCTCATAGGTTCTCCTCCGAATACTCAGATGTCGAGTATCCTCGAGAATACGTTTCACATTAAGGTTGATTTTTTTTCGTGGATGAAGATTGGAATGCCCGTCAGTTTAATCATGTTGCTCTCAATGTATGTATTTTTTTACTTGTCTATGGGTAAGGAGCGTTCGGAAAAACATGCCTCGTTTGTTATTCATAAAATCAAATGGACGAAAGATCAATTGTTAGTCAGTTTTATTTTTGTAATCGTAATCTTATTGTGGATTTTCAGAGAATTGATAACCCAACATTTAAACATACACTACAAAGATGAAACAGTTGCTTTGTTGGGTGGTATTTTACTCTTTTTAATTCCCGGTATTGAACATAAAAAACCTCTTTTGAATTGGGATGATACGAAGCAACTACCTTGGGGTATTTTGATTTTGTTTGGTGGTGGTTTGGCTTTGGCAAAAATGATGGAAAAAAATGGTATCATCAATGAGTTGTCTAATTGGTTTAAACTACTCGCAAATTATCCATTTTATATGATAATCACTTTACTGGTGGTCTTTGCAGTGTTTGCTTCGGAGGTTTTGTCGAATTTAGCGATGGTTAGTATTTTTGTTCCTTTTATAGCAGAATTGGCTGTTCATCTAGGTTTTCCTATTGTCGAATTGGCTATTCCACTCACACTTGGGGCAAGTTTGGCTTTTATGTTACCCGTAGGAACTCCTCCCAACGCCATTGTTTTTTCTTCCGGTTATCTCCATGTCAATCAAATGGTAAAATATGGTTTCGTATTGAACATAATTGGTATTGCTGTCATCTCGATTTGTTCTGTTTTATTGTTTTAAAAAATAACCATTATTTACCGATTAAGATTTTTTTAGAACTTAGAGATTCTCCGTTTGAAATAATCAGATTATAGATTCCTTTTGATTCTTTGTTTAGACGATATCCTTTGTTTATTGTCCCTTGTTGATTTTTTATCTTGTCTGTCAGCACTATTTTTCCAGATACATCGTATATGTTCAATTCATAGATTATACTTTTTTCAGCATCGAATCGCACAGTAAAGTCCCCGTTGGATGGATTAGGGAATACCTCAAATGACTTATTTGAATTCAATGATTGAACCGAAGCATTGGATACAAGAATGCTGTCAGACATTTCAGATATACAAGAGCCTGAATTTAGAGAAATGCTGTAGTATCCATTGCTTTCAGGGTGCAGCATTTGTGAATTGGCACCGGGTATGAGTTGCCCGTCAAGATACCATTGGTTGCCTATTGAAGAACTGGAAAACAAGTGGTAGCCATCGTAAGTAATCGTTGGGGTAGAAAATGAGCTGACAATTGATAGTGAAATGGTATCAGCATTAGCAATTTGATCTGTCACACAAGCATCATTGGAGGTTAAAATACAAGTGACACTGTCATTGTTCGAAGGGGAATAAGTCAATGTTGGCTCATTATTCCCAGCAAAACCACCGTTCACAAACCACTGAAATGATGGATTTGTTCCCCCATTTGTGTAATTTAGGCTAAATAGTGCATCTTGACCAATACACACTTCATTTGAGCCGACTAATGAAACAGTTGGTTCAACATATTGACGGACATTCACAGACAGTTGATTCGAAACTGTAGGATTTCCGATGGCATTGGGATCATTTGATGTCATAATGCAAGTAATGATTGCCCCATTGCTTATAGTGTCAGTTGAAAATGACGCACTGTTTGTTCCAACATTAACACCATTTACTTGCCATTGATAGCTTGGAGAGCTGCCCCCATTAAATGGAGTTGCATAAAAAGTGATGCTGTCACCAAGGCAAACCTCATTTTTCAAATGGTTTGAACTGATTGCCACTACTGCATTATTAGGTTCTTGTAAGCGAAAGGAGTACACCCGTGATCGAGGACCATAAATAATATTGCCTCCCATGTATTCACCTGTATGCCAAAATGTTGATCCATCAGGATCCAATGTGGTATGAGCATAATCACCAAAACGATTTGTGCTTGTCTGAGACACAACTCCTTCTACTGCAGTTGTCTCTGAAAAAGTCATCACATTCAGAGGGTCAGAAGAAAGTCGCCCGGTATAGGCCAAACTTGGATATTTGGAAGTTCCATCTGAAATAGCATAGCATAAACCGATATTCCCCAAATCATCCATCGCTATAGAACCCACCCAACGATGTCGATTATCGGGCGCGAAGATCCCTTGTTGGTAAATTGTCCATTCCTGACTGGCAATATCTTGCCTCAGTTCGCACCACATTAAACTGCGTGTTGTCGGGTTCACTTGAACGGCCCATGTTAGAACAACGCTGTTATGATACGTCCATTTTCGCCACTGAGCTCTATAGTATAATACACCACCAATTCCGTCTAATTTTTGATTTGTTCCGGGCTGTGAGATATCATTCCAATTCATGTTGTATGAAGCGTCAAATGCAACCGTTGGCAACGTTGAAACGAAATCAATGGAAGCAGATGGACTTGTCTCGTTCCAATCAATCGTCATTGCGTAAATCTGAATGGCATCAATGCTATTTTCACTCCATCCGTTATCCGAATAGGAAAAAATAGGGCAGGGGACTCCTGCTTCAGGAAGACCTCCGTTGCCGTCTGCATCAGCAGGAAGAGGAACAAAAAAACCGCCACCGTTTGGTGGCCAGAAATTAGCATAGATAGCGTGCGCATTCGGATCTCCAATCAACATTTTAGTTCGTTCAAATGCGAATACCTTCTGCTGTCCTTGATTGGATGTCATATAGTAACCATCCTGCCAGATTGAGAATTTTTGATAATCGGGGAATTCAGGTGATGAAAAAATATATGTAAAATAAGCCCCTGCCGGGTCACTCGTCTGAGATATTGCAATATAGATTGAATTATCTGTTTCACCAAATTGACTGATAAACCAACGATCTGCATACCGATCATACATGACAATCGGATCTCCGTCATTTGGTGTGGCAGGTGACCAAATGTTACCAACACTTCCTGAAGTAATAACGCTGCCATTTGATTTATTGAACACTTTGTAAAGTGTTGAATTGGTTGCTTGAAGAAAATGATCCGGTCCCGCTGCCCCGGTTGGGTCTAATGGATACGTATTGTTTGCAGTAATCCCTTGCCAGTTTTGTAAGAGCGATTTTTCGTTTCTGTAACCGACCTTGCGTTGAATACACAAGCTGTCATTTGCATACTTATAGCCATCATTGATGGCTGAGAATTCAAAATGTTGTGGTTTTCTGTAGTTTTTATCTTTTGATTTATGATTGAGTTCTCGTTTTAATTTTCGTTCAATTTTTGCAATTTTTATAGGATGTTTCTCATTGATTTCTATCAGGGTCTTGCTAATTTGAAAGGACTTGCAGTAAATAACACGAGGGGCTTCTTTCGTTTGTGCAGAAATTGATTGATAAAAAATAATTAGAAAAGAGAAGTAAAAGTGGACTCGCTTACTGTTTTTCATGTCGCTGATCTTTATACAAAAGTAAAGATAATTCAATCCAATTTTTTAACGTTTAAATTAAATTGCTATATTGATTAAAATGATATTTTAGATTACCTTTGCCGAGTATTAGCGGTGATTTTTTAAGATTAACGCAACCAATTTTAATTGAATTACGTTGAACTGTATAAACTTTCGACAATTTTATATTTTTAAATGTACTCGTGCACCGCTTCCCTATTGTTAGTTGATTGCACGTTTAAACTATTCTAAGTACTATGATTAACAGAGTATTTCAACACAACTTATTAAAACTAAAATCAACTTTTTTTAGGCAATTCAGTCGGTTAATTGTTCTGGTCACTTTGTTTATTTTACATTTTTCTGAATTATCGGCACAAATTGATAACAATGGTTGTGTCATCGGGAAATTTGGTATTGATGCTGATCTGTATTCCGGTGCAATGCCTTATGGAAACTATGCCCCTGATAGCCCTTTTGGAACAGACGATTGGTTCAAGGGCCCCTCAGGAACCGGTGTTATTGATACTACGAATGGGTACTTAATAAAAACCTTGTTACAAGGCGCTACTGATGTAACCTATGAAAAAAGAATGATTGACGGTTTTGGTTCGGTTAGAAATGGAGTTACACTTTACGATGCTGTTTATGCACGAGATAATTTTGGTGGTACCGGCTACATTGATCCAACTGCTTTTCCGGTTGCAAGTAAAAATTCACAGCCTCCCAGTTCTTGGTCGGCAGGACCTGCAAACGTGTTAGGTAAAAATGACTTGTTGGATGTTGGTGCCCATTTTCGAAGAAATGGTACCTTGCCAACGTCTGATTTATATCTTCAAGGGGTCATTGCTATGGCTGAGCCGGGTGGTGCAGCTTACATGGACATGGAGTTTTTTATTAATAATGTAACCTATACTTCCGGAGTTGGTTTTTCTTCTGCCGGTATAGATATGGGACATACAGCATTTCGTTTTGATGCAGCCGGAAATCTCATTAAAATGGGAGATATTTTAGTGAACATTTCCTTGATAAATGGGGGGAGTCAGGTAGATATGGAAATCCGTATTTGGGTCAAACGCTCAGATCGATTGAATTCTGCTTTAATACCTACCACCTTCAACTGGGGCACGGCTTATGATGGAGCCACCTCAACTTCGGAATATGTGTATGCTTCCATTGTTCCAAAAACTTCAGGAAATGCTTGTTCGTATGTCAACTTAGCCGGCGAATTTTCCACTGCACCGCCTTGGGGACATAAGGGCACAAAATACAATACGTTCACGACTTCATTTGCAGAATACTCGCTTGCTGAAATTGGATTGAACTTGACTAAATTTGGATTAGATCCTGCATTCTTGCCAAATTATGATCCTTGTGTATTTAGTCATCGCTCATTTTGTGTGAAATCGAGATCATCTGCTTCATTTACTGCATCCTTAAAAGACTTTGCTGGGCCTTATGGACTCGGAAATGTGAAGCCTGCTATCAATTCAAGTGGGACGCTTTCATGTTCAAATCCCAGCGTTACTTTGTTCCCTTCTTCTACTCGTTTAGATGCAACGTACACTTGGTCAACCACTAATGGAAATATCACTTCAAGTCCAACCAATAGCACAATTACGGTAAATCAACCGGGAACATATAAACTTTCTCTCGGACTTACGAATGGTTGTACAGTTGAGCCTTCCTATGTCACGGTAGCGTATGACCCCACTAAACCATTTTTTAATACTACTACTGTAAATACAACCATAGCTTGTACGGGAGCCAGCGGTTCCATTAACATTACTCCTTCGGGAGGTTCCACACCATATACTTACGCTTGGACAGGTCCCAATGGTTTTACTGCCACAAGCGAAGACCTTACTAACATAAATCCCGGTACTTATAACGTGATCATAACTGATAAATACAGCTGTACAACTACTGCAAGCGGAACAGTTACAGCCGGAACACCTGTAATATTTAATTCAACCATCACAAATGTCACTTGTTACAATGCATCAAATGGTTCAATAACCCTTGCGTTGACCGGTAAATCACCCTACACATTCAGTTGGTCTAACGGTAAAACCACTCAAAATCTTCAAAATATCGCTCCAGGTACATATTCCGTCACGGTAACTGACGCAGATGGTTGCCAATGGTCAGGAGGACCCTACACCATCACACAACCAAGCGCCTTGGGCATAAATTCTCTCGTAAAAGTGGATGATTCAAATCCTGACCCCCAGATTGGAAATGGCTCCCTAAACTTGACTGTGAGTGGAGGTACACTTCCTTATGCTTTCAGTTGGACAGGTCCCAATGGTTTTACTGCTTCAACAGAAGATCTGAATAATTTGAAATATGGGCTATATCAAGTTACTGTTACAGATGCGAAGGGATGTACCGCCACGTCATCAAAAATGATATACGAACCTGAAATATGTAATGATGGAATTGATAATGACGGCAATGGATTGTCTGATTGTCAGGACGCTGTTTGTAAACCAACGAATCCGGGCAATATAACCTTTACTGCTGATCCTCCATGTCCGGGAGATACTATTACATATTCCGTTACTAATAATGCGAATTATACCTTTTTATGGACATTTCCCCAAGGCGCTCAATTGGTTTCCGGTCAAGGAACCAACGCTATTACCTTAGTATGGACGGGTAATCAAGGTGGAAATGTGTGTGTAACTTCACAATATTATGGTTGTTACAGTTCTCCAAGTTGCAGATTGATTAATCCAATCAGTAAGCCGTCAAAACCGACATCTATTAACTTAATCAACAATAACTAAATCAAGGATTTATTGTTTTATGAAAATGCATTATTCAGCTCAAACATTAGCTCAAACGGTTTCAAATCTTAAAGGAAAGCAATTGAATTCTGTTTCCTCATACGTTCCTTATAATAAGGTTATTGTAGCGAATAGAAATGACAATGAAGCACAAAAAGTGAAGTCCCGTCTTTTGTCATTTTTTCTACTGTTGTTTTCAACGATTGTTATTGGAATAAATTCAAATGCAGCTACTTTTTACGCTGTAGCCACTGGCACATGGACTCCGGGCACAAGTACATCTACTATCTTTAGTACAACGAGTGGAGGAACCGTAGCGGCGGCAAATCCCGGTTCGGCTGATATCATCGTAATCGAAAATGGCGTGGTATTAACAGTAAATGGAAATGGAACTATTAGTGCATTAACTTTTCCAGACGTAGGAAAAAATTCTATTTCAACTGCAGAAATTGTAGTCAATAATGGGTTCTTATTAACTGTAACAGGTGCAATAACTCAAACAGGAAATACTAACAACAACGATAATGTTACGATTAGTGGAGGAGGAAGATTAGTTGCAGGTTCAATAACTATAAATAATATAGCTGTACCGGGAGGTTCTACGACTTCAACTGCTAATCTAACTTCAACAATTGATTCTCTTACGATAACGGGAAATATTACAATTAATTCAACTTTTAATGCATCTGGTTCCAAAAGAATTAATTCTACTTTGACTGTTACTAGTGGTCGCTTAGCCTTAAATGGAACTCTTACAACAGTAAATGCAAATACTGCAAATACTTCAGCTTTTATTTTGGGTGCTTCAAGCCCAACCTTGGTGTTAGGTGGAGCTACACCATTCTCGCTTTCTGCTACCGGTATAAGTGCTTTTACATTTAATGGTACGGGAGCTACAGTAATTTACAATGGAGGAGCAAATCAACCCGTCTTTTCTACTACAGCAACTGCTCCAAACACTGTCACTCCATACAATAACTTAACCATTTCAGGTGCAGGGCTTATTGCTACTGCGGCAGGTCCAATATCTGTTTCAGGTGTGCTCACACTCTCAAACAAAAGACTAGCTACAACTGCTACAAATTTAGTTTCAGTTACCAACACCGCAACAACAGCAATCACAGGTGGCTCAACAACCGCTTTCGTTGATGGTCCACTCCAATGGTCGCTTGCTAATACTGCAGGTACGTATCTTTTTCCTGTTGGTAAAGGAGCCGGGAATTATTTACCTTATACATTAGCAACAACTGCTGCAGCTAATCCAGTAATTACCGTTGAAGCATTCAACACGACTGTTGGAGCAGCAACTTTTGGACCTTCACTGGCAAGTCTCAGTACTACAGAATATTGGAATGCAGTTTTAAATAGTGGAACATTTACCGGAAATGTTTCATTAACCAGACAAACAACACTCGGAACACTCAATCGGATCGCCCAAAGTACGCTTCAAAGTGGAACATATAACTCCATAGGCGGAACGGTAAGTGGTACTTCAATCAATACATCCAACAGCATTTCTTCAGGTGGTTTTTTTGTTATGGCACAATCTTCCACATTAACGTTAGCTAATCCGACTACAGCAGTAGGAGCAGCAACAATTTGTGCCTCATCAACAAAAGTGCCCATTCATGCTTTTAATATAACAAGCAACACCACTACCGCCTCGTTAACGAACTTTTCATTTGCAACGAATGGAACTTACACAGCTTCAGAAATTGTTAACTTTAAAATTTGGAGTAGTACTACCAATTCGTTGGCAGGTGCAACATTGTTAGCGACTAATTTAACACCAACGGCTGCCGGTACACAAACATTTCCTGCGTTCTCCCAGCTAATCAACGGTACAACTTTCTTTTGGATTACCATGGATGTTGCTTCATCCGTCACAAATGGAAGAACCATCTCAGTATTTGCATCCACCGCTGCTAACATGACAACTGATGCAGGAAACACAACAGGTTCTGCCAGTGCCAGTGGCTTGCAGACCTTGGCCATTTCTGTTGCAGGTACAATTTCCGGAGCAGGTACTGTATGTAATGGTACAAATAGTACGACGTTAACATTAAGTGGAAATACCGGAACTATCCAGTGGCAATCCTCCTCCGATAATGTAACTTTCACAAATATTACCAATGCTAATTTATCAACCTTTAATGCCACAAACTTAACAGCTACAACCTACTATCGTGCCGTTGTTACGAATGGTTCGTGTAGCCCGGTCAATACCACCTCGGTAACAATAACGGTTCAAACAGTTCCAACAGCAGGAAGTATTTCAGGAGATCAAACGATCTGTAATGGAGGCGACCCTGTTGCTTTTACGAGTTCAACAGCAGGAACAGGAGATGGAACAATCACGTATCGTTGGGAATCTAATACCAACTTTACAACGCCATTGTGGAGTCCTGTATCAGGAGCGACATCCTCTACCTATGATGTTCCTAGCGGCTTGACAGTTACAACTCAATACCGCAGAATCACGATATCTACCTTGAATGGAGTAGCATGTGAGAGTTCTGCAACGAATACATTGACGGTGACGGTTCAAACAGTTCCAACAGCAGGAAGTATTTCAGGAGATCAAACGATCTGTA
>CAZGJF010000005.1:0-7393 GCA_964526595.1 uncultured Akkermansia sp. | reverse complement strand
TTACAACTCAATACCGCAGAATCACGATATCTACCTTGAATGGAGTAGCATGTGAAAGTTCAGCAACGAATACATTGACTGTGACTGTTCAGACAGTTCCAACAGCAGGTGTGATTGCGGGAGATCAAACTATTTGCCATGGTGGAGATCCTACAGCATTTACAAACACTACAAAAGGTACAGGTGATGGTGTCATATCCTATCGTTGGGAAAAATCAATTTACCCTTTTACAACCTGGACAACAATTTCCGGAGCAACAGATTCTGTATATCATGTACCAAATGGATTGTCTGACACTACTAAATACAGAAGATATACAATTTCCACACTGAACGGATCATCTTGTGAGAGTGTTGCTTCAAATGTCATTACAATAAATGTTTTGCCACCGGCATCAACTCCCGGGGTTATAGGATCTGACCAAACAATTTGCTACGGAGGAAATCCTGCACCATTTACCAATATTTCATCTGGATCAGGATTAGGAACGCTTTCTTACCGTTGGGAAAAATCAATCTATCCATTTACAACTTGGGATAGTATCGTATCAGTTTTTGATTCAGTCTATGATGTGCCTAATGGGTTAACGATTACGACAAAATATCAACGTTTTCTAATCGTGACAAATGGGTTGTTAGTTTGTGAAACTGATCCAACTAATGCCATAACTGTTACCGTTCAGTCAACTCCAACCGCAGGATCAATTTCAGGTGAGCAAACCATTTGCAAAAATGGCAATCCACTTATATTCACTAATGTTGTGTCAGGAACAGGTGATGGTACAATTTCATATCGCTGGGAACGATCAGTTAGTCCATTTACGAGTTGGTATACTATAAGTGGTGCTACTGATCCTACTTATGACATTTCAGCAGGTTTAACAGTTACTACAAAATATAGTAGAATAACAGTTTCAACGCTTAACAATGTTAAATGCGAAAGTACACCAACAAATTTGTTGACGGTAATTGTCCAAGCTTCCCCAACAGCAGGTATCATAGGAGACAATCAAACGATATGTTACGGCTCAGATCCTGCAGCATTAATTAGTGTTGAAAATGGTACTGGAGATGGCTCAATTTCATACAGATGGGAGAAATCAGTTGCTCCTTTTACAAGTTGGACGACCGTATCTCAAGCAATATCATCATCTTATGATCCTCCTTCCGGAATTTTTGAAACAACAAAGTATAGGAGAGTAACGATTTCTCAAATAAATGGGATCAATTGTGAGAGTAATCCTACTGGTGAAGTGACAATTTTTCTTACTTCCAATTTACCTACAAACACACCTCCAACTGTTCAATCTATCAATCTAAATTTATCCTCCGACATTTCGCATACAATAGATATATTGTATGGTGCAAGCGATTTAGAAAGTGATTTGAATTTTTCTACTTTGACATTAAATTCGAATCCAACCAATGGTATTGCATATTTGAATGATGACTACACCGTCACTTATATTCCTAATTCAGGCTATTCAGGGTCTGACCAATTTTCATTTCAAATATGTGATAATGGTTGCCCACTTCCATCTGCATGTTCCGTAGGCACTGTAACTATCAATGTGATTGAAGCGTCTTATGCATGTAAAAATGGCACAAGTACATTGAGTGTTCCATCAGTTGTTGGAGCAGACTCTTACTCTTGGGATTTGCCATCAGGCGCATTTATTGTGTCCGGACAATCAACCAATCAAATTGTTGTTGATTGGAGTGGTGTTCAAACCGGGACATATCAAGTATGTGCAACTGCTTCAAATGAATGTGGAATTTCACCTAGTAATTGCATCAAAGTAATTGTGGGTGAAATTGAATTGTCTAAAACGGTTACGGATGCTGCTTGTAAAGGGACAAATAGTGGAAGTGTTGATTTAACTGTTTCAGGAGGTTTTGCTCCATACACTTATAATTGGTCTAATGGATTTATTGTTCAAGATTTGAATAATGTTACTGCCGGAAATTACACTGTAACTGTTACTGACAGTAAGGGATGTGAAGCCACCTTGTCTGCATCAGTTTCACAACCGGCAACTACAGTTTCAATAGCAGGGGGTACCATAACGGATGAAAATCCATACTCTGCATCCAATGGCGCAATAAATGGTCAATCAGTTAACGGAGGCACACCGAATTATTCGTATAGTTGGATCGGTCCTGATAATTATGTCAGCTCAAATTTGAGCATTTCAGGTCTGATTGGAGGAACTTACATACTTACTGCCACTGATTCAAAAGGCTGTACAGCGACAAAAAGCTATACTGTCAATACAGTTGGAGGACCTTTGACAATATCCTCTATCATTGCTACAAATGTTGATTGTTATGGAACTTCAACAGGGTCAATTGATTTAGAGGTAATAGGTGGGTATTATCCTTATTCATACGCTTGGAATGGTCCGGACGGATTCACAGCAACATCTCAAGATTTGCAAAATTTGCCTGTTGGTACATATAATGTAACTGTTACTGATTTTTCATCAGCGGTTGTTTCTGCTTCAACGTTGATTATTGGACCTAGTTCTGCAATGGATCTCTCTTTAACATCCAACAATATTTCTTGTTATGGATATAATAATGGTTCTATCAACTTGTCAGTATCCGGAGGATCGACACCATATACTTACAGTTGGAATAATGGAGCTACAAATAAACATTTGAACCAATTAAGTGCAGGTTCCTATTCAGTATTGGTAACTGATAAAAATGGTTGTATTGATTCCATCAAAACAACTATTACTGAACCTTTGCAAATACTTTTAAATGGTATTTCTGTAAATACGACGTGTGCAGCACAAAGTAGTGGTTCAATTGATTTAACAACCACAAACGGTATAGCACCGGTAACTTACAGTTGGAAAGGTCCAACATCATATTCTGCAAGTACGGAAGATTTATCAGGTCTTGAATCAGGAACTTATTCTGTTATCGTTACTGATAGTAATGGATGTAAAGCAGGCAAATCATATGAGATAGAAACTGTATGTCTTGGTGCTTCAAAAGCAATTTCTACCGGACCTATAAATAATCAAGATGGAACGTATTCAGTCACTTATGCGATTAAAATTGAAAATAGTGGAACCGTTGACCTTAACAATATTCAGGCGTATGAAAATTTAAGTTCAACATTTAGTACTCCTGCCCAATTTGAAATCGACAGTCTTTTTGCTCCAACATTAATCATAAATAGTTCTTTCGATGGTGTTACTGACACAAAATTACTTGATACATTACAACAAATCGGCTATGGTCAAAGTGAAGTTATTTATCTTTCATTAACGGTTAAACCAAAATCAAATTTAGGCCCATACAACAATCAAATTGTTGCCTTAGGAACAAACAATGGTGTAATTGTATCAGATACATCAACAAATGGAACTAATGCTGATCCTAACAATGATGGACCACAAAATAATTCTGAAAAGACACCATTGACATTTGAGGAACACCCACTAATAGGGATAGCCAAGAGCATCTCACTAGGTCCTGTTAATAATGGTAACGGAACCTTTGATTTATCATTCATGTTTATTGTAAAAAATTTCGGTGATGTACCTTTATCCAATCTTCAAGTGACAGATAGTTTGACTAATGCATTTGGGAATTCTATTATTGCAGTAAATGGTATATCTTCAAATAGCCTTCATGTCAACAATAGTTTTAATGGCACATCGAATTATAATCTTTTATCTGGTATTGATACTTCGTACCTCAATCAGATAGATACTATTTTTCTTTCCCTAACGGTCACACCTTCTTCTTCAGGACCATTTGAAAACAGAGCAACTGTAAAAGGAAATTCCCCTAGTGGGTCGTTAATAAAAGATAATTCTCAGAATGGAACAAATTCTGATTCAGACTTAGATAATGATCCTACTGACAACAATCAAAAAACACCAATAACATTCAATCAAAGTCCATCAATTGGAATCGCAAAGTCGATTGTAAATGGACCTATTAATAATAAGAATGGAAGCTACTCATTTACATATCGTTTTATCATACTAAATACGGGTGATGTTCCATTGAGTAATGTTCAAGTTCAAGATAATTTAAACGCTACATTTAATGGCGCTCAGGTTGAAGTAGATACCTTGTTTGCAACAACTTTGCATACAAACACCTTTTTTGATGGTGTTTCAGTGACTAATTTACTTTCGGGAATTGATAGTTTGCAAGTTGGTCAAGAGGACACTATCACACTCTCTGTCAAAGTATCTCCTAATGGAGATTTAGGACCTTTTTATAATGTTGCCATTGCAAAAGGAGTAAGTCCTTTCATTACTGAAATTTCAGATAAATCAACTAATGGAAATGATGTTGATCCAAACAATGATGGACCTGAAAATGATAGCATTAAAACACCATTAAGTTTTAACGAAAATCCAGTTATTGGATTGGCTAAATATACAGATACGATTATTAATAATCATGATGGGACTTACACCATTACGTTCGATTTTACGCTTTCAAATACTGGTGATGTTCCTATACTAAACTTAAGTTTGAAAGATACCCTTTCAACTACTTTTTCAGATGCGATTTCATACAGTGTTTTGAGTCTTACATCTACCGAGTTTATTATCAATCCGAGCTATAACGGTTATAGCAATTATGAATTGTTGGCTAATGGAAATTCAATCAAAGTTGATTCAAGTGGATCTGTCGTTTTGACTGTTTTGGTAAAACCTGGTTCTAAACTTGGTCAATATCTGAATACAGCCACTTTATCGGGAACAACACCTGGGGGCAATTCAATAAGTGATCAATCTACTGATGGTAAAAATCCGGATTCGAATAATGATCAAGATCCAACAAATGATAATGATAAAACTCCCATCACTTTTCCAGAATCTCCCTTACTTGGAATTTCAAAGGCTTTAACTGGATTTTTAGATAATGGCGATGGCTCATATGATGTAACATACTCGATTAAAGTTCAAAATATGGGGGATGTAACTCTCAAAAATTTGACGATGGAGGATAACTTGTCTGAGGCTTTTGCAAACGCATCTTCATTTGAATTTATTTCATTGAATAGCAGTGATTTATCAATAAATAATTCGTATAATGGAGTTGAAACTATAGGACTTTTATCTGGAACGGATTCGCTCGTGATTGGGGATAGTGCAAAAGTTACTTTAATTGTTAAAGTTGTGCCAAGTGATTATAGTCTTCCCTATGAAAATACTGTAACAGGAATCGCCTTGTCTCCTTCTGGAGAATTTGTTTTCGATCTGTCTCAAGATGGAAAAAATGTGGATCCAAATAATGATCGTGATCCCTCAGACAATAATGATCCCACACCATTGGAATTGCCACGTATAGTTATCGCATCTACAAATGAGGTGCTATCTTGTCCTTTACCTATGGGGGATGGAACTTATAGTGTTACTTATTCTACAAAGGTTTTAAACATTGGAGATGTAACAATATATGACATTCAATTGTATGATAGTTTAATAAATCAATTTGGAACTTATACAAATAACATTCCCACAAGTCCCGGACATTATACCATTACAGCAGTTCCAAATATTACACAGATTAGTGATTCTTCTTTTATTACCATCAATGAAAATTACAATGGTTTTGGAGCTAACGCAGGGCTGTTAAAATTAATGGCTGGAGACAGACTTAAACCTGGAGATTCAGTAACCATTAAATTTACTCTACGTTTTATTCCTTTTACTCTAAAAACTCATTATACTAATCAAATAATTGCTAAAGGTGATCGCTTTGAAAATGGGGTTACCAACGGGGCAACAATTGATTATTCAAATAATGGCACAATTGCAGATCCTGATTTCGATGGAGTTGCTAATCAATATTTGAATCCTGATTTGAATGTATTGACTGAAAATAATGCCGTAACATTTTTTGACATTGTTCCATGTGAGGTAAGCACTTCTCAGGAATGTAAACCCAGAAATCCTGGTATAATCTCTGCTTCTCAAAACAACTTGTGTTCTAATGATTCATTAGTTACTTTTAGTATTAATCCTGTTATAGGTTCAACTTCTTATGAATGGACAATTCCTAGTTTTGCTACAATTGTATCTGGAGTTGGAACTACTTCAATTACTGTACGTTTAGATAGTACATTACTGGTTGGAAATGTGTGTGTTAAAGGTAAAAATAATGTTTGTTTAAGTGACTCATCTTCATGTTTACCGGTAAACATCAGGATTAAACCCAGCAAAGGTATCATTGGAAATTCTTCTACCGTTTGTAATGGGGGGAATACTGTCTTAAGATCCTTATTGGATGGTGTAAGTCACGGTGCAATTTCTTATAGATGGGAAAGTTCGGTATCACCTTTTACTACTTGGGTTGATTTATCTAATGATATTGATTCATTAGTTATTTCTACTGGACTTACTTCAACTACTCAATACCGCAGAATTACTATATCCACCTTTAATGGCTCTGGTTGTGAAAGTAGCCCGACCTATGCAACAATAACTGTACAATCTGTTCCGACGGCGGGTGTTATTGCGGGTAGTCAAACGATATGTAATGGAGGTAATCCTGATGCTTTCTCCAGCACTACGGATGGAACTGGAGATGGAACAATCAGCTACCGCTGGGAGTCCAACACGAACCTAACAAGCCCATCTTGGAGTGCGATTGCAGGAGCTACTTCAGCGTCTTACGATGTGCCAAATGGCTTAAGCATCACAACTCAATATCGCAGAATCACAATATCCACCCTCAATGGCAAAGTTTGTGAGAGCGCAACATCAAATAGTTTGACAGTCACAGTTCAATCTACACCGACTTCTGGGATCATTGCGTCAAGCCAAACCATTTGTAGCGGAGGTAATCCTTTAGTGTTTTCTAGCACTACGGATGGAACTGGAGATGGAACAATCAGCTACCGCTGGGAGTCTAATACGAACCAAACGAGCCCATCATGGAGTACCATATTAGGTGCCAATTTGTCTTCTTACGACGTTCCTGCTGGACTTTCATTGACAACCTATTATCGTAGAATTACCATATCAACATTTAATTCGGTATCCTGTGAAAGTAATCCATCGGAGGCAATTATTGTAACGATGCAAGCTATTCCCTCATCTGGCTCAATTTCTTCAAGTCAAACAATTTGTAATGGAAGTAATCCAAATGAATTAACAAGTATAACTGATGGATCGGGAGATGGAACAATCAGCTACCGCTGGGAGTCCAACACGAACCTAAGTATTCCATCATGGAGTGCGATTGCAGGAGCTACTTTAGCAGCATACGATGTACCAAGTGGCTTAAGCATCACAACTCAATACCGCAGAATCACGATATCCACCCTCAATGGCAACGCTTGTGAGAGTGCAGTATCCAATAGTTTGACAGTCACAGTTCAATCTACTCCAACAGCGGGTGTTATTGC
>CAZGJF010000004.1:36756-88253 GCA_964526595.1 uncultured Akkermansia sp. | reverse complement strand
CTCGCATCAAACATACTGGACTATTAACTAAAAACAAATCACTATGAAAACGTTCAATTTATTTGTATTCTGTTTCGGGAGTTTTATTTCTACTTCTCAAATATTTAATGACAATCTGCATTTTTTATATCGGGACTATCCAAACAAGGTCAATGTGCTGGATTTGAAAAGTACAGGCGAACTCCACTTAAAAGCGAAAGGACTTGTCTTTCAAAAAATTGATTCAAACTGGATTGCTTCTGTAACAGAGGATGTGCGAACAACGACTATCTATGTTTACAACTCTAAAGAAGAATTAATTTATTCAAAAGATTTCAGAATTTTTGAGTTGCCTGAAATGGATTTGTATTATGGTCAATCCAAATCAGGAGGATTCATTAACAGACAAGAGCGTTATCTTTTTTGCAGGTATGATGAGTCATTCATGTTCAATAGAAACTTACTTACTATTGAATCGTGTGAATTTGCTTATTTAGGCAGAACATATGTATTTACTGGAAACCACATTCCGGAGCCTTTGTATGAAGCCATTCAAAAACTACCATCAAATTGCGCTGTTGTTGTATCCTGTAAAGTAAAAATGGAAAATGGAAAATCAAGATTAGTTCAATCAAAAGTATTTTACACTGACTAAAACCGACGATTATGAAAGTTATTTTTTTAATAAGTATATTTTTATCTTTTACTGCCAGTGGACAATTGCTTCCATCAGGAAAATGCTTCGTAACTTTTTCATTAAACAAATCAAAAGCACTAACTAAACAATTGGATAGTGAAGATTCCAACAGCTACATTGAAGCGTTAGATCGAATATTCAGCGATTTTGATGTTGAAGGGGCATACATCACATTTGACCCGGACAGTATGAGAGGATATAAATACATCGACGATTATACCTCTCAAAATGCAACAATAGTTGATATTACTGAAATTTTGCGATTTAATTTAATTGATATTGATGATATTTTTTTACAATTTAGTATAGATAACTACGAATTAAATTGGATCCACGTAACTTTTCACATTAAAAAATGTGCTATTCAAGTGAACCTATATGTCAAGGATTTTAAGAATCAGAATACTATTTACTCTTTTATTGGCAATATTGAAGAATATATCCATAAAAACGAAATCATACAAATTCAACAAAGTGTATCCAATTATTTTAATTCATACGATTCAAAACAATTTATTGAAAAAATAGATTTTTTAAAATTTAACTCTGCCATTTCAGAAAAGGTTAATAATTGTAAACGAAAAAACTGGATTATCACAGAATCAGAACAATATGAATTGTTTAAAGAAATGCGTAATGAAACACCCATAATTGAAAAATTAGCAGAAGCCATTGAGACAAAACACGTATTGTTATTCGAGTATTGTAAGAATAATATCTTTGAAGACTATGGGATTGGAGAAATGCGTATTCATGAACCACAAAATCGTAAGGTTTTATTTACCAAAGAACATTTATCGGCAATAGCATTGTCGGATTCTATGGGTGAGCCTATAAAACAGATGATTGAATTGGATTTTGAAGTTGATTATACAGGCACGTCAATCATTTTGCCAATAGATAAAGAAGAATTAATTGAACTTGAAATAATCGAGTTTTATCAAGCTAATCATGAAAAAGATATTTATGTACGATTTGGTTTTGATTCTTGGGTTTATCCTAAACTTTCTTTTTTTGTGAATTTGAAAGATGTTAAAAAAATATTTGGAGAGAAATCATTAATAGTACATACCATTTTAAATTGTCAACAGTTTGGTTTACAGTATGCTCAAGAAAATTAAAGTTTTTTATTACCTTGCAAATTATTATGGGTAACAAAGAATCTTATTCATTAAACGAAACCATCCAGTTTATTTATAACCAATTTCATTTTTTTAGGGTTGTAGTTAGAAGGTCACTCCCCGATCAGTACCTGCATTTAACAGATGATTTTGCGCAGGATGCCATGTTAAAGGCGATTGATAAAATAGATGCTTACGATGCTACAAAAGGAAATATCAAATCCTGGTTATACCGTGTAATCCAGAATCATTGTTTTGACGAAGTTAGAAAATTGAATCGAACTCAAATCATATCCCTGAATGATATGCCTCACACTGTGAATGAATTAGAACATGAAGGTAAAGAAGTTGAACATCAATTTATTCGTAAAGCGATGATGCTTTTAGAATCAAGAGACCGCAAAATATTGATTTTTAAATTTATGCAGGGCATGTCGGGTAAAGAAATTGCAAGTGCAATAGGTATCCCGGAAAACCAAATCAATATGTACATAAAACGCGCAAAAGAACGACTTAAAACGATTTTTGTGAATGTGGTTTAAAAAAACATTGATGCTTTGATTCATAATAGGATCAATTAACTTTTTCATCTTTAAGAATTTTTAAATGGTTTGAAAATTGATATGACCTTTTGATCATCACTTCATTTTCACAAACAAATAATTATGTAAATAATTATCCTTGTCCCGAAATTCCAGTTGCAAATCAGTTCTCGTAAGCGTAAGTATGCGGTAAGTTAATGATGGAACATTGTTTGTGCCTTCTATGGCAGAAAGGTTTATGAATCCTCCTTTTTCAATCACTTCAAAAGAACCATTTTCTTTTGAGTTGTAGTTTGAGTCAGCAAAGGAATAGGTAATATCTTGTTGAAATGTCCCTTTAGAATTGTTGTTTTCAAAAAAGATAGTGCCCACCAGATTTTTTCCATATTCAATCCAGTTGTTTGGATTCGTTCGTTTGTAATAAGTTATCTGCCATTTTCCAGACAGCTTACTCGCTGTATGACTTTCTTTATTACAACTCACAAAACAAAGTGATAGGATAAAAACAATGAGATATCTAACTTGTATAGTCATTCTGGGACTTTATTACCGGTTCTTCGTTATAAAGACTTTATTGAGATCCAATTGATTAGATATTGATTCAAAAAAAACTTCCTTTTGTTGGTCAGTAATACAATTCATTGGGATTGATAATTGCAAATCCTCAATATAATCAAAATAGATTGTTTGTTGCTGAATACTCACCTTACGTAAACCCGAAAAATAAATTAACACTACTTCTCTATCAACTACCATAATTGCTTTTGAAGTAATTCCAATCCTAAACAGATTTTTCATTTTTCCTATTACAATGAAAACAATATTATCAATCGCATTAAATAAAAAAGCAAGAGAAGCCAACCAAGCTTTTGAAGTTAGGCTATATAGTGCCAGACTGATTGACAAAAAAACCAATGCTTCTAAATAATTGTATAATTGAACTCTGTCTATCCGAGAATTACTTATCGGTTGATTCCACTTGAATTTCGAAGTTTGGTTAATTAGTTTGACCCCCATCCATCTTCGCAAACTTCTTCTCACAATGATGATGGAGATAATCAAACCAAAAGCAAGAAGGATTTCATGATGAAAACGAAGTCGATTTCCGGTGGTGTTTAAAAACGATATTGGCAAATCAAATCCAACAAATATGGCCAGCAACATCATTGGGAACAGCAATAAAAGAAGTAACGCATTGATGAATTTATTCATTCGGAATCATCTTTAATTGGCGAATTAATGACTCAATTTTGTTTTTTGACGCATTTATTTTTCGCTCAACCTCTTTTCTAAGTTCATCCGCACCTTTCGATTTGGCAAAATACCCCAAATTATTTTCATATTTCAGGATATCACTTTTCAATGTTTCGATTTGTTGTCTAATATCAGATCGCTCTTTCGAAAAGGCCTTTTCCGGATTAGAGCTAGCTGCCAATTTCTCTATCCGTGTCTGAATCATCAACTTTTCTTTTTCGGCATGATCAAGTTTGAGTTTGCTGTAATGCTGATTCATTGCCTCTTTGAACGTATTATATGTTTCTTCCCGATCCTTCATCGGAACTTTTCCTGCAGCATTGAAGGTGGCTGTAAATTCGCGTAGATCAGCTAACGCTTGCTTGCTATCATCAGGCATCTGGTAATTTTGAATAGCCTGAATAACTGCTTGTTTCGCAATTAAATTGGTTTCAAAAGCTTTATCTTGTTCTTCGAAATGGCGTTTTCGAGCATTGAAAAAGGAATCGCATGCGCCCCGAAATTCTTGCCAAAGTTTTTGATCCTGACGTTGTCCTGCATGCCCCGCATTTTTCCATTCTTTTTGCAATTGAATCAATTTTTCAGCTGTCGATTTCCATTCATTGGATTCTTTCAATTCTTTGGCGCGCGCTATTATTGACTTTTTCTTTTCAGCTATTTCTTTAAACTTATCCTGAATTGTATCAAAAAATGTTTTTTTGGCGGTAAAGAACTCGTTACAGATACTTCGGAATTCCTGCCATGCCTCCTCATTTTCTTTCTTGGGCCCAAACCCAATTGATTTCCATTTTTCTTGTAACGAAAGGAGTCTATTGGTTGCATCTTCCCACATTTTAATCGTCTCGATACTTGCAATCTCTGTAATTAAAGAAGCAGCCTCAGCGATAACCTCTTTTTTAGCATTTAAATTATCATTCAGTTTTTGTTTTCTTTCTTCATAGAATGAATTGATTCGTTGATAGCAAGCACGTACATTCTCCCAATATGCATTCTTTAACTTTTCCCATTCATCGTTTGGTACAGGGCCAATTTCCTCCCATTCATTCTGAAGAATTTTGAGCGCTGCCTCAATTTCTTTAACGGTATCGTTATTTTTCAATTCGCCCAATAAATTAATAACCTCGTTTTTAAGCTGCAAGTTTCTTTTAAGATCATGTTCCTTTATTTGGCGGTAAATGTTCATTGTATAGAAAAAGTACTCAATTAGCCGAGAGTATTCTTTCTGAATTTCATCCCTTTTTTCACGCGCAATATCACCGATTGATTTCCATGTTTCGTGTATATCTTTATAGGTGGCAAAAGCAGCACCTATATTTTCCTCATTGTCAATAATATCTTTAAGCTTATTTATGAGGTTCAATTTTTTCTTCAAATTTTCTGTTTCCTTGGCATTTTTTTCATCTACAAGTACTTTTCGACGATCTCGATAATCATTGTAAACTTCGTAAAAAGAATTTTTGATTAATGAAAAATCTTGAGGTTCATATTCCTCTCCCCTATCTTGAGCATCAAGCGCTGCAATCTGATCTTTGCGTTCTTCTTCGAGCATAAAATCTTCAAAGCGATTTTTCAGTTCACTAACTTCCCTGCTAACAGCCAAAACATCTTCGTTTTGAACCAAAGTCTTTAAATCCTCTAAGAATGTGTTATGCTCCATGGTTAGAATAAATGTGTTTTATCTTACGTAATGTATTAATTAATCGTTTGAACCATTTCAAAATTTGTCAAAGCTACGAATTCTTCAATTCTGCTATTGATTTCTTGCTGTGTCACCTCAAGTAGTCTTTCTGCACCAAATTTCTCTACACAAAATGAAGCAAGTGCAGATCCTGCTATAATGGCACGTTTCATGTTTTCGAATGAAATATCACCTGTTGCTGATAGGTATCCCATGAATCCACCTGCAAACGTATCTCCGGCACCTGTTGGATCAAATACCTCCTCCAATGGAAGTGCAGGAGCGAAGAAAACATTGTCTTGGTGAAACAAAAGAGCTCCATGTTCACCCTTTTTGATAATGAGGTACCTTGGCCCCATTGAACGAATCACCTTGGAGGCCTTGACCAATGAATATTCATTAGATAGTTGCCGTGCTTCTTCATCATTGATAATTAATACGTCGACCAATGTCATCGTTTTTTTTAATTCCTCAAGTGCGATATCCATCCAAAAATTCATCGTATCCATTGCAATGAGCTTTGGGCGAACATTAAGGTTTTCAATGACTGATCTTTGAACTTGAGGGCTTAAATTTCCTAACATCAAATAATCACACGCCTGATAGTTTTCAGGAATTATCGGGTCAAAATGTTCAAGAACATTTAATTCAGTAACCAAAGTGTCCCTCGAATTCATATCGTTATGATAGCGCCCTGACCAAAAAAAAGTCTTTTCACCTTTCTTGATTTGTAGTCCTTCCAGATCAACTCCTTTGGAGTGAAGAATATCTAGCATCTCAGCAGGAAAATCCTCCCCAACAACAGATACAATGTGTTGTTTGTTCATGAAAAAGGATGAGGCTAATGCAATGTAGGTACCGGCTCCACCGATAATTTTATCGGTCTTGCCGAATGGAGTTTCAATGGCATCGAAGGCAACACTGCCAACAGTTAATAGGTTCATAGTTTATACAATAAGCAACAAAGATAATACAAAGAAAAACAATTGGAAGACACTGAATAAGATTCCATTTTGGTTAATTACCCTACTTCTGCGTTTTTATTTTGATCCTGTTGATAGTCAAAACTCCTGCCAACACACAAATCATAGAGGCCATCTGAAAAGACGATATTTTCTCTCCAAAAGCCACACCTATTATCACTGCAACAATCGGAATAAAAAAAGTTACACTACTTGCGAAAAGTGGTGAAGAAATACGGATGATATAGTTAAACAAGACCAAAGCAAAAACAGTTCCTGCGATGGATAAAATTGAGATAAATCCAAGCCCCTCAAAAGCGTGAGGATTACTTTCTAGTACAGAAATAGTATTATGGTGGATTACCAAACACAATGCCGGTATAAAAATGATTGAAAATGCTAAGGATGAGATCTCTATAGCATTAAAATCTTGTAAAGTGTATTTTATCGTGTTCAGACTGATGCTGTAGAATAAGGTCGCCAAAACGATCGCAAAAATATGAACCCAAGTTCCGTGATTGGACAGCTGTTTTCCGGCAATCATTAACAAGATGACACCCACAATACTAACAATGAGACCGGCAAATTGGAAGGATGTTATACGAGCCTTAAAAACTATATAGCCTATTAAAACAGTAAAAACGGGTGTGAAACTATTTAACATCCCCGCAAATCCTGAAGACAAACCTGTCTCGGCATAGGTAAATAGAAATGCCGGGAAAAAATTACCTGAAAACCCAACTATTGCAAGTGATGTGAATTGGCGAACAGTCTTGATTTTTTTGATTCGAACTATCGCAAACGGAAGAAATACGATTCCTGCGACTAACATTCTCAATGATGCAACTTGTGAAAAAGAAAAAATTGCTTGTCCTTCAATAGTGTACATCCCCCGTTTCATTAAAATAAAAGAGCTTCCCCAAATTAATGACAAAATCGAAAGTAGTAACCAAGCAGTCAATCTTTTATCCATACAACAAAAATACAATCATTTCATGAGGTAAAGAGTTAAATACGCCTCAAAATAGCCTTGTAATTGAATTCGGATCGAGCATTGTTAATAACCTTAATTTATCAACATTTTATTTAAATTACCACAAATTACCACATTATTTTAATTTATTGATTTATTGTTATTTAATTATATTTTTTAATTAAAAATGTAACTTTTTAAAGAACATTTCGTTGATATTTATGAACAATTTTAAATGAAGTGGTAAAAAGTGGTAGTTAACCATTATTTTTACCCATTATTTTTCCGCTATGGCAGGCTTAGTAGGTGAATTTGAAGTGAAACTGGATACCAAAGGTCGTTTCTTATTTCCTTCCGGATTACGGAAGCAGCTTTCACCTGCTACCCAGCGCGATTTTATGCTAAACAAAGGATTTGAGGATTGTTTGACATTGTACCCATTGAACGAATGGGAAACCATCAGTGAAAAGTTATCCAAAATGAACTTGTTCAAACCAAAGAATCGAATGTTTTACCGTTTGTTTCATCAAGGGGCGAAACTCGTTTCATTGGACAATGCAGGCCGTATTTTGATTCCGACAGCTCACACCGAACGTGTAGGCTTGAATCAAGATGCCATGCTAATCGCATACAATGATCGCATAGAAATCTGGGACAAAGTCAAATACTTCAACATGATCGAAGGCAACATGGCGGACTTCGCTGACTTAGCGGATGAAGTAATGGGTGACTTGGATGATGGAATTTAGCACTACGTATCACATACCGGTCATGTTGCAACAGTGCATTGAAGGATTGAACATCAATCCTGAAGGTACTTATGTGGATGTAACTTTTGGTGGGGGTGGTCACTCCAGAGAATTATTCAAACACATCAGTCAGAAGGGGCGGCTCATCGCCTTTGATCAAGATCCGGATGCATTTCTGAATAGTTGGAATGCAGTTAATTTCACATTCGTTCCTGCAAATTTTGCATTTGTTTCAAATCACCTCAAAATGCTAAAAATCAAGCAGGTTGATGGTGTTTTAGCAGATCTGGGTGTTTCATCTCATCAATTTGACGAAAAGTCTCGTGGATTTTCAATCAGATCTGATGCTCCACTTGATATGCGAATGAATAAAACAGGTGAACTCAATGCAGCCATAGTTTCGAACGAATACGATGAAGCTACATTGTATCACATTTTTAGAGAGTATGGGGAGATGTCTAATGCTCGTAAAATCGCATCGGAGATAGTCAGAAGCCGTCAAAACAAACGAATAGAAACAACATTTCAGCTCATGGAAGCTGTCAATAAATGCGCACCAAAACACAAAGAACATAAATTTTATGCTCAATTGTTTCAGGCTATCAGAATTGAAGTAAATCAGGAAATAAGTGTTTTGAGAAAATTCTTGGAACAATCTAAAGATTTTATCAAACCAGGTGGCAGATTAGTGGTTCTTTCCTATCATTCACTGGAAGATAGGCTTGTCAAAAATTACTTTAAAAGGGGGTCGTTTGACGGATCTATTACTAAAGATTTTTTTGGGAATATTCTCAAGCCTTTTAAAGAAATCAACCGACATCCGATTATACCGGATGAAAATGAAATGAATCTAAATCCGAGATCTCGTAGTGCTAAACTAAGAATCGCAGTCAGAAATGAATGAAAATGAATTCATAGATAAAGAAGTTGCTGCTTCAAAACAAGCAAAAAGCAATACCAAGAATCGTGTCAAAAACGTGAAGGGGAATGCTTTGTCCCAGATTTTGAATGGCGACTTTTTAAACAAAGAGTTTGTAGTTAATAATCTAGGGTTCATCTTCTTCATTATTTTTTTATTACTGCTTATTGTAGCGAAGGGATACTACGGCAAACAACTACTTCAAAACATCAATCAAACTCAGACTTCACTAGACGAAATGACTGCCGATTATGTGGAGGTCAAAGCCAGGCTGGAGGAAGAAACAAGAAGATTCAAATTAGTTGAAAAATTAGGTCCGAGAGGGTTGAGCGAAACACAAAATAAAACAAAGGTAATCCGCATCAAAAGTAAGAATGACTGATGAATAAAAACAAACATATATTCGTTAGAGCACACCTGATTTATGTCGGATTTATTCTGATTATGCTGCTCGTATTATTCAAAACCGCCAGCATTCAATTTGAAAAAAGAACCGATAGTGCGGCTTCTAACAATGGAAGATTGCCATTGAGAACGGTTGATCGAATTCCCAGAAGGGGAGAAATTTTAGACGTTAACTACACCCCTTTGGTCACTTCTGTTTCTTTCTATGAGGTACATATGGATCCAACAGTAGTCAAACAAGACATTTTTGACAAAGAAATCAATGAGTTGTGCGAAGGATTACATCGGATGTTTCGACAAAAAACAGCAAACGAATACGAACAAATAATTCGCCGGGCACGCAACAGAGGTAATCGTTACCTCTTGATCCGAAAGAAAGTGTCGCATGAAGAAAGAAAAGCACTCCGACAACTTCCCATTTTCAGATTGGGCAAACTGAAGGGTGGAATTATTGATACCGATGAAACGATCATCCGAAAAAGACCACATGGTGAGATGCTTAAAAGAACCTTGGGTTACTACCAAAAAAACAGGAAGGAAGAATTAAAAGTGGGCATTGAAGGCGCCTATAATACTTTTTTGAGTGGCGAGCCGGGACAGGAATTAGAGCAACACATCACAACAGGATGGAAAAAAACAGGGCAAATAATCAAAGAAGCTGTAGAAGGTGCGGATGTGGTACTGTCAATAGATAAAGAAATTCAGGAAGTTGCACATAATGAATTGGAAAGACAATTAAAAAATCAAGGTGCCAAGAGTGGATGTGTCATTGTGATGGATGTTAAAACGGGTTTTATCAAGGCAATTGTAAATCTGACCAGATTTGAAAATGGAGAATGTTTCGAAAGCTATAACTATGCTTATGGTCATAAAGAAGTACCCGGTTCTACTTTCAAATTAGCATCTCTGATGGCAGCATTGGAAGATGAAAAAATAGACATCAATGATAGTGTAAATGCTTATGGAAGTTATCATTTTCATGGTAAAACAATGAAAGACGCTCATGAAGGAGGATATGGACGAATCACGATCAAACGTGCTTTTGAAAAATCATCTAATGTCATAGCGCAAGTTATAAACAGGGCTTACCGAGATGAGCCGGAAGCTTTCATTGAAAGATTAGAATCATTTGGGCTAACAGAGTCGCTTGGTATTGAGATGGAAGGTGAGCCTATTCCCACAGTTTACAGACCTGGAACTCCTAATTGGTCAGGAATTTCATTGCCTTGGATGGCTGTCGGTTATGAGGTACAACAAACGCCTATGCAAACCTTAGCCTTTTATAATGCAGTAGCAAATAATGGAAAAATGCTTCGTCCTCAATTTGTCAAAGAAATTCGCCGGAATGGACAGATAATCAAGGTATTTAATCCAAAAATTATCAAAGATCAAATTTGTTCTGAAAAGACTTTACAAATTCTTAAATCGTGTCTTGAGGGAGTGATGAAAGATGGTGGCACCGGAGCAAAACTAACCTCATCTCAATTTTCAATTGCAGGAAAAACAGGTACGGCAAGAATTCTAAACGAAGAATCTCATTATGGAAATAAAGGGGAAGAAAAATACCAAGCATCATTTGTCGGTTACTTCCCAGCCAATGAACCGATTTATTCATGTATTGTCGTTATTTCTGCCCCGTCAAAAGACATATATGGCGCTACGGTATCTGGAACTGTATTTGCGGCCATTGCAAATAAAGTGTATGCTACACGACTCAAGTATCATAAAGCAATTAACGAAGGGAGTACTAAAAAAAAGGATGCACCTATTTCGATGACCGGAAATCGTATTGACATCATCAATGCGTGTAAGCGATTGAATGTATCCTACAAAATAAATAAAGGGGGTGAATGGGTCAATACCCAAAAGCAAGGAAGGTCAATTGTTTTATCAGCAAAAAACATTTCCGAAAAAACCGTTCCAAACCTAATTGGAATGAGTGCAAGAGATGCTGTTTATTTATTAGAATCAAAGGGGATGTCAGCTCATATCAGTGGCTTTGGCAAAGTAGTCAAACAATCTATCCCGTCAGGTAAACCATTATTTCATGGCGGTGTGGTAGAATTAATACTCAAATAAAGATGCAAATACTGGAAAATATCATTCAAGAGATTAATGTGTTGGGAGTTCGAGGATCTCTTAACAAACATGTCTCAGAACTGACTGTTGACTCCAGAAAAGCTAAATCTGATACTGCGTTTTTTGCTATCAAAGGCAACACTGTGGATGGACACGATTTTATTCCTCAAGTTATTCAATCTGAGTGTAAGATTATTTTCGCCTCAAACTTAATAGCAGTCCCTGAAGATGTTACGTTGATTATAACGGACAATACTTCCCTAGCCTTAGCACTGGTTGCAAACAAATTTTACGGTGAACCATCCCAAAAAATAAAATTAATTGGGGTCACGGGCACAAATGGAAAAACGACCACTGCAACACTATTGTACAAACTATATTCCTCAATGGGATACCGTTGTGGTCTGGTTTCAACTGTAATAAATCGCATAGGTGATAATACCATACCATCAACCCACACTACACCAGACCCTGTGAGGCTGAATGAACTCCTGGCTAAAATGGTCATTGAAGAATGTACTCATTGTTTTATGGAAGTGAGCTCTCATGCAATCCATCAACACAGGATAAGTGGATTGAAATTCACCGGTGGTGTTTTTACTAATATCACACACGATCACCTGGATTATCATAAAACGTTTGCTGAATACATCCGGGTAAAGAAATCTTTCTTTGATCAACTCAACTCTGATGCTTTCGCTTTGACTAACTGTGACGATAAAAATGGACTCGTGATGCTTCAAAATACAAAAGCCAGAAAATCAACATACGCACTAAAATCACCAGCAGATTTCAAAGCCAAGGTCATTGAAAATGTATTTTCAGGATTGGTTATCAACATTAATGGGAAAGAGTTATGGAGTCGTTTGATAGGAGATTTCAACGCCTACAATTTATTGGCTGTTTTTGCTGTCAGTCAGTTGCTTGGGGAAAATGCAACAGAAGTGTTAACAGTTTTAAGTAATACTGAATCTGTTGAGGGACGTTTTCAACACTTCCAAAGTCGTATTGGAATCACCGCAATTATCGATTATGCACATACACCGGATGCGCTGGAAAATGTACTTAAAACAATCAACAATATCCGTGCTGCCGGACATAAAGTAATCACCGTTGTTGGATGTGGGGGGGACAGAGATCGTGAAAAAAGACCAAAAATAGCCGCAATTGCATGTGAATTAAGTAACAATGTGATTTTCACTTCAGATAATCCTCGGTCAGAAGATCCCACAGGTATACTTCAGGAAATGATAAATGGCGTTACATCAAATCACTTCAAAAAAACACTCACAATAGTTGATCGGGAACAAGCCATTAAAACCGCAATTACAATGGCTGACAAAGGAGACATTATTTTGATTGCGGGCAAAGGGCATGAGAAATATCAGGAAATCAAGGGGATCAAATATGACTTTGATGACCTTCAAAAAACGATTGATTTATTTACTAAACTGGAAAAATAATGTTGTACTATTTGTTTAATTACCTCGATTCGTTCAATTTTCCTGGTGCTGGAGTGTTTCAATTCATTTCGTTCAGAGCGGCCATGGCTTTAATAGGATCCTTAATTGTGTCAATCATATTTGGAAAACGAATTATACTTAAGCTGAAGAAACAACAAATTGGGGAAACTGTTAGAGACTTAGGTCTGGCAGGTCAAATTGAAAAATCGGGTACGCCAACAATGGGTGGAATAATTATCTTAAGTGCAATCATTATTCCAACGGTTCTCTTTGCCAAACTGCATAATATTTATGTGATTACAATGCTCATTGCTACCATTTGGCTTGGGATTATCGGATTTTTGGACGATTATATTAAGGTTTTCAAAAAAAACAAAGAAGGCTTGGCCGGAAAATCCAAAGTGTTTGGTCAAATAGGAGTTGGACTTATCGTGGGAAGTATTCTCTATTTTTCGAAAGATGTAACCGTTCATAAGCGTGTTTCGGCAAATTATCACTTACAAGCGGAGGAAGAATTTGTTTCACATCAGCACACCAATCTGAAAGATCAACATTATAAGTGGATTAAAACCGATGACATGACGACAACCATCCCATTCATTAAAGGCAATGAATTTAATTACAACTGGTTAATTGGAGACTTGGATAAAACTTATGGATGGTTATTATTTATACCCATCGTCATATTCATTGTTATAGCGGTATCCAACGGTGCAAATATGACAGATGGACTGGATGGTTTAGCAACAGGGACGTCTGCTATCATTGGACTTGCATTGGCCGTTCTTGCGTATGTCAGTTCAAATGCCCGATTTGCAGATTATCTGGATGTGATGTATATTCCTTTAGCTGAAGAGTTGGTCATTTTCAGTGCAGCATTTGTTGGTGCTTGTATTGGATTTTTGTGGTATAACTCCTACCCTGCTCAAGTATTCATGGGTGACACAGGCAGTTTGGCTTTAGGGGGTATAATCGCCGTTTTTGCTATTTCCATACGAAAAGAATTGTTGATCCCTGTGCTATGTGGGATATTTCTGATGGAAAATCTTTCGGTCATTCTTCAGGTTGCTTATTTCAAATTCACCAAAAGACGATTTGGAGATGGACGGAGGATTTTTTTAATGGCTCCACTCCACCATCATTTTCAGAAAAAGGGATTACATGAATCTAAAATTGTTTCGCGCTTTTGGATCGTAGGGGTACTACTTGCTGTCATTACAATCGTAACGCTGAAACTCCGCTAATTAATTGCAAGAAAAGGGTAAACATATCGCTATTTTGGGTGCCGGTGAAAGTGGTATCGGCACTGCAATTCTTGCTCGGAAAATGGGTTGGACAGTATTTGTATCAGACAGTGGGTTGATTCAAAATTCATTCAAGAAAGAATTAGATAAACACCATTTGGAGTGGGAAGAGCAGCAACATGACGAATCAAGAATATTGAAAGCAGATTTGGTTGTGAAATCTCCCGGTATTCCAGAAAAAGCTCTTATCATCAAAGCAATCAGGAAGCGAGGAATTAAAATCATATCCGAAATTGAATTTGCAGGATATTATACGAATGCTAAAACTATTTGCATTACCGGAAGCAATGGAAAAACGACCACTACGATGCTAACTTATCATATTTTGAAAAAAGCCGGATTTAAGGTTGGACTTGCAGGTAACATCGGTAAAAGCTTCGCCAAGCAAGTAGCAGAAGAATCATTTGATTGGTATGTGTTGGAAATAAGTTCATTCCAGCTGGATGACATGTATGAATTCAAAGCGGATATTGCGGTACTGACGAATATTTCTCCTGATCATTTAGATCGTTACGATTATCAAATGCAAAACTACATAGATGCCAAATTCCGCATTCTACAAAATCAAACTGTAAACGATTGGTTCATTTTCAATTATGATGATCCTATAATTCTTGAAGAGCTTGCAAAACGAACGATTCCTGCAAAAAAAGCCCCCTTTTCATTAACGCATGAAATGAAAGTTGGTGGGCATGTTAAAAATGAACAATTAATTATAAACATAAACAATCAATTCACTATGTCAATTCACGAATTAGCACTTAAGGGCAAGCATAATGCCCAAAATTCATTGGCGTCCGGTATAGCGTCAAGAATTTTAGAGATCAGAAAAGAAATCGTCCGGGAAAGTCTGGAAGATTTCGTAAATGTTGAACATCGGTTAGAGTTTGTTGCCAAGGTTAATGGAATTGAATTCATCAACGATTCCAAAGCAACAAATGTGAACGCGACTTGGTTTGCATTAGAAAGCATGGAGAATCCAACAGTATGGATAGTTGGTGGAGTTGATAAAGGAAATGACTACAGCGAATTGATTGAATTGGTAAAAGGGAAAGTAAAAGCTATTATTTGTTTAGGTCTTGATAACCAAAAGATAATAGAGGCATTTGAGAACGAGGTCGACACAATTGTAGAGGCGCGCTCCGCAATGGAAGCAGTTGCTTACGGATATCGCCTGGCAAAGAAGGATGAAACAGTATTGCTATCTCCGGCATGTGCAAGTTTTGATCTCTTTGAAAATTATGAGGATCGGGGAAATCAGTTCAAAGCAGCAGTTCGATCGTTATAAAATGAACAAAAAAACGGTCATATCATCCGATAAACTGATACGTACCAGAAAGGAAAATCTGTTGCAAATGCACAGCTATTCTCTTTGTGCGAACGGTAAATGGTGGGGTATGGATATTTTTTCTTGGTGTAATCCGGAGATAGAAATGCTCAGTAACACGATTCATTCGTTTCCGTTCAAAGTAATTTGGATTGGTAATGAATGTTTGATTCGGGAATTATTGATGCTTGACCCTAAATTATCCAGTAATTTGAAAGCCCTGATTTTATATGATTCTAAAGAGGATTCTCGATTAGAAAATCAGGATATTCCTGTTTATCTTGAAAATACACTGTTCAATGCCTTCAACACCGTGATGGAAATTAAAGAATCTAAAGTGATCTGTCTGTTTACTGCATCATCACCAAACTGGAAAGAAGATAAAACCCAATTTGATCATTTTTTATCGGTTGTTAAAATCTAATGAGGGAGTTGTTGAAATACCTGAAAGGAGACAGTGTGATATGGATTATTACTCTTATTATGCTAGGATTTTCTATGGTCAGCGTGTACAGCTTTGTTCCTATTTTGGTAAAAATCGAAGGGGGATCACCTACAAGTTACTTATTCAAACATGTCTTTTATGTTTTGATTGGATTTGGGGTAATGTATTGGATTCATAAAAAAAATCCGAAATACATTTCTCAATTAGCTAAATTTGGATTTGTACTTGGTGTTGCCTTGTTGATTTTCACTTTCTTTTTTGGTGCCAAAGTGAATGATGCCGGACGTTGGATTAAAATACCATTTGTCGGTATAACATTCCAGTCTTCGGATTTTGCAAAGTTGTCGCTGATTATTTTCCTCTCACGAATGCTGGTTAAAAAGAAGGATCAATTGAATCAGTGGAAAAATGGCTATCTCAGTGTTATGTTTCCTGTTGCTCTTGTTTGTGTTTTGATTCTGAAAGACAACTTTTCAACTGCAGCACTTATTTTCTTGATTTGCATGGTTCTCATGTTTGTCGCCAAGGTTCCTCTTGGTAAAATGGTAATAACCATTGCAGCAATTGTGGGGGTATTTTTATTGATTGTAATTATTCACAAAGCATTACCCGATTTAAACGTTTTGCCACGATACGAAACATGGGAAAACAGATTACTCAACAAGTACCAAAATCCAGAAGATAATCTCTCAAATGCTCAATCATTGATTGCTAAGGATGCTATTTACAACGGTTCATTGATTGGAAAGGGGGTTGGTGATGGTGAATTGAAAAGTTTCTTACCTGAGGCCTATGCCGATTTTTTCTATGCCAGTTTTGTAGAAGAATTCGGTTTAATAGCAGCCATATTACTGGTTTTTTTATACTTAATTTTATTTTTTCGTATCATTCGAATTGGTACCCGTTCAGAAAGTTTATTTGAAACGTACACATGTATCGGAATTGGGATCTTAATTATCTCTCAAGCCTCAATTAACATGTTGGTTTGTACCGGTATTTTTCCTGTAACGGGACAAAACATGCCTCTCCTTGCAATGGGAGGATCTGCAATGGTGATGACGTGCGTTTCGTTGGGAATAGTTCAGAGTATTGCTTATCAACAATCAAAAGGCAATGATGCCGCCGTATTAAAGAATATAGATAACAATGATGATTAAGCGTATTATCATATCAGGAGGTGGTACCGGCGGACATATTTTTCCGGCGATAGCAATTGCTGATGAAATTAAACGTAAGAATCCAGAAGTGGCTATTTTATTTGTTGGAGCAAAAGGAAAAATGGAGATGGAGAAGGTTCCGGCAGCAGGGTACCAAATTGAGGGATTAACAATTGCAGGTTTACAACGAAAATTGACTGCTTCCAATTTGCTGTTGCCATTTAAAATTTTGAAAAGTATATTGCATGCCAGAAAAATTATTCTATCATTTAAACCACAAGTTGTCATCGGTGTAGGTGGTTATGCCAGTGGCCCCACACTTCATATGGCGAATTGGTTACGTATTCCAACGTTGATACAGGAACAAAATTCTTATCCGGGAAAAACAAATAGACTTCTTGCCAAAAAAGCCCACACCATTTGTACAGCTTTCGATGGAATGGAACGCTATTTCCCCAAAGAAAAAATCAAAATGACCGGAAATCCGGTTAGAAGTGAAATGGTTGATATTCAAGATAAAAAAAAGAAAGGCTTTGAGTTCTATGGTTTAGATTCATCCAAAAAAACAATCTTGGTAATCGGTGGAAGTTTAGGCGCAAGAACATTAAACCAATCCATGCTGAAGCACTTGGAATTGTTCGAAAAAACAGATACACAACTACTCTGGCAAACCGGTAAATTGTATTTTGAACAAATCAAGTTGGAACTTGAAAAACATACACTGAAATGCATCAAGTTCGTCCAGTTCATTGATCGAATGGACTACGCATATTCAATAGCAGATATTATCATTTCTAGAGCAGGAGCAATTTCTGTTTCAGAATTGTGCCTCGTAGGAAAACCTGTGATTTTAGTTCCTTAGCCTAACGTAGCTGAAGATCATCAAACCAAAAATGCGATGGCATTGGTAGAGAAAGATGCTGCAATGATGATTAAAGATTCAGATGCAATTGAATTGTTGGCTCCTGAAGCTGTTCGTTTAGCAATTGATTCAGAAAAAAAAGATGCATTATCAGTTGCAATTCGCCGATTGGGTAAGCCAAATGCTAGCAAAGATATTGTCATCGAAATCGAACACATAATTGGAGGTTAAATGTCAAAGTTCATAAGTGACATAGAATTAAAAAAATTTGACAGTGTTTATTTCATTGGAATTGGAGGCATAGGAATGTCTTCCTTAGCTAGGTACTTTAAACAAATTGGTTGGCATGTTGAAGGCTATGATAAAACACCATCAGCATTGACTGATCAGCTTCAACAGGAAGGGATAAGCATACATTTTGAAGATTTGGCCGAACAAATCCCTGAAGCATTTAATAACACAGATAAATCATTAGTTGTTTATACCCCGGCTATTCCTGAATCATTTGGTGAACTTGTATATTTCAAGTCAATAGATGCAAATGTACTTAAACGTTCTGAGGTCTTGGGTCTGCTAACATTAGAGACTAAAGGGTTATGTGTTGCAGGAACACACGGAAAAACAACCACAAGTTCGATGCTTGCTCATATATTGAACAATTCTCATGTTGGATGCAATGCTTTTTTGGGAGGAATAGCCTCTAATTTTGGATCTAATATTCTAATTAATAAAGATAGTGATTATACTGTCGTTGAAGCAGATGAATTTGATCGTTCATTTTTGAATTTGAAACCATTCGCTGCTATCATCACTTCCATTGATCCGGATCATTTGGATATTTACGAAAATCAACAATCATTCAAAGAAGGATTCCAACAATTTGCAAAACTCATCAGCTCTGAGGGATGTCTTGTAATCAGAGAAGGAATCATTTTAGACTCACCTTCGAAGCAAATTTCCTATGCTATTGATTCTGAGACAAGTGATTATCAGGGGTACCAGCTTCGTTATGAGCAGTGCACCTTTGTGATGGATGTCAAAACACCCAGAAACAGGTATAATTCCGTTGAATTAGCCATACCAGGAATTCATAATGCTGAAAATGCGTTGGCTTGTATCGCTTTGGCAGAATTTGTTGGTTGTTCAGAGCAAGAAATACGAAACGGACTCAGAACATTCAAAGGAGTCAAACGTCGTTTTGAATACCATGTTAAAACAGAAAAATTGATTTATATTGATGACTACGCACACCATCCGACAGAGATTCAAGCGTTGATAAAATCAGTCAGACTGTTATATCCCGGCAAAAAAATCACAGCGGCATTTCAACCTCACTTGTATTCAAGAACACGAGATTTTTTTAATGAGTTTGTGCTGGAACTTTCAAAGGTGGATGAATTGGTTTTACTACCGATTTATCCTGCCAGAGAGTTGCCGATTCCCGGTGTGAACAGTAATCATTTATTAGATCAACTACCCCTTAAATCCAAAGTAATATTATCGGCTAATCAAGCACTGACTTACCTTTCTACGATTGAAGAAGGAGTTATCCTGACTATTGGCGCAGGAGATATTGACCGCATTGTAGAACCTTTATCAAAAGCGCTATCATGAAAAATTGGGTTCAAAAAATAGGATGGTTTTTATTGGTTGTAACTACCATTGTAACCTTAAACAGCGCCAATAAATCACAACAAAAAACAATTTTGGACAACCCGGAAATTGTGATTCATGTTACAGGAGAAAATGCATTTATTACTGAACAAGAATTACTTACCAAACTTAAACGGAGGGGATTTATTTATCAAAAACAACAAATGTCAGCATTGAAAGTTGCCTCTATCGAACAATATATTAAAAATATGTCTATTGTAAAAGATGTATCAGTTTATACTAAAATTGGTAAAAGTTGGAATATTAATGTCATTCTTCGCAAACCGATTGCCCGAATTTTTAATAAATATAATGAGTCCTTTTACATCGATGAAGATGGATTTATAATGAACCCGTCCTCGTCTCACACTGCCAGAGTAATTGTGGTTACGGGTAATATTCCTGACAGAAAAAAAACTGGTTCCATCTTAGAAATTATTAACAACCAATCCTTGAAAAGTATTCGAAAATTAGATGATGTGTATCGTATTTCCAATTATGTTTGTAATGACCCCCTCATGCAGTCTTTAATAGGTCAAATTCACCTAAAAAAGAACGGAGATTTTGTTTTGATTCCACTAATAGGCAGGCAAAAAATCATCTTTGGTTCGGCACTGCATGATCAAGAGGTTGCAGAGAAATTTTATAGATTGAAAGTATTTTACAAGGAAGCGATTCCTTATGAAGGTTGGAATCGGTACGATGAAATCAATCTTAAGTATAAAAAACAAATAGTTTGTAAAAAAACAGCAAACAACGAAGATTAAACTAAATTAAGAAATGAGTAAAATTATTGTTGGACTGGATATTGGAACTACAAAAATTGCCTGCTTTGTTGGTATAAAAAATGAACATGGCAAAATCGAGATCTTATCCATGGGGAAAAGTGAATCCCTTGGTGTCGTGAGAGGGATGGTTAACAATATACAACGAACAGTTGACTCAATCAGAAAAGCCGTTGAAGAAGCACAAGAGAGAATTGAAGGCGAACTTAACATTCGTGTGGTTAATGTTGGAATTGCCGGACAGCATATTAAAAGTATTCAACATAGGGGTATTCATACCAGAAAAGATATAGATGTAGAGATTTCTCAAGAGGACATAAATGCACTCGTTAATGATATGCACCAATTGGTTATGCCACCGGGTGAAGAAATCATTACTGTTCTTCCACAAGAATATATCATTGATAATGAGCAAGGGATCAAAGACCCAATAGGTATGTTGGGAAAACGATTGGAAGCAAATTTTCACATCATTACAGGACAAATTGGGCCGGTTTTGAATATTCATAAATGTGTCGAAAAGGCCGGTTTAGAAGTGAAGGAGATCATTTTAGAACCAATCGCATCAGCAGATGCTGTCCTTTCAGATGAAGAAAAAGAAGCCGGTGTGGTTTTAGTAGATATAGGTGGTGGGACAACAGATGTGGCGATTTTCTATGAAGGAATTATTCGTCACACTGCTGTTATTCCTTTTGGTGGAAACGTCATTACAGAAGACATCAAAGAAGGCTGCACCATTATGAGGCGTCATGCTGAAATGCTAAAAATAAAATTTGGTTCTGCCTTAGCCTCTGAAAGTCAGGAAAACGAAATTGTATGCATTCCCGGATTAAAAGGGCATTCCCCCAAAGAAATAACGGTTCGAAATTTAGCCAGTATCATACAGGCACGTATGGAGGAAATTATTGAATTAGTGAATTACGAAATCCTAAATTCCGGTTATAGTAAAAAATTAATCGGGGGAATTGTCGTTACAGGTGGTGGTGCTGAATTGAAACATATTAAACAATTATTCGAATACATCACAGGTATGGATACACGTATAGGTTATCCTACTGAACATCTTGGAAATGATCAAGTTGAAAATTTAACCAGCCCAATGTATTCCACCGGAATTGGATTGGTTTTAAAGGGATTTGAGTCTGTGGAATACAAAGTCACGAAAAATGAGGAAACAAAACATATAAGGCCGGCTTCAGGACCAGGCATAAATGTATTTTTTGAAAAACTGAAAGAAATGAGCGTAAATTTATTCTCAGATAAAGATTAAACCAACAATAGATTACACAAATAAAAAACAAATGATATGCTAAATTTTGATTTACCTAAAGACACTAGTTCGATTATCAAAGTAATCGGAGTTGGCGGTGGCGGCAGCAATGCTGTGAACCACATGTATAATCAAGGAATTATTGGTGTAGACTTTATCGTTTGCAACACAGATCGTCAGGCATTAGACATCTCTCCCGTTCCTTACAAAATACAACTAGGGCCTTCTCTAACAGAAGGACGAGGAGCAGGATCAATTCCTGAAATCGGTATGAATGCTGCGATTGAAAATATCGAAGAGATTCGAGAGCTGTTGTGTAAAAATACCAAAATGGTATTTGTTACTGCCGGAATGGGGGGTGGTACAGGTACAGGAGCCGCTCCGGTGATTGCTCAAGTAGCAAGAGAAATGGGGATTTTAACTGTTGGTATCGTTACTGTTCCATTCAATTTTGAGGGGCGTAAACGCAGACAACAAGCAGAAGAAGGTCTTGAAAAAATTCGTCAATGTGTTGACACTTTACTTGTAATTAATAATGAACGATTGCGAGAAATGTCGGGCAATTTAACCATAGGGAACGCTTTTGCTCAGGCGGATAATGTCTTAACAACAGCTGCCAAAGGCATCGCTGAGGTCATTGCGGTAGCAGGATCTATCAATGTTGATTTCAATGATGTGAAGACAGTTATGAAAGATAGCGGTGGCGCTATTTTGGGAAGTGCCACAGCAGAAGGAGAAGGACGAGCAACGCTCGCAGTTCAGCAAGCACTTTCTTCCCCATTATTGAATGACAATGATATTAGCGGTGCTCAACATGTCCTCTTGAATATAACATATGGAGATAAAGAAGTTTTAATGGACGAAATCTCTGAAATTACAGATTACATTCAGGAAGAAGCCGGAGCTACCGCAGATGTAATTTGGGGCCATGGGTATGACGCATCTTTGGGAGATAAATTAAGTGTAACAATCATTGCTACAGGTCTGAAAAGCAATCCCATAACCGGACTTGAAAAAGCTCCTGAAAAAACAGTTCGACCTCTAGAGGATGAGCCAAAAAAAGAAGTAATATCACCATTAGTTTCTCCTACTCATGTCAATGTTGTCAATAGCGTTGAAAACAACCAACAAGCAATTGCAGAAGAACCCTTTTTAAAGCAAGAATCAAGAGTTGAAACGCAAGAAAACAAAGATTTAGGGATCATTCCGCAGTCAACCATCGAGGCAGATGAACCTCTTGTAAAGACGACTCAAACTCAGGGAAACCCCTTAAATTTTGATTGGGAAGTAAAAACAACTTCTCAACAACAAGAAACGAAAAAAGATGAAGTAGTTCGCAGAATGTTGGAGGACGATTTTACCTACAAGAATAGTCTTGAAGTTACAAATGCCAAGCCGGTATTATCTCCAGAGGAACAACAACGAAGGTTGCAAGAAAGACTTTCAAAAATACAAGAATATACTTCCAAATTGAAAAAAGTGGAAGGAATTGCTGAATTTGAAAATGAACCTGCCTATGTTCGTCGAAACATTCAACTGGATGATACCCCAAAAAGTAAAGAGGAAAATATTAGTCGCTTTGGTCTCTCTGAGGATGAAAATGGAACTGTTTTACGTCAAAATAATTTCTTACACGATAACGTTGACTAATGAGCTTTACTGACAAAATCAATACCGATATTAAAAATGCAATGCTTGCTAAAGAAAAAGAACGTTTAGCAGTATTAAGAGATATCAAAGCTAAATTGTTATTGGAAGCAACTTCAGGTTCATCCGGCGAAGTATCAGATGAAGCCGCTCTCAAAATTTGTATAAAACTACATAAACAACGGATGGAAACATATGAAATATATGCATCTCAGGGAAGAACTGATCTTGCTGATGATGAATTGTTTCAAGCGAAGGTGATTGAAGAGTATTTACCCAAAATGCTGTCTGAAGACGAAATAAGAAGTGAAGTACAAGCAACAATCGCTTCGCTAGGTGTTTCGGGGCCACAAGAAATGGGAAAAGTCATGGGAGTGTTATCAGGCAAACTTGCAGGAAAAGCAGATGGAAAAGTAATCGCTGAAATTGTGAAACAAACATTGAATCAATAGTGCTTTATGAACTAATAGTAAGTAAAAACGCGTTCAATGAACGCGTTTTTTTGTGAAACGAAGATATGTATCAGTCTATAAATTTGAGGTATGTCTGCTAACGAATTAAAAGAAAATCTGGCTCAAACAATTAGGCACTACAACTTGATGGGATGGTCGCCGGCAACATCTACCAATTATTCATTTAAAGATGAAACGAATCAAATTTGGGTGTCTCGATCCGGTGTCGAAAAATCAAACTTTTGTGCGGATGATTTCATTACAGTAAATCATGAAGGTGGAGCCTCAGGAAGTTTTGCTTCTATTAAACCATCAGCTGAAACACTGATTCACTGCGCATTGTACGAGTTATTTCCGGGCACAAAAGTTATCTTACACAGTCATTCCGTTTTTCCGGTACTTATTTCTGCACAGGTAACGAATGAATTCACTGTGGAGGGCTATGAAATACAAAAGGGCTTTAGTGGTCAAACATCACACGAACATGAAATTGCAATTCCAGTTTTCGATAACACACAAGATATGAATGCCTTTGCAATCACGCTTAAAGAAAATGCAAAACGAATGAATCATTTTTCTTTTATAATGCGAAAACATGGCACATATGCGTGGGGAAAAGATTTAGCAGAAGCCAAAAAACACCTTGAAACACTTGAATACTTGTGTCACTGTGAATGGTTGAAGACTTCAAAAATATAATTTAAACAGCATGGCGATACTATCTATTCCTGAAACAAATAGTGAAATACATGACGTCGATTCCATCCGAAACTTTTTTAAGGAACGTGGCATTTTGTTCGATCAATGGCACTGTGACGCACTATTCGATGATGAAGCAACACAGGAAATTATTTTGGAAGCTTACAAAGAGCAACTGGATTCGTTCATGAAACTTGGAGGATACAAAACCGCTGATGTCATATCTATTAATCATCTTACTGAAAATTACCCTGCAATTCGTTCAAAATTCCTAGCTGAACACACACACTCAGAAGATGAAATTCGCTTTTTTGTTGATGGGAAAGGTCTGTTTTGGTTCAATCTTGAACAAGAACCCGTATTTAATCTTTTGTGTGAAAAGGGTGATTTAATTTCTGTTCCTTCAGGAACCAAACACTGGTTTGATGCCGGAGAACATGCTCCCTTTGTAAAAGCAATTCGAATATTTATTGATACAAGTGGATGGATACCTCATTACACAGATTCAAAGAAAGAGTTGATATTTGCTGATTTCAAATTTCCACACAAATAATTCCCATGAGGGATCATGATATTTTCTTCGAATTATACCAGCATTAATTTTTTTACGTTATTGAACTTTAAACGTTTTGTAATATTACAATTATTGATGAAGTATTTTTTGATTACACTTTTAATTTCATATGCAACACATAACAGCTGCTTAAGTCAGCAGGTTTACAACAATTGCAATTCAGCATTAGAACTTTGTCCAAACAAAGTTTATAATGTAACTAATATGGATGCCAATATCACATTCTGTCCGGGTTGTGAGGATGACTTTACTTTTTGTTTTGAACCCAACAACAGCATTTGGTTTAAATTCAGTACAAACACAGTTGGCGGTGCTGCTCAGGTCAGCTTTTCAAATCTAATTTTCCAACTCGGATTTGAACAGGGTACAGCCTTACAAGCTACTATTTTGAGTGCTTCGATACCATGTAATGCTGATTCATATACAACAGTGGGGACGTGTGAATCCAACGGGGCAACTCCCTTTTCACTTACTGCTACTTTGAATCCATCGACAAGTTACTACATAGTTGTTTCGGGAGATTCACCTACTCCGGGAGTAACTAGTCCCGCAGAGTGTACTTTTGACATATCAATCAGTGGGGAAGCCGTTGAACGACCAATACCAACAATTAACGTCATACCATCCTCTACAAACATCTGTAAAAATGATGTATTGAGTGTAATTGCTACAACTAATGACTGTCCTGAAAAAGGAAATTTCAGATGGTACATTGACACTATTTTGATAGCTGAAACATCGGATTCCGTTTTATTTACGAATCATATAACTGACGGAAGTGTAATTCGGGTTGAAAATCAATGTTACAGCCAATGTGTTGAATCAATTACCGCGATTACTTTCCCAATTAATGTATATACTTTTGATTTAGATGCAGGCATTGATACAGTTATTGAAAAAGGTCAATCTGTTGAATTACATGCTTCAACAACTGCACCCACTTACTTTTGGCAACCGGACTATTTAATAGAAGATGACTCATCATTATCGCCAATTGTTACCCCTGAAAAAACAACGACTTTTACCATTACTGCAACTGAAAATGGCTGCACGGAAAAGGATTATGTAACTGTTTTCATCAAAAATGACGTGACTATACCTACTACATTTTCACCCAATGATGACGGTATAAATGACTCTTGGCAAATAGATGGATTAGAAAACTATCCCAACTGTTTCATCAAAATTTATAGTCGATGGGGGCAAATTGTTTATCAATCAAGTGGTTATTCCTCTTCTGAAGCTTGGGACGGCACATCGGATTCCGGTAAGTTGGCCGAAGGAGTTTATTTTTATATTCTTGAACTTCGAGATGAAGAAAATAAACAATTCAAAGGCAGTATTACATTGATTCGTTGATGCGTTATATTGTAACATATTTATTGGTAATTGTCAATTTCTTTTTGACTTATCATCAGCTTTCTGCTCAACAAACTGCCCAATATACTCAATGGTCTTTAAACCAACTATTTATTAACCCTGCACACAGTGGGATTAAATCATGTGCCGATTTACATTCACTTTATCGTATGCAATGGGTAGGTTTTGACGGCGCACCCAAAACAGGAATTTTAACTTTTACTGTACCTCTAAAATCAAAACGTAAAGAATTTTTAAGCCCCAGATTTGGAATGGGCCTCCGTTTTGAGAACGATCACATAGGGCAATTCAGCAGTAATCGGATAAATATTTCCTATGCCGGGCATTTTAACTTTTCGCAAGACACAAGATTGTCGTTAGGATTATATGCCGGAATCATACAATTGGGATATGACCCTTCCAAAGCAATCACTTATGAACCGGATCCTGCTGTTCACAGAGAAGCAAATATTGTTTTACCGGACGCTTCTTTCGGTGCTTGGTGGAATAGTAAAAAATACTACGTCGGACTCACTATTCAAAATTTGATGAGTTCAAAATGGGTTGATATCGGAAATAATTCAAAATACCGTTTACACGTATTGTTAAATGGTGGTTATAAGCAGCGGATAACAGAAAAAATTAGCATGTTACCTGCCATTATGATCAAAATCCCGCCACAGGGAAAATATGCTCTGGATATACAAGCAATGATTGACTTCTCAAATAAAGTTAATTTCGGAATTGGTTATCGGAACACTGATGCAATTTTGATTTTTGCAGGTTTTAAGTACAAACAACAACTCAGTATTCAATATTCGTTTGATTACACACTTTCAGGTCTTCAAAATTTCAGTAAAAACACTCATGAAGTATCTTTTGCTTTTACAACATGTAAACCTGAAAACAAAGACAACATTCGTTGTCCACTCTTTGAATAAAAAAACTAGGGGATGTTATGCAATAAAACATGTTTATAATTCATTCACCAAAAAATCAAACTTGTCAGATATCTTTTAATCTTTGTTAACAAGTAAACTATTATAATGGCATGAAGCAGTTGATATTAATTATTATCGTTTTATTTTCGTTAGGGTCATGTGTTCCGGCTAAAAAATACAAAGATTTGTTGACTGAAAATCATAAATGCAACGAAGAACTCACCCACTATAAAAACAGTTCATTAGATTATGAAGGTCAAGCCAAAAATCTTCAAACTTTGTATAATCAGACACAACAGAGTCTTGAATTACTTAAGACTGATACCACCGAACTTGGTAATAAGCATCGACTTTTGCTTGCACAAATTGACAAATTGATAACAGAACAAGAAGCAATGGAAAAGGCCTTTGATAAATTACGTGTTACAGGAGCAAGGGAAGTGGCACAATTGCAGGCGGATTTAGAAAGCAAAAACATAGAACTGCAACGCAAAGAAGACGCATTGATTCTTTTAGAAGCAGATTTGAAAACCAAAGAACAACTTTTGTCTGAACGAGAACAACGAGTAAATGAATTGGAAGAACTCATAAAACGCAAAGACGAAACCACCAAACAATTAAAAGCAAAAGTTGCTAAAGCGCTTAAAGGATTTGAAAATCAAGGAATAACTGTCTTACAGGAAAACGGCAAAGTATATGTAAGTATGGCCGCCAAGTTGTTGTTTGCCTCCGGAAGCACAAAAGTGGAACCTAACGGTCAACAAGCAATCATCGAATTGGCAAAAGTGTTGGAAAAAGAACCGGAATTAGAAATTGTTGTTGAGGGTCATACCGACACCGATAAAATTACCAGTTCAATTCACCCAACTTCAAATTGGGAACTATCGGTTCTAAGGGCAACATCAGTAGTAGAGATAATGCTGGGAAATTCAATGATGAATCCCGCTCAAATAATGGCTTCTGGACGTTCTGAGTTTCATCCGGTAGATCCAATAGAAAAAGCCAAAAATCGGCGCATTGAAATCATTATTTCCCCTAATTTAAACGAACTCTACGAGATTATTTCTAACGATTGATAGAAATATCATCAAGGATACTTCATTAAAAAGTTGCCAATTTTTGTGATGGATTTATTAAAACAGCAACTGATTCAAAATCATAATTGAAAAAGCATTTGTATTAAAGTTTATTAAGCAACTAACGCTGCTTTTTTCCTGAATAGTTGTATGGATTAAGCTTGGCGTTTCAAATATACACATTACGCAACCAGGGCAGCAATGCCAATGATGAAGATAAAAGCTGACATTTTCAACGCATTTCAATAACTTTGTTCAAATGTCAGGTATTTACATTCACATTCCTTTTTGTAAGCAAAAATGCTCCTATTGTGACTTTTATTTCAGTACCACATTTCAATCATATAGGGGGTTAATGATTGAAACACTTCGTAATGAAATTCGACTAAGAAGTAATTATCTACATTCAAAAAATATTCAAAGTATTTATTTTGGTGGCGGTACACCCAGCTTATTAACGGAAGAAGAACTGGGAAATCTGTTACAAGAGATTCAAATCCATTTTATATTGAATGAAGGAATTGAAATAACACTGGAAGCAAATCCGGACGACATCAATATCACAAAGTTATTGGAATGGAAAAGAACAGGAATAAACAGATTGTCTATTGGTTTACAATCATTTAAAGAAAATGATTTACGATGGATGAATCGTGCTCATACTGCAGAGGAGTCACTCAATTGTATTTTGTTGGCGAAACAAAATGGCTTCGATAACATCAGCGTTGACCTGATGTATGGGTTACCCGGATTATCAACTAAAGATTGGGAAAAGCATATTCAAACAGTCATTGAGTTTAGGGTACAACATATCTCTGCCTATTGTTTAACCATTGAAGAAAATACAAAACTTCACAAAATGGTTAAACAAAAAAGGATACTTCCTCTAAACGAAGATGAACAAGCAGACCAATTCCTCATTTTAGTAGATCGATTGAAATCTTCCGGTTTTGAACATTACGAAATTTCCAATTTTGGGTTACCTGGTTTTGAAGCTATTCACAACTCAAATTATTGGAAAGGAACCACTTATTTAGGAATAGGCCCATCGGCCCACTCATTCAATGGTGTTTCACGGCGTTGGAACATGGCCAATAATCAATTATACATTAAGTCTATGGGTAACAGTGAAAACTGGTACGAAGAAGAAATTCTAAGCGTTAAAGATCAGTGGAATGAATTGGTATTAACCTGCATACGAACTTCATTTGGAGTTAATCTTGAAACGCTCAAAAAAATTCACGATTTAACAGACAATTTTTTGATGAAATTAAACGAATTAGAATCAAAACAATGGCTAATCGTAGAAAATAATCGAATATTGTTACTACCTGAAGGCTTATTGAAAGCTGATTTTATTGCGTCAGAATTATTTCTTTAATCATTTTATTCTACCACCTTATAACTTTCTACACTCGGACAGGAACAAACCAGATTTCTATCCCCATAGGCATTATCAACACGTCGAACAGGAACCCAGTATTTGAATTCTTTCAAATAGTCAACAGGATAAGCTGCTTCTTGCGGTGAATACGGATAATTCCAGTTTCTATTAATGATACAATCTGCAGTATGTGGTGCATTCTTGATGAGGTTATTTGCTTTATCTGCATGACCATTTTCGATTTCGGAAATTTCACGACGTATTGTTTTCATGGCTAGAATGAAACGATCTAATTCCTCTTTATCCTCTGACTCTGTTGGTTCAATCATTAATGTACCGGCAACAGGGAAGGAAACAGTCGGTGCATGAAATCCATAGTCAATGAGACGTTTGGCAATATCGGCAACTTCAATATCCGATGTTTTTTTGATTTCACGACAGTCTAAGATAAGTTCGTGTGCCACAGTTCCGTTTTTACCGGTATAAAGAATTTCATAATCATTTTTCAGCTCTGCCGCAATATAGTTAGCATTTAAAATAGCTGTTTCAGTAGCTTCTCTTAGACCTTTTGCACCTAGCATCTTGATATAACCATATGAAATTAAAAGAATCAATGCACTTCCATAAGGAGCAGATGAAACTGCATGAATGGCTTGCTCTCCTCCTGAGGATACCATTGGACTACCCGGTAAAAATGTTGCTAAATGTGCTGCTACACCAATCGGACCCATCCCGGGACCTCCGCCACCGTGAGGAATTGCGAATGTTTTATGCAAGTTCAAATGGCAAACATCGGCACCAATATTCCCGGGATTTGTCAATCCAACTTGTGCGTTCATGTTCGCCCCGTCCATATACACTTGACCACCAAATTCATGAATAATTGATGTGATTTCACGTATGCCTTCTTCATACACTCCATGTGTCGAAGGATAGGTGATCATGAGCCCTGCTAATGTGTCTTTCAATTCAGTAGCAACTTTTCTCAATTCTTCAATATCAATGTTTCCGTTAAGATCACATCCGGTTACTACGACTTCAAAACCTGCCATCACAGCAGAAGCAGGATTTGTTCCATGTGCAGAAGAAGGAATAATCATTTTAGTTCGCTGGAGATCCCCGCGTGATTCATGGTATGCCTTTATTACCATCAACCCTGCGTACTCACCTTGTGCGCCTGAATTTGGCTGAAGTGACATTGCAGCAAATCCGGTACATTCACATAAATCTTTCTCCAATTGACGAAACATTTCATGGTAACCTTTTGCTTGATCTAATGGTGCAAACGGATGCATGTTCGCAAATTGAGGATTGGTTATTGGAATTAATTCACTTGCCGCATTTAATTTCATTGTACATGAACCCAAGGGTATCATACTGTGAACTAAGGATAAGTCTTTGTTTTCTAATCGTTTCAAATAACGCATCATTTTTGATTCTGAATGATAGCTGTTGAATGTCGGATGAGTAAAAACCTTATCCTTTCGCAAATAAGAATCCGTCAAACTTTTTTCTGTTTGGGAAGAAATTAAATCTACTTGTTTTCCATGCGCTGTAGCAAAAACAGAAAGAATTTCTTCGACATCTTTAAGTGTGTGGGGCTCACCAAAGCTGATTGTCAATACATTATCAGAAATAATATTAAAATTCATTTGTTTGCTGTCAGCAGATAATTTAATTGCTTTAGAATCAATATTATTAATCAATATCGTATCAAAGAACAGTTCATTTCCAACATCAAAACCCATGTTTTTTAAGCCCTTAGCTGCTTTGGTCGCGAGCGAATGACAATGCATTGCAATTTCACGCATCCCTTCCGGACCATGATAAACAGCATACATACTTGCCATAACAGACAAAAGCGCTTGGGCAGTACAAATGTTGGATGTGGCTTTGTCTCGTTTAATGTGTTGCTCTCTGGTTTGTAATGCCATTCGAAGTGCTAAGTTATCATCGGCATCTTTAGATACTCCAATGATTCTACCGGGAATATTTCGTTTATATTCGTCACGTACTCCAAAGTAAGCAGCATGTGGACCACCATAACCCATTGGAACACCAAATCGTTGAGAGGAACCGAATACACAGTCTGCTCCCATAGAGCCTGGAGACTTTAAAATGACCAAAGCAAGAATATCTGCTGCAACTGCAACTTGAATTCCTTGAGACTTGGCATTGGAAATGAACGTTGAAATATCAGTAACACGCCCTTGTGCGTCAGGATATTGGATAATTGAACCAAAGAATAAAGAATCAAAAATGTGTGTTTCCGGATTACCTATTACTAATTCTATACCCAAATTCTTGGCCCTTCCGGCGACAACATCAATAGTTTGTGGGAAAGCATTTTCTGCAATAAAAAATTTATTTTTTCCCGATTTTACATCATCACGTGAACGAGAATTCCAAAACATGATCATGGCCTCTGATGCTGCTGTACCTTCATCCAACAACGAAGCGTTAGCAATTTCCATACCGGTCAACTCCATCACCATTGTTTGGAAGTTCAACAGTGCCTCTAAACGACCTTGAGAAATTTCAGCCTGATATGGTGTGTAGGCAGTATACCATCCCGGATTTTCCAATACATTTCTTAAAATCACTGATGGAACAATCGTTTCATTGTAACCCATCCCGATGAATGATTTGAACACTTGATTTTGACTTCCCAATTGGTTGATATGATTCAGATACTCTGATTCAGTCATGGCTTCACTGATTTTCAAATCACTGTTTAACCTAATGTGAGAAGGAATGGTTTTATCAATTAATTCTTTGATGGAAAGAACTCCTACTTTGTTTAACATGGCTGATTTTTCAGCTGCATTTGGTCCGTTGTGACGCGTTGAAAATGTACTCATTTTTGTGATTTGAAAAACTGAATGCAAATATACGATCCTGAAACAATTTAAATGATGAAAAAAGAATAGTTTTACTCTAAATCAAGGCTTAAAAGCATCCACTATGTGTTCTATTTTTGTTTGAAACTGATTGTGAACAATCGAAATTATATCAAAACGAATATTGTTATCAATTTGATGTAAATGAACATATTGGTTAATGGCCGCAATCAAATTCTTTTGCTTGACTCTAGTCACTGCTTTCCATGGATCACCAATCAAAGCTGATTGACGTGTTTTTACTTCAACAACTACCAAATCGTTTGCATCATGTGCAACAATATCGATTTCAATGTTCTTAAATCGTACGTTTTTTGCAAGGATTTTATATTTTTTTGTAATTAAAAAATTAGCCGCTAAGGATTCTCCATAAATGCCTAATTGTAGATGGTTCACTTTTCAAAGGTTGGTTTAACTCTAAGTTAATATTTATTTTTGATTTGATAACTACATGCTTGTTTCCTCAATTCTTGGTTGTATTTTTGTTTAACTCACTTCAAATTAATTGAATTTTGAAAAAGTTACTAATTAAAAATATCAAAGGTCTTGTTCAAGCGGGAGAGGGTATTCCTGAGGTTTTGAAGGGGGAATCCATGAAACATGTTCCTATTATCGAAAATGCTTTCTTAGCGAAAGAGGATGGTGTCATTGTGGCATACGGATCTATGCATGATCTGGAAGGAATTGATGATTGGGCGAATCTGGAGGTCATTGATGCTGAGGATAAGTTTGTTTTACCGGCATTTTGTGATTCCCATACACACTTGGTATTTGCGAAAAGTAGAGAAGAAGAATTTGTAGATCGGATTAACGGTTTGACGTATGAAGAAATTGCCCTTAAAGGGGGAGGGATTCTAAATTCAGCACGAAAGTTGGCGATGATGTCTGAAGATGAATTATATCTTCAAGCAGTGGCGAGAGTTGATTTACTCAAAAGTTATGGAACAGGAGCAATTGAAATCAAATCCGGATATGGATTGACTGTTGAAGCAGAATTAAAAATGTTACGTGTCATTCAACGCTTGAAAAAAACATGTGGTATTACAATAAAAGCAACCTTTCTAGGTGCACATGCTTTTCCTGCAGCATATAAAAACAATCACAAAGGTTACTTGGACCAACTCATTTATGAAATGTTGCCTAAAATTTCAAAAGAAAGTTTAGCCGACTACATTGATGTGTTTTGTGAACGCAATTATTTTTCAGTAGAAGAAATGGAGGAAATTCTGATTGCCGGAGGGCGTTATGGGCTAAGACCCAAGGTACATGTCAATCAGTTTTCCGTCCTTGGTGGCATCTCAAAAGCGGTGGAACTCAATGCCCTCTCTGTTGATCACTTGGAAGAGTTGGATGAAAAAGATATCATTGCGCTTAAAGACTCGGAATGTATGCCAACCCTCTTACCTAGCTGTTCCCATTTTTTAGGAATTCCTTATGGAAATGCACGGCAAATTATTGATAGTGGACTACCCATAGCTCTTGCAAGTGATTTTAATCCGGGATCAACACCAAGTGGTAATTTAAATTTTGTATGGTCTTTAGCTTGTTCTAAAATGAAATTGACACCTGAAGAAGCACTAAATGCTCTGACTGTTAATGCAGCATATGCAATGGGCCTGAGCGAAACACATGGGAAAATTGCATTGGGAAAAACAACTCCAATTATAATTACGAAAAAAATCCCTTCGCTTGCTTATATTCCATACGCTTTTGGAGACCTGAATATCGAACATTTTATTGCGTAACGCATGAGAACATCCTACCTTTGCAACTATAAAAAATCAGACATGTTGAAGTGGATATTTAGTTTGTTAATAGGTACTTTTTCCTTCGCACAAACCATTCAAAGTGAGAATGAATTGCTTTGGGAAATCTCCGGAAACGGACTTAAATTCAAAAGCTATTTATTTGGAAGTCTGCATTCTAATGATAGGCGGCTTTTTAATCTGTCCGATTCTACTTATTTAGCGTTGAACTATGCAAAATCTGTTGTACTGGAAACAAACATCTTCGGTCTTTTTGAAAAATGGGATACACGACGTGATGAGATTGTTTTGCTGTACGATTATCAAGGGAAACCATACACAGGAAGCGATAGGGCATCCAAAACATTATATGGTAATGAAGATGGTATGCCTCAGTTTTTAGATGCCTATTTTTTAGAATATTGTTACAACTCAGGTAAACATTTTTATGCTCTGGAATCGGTTGATGATCAATTGGAAATGGTTGCCGATTGGTCTAATTCAAAATCCGAATTTATTTCTCAAAATGATTTTGTGTTTGAACAAGAAAAAATGATCGAATTTTATTTGAAAGGTGATATTCGATCGTTGGATAAAATGATGCGTGCAAATCTGGCGCTCAATAAAGGTATGTATGATGAAGTAATCGTAAAAAGGAACAAAATCATGGTCAAAGGAATAGATTCAATAATCAGGAAAGAGTCTTCTTTTTGTACCGTCGGGGCCGGTCATCTTGCCGGAGAAGAAGGTATTATCAATTTGCTCAGAAAAAAAGGGTACAAGCTCAGGAAGGTTACATCAAGCTACTCCGATGTGGTTTTTGAAGAGAAAAATAAGGTTCGATCATTTAAAAACTACTACTACAAAAACGATTCTATCGGTTTGATTGCTGTTTTCCCCGGTAAGCCTGCTGAAATGAAAATTTGGGACAATCATCCCTACTTGTTATATCGTGAAATGGGCCAAGGAAATACCTATTCTATTGAAATTGTACCGAGGGAAGACAATATAAGCCTTGAAGAGCAAGCAGTCACATACATTGCCAGCCCGTCTGCAACAAAGTATGAACATCTGATTTTAGATGATGGGACAGAAGTTTTTCAAGGACTTTCTGACACCTATCCGGAAGGGTTGCATTGGATCAGATTGCTTCAAAACGATAAATATCTTCTTATTTTAAAGGCTTTTGGTGGAAATAAATTCATGAATTCAAACCGACCTAATTTGTTTTTTAGTAAAGTGTGGTTTGAATAAATATGGCAAAATAAACTACTGTCAAATTAATTAAACATGACGAAGTAAAAGGATTTTGATTTTTTTGATTTTAGGAGAAGACGTTGGCTCTATATTGATTTGACAAACTTTTACTTCCTTGTATATTAAATTATTTATCATATTCAACGTTTGGTAAACTAGTCCCCCTAACCTAAATATCTTGTTAAATCTGTGTTAAATAGCACCTAAAAGTAATTGTTTTTTTATTTTTAATCGCTTATTTTAAGCCCTTACTGCTTATTATTTAGAATAAATGCTGAAATCCATCAATTTTAGTATTTTATTCTCTTAACAAATCTATTACACTAACTTTCCGGGGTAGACTTTCAATGCTTCTTCTAAACAACAAATAGCTTTTTTGAGTAGATCCTGGCTCAGAACGTATGCTATTCGAACTTCTTGTTTTCCGGCACCTTTTGTTGAATAAAAACCGTTGGCCGGAGCCATCATCACAGTTTGCCCCTCGAAAGAGAAGTCTTCTAACAGCCACTGACAAAATTTTTCGGCATCATCAACGGGAAATTTTGCTACACAGTAAAAAGCACCTTTCGGTAATGGACAAAAAACACCAGGAATATTATTCAATCCATCAACCAAAATATTTCTACGTTGAACATATTCTTTCACTACATTATCAAAATATGACTGGGGGGTATCCAAGGCTGCCTCTGCTGCAATTTGATCAACAGTGGGTGGTGAAAGTCTGGCTTGAGCAAACTTCAAAGCAGCATTCATTAAATCTCTATTTTTACTAATTAAAGCCCCAATTCGAGCGCCACACATGGAATAACGTTTAGATACTGAGTCAATCATTACGACATTCTCTTCAATACCTTCCAGATTCATCACTGAAAAAGGAATAGCACCATCAAAACAAAATTCGCGATATACTTCATCTGCAAACAAAAACAAATTGTATTTTTTAACAATTATACGGAGTTGTTCTAATTCTTCCTTAGAGTACAAATATCCGGTAGGATTTCCTGGATTACAAATGACAATCGCCTTGGTTTTAGGGGTTATTTTTTCCTCTATTTGTGAAATTGGCGGCAAAGCGAAACCATTTTCAATCGAGGCCGTTACAGGAACAACCGTTAATCCTGCCATAACAGCAAAACCATTGTAATTTGCGTAGAAAGGCTCAGGAATGATAACTTCATCTCCATCATCACAAGCAGTCATGAATCCAAATATTAAAGCCTCAGACCCACCTGTAGTAATTAGAATATCTTCTGAATCTACATTAATGCCTGTTTTTTGATAGTAGACAGCCAATTTATTTCTATAACTTTCAAATCCGGCAGAATGACTGTATTCAATCACTTTTCTGTCTATGTTCCGAATTGCGTCTATCGCTACCTGAGGGGTTTCAATGTCAGGTTGTCCGATGTTTAAATGATGAACGATTTTACCTTGCTTTTTGGCTGCTTCAGCATAGCGAACTAACTTGCGAATGGGGGAAGCAGGCATTTGAACTGCTCTATTGGAAATGTGTGACATACACTTTTTATCGCAAATTTAATTGAATTGTTAGTACCGATGATAAAATCAGCTTAAAAGAGTTACAATCAAAAAAATTAACTTGTTTTTTTGTAATTCACCAGTTTTTAACACCTCTATTCATTTCATAGTTTAAATCTATTATTTCCTAAATACAGCTTATTTGAATTTCATACTTGTAAGGAAATAAATTTGTAATTGAATAATTTACAAGTGAATCTGATATAGACCTTTTTTGTAAAAAAATGATATGAATTGATGCGCCAACAATTGGTGACTAAGTAAGTTTTTCCGTAACGATGCCACGAACACTTTGGGTATTGTTTTGACTGAATGAAAGTGTTGGAAGAATGAGAAACAAGAGAATACTGCGCACTATGTTGAATTGACTCTTTTTTAAAAACGGAATTGCTTAGCTGACTTATCAGATGCCCAATCTTACAATTTCATGCAGTCTTGTTTTAAAAACTGCATATTCGATGTTTTCGAAATCGTTTTCTCAATGCCCTTATGAAACTTGTATTTATTACATTGATCTTTTTTCAGTTTCTAGTCATCATGTTTATGAGTACCACGGAACGAAATTCTCTTTCATCATTTTGAACAAAAATTGACCCAAGATCCCTTTAAAAACGAATAGAATTTTCAGATGAAATAATGCTCAATAGAAATCAAACAAGAAAATCAATTAAATGTGTTGGCATTGTAACACGAAAATGTTATCTTTGTCGTCCAATTTTTGAACAGCGTGAAGTCGAAAAGAGAATATATCATTCAATTTATTGGCTTAAAATTGGGGGTTCATGAATTTGAATTTGAAGTTCATGATGCGTTCTTTGAAGCAAGAGAGTATTCGATTATCCAAAGTGGGCATGTAAAAATAAGCTTACTGCTTGACAAGAAAGAAACCATGTTGATTGGAAACTTTAAGTTAAGTGGATCTATTGGTGCAAATTGTGATCGTTGTAATGATTTGATGAATGTCCCAATAAAAGGAAACTATCAAATTATCTACAAGTTTGGGACTGAACAAACAGACGATGAGTCTTTGTTTATAATTCACCCTGATGCCTATGAAATTGATCTAAAAGATACAATTTATGAGCTGATCACCGTTTCACTACCTGCACGCATTATTCACAAAAATGATTCCTGCGATCCCGAAATGATTGATTTATTGAATAACTACATGCTTCGTAGTGATGTTTCTTCTGAATTTGAGGATGAAGAAAAAAAATGGAATGATGAAGATGAATGACAACAATCTTCGAAATGATAAAGTTAAACTAAAATAAAAACGATAAAATGGCACATCCTAAGCGAAAAATATCGAAAACTCGCCGTGACAAGAGAAGAACCCACAAAAATGCGCAAGCAGACAATTTGGCTACCTGTCCTACTACAGGTCAAGCTCATTTGTTTCATCATGCACATTGGCACGAAGGTAAATTATACTATCGAGGAAAAGTTTTAGCAGAAAAAGAGGTAGCTGTATCTTAATTTTTAGTTACTTTATCTTCTTTTTTAATGAAGATTGGGATAGATATTTTAGGTGGTGACTTTGCCCCGGACGCTAATGTTTCCGGAGCTGTTCTTGCTAAAAAAGAACTTCCGAAAGATGTTTCAATTGTCTTGATTGGAAACAAAGATTTGATTATCAAAGGTCTGAGCGAAATGAATGAAGATCATTCTTCTTTTGAAATTGTTCACGCCCCCGATATTATTAACATGCATGATCATCCAACTCGTGCAATTCCTCAAAAACCCAATAGCAGTATCGCCATTGGATTTGATTTGCTTGCCAAAAAGGAAATAGATGCTTTTGCAAGTACGGGGAATACCGGCGCAATGTTGGTTGGTTCTATCTATAAGATCAATACTATCCCCGGTATTATTCGTCCTTGTATCACTTCAACCCTACCTGCTATTGACGGTTCAAAAACCATTCTTTTGGATGTTGGTTCTAATGCTGATTGTAAGGCAGATGTTTTATATCAGTTTGCTGTTCTTGGTTCCCTGTATGCAAAAAACGTATATGGTGTTGAGCATCCCCGCGTTGCATTGTTGAATATCGGAGAAGAAGATTCAAAAGGAAACCTACTCACTCAAGCTGCTTATAAGTTAATGAATGAATCAGATGAAATTCGTTTCATTGGTAACATTGAAGGGCGAGATTTATTCTTTGGAAAGGCTGATGTGATTGTTTGTGATGGATTTACCGGAAATATAGTTTTAAAAGAAGCAGAAGGTATCTATACCTTGATGAAGAAACGTGGTATTCAAGATGATTATTTTGATCGATTCAACTATGAAAATTACGGAGGTACTCCTGTTTTGGGGGTCAAGGGAAATGTAATAATTGGACATGGAATATCAAACGATATTGCTGTCAAAAACATGATCCTTCATGCGTTCGAAGTCGCTAAATCAAACTTAGCTACTCGGGTGAATGAGGCATTTAATTAGAATTTATGAATAAATTGAAAGCAGCGATTACCGGTGTTCAAGGATATCTTCCTGAAGACGTCTTGACAAACGACGATCTCGCCAAAATGGTGGATACTTCTGATGAGTGGATCATGACTCGTACCGGAATCAAAGAAAGACGTATCATGAAAAATGGTGCCTCCTCTGACATGGCTGCTGAGGCAGTTTCTCAATTGCTTAGCAAAAAGGGAGTTGACCCACTTGAAATTGAATTAGTCATTGTAGCAACGGTGACACCCGACTACCCATTTCCAAGTACTGCTAACGTGGTTTGTGATAAAGTGGGAATGAAAAACGCTTGGAGCTTTGATGTAGTAGCAGCATGTTCGGGATTTATATATGCACTAAGCACAGCGAGCCAATTTATTGAAACTGGAAGATACAGAAAAGTCCTTGTTGTTGGTGTAGATAAAATGACTTCCATCATTGATTATCAGGACCGTACAACTTGTGTCATTTTCGGTGATGGTGCAGGCGCTGTGTTGCTTGAGCCAAACGAAGAAGGGTTGGGTATCCAAGATTTTATACTTAGAAGCGATGGAGCAGGGCGCCAATACCTTCTTCAACCTGCGGGCGGATCGGCCTTACCTGCCTCTCATCAAACAGTTGATGAACGATTACACTATGTAAAACAGGAAGGAAAAGCCGTATTTAAATTTGCCGTAACAAATATGGCTGAGGTTTCTGCCGAAATTATGGATAGAAATCATCTTACAAGCGATGATGTTGACTGGTTGGTTCCTCATCAAGCTAATCTGCGAATCATCGACGCTACTGCCGATCGCATGGGTCTTCCCAAAGAAAAAGTGATGATTAATATTCATAAATATGGTAACACGACAGCCGGTACTTTACCTTTATGTTTGTGGGATTATGAAAATCAACTTAAAAAAGGCGATAATCTGGTGCTTTCTGCTTTTGGGGGTGGGTTTACTTGGGGTGCTGTTTACTTGAAATGGGCATATAATTCTTAAAGCTATTATCTTTGCATTTAATATTTTGAAGCTATGAATCTAAATGAAATACAAGATCTGATAAAATTTGTTGCTAAATCAGGTGTGAGTGAAGTTGAAATCGAACAAAAAGATTTCAAGATTGTCATCAAGGCAGAATTGAAAAAAGCTGTCGAACAGCAGGTTGTAGTTCAAGCTGCTCCAGCTCCTGCGGTTCAAATTCCAGTTGCAACACCGGTACCTACACCTGTTGTAAATAATGCCCCTACTCCAAATGCGAATGCTGTAGAGGAAACAAAATATGTTACAATCAAATCACCAATGATTGGCACTTTCTATCGTTCGTCAAGTCCGGATAAAGATCCTTTTGTTCAAGTTGGAAGCTCAATTTCTGTTGGAAGTAAATTGTGCATTATTGAAGCGATGAAGCTTTTTAATGAAATTGAATCAGAGATTGCTGGAAAAATCGTAAAGGTTCTCGTTGATGATGCAAGCCCGATAGAATACGACCAACCATTATTCTTGGTTGATCCGGCATAGAAGATTGTTTAATTATTGATCAGCGAGTATTTCGTTGACTCTCATAATTTCAAATCATGTTTAAAAAGATACTAATTGCCAATAGAGGCGAAATAGCATTGCGTGTCATTCGAACATGCAAGGAAATGGGTATTAAGACCGTTGCAGTCTATTCTACTGCAGATAAAGATAGTCTTCCGGTACGTTTTGCCGATGAGGCAGTTTGTATCGGTCCGGCTGTAAGTGCAAAGTCTTACTTGTCTATCGCTAACATTATGGCCGCTGCTGAAATCACTAATGCAGATGCGATACATCCGGGTTATGGCTTTCTATCAGAGAACGAAAAATTTTCCAAAGTTTGTCAAGAACACGGAGTTAAATTTATCGGTGCTTTGCCGGAACAAATTGCAGCTATGGGAGATAAAGCAACGGCTAAAGCTACGATGATTAAAGCAGGTGTTCCCTGTATTCCGGGTTCCAAAGGCTTAGTAAAAGACCTTGAAGAAGCTGCAAAGATTGCGTCCGAAATCAAATATCCTGTTATTCTGAAAGCTACGGCAGGAGGTGGAGGAAAAGGCATGAGAATTGTCTGGAAAGAAGAAGATATGCAGTCCGCTTGGGAATCAGCACGACAAGAGGCAGGAGCTGCTTTTGGAAATGATGGTATTTACATGGAAAAATACATCGAAGAACCAAGACATATTGAAATTCAAATTGCCGGAGATCAGTATGGCAATGCGTGCCATTTGTCTGAAAGAGATTGCTCCATTCAACGCAGACATCAAAAATTAGTTGAAGAAACACCTTCGCCGTTCATGACAGAGGAATTGAGAGAACGAATGGGTGAAGCAGCTATTAAGGCTGCAAAAGCGGTCAAATACGAAGGAGTGGGAACCGTTGAGTTTTTAGTGGACAAAAACAGGGATTTTTACTTTATGGAGATGAACACCCGTATTCAAGTAGAACATACCATAACCGAAGAGGTGATTGACTATGATTTGATCAAAGAGCAAATCAAAATTGCTGCCGGGGAAAAAATTTCTGGTAAGAATTACTATCCTCACTTACATGCAATTCAATGTAGAATCAATGCAGAAGATCCTTACAACGATTTCAGACCATCTCCCGGAAAAATAGTTTCTTATCATTCTCCAGGTGGACATGGTGTTCGAATTGATACTCACGCCTATGCCGGTTATATCATCCCGCCAAATTATGATTCAATGATTGGTAAACTTATCTGTGTTGCTCAAACTCGAGAAGAAGCCATCTTGAAAATGAAACGTGCATTGGATGAATATATCATTGAGGGGATCAAGACGACCATACCATTTCATCAAAAATTAATGGACAACAAGGATTTTTGTGAAGGTAATTTCACCACAAAATTCATGGAAACATTTGATTTTTAATTTTCTATTAGAAATTATAAGTTTCAAATAAAAAACTCATTGTATCATTTTTGAGTTTTGATTTGTTTTATTCCTTAAATTGTGCTCTAAATGTTACATTCATTAAAGATGAGGAGTTTAATTGGTTTTTTATGCCTAATTAGCATACTAGCCGGTTGTGGATCGTCTCGCACCGGACAACTCAGATTAATCAAAGTCAATAACCAACGCTTGGCGGTAATTGAAAGAGATGATAACCAAACAGTTCAAACCGACGTGTTAATTAAAGAATCAGATGATGTTGGAATTACAAATACTATTCATTTGAGTGATGAAATATCCGTTGCGAGTAAATCAAATCAGTTGGAGTATGCTGATAGGATTCGGATCAAGAATGTTAGCGCACTAAATGTGCCACAAAATAAACCTTCACCCGAAGATACAATCATACAAAGTAATGAAATTGCAGATAAAGCTTTGGAAGCTGAAAAAAACTCTAAATTGGCATTGGGTTTTTCCATAGGAGGATTAAGTATTTTTATACCTTTTGTGGGGTTTCTTGGCATTATTTCGTTTATCATTGGGGCTGTCTTTTACGGAAAAGCAAACAAATCGAAATATATCACTCCTGAAGGTCAACGTAATCTTAAGATCAGTAAAGTTCTAATCATTATAGAAAGTGTCATTATCGGAATAGCTTTACTTCTTACCGTCATTGCTCTCTTATTCATTGTCTTAGCATTTAGTAGTGTTGGTTTGATTTAACTGACAGCTTGCTATCGGATTTGAAAATGTCTAAAAACAAGCGTGCCATTGTATCTGTAACGAATGACCTTTACACAGACAATCGTGTCGATAAAATCTGTTTGTTTCTTGCAAAGCAGGGCTATGATGTACTTCTTGTTGGAAGAAAATTAAAAAATAGCAGTCCACTTCAGGAAAGGGTATACCACACAAAACGATTGCGATTATTTTTCGAAAAAGGCCCTTTTTTCTATATGGAATATAATCTCAGGCTTTTTCTCTTTATTCTATTTAAAAAGTGTGCAGTTTTAGTTTCAAACGACCTAGACACCTTATTAGCAAATTATGTTGTAACTCAACTTAAACCCTCTGTTCGGTTGGTTTATGATTCACATGAGATTTTTACGGAAGTTCCTGAGTTAATAAGCCGAACGTTTATTCAACAAATTTGGGAATGCATCGAACGTTGGATCTTTCCTAAATTGAAAACCATTTATACAGTTAATCAATCAATAGCAGATTATTACAACAAAAAGTATGGAAAAACTATTCATGTTGTAAGAAACATCGCTCCTCAGTGGCATTCAGATAATATTCCTTCAAAACAATCATTAGGGATTCCTGAAGATACATTTCTAATCATTGTACAAGGTGCCGGTATCAACATGCATCGCGGTATCGAAGAAGCTGTTGAAGCGATGCAAGTCATTAATCATGCAACATTGATGATTGTAGGTGATGGGGACATCATCCCAAGACTTAAAGAAAACGTCAAACAATTGAAGTTAACTGATAAAGTACTCTTTTTTTCGAAAAGACCTTATCAAGAAATGATGTTCTTTACCCATTATGCAGACATTGGATTGTCGTTGGATAAACCTAGCAACTTGAATTATCAGTTCTCATTACCGAATAAACTGTTTGATTATATACATGCAGGAACACCTATTGTTGCAACAAGCAACATTGAGGTAAAAAAAATTATTGAAAAGTACGAAATAGGACTCATCTTAGCTGAATTAACACCACTGCTGTTAGCGGAAAAAATAAACTATTTGCAAAATAACCCACTGATTCTTCAAAAAATGAAAGAACAATGTAAAATTGCTTCTGAAATCGAAAATTGGGAATCAGAACAAGAGATTTTATTTAGAATTTACCAAAAAATTGACTAAACTCAAAATACATATCGTATCATTTGATGTTCCCTATCCTCCGGATTATGGAGGTGTGATTGATGTTTTTCATCGGTTAAAATCATTGAAAGAACATGGATTTGAAATTTTCTTACATGTTTTTGAATACGGTCGAGGAAAACAAGATGAATTGGAAAAATATTCTCATGTATTTTACTATAAGCGAACACGTTTCATCACTCATGTTTTGAGTAGCAGACCTTTCATTGTGCAATCAAGAAAAAACGAAGCATTATTGAATAATCTGCTCAGAGTTGATGCGCCTATTCTTTTTGAGGGAATTCATACTGCTTATTATCTAGAAGATAAACGCATACAGAATAGAACGACTCTCGTTCGAATGCATAACTTGGAACACAATTATTATTTCGAACTAGCTCAAAAATCACCTTTTTGGAAAAGATGGTTCTATCTGTTGGAAGCTTACAAACTAAAAAAATACCAACATGTCCTTTCTCATGCTTCAAACTTATTAGCCGTAAAATCATCGGATTTATCAGAACTGAAAAAGTTTAATGAGAAAGCGATCGTATTACCTGTTCACATTTTGTCCCTTCCCCAAGTGTATAATGAAGTAAAGCCGTACGCCCTATTTCATGGAAACTTGTCCGTTCCTGAAAATGAAAATGCAGCATTATGGATTATAAACACCTTAAAAGATGTTCTGAACACAGATTTCAGATTAATCATAGCGGGAAAAAATCCACATAAGAAGCTGATCGAAGCAAACAATGGAACAACAATTCAATTAGTTTCCAATCCCGATGATTTTGAGATGAAGGAATTATTAACAAATGCACACATTCACGTTTTATACACAACAGTTCCTGCAGGAGTCAAGCATAAACTATTGGTATGTATGCAAAGTCCGGGACATATTTTACTCAATCAATACATGCTTCCGGAAAACTCTTTCTCTTCATTTTGTGAAATTAAAAACTCATCCGATGCCTTTAAAGAGGCTTTTTTATCGCTTAAAACTCGAAAATTATCAAAGGAAGAATTTGAAAAACGGATATCGTTTGTCAATCGTTATTATACTAATCATTCAAATGCTGAACTCATCCAACATATAATAGATGAGAATGTCTGAAACAAAGTGCTGACTTATCGACTAAGATTTCTTGATTTTCTTTAATTGAACTGTGACCAACTTGTCGACGGGAAAGGTCAATTGGCTTTCTGAAATTTCTGATATAGATACCCACCGATGCTTTTCTCCATCATTTGTTAAGGGGAATTCATGTGTGTTTGCAACAATTTGTGAAGAAGCATTACATTGAACTAGAAAATAAAATGAAATCAATTGATGATGAGGGTTAAATGCTGATTCTTGAAAAAAATCATTGAAATAAAACAAATCGCCAACCTCAACATTTATTCCTATTTCCTCCTGAAATTCACGTCGCAATGCTTCCGAAAATCCTTCTCCAAACTCCAAACCTCCTCCGGGAAATTTAGTAAATGCATATCCATTTCTACATTCATCAGACAATAGAATTTGATTCTTTTCATTAATCAAAAGTCCGTAAACACGAATATTAAATTGTTTCATACAAACAATGGTCGGAACTTTACTTTTCGAGTATCTGACCGATGTTTGGTTTAAAGTAGCGGTCTGACTTCATTACTTTGCCATCCTCACGATAAATTGGTTTACCATCTGCATCAAGTTTACTCATATTTGATCGTTGAATCTCCTGAAAAACTTCAATCATTTTGTGTTGAAGTCCATGTTTCAAGATGGTTCCACATAAGATATACAATTGATCACCGAGCGCATCTGCAATTTCAATGATATCTCCACGTTGAGCAGCCTCCAGATACTCTTCATTTTCTTCACGCATTAATGTGTATCTCAACAAAACTTCTGACTCTTTCAGTTGATTAGTCGGGGTTTGGTTGTTCTCAATTCCAAATGCATCGTGAAATGTTGCTACGGATTGAATGATTTCTGCCAATGTCATAAGTCATTAAATTTTGAATAAAATTAATAAACTTGTCGTTCTAATTTCTCAAAATCAGTCCAAAATTGGGGGTAGCTTTTATTGACAGATTCAGCATGATTGATATTGAGCGGTTCATCGCTAAATAACCCCGCTATAGCTAAACACATTGCAATTCGATGATCATGTTGAGAATCAACACATCCTCCGGAGATTGAGTTCCTTCCATTAACGATTAAACTTTTTTCACTTTGAATGATAGTTGTTCCTATTTTTTGAAACTCGGCAACTAATACCTTTGCACGATCACTTTCTTTATGTTTCAATCGGTCAGCTCCATAAATAACAGATGTTCCCTCAGTCAAAGCTGCAAAAGTGACCAAAGAGGGAATTAAATCCGGGCAATGTGTTGCATCAAATTCGAAAGAGTGCCTGTTAGTACCATTTATTTGTATCCCGTCTGATTTTTCTATTAACGAACAACCCGCGGCAATGAAAGCATCCACTATTTGTTTATCAGCCTGCAAACTATGCATGTTTAAGCCTCGAACTTTGATGTCTAATCCCAAAGCAGAAGCAAGGAGCCAATAACCGGCAGAACTCCAATCCCCTTCTATTGTATAATCAACCGTGTGATATCGTTGCTTACCCGGAATCTGAAAATGTGAGTATGTTGAATCGTATTTAATGTCGATTCCTGCACGTTCCAGTGACTTGATAGTCATTGATAAATATGGAATACTTTTCAAATTGGCAACATGCAATTCAGAATCATGTTCCAAGAGAGGAAGTGCTATTAATAATCCGGAAATATATTGAGAGCTTTGAGATCCATCTACCTCATAATTTCCACCCTTGAGTTTCCCGTTCAATTTAAAGGGTAGAAAGCCATTTTCACTTTGAAAATGAACTCCGGTCGTTTGAAAGAAATGCTCGAAGAAATGCATGGATCGATTGTTCAATGTACCTTCTCCTCGTATTTCAAAATTTCCACCAATTGTCGACAAAACAACGGTTAACAGTCTTGTTGCCAATCCACTTTCTCCTGTTTGAAATTGGCCGGATTTTGAAAATTCGTTGGTACCAAGAATTTGTAAACAGTCATCCGTAATCCATTTAATTTCAGCACCCAGTGATTGGAGAATATGAATCATACTACACTCGTCCTCACTTTTTCCGATGTTTGAAATAGTTGAACAACCATTTGCAAGTGTTGCCAGCAAAAGTGTTCGTTGGGAATCACTTTTGGAAGGAGGTACCCAAATTGTACCTCTTCGTCTAATTGGTTCCACTTGTTTTATCATTTTACTCTTGATTTTGATATTTTTGTTATACTGTGTGAGTGTTTGTTGTTCAGACTTCTTGCGTGCAAACTATGTTTTTGGCATAAAGATTTAATTTTTTTCTTAACGTTGCTTCAAATTTATGAAGTCGGAAGCAAAAATAGGTTAGTGATGAAGTGCAGATTTCTTTACAATTATGGCTATTCTTTATTGATTGTGTTTGTTTTATGCGATTCATCTCAGATTCTTTGTCAAACAAATCATTGGGAAACAATTGTTTATGACTCGAGTTATTGGCAATACAATGTCCCCGATGCCAATGTTTCATCTTCATGGATTTTACCCGGTTTTGATGCAACAGGTTGGCCTGTTTCAAAAGGTGGTTTTGGTTATGGGGACGGCGATGATTCTACCATATTACCTGATGGAACCATCACTGTTTACCAGCGAATTTTGTTCGATGTGAATGACACCTCATTCATCTCCAAGATGATTTTAAACATTGACTACGATGATGGTTTTGTTGCCTATCTTAATGGCATAGAAATTGCCCGTAATGGATTTGCAACGCTCGGTCAACCCCCTTATAATCTCGCAGCATCTATATCACATGAGGCAGTATTATTCCAAGGCTTATCGCCTGAAGAGTTTATCTTTAGCCCAAATGAGTTAAGTGCTTTAATTCACAATGGACAGAATCTACTTTGTGTTGAAGTCCATAATAACGATGCAAGCTCTTCGGACTTTACATCTCGTGTTTTCTTATCAGTTGGAATTAAAAATACTCAAGTTCAATATGGACCAACACCTTCCTGGTTTAACCCTCCGTTTGAATTCTTTCAATCTAATTTACCCATCATCATCATCAATACTAATGGTTCAACAATCCAAGATGACCCAAAAGTAGATGCTGTTATGGGAATTGTCAATAATGGTCCAAACATATTGAATCATATTAACGATTCCACCAATGAGTTTTATGGAGATATTGCGATTGAAGTACGGGGTTCTTCTTCTCAATCTTTTCCCATGCAATCATATGGACTGGAAACAAGGGGACCTACTCCAGACATCAATTACAATGTTTCATTGTTTGATTGGCCTGCGGACAATGACTGGATTTTATATGCCCCTTACACAGACAAAACACTCATCAGAAATGTCTTAACTTTTGATTTAGGCAATAAAATGGGTAGGTATGCTCCTAGGACCCAACTTTGTGAATTAGTTATAAATGGGGATTATCGAGGTGTCTACGTTTTGATGGAACGGATTAAACAAAATCCGGGGAGGGTCAATATTGATGAACTTCATTATGAGGATACTACTGATAATGAACTCAGTGGGGGCTACATCATCAAACTTGACAAAACTACCGGAAATGGGCAAATTGCATGGACTTCACCTTATTTGAGTGCGGCACCAAGCACAACGATGATCAGTTATCAGCTTCATGATCCTGACTATTCAGCTTTGCATCCATATCAACGAGTCTTTATTGAAAATTATGTGACGAATTGGGAAAATGCATTGGCTGGTTCCGATTTTACAAATCCACAACTTGGATATAGAGCATTTATTGATGAAACATCTTTTATCGATTTTTTACTTATCACTGAATTATCTAAAAACGTGGACGGCTACCGCTTATCTACTTTTCTTCACAAACAAAGAGTGAGTGAAGGGGGGAAATTAGTTGCAGGACCACTCTGGGACTTTAATCTTGCATGGGGAAATTCCGATTATTGTCAGGGAAGCAGTACGAGTGGTTGGGAAATAAATTTCAATTCGCTTTGCGGAGGTGGTTTCGATAATCCCTTTTGGTGGAGCAGACTGTTGGAAGATCCACAATTTGCAAATCAAGTGAATTGTCGTTGGAAGGAACTGAGAACTACCATATTTAAAACAAGTACGTTGCTTAATTTCATTGATAGTTTGGCAAATAAGCTCAAAGAACCTGCCGCCAGAAACTATGAAAAATGGCCCATATTAGGCACCTATGTGTGGCCAAATAATTTTGTAGGCAATACATACTTGGAAGAGGTAGAATACATGAAAAACTGGATTTTGGCCCGGATTACATGGTTGGATGCCAATATGTTTGGTAATTGTCAAAATGCCGGAAATTTGAATCAGAAGAAGCCAGAATCGCAAATCGAAATTTTCCCAAATCCATCAAATGGTTTTGTCCTACTTCGTTCGAGTAAAACAATCAATAAAGCAAATATATCAATCAAAAATGCCATAGGGCAGGAAATTAAAAGGTACTATTTCGAAAATCTAACAGAACTGCAATTGGAATTAAATACATTTTCTTCCGGATTCTATTTAATTGAAATTCAGTCAGACAATCAATACATTGAAATATTAAAAATTCAGATAAAATGAAAATAGACTTTAAAGCTAGTATCATTATGTTATTAATACCGCTACTATTTTTACAATGTAAAAAAGAAGGAAGCGGAGGTAAAGCTAGTATCAGAGGGTATATCGTAGGAACAAACCATTCTGATGGTGTGCAGGAAATCACGGAGATTACCGTAACAAAAGGCGCGGATATAGAACACGGCGATTATTGGTTGTTGAACAATAAAATTGGAAATGATTTCTACTATGTATGGTATAACAATCCTACATGGATAAGCAATGGCAATCCAAATTTGAGTGGTCGTATCGGGATAAAAGTTGATTTTAATTACAGTGATTCAAACATCGATATCGCAATAAAAACAGTTGAGGCATTGCAAGCATCTTTAGGTGAACATTATTTTATTAGTTTAAATCTGGATATCATTCAATTAACCAGCGCTTACAATGCAGAAATTGCTGATGCAGACAATGGCATCACAGGATTTAATGTGGATGTAACAAAACAGGGAAAAACTGAAAACAGTGAATCAATCGGACCGGTCATAAACCATATAGTGTATCTTATTTATGGAGATGGAGAAACTTTTTACAACGAGACCACAACTACAGGAGCAAATGGAGCCTATACATTCAATGAACTCAGAAAAGGAGATTATAAGATCTATACCCTGACCAAAAATGTAAGCGATGGAACTGAGGTCCCTATTTATAAGAATGTCAGTATTGAAAAACGAAAATCAATCAAAGATGTTGAAGCAATAAGTATTGTGTATTAATAGGATGATTTAATTACAGGATAATTTTAGAGACTATTCATCCTAAATTAATTACTATTCCAGTTAATATCATAATTTAATGATATTACAGTTTTAATTGGGAAATCATTCAAAAGTGATTATCAAAAATCATTTCTCATTGAAGTTAAAAAGCTTGTGAATTTGTTAATTTTTGATATTGAATCAATACAGCAGCATTTTTTGGATTCAATCTACTTATTAATCATAAGTTGCAAGAGATTTTTACACAAGTAATGACCGATAAAGAACTTTAATCTTTGAATCTTTATTTGGTTAAAAAATATGATTTTTTATTATTCCGATTAATAATTCTTGCCTTTTCAAAATTATATTAAATTTGTTTCAATTTTTCTATGTTCTCCTTGATGACTTGTTGTGTCTGAAACCATAGAAAATAAAGGAAAAGAGTGAACTTAGATTAGAAATGTTATTTGGTACTGCGAACAATAATCCATTACTGTTACTTTCAATAATCATTGTATTTAGTACAAAAGTTGGCTCTTCATCAATCTGCATGTTTAATCTCTAAATTGATATCGTATGAAAAAAACACTACTTTTTGTTAGTATGCTTGCTTTTGGCAGCTCATTTGCTCAAAATTGCTCTGAATTATTCATCTCTGAATATGTGGAGGG
>CAZGJF010000004.1:0-36746 GCA_964526595.1 uncultured Akkermansia sp. | reverse complement strand
ATAACCCAACAGGCAACGCCATTGATCTAAGCGGTTACAGAATTGAACGATTTTCCAATGGTTCTTCTACTTCAGCAACAGGTGGAGTTTTAAACTTATCCGGTAGCATTGCCGCACACTCAACATTTGTTATCGCAAACGGTCAGACGGACAGTACTGCATCATCTCCTGACTGTTCTCCTGAACTACAAGCCATGGCAGATCAACTGGATGGTGTATACCCTGCTCCTACCTATATGAATGGAAATGATGCAATAGCGCTTTTCAATGGAAATACAATGATTGACTTATTGGGTAAAATCGGTGATGCAACAATGTCCTCGAGTCAGTCATGGAGTGACGAGTTCCCGTACGATGGATCTGTTGGAGCATGGTGGACAAAAGATCATACACTACAACGTAAAGCATCTGTTAAAAAGGGAATAACAGTCAATCCGGATCCCTTTATTGTAACAACAGAATGGGATTCATTGCCAAAAGACACATGGACAGGTTTGGGTAGTCACACATGTGATTGCTTAGCAGGTATAAAAGAATTGACAAATGATGCATCATTCGTTGTGTATCCAAATCCATCAGCAGATGGTTCATTTACCATAACTTCTTCCGAACAAATTCAATCCATCGAAGTAATGAATGTAGTTGGGCAAACTGTTAAATCAGAATCACTCAATTCAAAATCCGAAAATGTAAAAGCAACATTGCCAAAAGGAATGTATGTTGTGAAGATAAACTACTTGAACGGTACGTTTTCACAAACAAACCTTGTCGTTAGATAATTGTTGAAATCGATAAATTAGTTTTTAATCGCAATGAGGCATTTCCTTTCTCTGATTTTGTTTCTGTACTTGTCGTTAGATGCTTTTAGTCAAAATTTAGCGTTATCCGGTACTATTTTTAACAAGGAAACAAACGAGTCTATCATTGGGGCTAAAATCAATGCGGGTAATCAACGAATGGCTATAAGTGATGTAGATGGGAATTTTACTATCAATTTGGAAGCCTCTAAAACTCACGAATTAAAAATTACTTTTATTGGTTATGACACGTTGATTGTAAAGGTCCAAATGGGAACAACAGCTTTCAAACGAAATTTTTACTTAAGCCCACCAATTGAAATAACCATTGATGAAGTGACCGTAATGGGTGATATGGCGAAAACGCGAGAAACACCTATTGCTTTTTCAAAATTGACCTCTAAACAAATAGCAGAAGATTTAGGAACACGTGATTTACCTATGATTCTAAACTCTACGCCGGGGGCTTATGCAACCGAGCAGGGGGGTGGAGTAGGCGATGCCAGAGTAACTATTAGGGGGTTTGATCAGCGAAATATTGCCGTTTTAGTAGATGGCGTTCCTGTGAATGACATGGAAAATGGTCAGGTTTATTGGAGTAATTGGGACGGGTTAGGCGATATTACGAAATACATGCAGGTTCAACGAGGTCTCGGTGCTTCCAAGCTAGCTATTATTTCAGTTGGGGGTACCATGAATGTCGTTACGAAAGGTATTGATCAAAAGAGGAGTACTTATGTAAAAAATGAGGTTAATAATTATGGATTAAACAAATTTTCGTTTGGTTACAACTCTGGTATGCTAAAGGGAAACTGGGGATATACTTTTGCTGGAGCAAGAAAATGGGGGGCAAGTTATGCTGATGCAACATTTTCTGATGCTTGGTCCTATTTTTTTAAAATCCAAAAGAAAATCAATCGACATTTGATCACATTTGGAGTGAATGGTGCACCACAATCACATGGACAAAGAACGACAAGGTTACCTATTGCCGTAGTTGATAAAAATTTAGCGGAAAGCGTTGGAATTAACTATACAGCAGCATTGGATTCTCTCTCAAAAATCAGTTCTGCACAATTTACTACAATGCATCAAGGGGCCAGAGGTATTCAATACAGTCCTAATTACGGCATTATGAACGACCATCTTTTCTATGAGAAAGTTAATTATTTTCATAAGCCCCAATTCAATTTGAATCATTTGTGGACAATTAATGAAAAAACAAGTCTTTCAACTGTAGCTTACATGTCCATTGGTTCAGGTGGTGGTACATCATTCAGAAGTGGTGGTACTCCATCTCGAGATACAACAACAGGATTGTATAATCTTCAAAATGAATTTGATTATAACAGTCAAAATATATCTTCATTGTACAGTAACTCATTACACTCTTCTAACAATTACCTTGTTTCATCAGTAAACAATCATCACTGGATAGGTTTGCTATCAACGATGAATGTATCGGTTGATAATCACCTTTCTTTCATGATGGGATTTGATGGACGATATTATAGGGGAGAGCATTACCGTAAAATCTATGATTTGATGGGTGGGGATTATGCCATAGATTACTCTAATCTGAATCAGCCAAAAGGGAAAGATAACATAATGTATGCAATGAAAAAAGTTGGTGATAAAGTTGCATACAACTACGATGCTACAGTGAAATGGCTTGGTACTTTCGGACAGGTTGAATATAAAAAAGACAAATGGAGTGCTTTTATGACGTCTTCTGTTTCACAAACTGCATATCAACGTTTTGATTATTTCAAAAAGAAAGACTTAGTTCTTTCAGATACCATTATGAATCAGGTCGTAGGTTATGGTGACACTATTTTATACAAAGGCGTAAAATACACAAATCAATCAGATGAAGCTAGGTATTCTACAACCAATGAAAGATGGTTTTTGGGAGGAACTATTAAAGGTGGTGCAAATTACAACATAGATAAATTTCACAATGTGTTTTTTAATGCCGGTTTCTTGAGTATTGCACCAAGATTAAATACTGTTTTTGACAACAACAATAGAGAATTTAAATTGATTGAAAATCAAAAAGTTTATGCAATCGAATTGGGTTATGGATTGAAAAGCAGTATTTTTTCATTGAATGCAAATCTGTATTTTACTTTATGGAAAAATAAACCGCCTCAATTTACGCCTTCTATTGTAACTCCTGATGGAACATTTTCGTACAACATAAATGGCTTAGATGCTCTTCATAAAGGACTTGAGATTGATTTTATCTATAAGATTTCAAAGAAAATTGACTTTGAGGGCTTGGTATCTATTGCAGATTGGAGAACAATTTCAGGAAACACTGTGAATGTTACTGACGAGAATAACAATATAGTTGCAGTTGTTGACTTTAGTGCTAAAAATGTTCATGTTGGTGATGCTGCTCAAATTCAATTGGGAGGAAGTATTAGATATGAAATATTTAAAAATCTATATGTCAAATTGCGTTTTACTCAGTTTGAAAAAAACTATGCCAACTTTGATCCAATAACGTTAACATTGGAAAATAAAGACAGAGATTCATGGAAAATGCCTAACTATAATTTATTAGATTTTAATATGGGTTACGAAATGAAATTTGGAGTATTAAACTTTGGCATTATGAATTTGATGGATAAAACATACATCACAGATGCTCAAAATGGAGCAGGATTTAACGCTTCATCAGCACTTGTTTTTGTTGGTATGGGAAGAAGGTATAATCTTGGATTAAAAATTAATATTTAAATAAAATGAAAAGTAAAATTATGTTAACAATTGCACTTGCAACATTAAATTCATTGATGTTTGCACAAGCAATACTACCAACTAGTTGGAGTTTCACAAACACCAACTTACCTACAGGCTGGACACAATCGGGAACCTTGTTTTATTCTGCGTCGGGTAACACTCCACCGGCAATGAAATTTGACGGTACCGGAGATTATTTGGAAATCAATATTGCAAGTAATCCTGGAGCACTAACGTATTATTTAGCAGGTAATATTGCCACCGGATCATCGTTTACCGGTACATTCTCCGTTGAAGAATCTGTTGACGGAAATTCATGGACGACATTACACACTCACACAGCACCTTCAATTGGAAGTTATACGCAATACACTGATAACCCTTTAGCTTCGACACGTTTTATTAGATTTATTTTCACAAATAAGCAATCAGGAAACATCGGATTGGATGACGTAAGTATTGCAATTGGTGCTGCTACTCCTGAGCAAGAAATTAACGTTAAACAAGGTACAACAACCGTTCTGACAGGAGGAACACAATACATCAGTTCACCAGTTTCAACAATGACTCCATTGATATTTACTGTTGAAAACTTGGGAACAACAAATGCTTTGACGATCTCCAATGTAACTATTTCAGGGTCTAATGCAAGTGATTTTGTAGTTGGATCAGCTCCGACTTCGATTGCAGGATTGAGTTCCGATCAATTGACGATCAATTTCACACCTTCTGCTGCAGGAACAAGAAGTGCGGTACTTCTTATTTATAACGATGATTCTGACGAATCAACCTATGCAATTAATTTATACGGCATTGGTGGGAGTTATGCATCTGAACCGGCAAGTCAACCAACAAATTTGACTTTTTCAAATATCAAGACTTATCGCTTTACCGGATCTTTTAGTCCTACAAATGCTGAAGGATATCTAGTGTTACGTAAAAAAGGGTCACCGATAACAGAAGTTCCATCTGATGGTACTATTTACGAAAGAGGTGACAATATTGGGGAATCTCAAGTAGTGTTTAGCGCAAACTCAACTTCATTTACACCCAATCACATTGTTGCATCAGCGACTTATTATTTTGCTGTATTCGCTTATAATGGAGATGGAACATATCGTAATTATCTGACAACAGCTCCTTTAACAGCTAATGCCACTACTCCGGCAACTATGATGCCATCTAATTACTACAATGGTATATCTACTGCAAGTAATACGTTTGTAGCGGATCTTCATGCTATAGTAAATCCACATGATATGATGTATTACAGTGATTACGCTAACACAATGGTTCGACTTTTCGCAGCTCGTGATACAACGATGAACCGCAGAGTAATCACATGCGTATACAGTGGGGAAAATAAAATATATACTGAACCATTTGATTTTACAGCAAACGGATACAGTAGAGAACATACATTTTGCCATAACTGGATGCCTACAAATCCAGCTGATGCTTTACCTGAATACAACGACTATCATCATTTATTTCCAACCAATCAAAATGATGTAAATGCTGTGAGAAGTAATTACCCACTTGGAAAAGTAGTTACTGTTACTTCATCTTACATGGGGTCAAAATATGGTACGGATGCTAATGGTCACAAAGTATTCGAACCACGTGATGAACACAAAGGTGATGCTGCACGTGCAATGATGTATGAGTCTATCTGTTACACAACTGTTAGCGGTAATACGTGGAATTTTCCTACAAACATTAGTAGTTCTATTCCTTACGGACAAGATCAGTACATTTTGAAGCAATGGCACTTCCAAGATCCACCGGATGGTTGGGAAATTGCGCGAAACGACTTTATTGATTCATTGCAAGGGAATAGAAATCCATTCATTGACAGCGTTGATTACGCGTGTTATGTGAACTTTTCAAACATGACGTATGAAACGTTGGCGTGTGAAGCCTCTGTAGAAGAAATGTTATATAACGGATTCATTGTTTATCCAAATCCTGCAAAAGGAATTCTTTCTCTGCATGTTGATGCAACAACAATCAATCGCTACGAAGTCATAGACAATCAAGGTAGAATAATGCTATCTTCCGATGTGAATAATCAAGTTCTTGTCAAAGTAAACATTGATTCGCTAAAACCAGGGACATACATTCTGAGAGCAAAAACACCATACGGTATCGCACAAAAGTCGATAATTATCCAATAATGAAGCAAGTTTGGTTCATCATACTGGGAGCAGGTCTTTGGGCCTGCTCTTCTGTTAATACCTGGTCTGTACATGGAGAACCAATTAAAATTACTACTGATCTCGGTAATAATTCAGATATTGACTCACTAATCAAACCTTATCAGGATTCGTTAATTGTGGAGATGAGTAAGGTCATTGCGTATTCTGAGATTACATTTTCAACCGATACCGGAACAGCGGACATTGGAAATTGGGTTGCCAATGCAGTTTTTAAGAACCAATATCACTCAATAAAGCGCATAGAACCAATTTTTTGCTTACTGAATGCAGGTGGCATTCGTTCAACACTAAACAAAGGTTCTATCACAGTTGGAGACATCTTCAAATTGATGCCTTTTGACAATGAAGTTGTTTGGGTTAAAATGCCTATTTTCTCTATTCCTGAAATAGAAACTTACCTTCAAAAAAAAGGATGTCAACCTCTCTCCAATGCCTCAATGTTTAATGGAAAACTCCATATAAACGGGCTAATAGAATCAGATTCCTATTTTTGGATTATTACCTCAGACTACTTAATGAATGGGGGGGACAAAATGGACTTTTTTCGGCAAAAAATTGATGTTAAGTACCCCGGTAAATTACTTCGAAATCTGCTGATTGAGGAAGCTAAAAATCAACAAACATTGATTGAAGATAAAAATGTACATTGTTCATTTTGAGAACAACTATGTTTTATTAATTTCACACCAATAATATGCTGTGATTTTAGTGAATTGAACCATTTTGATTTATAAGCAACATACAAATCACAAAATAAAATCTTTATGAAAAAGCTCTTCTTAGTATCCATCCTTTCATTCATTTCATTCTTAAAAATTTTAGCAGAAGAGGGAATGCTTATTCCTTCACTCATTGCTGCGTTTGAGTCAGACATGAAAGCGAAAGGAATGAAACTTAGTGCGCAGGATATCTATGATGTCAATCACTCCAGTTTAAAAGATGCAATCATGCATTTTGGTGGTGGTTGTACGGCAGAACTTGTTTCAGGAAAAGGTTTGTTACTAACCAATCATCACTGTGGTTATTCTCAAGTACAAGCACATTCTTCCTTAGAACATGATTACTTGAAAAATGGATTTTGGGCCAAAAATTTATCAGAAGAATTAGCTAATCCGGGACTCACAGCAACTCGCATTGTTCGAATTGATGACGTAACTGCTTCCGTTTTATTTGGAATAAACAATGTTGATAACGCTAAAAAAGATGCGTTGATACGTAAAAATAGTGAACAGTTAATCAAAGATGCTACTCAAGGAACTCATTTTGAAGCAGAAATAAAACCTTTCAATTATGGGAATGATTATTACATGATTGTAAAAGAAGTGTTTAAGGATGTGCGCTTAGTTGGAACTCCTCCCAATTCTATCGGTAAATTTGGAGGGGACACCGATAACTGGGTATGGCCAAGGCATACTGGAGATTTTTCAGTATTCAGAATCTATGTCGGTGCTGATAACAAACCTGCCGAATATTCAGATAAAAATACTCCGTACTCCCCCATTCATTTTCTTCCTATTTCATTTCAAAACAGAAAAGTAGGAGATTTTACCATGGTGTATGGATTTCCCGGTGAAACAGAACAGCATGTTTGCTCTGAATACCTCAAATTCATCATTGAAAAAGAACGTCCTGCCCGCATCAAAATGCGTGAGAAATCATTAAGTGTCATAGATGATGCAATGCGCGCTTCAGACGAAGTACGAATAAAATACGCTGCCAAACAAGCAAGCATTGCCAATGCATATAAAAAATGGATTGGACAAGTTGATGGACTGAAACGCTTAGATGGTGTGAGCGTTAAGATAGCGTATGAAAAAAGTTACAATGAAATGGCGACAAGCAAAGATACTTGGCAACAAAAATACGGTTCTACCGTTGCTCAGATGAATGAGTTGACGAAAGAAGGAAGCCAATGGGAATTTAAGTATTCCATGGGAATTGAATATTTATATGTTGGACCCGAATTGTACAAACTGGCAAGAGGACTGGATGATTTGGTTAAAAATTATTCAAAATATGAAGAAAAAGGCGAGTTAAAAACAGTAATTGAAAAAATGATAAAAAGTGCAGAAGGTTTCTTCAAGAACTATGATGCAATTGTGGATCAACAAATTTTCGAATTACTCACAGAAGAATATCTGAAACAATTAGGAAATAGTTCAATCTCTGAAAAATTTGAATTGAATGAACCCTTGACCAAAGAAATTTATACAAAATCAGTACTAACGAATAAAGACCGTTACATTCAGTTTCTGCAAAAATTCAACGCCAAATCCATTTCGAAACTTAAAAAAGATCCGGGTTTTAGTACATTCTTCGTCTTTTTTACAGATTTCAAAGAAAATACTGTACCACAGTACCAATTGTTTGATGATCAAATGACTGCTTTATTGAAAAATTATGTTGCAGGAAAATATGAATTGTTTCCAAATGACAAACATTGGTCAGATGCAAATGGAACACTTAGAGTTACCTATGGTCAACTGGAAGGATCTGCTCCTGCTGACGGAATGCTTTACACAGAACATACCAATCTGGATGGAATTATCGCGAAATACAATACCGGAAATCCGGATTTCGAACTCCTTCCACGCATGTTGGAAATGCATAAAAACAAAGACTATGGTGATTATGCTCAAAATGGTGAATTATGGGTATGCTTCACAGGATCTAATCACACAACAGGAGGAAACTCGGGTTCTCCGGTGCTGGATGCCAATGGTCATTTGATGGGACTTAATTTTGACCGAACGTGGGAAAGTACAATGTCTGACTACATGTTTGATCCTAACAGATGTCGCAATGTTGTTGTGGACATCCGATACGTACTTTGGGTAATAGACAAATACTCCGGTGCAAAACACCTTGTTGATGAAATGGTATTGGTGAAAGAATAGTAAGAGCGTTTTTAAGAAACAATTAAAATGTAATTGTTCTTTTTACCCTTTCCAAGTAACACGTATTTCTCATTTATTAAATGCTCTTGTGAAAGGAGGAAGTCCTCCCCTACTTTTTCTTTGTTTACAGAAATTGCATTCGCCTTTAGTTCCCTTCGAGCTTCGCCATTTGAGGATAGAAACCCTGTTTTTGAAGCCAGGGCATCAATAATTGACAATGAACTGCCAAACTCTTCCTTGCTGATTGTCGCTTGAGGGACACCATCAAAGATGGAAAAGAAATCTTTTTCAGAAAGGGACCTCAAGTCATCAGATGTTGACTTTCCAAATAAAATATTAGAGGCTGAAATAGCCGTTTTTAATGCTTGTTCACCATGAACTCTGGAAGTTATATCTTCTGCTATTGCTTTTTGTAGAATTCTCAAATGCGGAGCTTCCTGATGTTCTTTCTCAAGCGCTTCTATCTCTTCCTTGGACTTCAACGTAAAAATACGGATGTAGTTTCCTGAATCAGCATCACTTGAGTTCAACCAAAACTGATAAAATTCGTATGGAGACGTTTTTTCAGGATCTAACCACACACTTCCTCCTTCTGTTTTACCAAATTTTGTTCCGTCAGCTTTTTTGATTAATGGTGTTGTGACTGCATACGCCTCACCTCCAGCTTTTCTACGAATAAGCTCGGTGCCTGTAACGATATTTCCCCACTGATCAGAGCCCCCCAATTGAACAATGCAATTTTTATGTTGATTCAAATAGTAAAAGTCATATCCTTGAACCAATTGATACGAAAACTCAGTAAAGGACATTCCGGTTTCCAAACGTGATTTTACCGAGTCTTTCGACATCATGTAATTCACAGAAATATGCTTACCAACATCTCGGATGAAGTCCAAAAATGACATATTTTCAAACCAATCATAGTTGTTAACCATTTCAGCAGCATTTTCCCCACACTGAAAATCAAGAAATTTTTCTAATTGCTTTTTAACACACAAAACATTATGATTCAATGTATCTGCATCCAATAAGTTTCGCTCTTTGGATTTACCCGATGGATCTCCAACCATACCCGTTGCTCCACCAACTAGTGCGTAAGGCTTGTGTCCGGCACGTTGAAAATGAACCAATGTCATGATTTGTACCAAATGTCCTACATGTAAAGAGTCTGCGGTGGGATCAAAACCGATATAACCACTTGAAATTTGTTTATTCAACGCTTCCTCAGTACCGGGCATGATGTCATGAATCATTCCCCTCCATCTCAATTCTTCAATAAAATTTGCAGGCATCAGTTTATTTAATGTGTTAATTCCTTAAATACTTCTTCCAAGGTCTTCTGTTCTGTTTTCAGAGTGAGAACTAACAAGTTGTTTTGTTGAGCATATTGAGCAATAACTTTTCTCAAATCAACAACATCTGTTGTTTCAAGTAACCATCCTTGGTTTACCTTTTCAACTTTTCGAATATGTGGAATTCTTGAAAGAGCTTGCTTGGCAACATCTCCATCAAACTCTGCATAAACTGTTTGATGAGAAAGACCTACTTGTAAATGAGAGGCCGTATCATCTGCTACAATTTGTCCCTTATTAATGATGATTACACGATCACAAATTGCCTCAACTTCTTGCATGATATGTGTTGAAAGCATAACTGTTTTGGACTTACCAATTGACTTTATCAACTGTCTGATTTCGACCAATTGATTGGGGTCAAGCCCGGATGTCGGTTCATCCAAAATCAATACCTGAGGATCATGAATTATGGCAGCAGCTAAACCAACACGTTGGCGGTATCCTTTGGATAAGGCTCCAATCTTTTTGTTTTGTTCGATTTCCAAACCAACAGCCTTAATCATCTCCTGAACTCTGGCTTTGATATGCTTAATTTTATAAATTTTACCAACAAATTCCAAGTATTCCTTCACATACATTTCCAGATAAAGTGGATTATGTTCAGGTAGATAGCCAATAACTTTTCTTGTATCCAGAGAATCAGAATCAACAGGCATTCCACAAACACTTACTTCTCCGGAAGATGCAGTAATGAAACCTGTGATGATTTTCATGGTGGTTGATTTCCCTGCTCCGTTAGGCCCAAGAAAACCGACAATTTCTCCTTTAGAAATCGAAAAACTGACATCTTTGACTGCAGCTTGATTTCCAAAGTATTTATACAGCTTTTTTACCTCTATGGACATTTAAAAACTAATGAAATGCGAATATACTGAAAAATGAAGATTAGATTCAGCACTGATTAGTACATGACATGATTACATAACAAAAAAATAGCTATCCAATGGACAGCTATTTTTTCTAAAAGGTTAACGTTTATTCTCTTGAACCTAAAATTCGAAGCAAAGAAAGAAAAAGATTGATAAACAAAATATAGAGTTGTAAACCACCAATCAATGCTAACTTATTTCTGTCAATACCATTTAAAGAAGTATCTTGTGCAACACCTTTCAATTGTTGCATATAATAAGCTGTCAAGCCTGTGAACACAAATACTCCAAGTACTGAAATGATAAAGTCCATCCCATCACTTTTGATAAACATATTTACAATACCGGCAATGAATATTCCAATGAAAACCATGTAAAGTAGGCTACCAAACTTTGTTAGATCCGTCTTGGTTGTGTATCCCAAAACTGCCATCCCTGCAAAAGCACCTGCAGAAACAAAAAATGTAGATGCAATTGCCTGACCTGAATAAACCAAAAAGATCGTTCCCAAACTCAGACCCATCAGTGCAGAATAGCCAACATATAAGCCCAACAAAAGACCTAAAGAAAGACGCTGATAAGCCATTTGTATAACCAAACCTAATCCTACAGGTGCAAATGCCACCAGATAAAATAAGGGGGAGATACCGCCCTGAGGCGTCATAAAATAAGTTAGAAAAAACTCAGGGGTTCCCGCCATATAGGCAATGATTCCTGAGATTCCCAAAGCGGCAAACATATAGCCGTACACACTCCTAAAAAATTCTCGGGTTACTTCTCTCGTAAACCCTTGATGCTCATTGATAAATTGACTCATAATTTAATGTAATTTAGCTTGTACTAAGTTAATAAATTCTTTCCGTGTTGCGTCATTTTTCAAAAATAAACCTGTGAATGCACTTGAAGTTGTCACAGAATTTTGTTTTTGAACACCACGCATCTGCATACACATGTGAGAACATTCAACAACAACGGCAACCCCTTTAGGATCCAACGTACGTTGAATACAGTCTCTAATTTCAATTGTCAGACGTTCCTGTACTTGTAATCTGCGAGCATAAGCATCCACTACGCGAGGTATTTTACTTAGTCCAACAATCTTACCGTCCGGAATATAAGCAACATGTGCCTTTCCAAAAAAAGGCAACATGTGATGCTCACACAAGGAATAAACTTCAATATCTTTTACAATGACCATTTCTGAATACTCTTCATGAAAAATTGCTTGCTTTACAAGGCTATCCGGATTTAAGTCATATCCATGTGTGAGAAATTGCATTGCTTTGGCAACACGTTCAGGTGTTTTGAGTAATCCTTCTCTTGACGGATCTTCACCCAACCTTTTAAGGATACCCTCATACTGAACTGACAACTGTTCAGTAATTTTATCATCGTAGTTGAACATTAATTTGTTTTTGTTTTTAGTATTACAACAAGTGTGATTTAAAATGGTTCTTTACCCCCATAATATTCCACATAATTGTTTTCGGTCTCAACTAGTTTTATTTTAACCAATTCTCCCCCTGCATTTAGGATTGGATTTTTAATCCGATCCCAAATTTGGATGACCATATTTTCAGTAGATGCCAACATTCCTTGAAGAAAAGGAACATCTAAATTTAAATTTTTGTGATCCAATGGTTCTACTACTTCTCTTTTCAGAATTTGACTTAAATCTTTTAAGTTTATCACAAAGCCTGTATCCTGACTGGGAATGCCCTTTACTGTAACGAAAATTTCAAAGTTATGCCCGTGCCAATTTTTGTTACTGCACTTACCGAATACTTCCCAATTTTTTTCTTCCGACCAATCTTCACGCCACAATTTGTGTGCTGCATTAAACGTTTCTCTTCGTGTGATGTAAGTTGTTTTCACAGATTTTTTGAGACAAAGATAACTTAGAAAGTTCATATGATTATCATACTCGAAGGATATAAACTTTTGAAATGAACGATACAGAAAACAACATCTTTGTACTCTTTGTTTTTTAATATCTTTGCGGACAAAATCAAAGCCCATGAGTGTTTTCGAACTTTCCGAGCAAGAAATTCAGCGTAGAGAGACACTGAACAAATTGCGAACAATGGGAGTAGAACCCTATCCCGCAGCATCATACCCGGTTACAGATTATGCAAATAACATTAAAAATCAATTTGAAGATGGTAAGCAGGTCTGCCTGGCAGGAAGAATAATGAGTCAGCGTGTGATGGGTAAAGCGTCTTTCGCAGAATTACAGGACACTTCAGGTCGTATTCAGGTTTATTTTAACCGAGACGAAATTTGCCCCGGAGAAGACAAAACACTTTATAATGAAATCTTTAAAAAATTGATTGATTTGGGAGATTTTATCGGCATCAAAGGCAGTGTTTTCAAAACACAAGTTGGTGAAATTTCGGTCAATGTTAAAGAATTCACTCTTCTGGGAAAATCCTTGAAGCCCCTTCCTCTTCCAAAAACAGATGCCGATGGCAACATTCATGATGCGTTTACTGACCCTGAAATGCGATACAGACAACGGTACGTAGATCTGATTGTCAATGCACACGTGAAAGATACATTCGTTAAACGTTCCAAAACATTGAATGCCATGCGTTCATTTTTCAATAATCGAAACTATCTCGAAGTTGAAACACCGATACTCCAGCCGATTCCCGGAGGTGCCGCTGCTCGTCCTTTCATTACGCATCATAATGCATTAGATATCCCATTGTATCTTCGCATTGCAAATGAGTTATACTTAAAAAGGCTTATCGTTGGTGGGTTTGACGGTGTTTATGAGTTTGCTAAAGATTTTCGGAACGAAGGGATGGATCGAACACACAATCCGGAGTTTACGGTCATGGAAATCTATGTTGCCTATAAGGACTATTTCTGGATGATGGAATTTACCGAACAACTTCTTGAAAAGGTTGCCATGGAAGTGTGCGGAACGACTGAAATAAGGGTTGGTAATAAAATCATTTCACTCAAAGCGCCTTTTGCAAGAATAACCATGCGTGAAGCCATTTTACAATTTACCGGATTTGACATCAATGGAAAATCAGAAGATGAATTGCGAGAGGCATGTCGTGCAAACGGAATTGAAGTTGACGAAACAATGGGTAAAGGAAAACTGATTGATGAATTATTTGGGGAAAAATGTGAGGACAATTACATTCAACCCACTTTTATTACCGACTACCCGATTGAAATGTCACCTTTATGTAAAAAACACCGTGAAAACCCTGAGCTGACTGAACGTTTCGAATTGATGATTAACGGTAAAGAAATCGCGAATGCTTATACAGAATTGAATGATCCAATTGATCAGCGAGAACGTTTTGAGGAGCAGTTACGCCTTTCTGAAAAAGGTGATGACGAAGCCATGTTCATTGATCAGGATTTTTTACGTTCCTTGGAATATGGCATGCCCCCTACTTCAGGGATGGGAATCGGTATTGACCGTTTAGTGATGTTATTAACGAATAACACGTCAATTCAGGAAGTTTTGTTCTTTCCACAAATGCGTCCGGAAGTCAAATCGCATAAACTTGCTTTGAGTGACAATGAAAAAATGATTCTTGAACTCGTACAAAACGATCATCCTGTCGCACTCAATGTCATCAAAAATAAAGTTGGATTGAGCAATAAACAGTGGGATATCAGCATCAAGGCATTGACCAAGTTGAATTTAGTTAAAATAAGCAAGGAAAGTGATACTCTCCTCATTCATCTTGTAGATTAGTCTTTTTTAATTTTTTCTGTGACCCAAATCTTCGTTGATAATTACTGTTAACGTTTGTATTAATTAATTGTAACAAATAGTTTATTAATAAGTTAGTTGTCACTTTAGCATAATGAGTGGCTACTGTACAGCTTTTGAATAGGACAAAAAATTGGCATCTAGAAACCTATCTTCTTGCAATAGACTTCGGATGATTCAATCAAACTTTGGGTATTCTTGTTCGAACTTTAAATGAGTAAAACATTTCACCGTTCGCAACTGATTAAATTAAATAAATGACATTAGTTAGATAATCTTATTAACAGAGTCAAATAAGCGATTTGTAATTTCATCTATTGATCCCATTCCATCAATAGAAATCAATTTATTCTGATTTTGGTAAAAAGATTTTACCGGCGCAGTTTCTTTAATATATACGTCAATCCTGTTTTGAATGACTTGTGGGTCTGCATCATCCACACGACCACTAATTTCAGCTCGTTTTTTAAGCCGTGTTCTCAATTCGTCTTCTGAAACTTCCAAAGACAACATGACTGCAATTGATTCATCAATACTTGATAAAAAAACATCCAATGCTTCTGCCTGAGCGGTCGTACGTGGAAAACCATCAAAAATAAATCCTTTTGCATTCTGATATTTCAACACCTCAGAGCGTAACATGTTGATAGTGACTTTATCCGGAACTAATTGCCCCTGATCCATGAAACTTTTCGCCATCAAACCCAATTCTGTTTGATTTTTAATATTTGCTCGAAATACATCCCCTGTTGACAAATGAACTAAACCATACTGTTCTATCAATCGTTCTGATTGAGTTCCTTTTCCTGCTCCGGGAGGGCCAAATAAAACAATGTTTAACATTACGTAAGTATTTAATTTATTGTTCAATTATTTGATAAATATCTCTGAGATTTCTACCTTTCTGATCATAGTCGAGTCCATAACCTACCACAAAATGGTTTGCTATTGAAAATCCAATGTATTCGGGCTCTCGCTTACCTTTAAATACCGTTGGTTTAAATAATAGTGAACATACTTTGACTGATGCTGGATTTTCAGCATTCAACAGTGTTTTTATTTTTCCAATGGTAATACCGGAATCTACAATATCTTCCAAAATAATCACGTGCTTATTTTCAATGTTAGTATATAAACCAATCAATTCATCAACTCTACCTGAATGGGTTGTTCCTTCGTAAGAACTTACCTTAACAAAAGAAATTTCACAAGGGATTGTAATATTTTTCAATATATCGGAAGCAAACATGAAGGCACCATTTAATATCGCAATAAAAACAATTTCTTTTCCCTGATAGTCATGATTTATCTGTTTAGCTAATGAAGCAACTTCTTTGAGAATATCTTCTTCTCTCACAAAAATTTCAAATGACTTGTCTTTGAGTTGGATCATTCTAACATCGCGTTACACATTGATACAAAAGTATTAAATTCTGTTAAACTGTTAAAAATTAGAAAAAACAATCTGCTGTGAATCTATTTTAAAATCCTGCAAAAGAAGATCATTTATTGTTTAGTATGAGTTACGAATTACTGTAAGTTTAAAAAATGTTGTTTTGTACCTAAGTATCCTGTTGTTGCTATATTGTTCGACTTAGCAATTGAATAACAATTTAATATTCTAATATTTAGATAATAATTATACCTGTAATTGAATTTTATTTCACATTACATTCTGTTGTTGAAAGTGCTCTTGGTATTTGATAATAGCATATTTGATTTAGTTGGTTATCCGACCACGTAAAAACAAATGTGTTTTTTTATTTTAAACGAAAGTATGGACCATTGAGTATTGCACGACGGAATAGAAATAGTATCATGCTACTATCGTTCGACTCGGTTGCTAATTCTAACAAATGTGAATTTCAACAACCTATTTTGTAGCTATCTCAACAAATATTGATAGCGTTGTATTGTATTCTCCAAACCCAAATAGAGCGCATCTGAAATTAATGCATGCCCGATGGAAACTTCCAACAAGTGAGGAATGTGTAGCTTAAAAAAACGGAGATTTTCGAGATTCAAATCATGTCCGGCATTGATCCCCAACCCATATTCTAAAGCTAATTGTGCGGCATGAATATATGATTCAATGGCTTGTTCGGGATTAGCTGAGTATCGTTCAGCATACGGTCCGGTATAGAGTTCGATGCGATCCACCCCCGTTTTGGCAGCATACTCAATCATGAGGGGATTTGTATCAACAAAGATTGAACTTCGGACGTTTATTTCCTGTAGTTGTTGTATCAAGTCGCAAAGCATGCCCTCGTTTTTCTGAGTGTCCCAACCAGCATTGGAGGTTAATACATGGGGAGGATCCGGAACAAGTGTTGCTTGCGTGGGGAGGATCTCTGTGATGAGGTTTAAATAACGTGCATCGGGGTACCCTTCAATATTAAATTCAGTTCGAACAGCTTCCTTGAGTTTGTAAACATCTTCAGTGGTGATGTGTCGCTCGTCCGGTCGAGGGTGGATGGTGATGCCATTTGCACCGAAGCGTTCACAATCGATGGCCACCTGAACTACATCAGGAGTATTGCCTCCACGCGCATTTCTGATCGTAGCAATTTTATTGATATTTACACTTAATTTGGTCATGTTCTTTTTTGAATCTCAAAAGTATGAAATAAGGTTATTGTTTAATAAAAATGAAGTATTCATACTGCCGGTTCAAAACACGTCAAGTGATAAAACATAGTGTCCGTTTTCAAAACATCAAGCATGCAACAGCTTATAAACGTTTTTAGGGTATTGGTAAATAGATGCTTCTAATCCAATCCGCTTTCTATGGAACACACGCCATTGCTCCTTATGAAATCAACATTGACAGTATATCCATCTGGTTATGACGTCAGAATCAATAATTAATAAAAAGAGATAGTACTAATACTATTTTTTGACCCTATTGATCATCTTATCTTTTTGATTATGTGTTTATTAAGTTCTACACTTAATATAATCGTTTTGTATCTTTTTATTTTTCGATTATCTTTAGTAGATTAATTTTTAAAACTACTACTATGGCTTTTGATGGAAATGAGGGATCAGTGGTATCTCTCGATGATGCTTCAAGATGGACAGCAAATTACAGAAACACGATTCAGGAAGGTGATACTTTGGCTCAATTTGTTGGAAAAGAAAAATTACTGGAAGTTTTAAATCAAGAAGGGTGCATGGGGATACGCTTCTATTACGGTATTTCTGATGAAGGTGAAAAAAACTTGATTGGTGTTGGTGCAGCGAGTGACGAAGACGACATGGTCGATGGTGTCATCATTGAGAAGTTCTTTTTTTGCCCACCTTACTGTCCGAGAAAAAAAAATAAGTTGAACAGCTAATTTGAACTGTGAATTAATCTACATACTTTTAGGAGTTGTTGGGACTATAAGCTCGACAACTCCTTTTTTTCTTTTTATTTTTTTGTTTACTAGGTTTGATAATAAAAAAGTAAAATGGCAGGTATTAGTTTTGTCTATTGAATATATTGTCATTAATTTGATTTGTATTACCCTGATCATTACAATTGATCTTAATTTGAAAATTTTATACAACTTGCACGATTTATTTGAATTATTTATTTATACTTCGTTATATTTTTCTTTTAAGCCGGATAAAAAATTTAAGATTTATTTTATTTTGTTGTTGATTTTTGGATTACTTTCTCTTTTTTATTTATTTCATCAAAATTTTAGTGTAGACTGGACGAATTACATATCAGTTGTTTCTAACATAGTTTTAATTTCCCTTTCTTTAAACTACATATTGTCTGAGTATAATTTCAGTCAACTTGATTATTTGACAGATAATGGCTATTTTGTAATTAGCGCTGGAGTCCTGTTTTTTTCTGGAATCCAATTTTATTTTTCAATCAATGAATCATTATTTCAGACAGGTTCATTGAATTTGCACTACGCATTATGGCCCATTTTCCAGTTGGGAGGCATTATATATTACACCATCTTTTCCTTTGGGATATGGAAGTTGAAAAATTCATAATTATTTCCGTCATCTCGGGCACGCTATTCAGTTTTGGTTTGCTGATGGTAATTATGGGGCTTGTATTCAACTTTCGCAAAAAACGAATGATCCAAAAAAATGAATTTGATACTCAATTAAAAACCATTGAAATCGAAAAATTGGATGCCATATTATCCGCACAAGAAGCTGAAAGAGCCAAAATTGCGCGCAATCTGCATGATGATGTCGGAGCTATTTTGTCAATGTCACAACGTAATTTAGAGCATACATTCAAAGTAATTCCCAAACAGGTAAACTATTACAAGGACATCCAATTTACAATTGAGATGCTTAACCATTCTATTGATAAATTAAGATCCATCTCACAAAGCTTGCTTCCACACTATCTATTAAAATTTGGATTAATCAAAACGCTCCAACGATTATTTGAACAAACCCAACGGTCAATGGATAATGATTGTCAGTTTTCAACAAACTTATCCGAAGATTTGCCCATAGGAGAAAAACAAAAAATCAATTTTTATTATATTATCTCAGAACTAGTAAATAATCTAATGAAGCATGGGCATCCTCAAAAAGTGATTGCAAGTCTGGATTATTTAGATCATAGCTTGTTTTTTAAGGTTCAACATGATGGGATCGCAATCAGCCAATCAGATTACGAACACCTATTGAAATTGAATGATGGTGTGGGATTGGAATCAATCACCAATCGATTACAACTGATTTCCGGTCAACTAGTCTATAAACGCAATCTCAATGGCGGGGAAATAGAACTTTCGATGCCATTCAATAATAACATCTAAGAAATTAGCAATGGAAAACGAGAGAAATAACTATGACCTTCCAGTAATTCGAATCGCTGTTGTCGAAGATCATACAATAGTGCGACAAGCATTGGTTTCAATGTTAGGAAAAGATTCAAGGATAACTGTTGTTTTTGAAGCCGAAAATGGTAATGATTTTCTGGAGAAACTAAAAACAAATAAAATCGACATCGTATTACTTGATTTAGACATGCCAATTATGGGAGGTCATGAAACAATCGTCCATTTGAAAAAGGGCTATCCGGACGTTAAAGTGATCATACTGAGTATGCATAGTGATGAACAAATTGCAGCGGAATTAATTCAAGAAGGGGCAGCAAGTTACCTCCTAAAAAACTGCACATTTGATGAAATGCTAAATGCAATTGTGAGTGTACAAAAAAATGGTACATATTCGAATGATTTTTCGAAAAACATACATCTTAAATCATCGGATCAATCGACTGCGAAATCCATGTTAAAACTGAATCTTGGAATTTCTGCACGTGAAGAATTGATTCTAAAATTGATCTGCGATGGAAAGACAAGCAAAACAATCAGTGAACGAGTTTGTCTTTCAAAAAAAACAATCGATGCAATCAGATGTGAATTAAACCGAAAGCTTAATGCTAACAACACTGCAGATTTGATTCGAAAGAGTATCTCTTTCGGCCTGTACTCTGTTAGATCCGATGATGAAATTGCAGAAGAAGAAACCCATGACAAGCATTTAAAAACCGAACGAAAATTATCCAGATCGTTCTGGAATCATCGGTGATTTGATAACATACTTTGTTGATTAGAAACCATTTTCTTATGTGTTTATTTGAACGCTGAATTCAAGCCACTAATTCAACATCTGAGTTAAACAATAATTTATCCATAACAAATATTGGATTTTCAAAGTCAAAACGTTTACGCAGTCTCTGATTGAGTTTGTTTTGTATATCTAGGATTGTCTCGTCTGTAATAGTTGAAAAATCTGAACTTTTAGGAATGTACTGCCGAATCAGGCCGTTTATATTTTCATTTGATCCCCTTTCCCAAAGACTAAATAGATTTGACCCAAATTAAATCTGACCTATGCCCTGTAAGGTACATAAGTTAAAATACAAACCACGAAGAGCTATCAATTCGTCATGTGTTCCTCTTTCTTTGATTTCTCCTTTAGAGAGCAAAACAATCTCATCTGCATTCCGAATCGTACTCAAGCGATGGGCAATGATGATCGATGTTCGCTCTTTCATCAGCTGTTCCAACGCGTCTTGAACAATTTTTTCAGATTCAGTGTCCAACGCAGAAGTGGCTTCGTCTAAAATTAAGATGGTAGGATTTTTCAAGACAGCACGAGCAATGCTAATGCGTTGTTTCTGACCACCGGAAAGTTTGTTACCTCGTTCACCAATGATGGTGTCATAACCGTTTTCTAAATCCATGATAAACTCATGTGCATTGGCAATTTTAGCAGCTTCAATTACTGCTTCAATGCTAGCATCTGTCATTCCAAATGCAATGTTGTCACGGACTGTCGTATTAAATAAAATAGACTCTTGAGACACAATACCGATATGTTTACGCAAATCATGTAAGGAACAATCCATGATGGAAACATCATCAAAAAAAATGGATCCTTCAGTAGCATCATAAAAACGAGGCAATAAGTCAGCTAACGTTGACTTGCCGCTTCCGGACTCACCAACTAAAGCAATTGTTTTTCCTTTCTCAATGGTTAAGTTGATGTTCTTTAGTACATAATCTTCATTGTACTTGAATGAAACATTCGCATAGCGAATTCCTTTAGTAAATACAGGTAGCGATACCGGATTAGACTTTTCATAAATCCTTTCGTCGGTATGTAGCAACTCATTAATTCGATCCTGCGATACTTTTGCTTTGTTCAAAAAAGCAACATTTGTTGCTATGCCTTGTATCGGTCTCAAAAGCTGCGAAAAAACTACAATAAAAGTTAAGAAAACTTCCGCTGAGATAGTTTGTTGGTTTGTTGAATCCAAGATCATGTTTCCACCAAACCAAACTAAGCAAAGCATCACCGCAACACCCATCGTTTCGTTTAATATCGGGGATAAATCACGTTTTCGAAAGGTCTTGGTGATCAGTTTTTGATGAATCAGGTTGATTTTTTGGAACGACTTAAAAACGTATTCGATGGCATTAAAAGCCTTTATTATACGAACACCACCCAAACTTTCATCAATGGCAGAAAAAACAAGTCCCATTTGTTCTTGACCTTTTTTAGCTGTTCTTTTCAGGCTTTTTCCGATCCGTGAAATAACTAACGCAGAAATGGGTAACAAAATAAAGGAAAACAAAGTCAGCTGTGGACTGAAATAAATCAAAGTGGCCACATTAATAATAATGGCAATCGGATCCCTAAAAAGTAACTCAAGCATGCTCACAACTGCGATTTCAATTTCTCCGACATCACTATTCATGCGAGCCATCAGGTCTCCCTTTCGTTCATTAGAATAAAAAGAAAGTGGTAAATTAAGTGATTTAACAAATAATTTGTCACGAATGTCGCGAACTACAGCCATCCGTAATTCCGATTGGTGCCAGACAGCCCCGTAACGAAATAAATTTTTTAGAAAAAAGGCCACAAAAACTGATAAACAGACAAACAATAATGCTTGTTTGGGATCATCTTTAACCATGCGTTGCATGAAGAAATTGTAAGTGTCTTTCACATAGGTAAACATTTCGAAAAATCCACCATTCCATTTTGGAGTAATCATGGATTGTGTGTGAGTCGAGGGCTTAAAGATCAGTTGTAAAACCGGAATGAACAAGACTAGAGAAATCAGGTTAAAAATGACAAACAAGAGGTTGCATGCGATGACCAAAATAGCTCTTCCTTTATACTTGAAAGCGTAATGATAAATTTCCAGAAAGTCCTTCATGAGTTGCAAAGATATGTTTTTGTTTGTCTTGCCCTTTTAAAAGGTAGTGACATTTGTTACTTTTGCAACATGAGTTCAATTCGTCAACAAAAAATTGAAGGACTTATTCAGGAAGAATTATCCATTTTTTTTCAGCGTAATGCGCGAGAAATTTGCTTGGGGGCGATGGTAAGTGTCACCACAATTCGCGTCACAGCCGATTTGTCTCTCGCACGTTGCTACCTGAGTATATTTGCAGGTCCTGATAAAAAAGCGGTCTTGACCAACATTCAACAACACACCGGTAAAATTCGGGGTGAAGTAGGCAAACGCCTCAAAAAAATGCGTAAAATACCCGAATTGGTTTTTTTTATTGATGATTCGTTGGATTATGCCCTGAAAATTGATGAATTGTTGAAGAAATAAAAGATTATCAACCCTTCATTTTACATAGCAAAAAGGTATCTTTCTACCAAAAAGAAGCAGGTTATTCAGTGGATTACAAATATTTCTGTCATCGGAATTACAATTATCACAGCGAGTCTGGTGATTCTTCTTTCTGCATTCAATGGGATTGAATCGATGATTGAAAGGTTATATTCCGATTTTGATCCGGACATAACCATACGATCAAAACTGGCAAAAACGTTTTCTGAAAATGAGATTGATTTTCAAAGCATACGAAATACTGAAGGCGTTTCAAACGTTTCCAGAGCTGTGGAAGAAGTAGTGGTCTTGAAACATGAAAAAAAATGGGTCAATGCTCATTTGATTGGTGTTGATACCAATTTCTTGTCCATTGCTCACATGGCAGATCATACTGTTTATGGGGAATCAAAACTAACAAAAGGTATACTCCCTTTAGGAATTTGTGGTGTTGGTTTGTTAGATAATTTGAATGCTTATTCAGTACAAAACAATGGCTATGATCAACTTGTATTGTACAGCCCCAAGCGAAACATCAGTATGCGTTTTGGTTCAAATCCGTTTCATACAAATATATTAAACATCACTGCTGGGGTGAATTTCAACAAAGAAGTAAATACTGATAAACTCATTGTACCAATTACTTTCGCAAGAGAAGCACTCGATTATGATGATGATATCACTGCTTTATATGTGGATGTCAAACCCACCTGTTTGAATGAAGATATTAAGGTGAAATTAAACTCTAAATTAGGCACTAATTTTGAGGTTAAAACAAATTATGAGAAGAATGAATTAATCTATCAAACCAGTAAATCTGAAAAATTGATTGTTTTCATTATTCTGATTTTCATATTCATACTGGCATCTTTCAACTTAATTGCATCATTGACGATGTTATTCATCGAGAAACAAAATAACGTTCGAACTATGATCAGTTTTGGAGCAAATCAAAAAACTGTTCAATCTATTTTTGTATTGGAAGGACTACTGATAGCTGGAAAAGGAATAGTCTTCGGATTGATGTTAGGATACGGAGTTTCACTCCTACAACTAAAGATTGGCTTTGTGACGCTTCCGGAATCCGGAGGAGAAGCATTTCCAATGAAACTCAAATGGGAGGATGCTCTGTTAATTTGCCTGAGTGTAAGTTTCCTAAGCTTTATTTTCTCTTATTTACCAGTTAGACATCTCGTCAGACGCAATTTTGGATCTCTCCGGTTTTGAGCATTGAATTGAATGGTAAAAAAAGTTGAAAATTTCCATAGAACCTTAAAAATATATCCGATAAATAAACTATTTTTGTGCCCAAATTCAAAAAAGCAACTCGTTTGCTCTTAATTTAACTAACTAAAAAGGCAGCAAAATGTCGCAAATCAAAGGAACAATTTCGCAGGTAATCGGACCTGTTGTTGATGTAAACTTCGAAAAAGGAGTAACGCTTCCAACCATTTATGATGCATTGGAAGTCAGAAAATCTGATGGAACCCGTGTTGTGTTGGAAGTTCAATCACACGTAGGAGAAAACTCTGTTAGAGCTATTTCAATGGATTCTACAGATGGTTTTTGTCGTGGTATGGAAGTCGTTTCAACCGGAAGTGCCATAAAGATGCCTACAGGAGATCAAATCAGAGGACGTTTGTTCAACGTAGTTGGTGAAGCAATTGACGGAATAAATGTAGTAGATAACACTAATGGCTTGCCGATTCACCGCGAAGCACCCAAATTTGACCAATTATCTACCACAACAGAGGTCTTATTCACAGGAATCAAAGTAATTGACTTGATTGAACCGTATGCAAAAGGTGGGAAAATTGGATTATTTGGAGGTGCCGGTGTAGGTAAGACAGTCTTAATTCAGGAATTGATTAATAATATTGCAAAAGGTCATGGTGGTCTCTCCGTTTTTGCCGGTGTGGGTGAGCGTACTCGTGAAGGTAATGATTTGTTGCGTGAGATGTTAGAGTCAGGAATCATCAAATACGGTAAAGACTTTATGCATTCAATGGAAGAAGGCGGATGGGATTTGAGCAAAATTGATTTGAACGAAATGAAAGAATCTAAGGCAACTTTCGTTTTCGGTCAGATGAATGAGCCTCCGGGTGCTCGTGCACGTGTTGCATTGTCCGGTTTGACTATGGCAGAATATTACCGAGATGGTGAAGGTGATGGACAAGGAAAAGATATTTTATTCTTTGTTGACAACATCTTCCGTTTTACACAAGCGGGCTCTGAGGTTTCTGCACTTCTAGGTCGTATGCCTTCAGCGGTGGGTTACCAACCTACATTAGCAACTGAAATGGGAGCGATGCAAGAGCGTATTACATCAACTAAAAGTGGTTCTATCACTTCTGTTCAAGCGGTTTACGTGCCGGCAGATGACTTGACTGATCCGGCTCCGGCAAACACCTTTGCTCACTTGGATGCTACAACGGTATTATCTCGAAAAATTGCCGAATTAGGAATCTATCCTGCTGTTGACCCACTGGATTCAACATCTCGTATTCTAACGCCTGAAATCGTTGGCGAAGAGCATTACAATTGTGCACAACGTGTGAAATTGACCCTACAACGTTACAAGGAATTACAAGATATCATCGCTATTTTGGGAATGGATGAATTGTCCGAAGAAGACAAATTGATCGTACACAGAGCGCGTCGTGTTCAACGTTTCTTGTCTCAACCGTTCCACGTGGCAGAACAATTTACCGGTATTCCCGGTGTTTTGGTTGACATTCAAGATACAATTAAAGCATTTAATGCAATACTTGACGGGCAATATGACAAATACCCTGAAGCAGCATTTAACTTGAAAGGTGGTATCGAAGATGTAGTCGCAGCGGGAGAAAAAATGCTTGCTGAAGCTTAATTAATTCGTTTTTAATTTCGTCAACTATGCATTTAGAAATCATAACTCCCGAGCAAAGAATTTTTTCCGGCGAAGTAGATGCTGTTCAATTACCCGGACTTGACGGTCTTTTTCAGATTCTGAAAGGACATGCACCCATCATATCGGGCTTAAATGAAGGAGTTGTTAAAGTTGATTTATCAGCCCCGCTTGATGATGAACAACGTAAAAGTAAGTACATCCAAAGTGACACCAGCAATGATAGAGTAATTCGTGTAGCAATTGCAGGAGGGGTTGTTGAACTGTTGAGTGATAACATCATTGTGCTAGCAGAATAATCTAACATAACTTATTTAGAGGAGGGATTTGGTTTGCCATTTCCCTCTTTTTGTTCCTGACTTTGCTTTATTTAAGCTATCTTTACCTGCAAAACGAATCGTGATATAACTTGTGAGAATGGATTATTTGCCATCAATTGATCTTAATAACGTCCCTAAACACATTGCTGTCATCATGGATGGGAATGGACGTTGGGCAAAGAAGCAAGGTCAAATGCGTTTATATGGCCACAATTTTGGAGTAGAGGCGGTTCGAGAAACTTTGAAGGCTGCCAAAGAAGTCAATGTTAAATTTCTGACACTTTATGTTTTCTCGACTGAAAATTGGAATCGGCCAAAAGAAGAGGTAGATGGATTAATGGATTTATTGGTTCGTTCTTTGGCAAACGAGGTAAAGGAACTTTGCGAAAGTGGTGTCAGACTAATGACCATTGGTAATATAGACGGATTACCCGAATCTTGTAAGGCAGAACTTCAAGATGCTATTGATGAAACAAGTTCAAACAAAGACATCACTTTGGTTTTGGCTTTGAATTACAGTTCCAGATGGGAAATAATAAATGCTGTTCAAAAAATAGTTCAGGTCGTAGAAACTAAAAAAATCAAATCAGTAGAGATTACGAATGAATTGTTCGAGTCGTACCTTACAACAAAAGACATTCCGGATCCTGAGTTAATCATTCGAACAAGTGGTGAACACCGAATCAGTAACTTTTTGCTTTGGCAAATCGCTTATTCTGAATTTCACTTTACAGAAGTACTATGGCCGGATTTCAAACGCAATGATCTCTTCAAAGCAATTCTAGATTATCAGTCGAGAGAGCGTAGATTTGGAATGGTTTCTGAACAATTAATTTAAGGTGATGAAGTATTTCCTGAGTTACTTAATTTGTTTCTTATATGGGATGTTTGTATCTGCTCAGGAAAATGGTCCTTTTACAGTTGGCGTTTCAATTGATTTGAGCAATCCTAAAGAATACGAGTTAGGTCCTGTCACCGTTGAGGGCGCTGACAATTTTGACCATCAAGCCATCAAACTCATCGCCGGATTGAAGCAAGGACAACGAATAACCATACCCGGACAGCAAATATCCAAAGCTATCAAAAACTTGTGGGAAGAGGGTCTTTTTTCAGATGTCGGTATTTATATCGAAAAAGAGATTGATGGAATCATTTATTTGACCATAAAGGTTAATCCACGCCCCAAACTATCCCGATTTAAATTCATAGGTGTTAATAAGCGAGAAGCGGATAAAATTCGAGAAGAAATAAGTTTGTATACCGGCAAAACAATCACTGAGAATTTGGTATATCAGACAGAAAGTAAAATCAAGGGACATTTTAGAAATAAGGGTTATTACACTGTATCGGTGACAATCAATCGAATAACCGACACGCTGATAACTAATTCTGAAATTTTCAGAATCGTCATCGACAAAGGGAAAAAGGTGAAGATTCAAAAAATTGTTATCGAAGGGAACCAAAGTATTTCAGATTTGAAATTGAAAATGGCGATGAAGGATACAAAAGAACGCAAATTCTGGCGCTTTTTCAAACGTTCTAAATTTACCGAATCTGCTTATGAAAAAGATAAAAAATCCCTTCTTTCGAAATACAATTCAATCGGGTTAAGGGATGCTCAAATTATTCAGGACTCAGTATTTAGAGTGAATGAACGAAACATACGAATAAATCTTAAAATTGTTGAGGGCAATAAATACTATTTTGGCAACATTGATTGGATAGGTAATACTAAATTCAGATCCAGCTATTTGGATAGTATTTTGGGCGTAAAACGAGGTGATGTGTATAATAAATCACTCTTAGATCAACGCCTGATGATGAGCCAAGACGGCAGAGATATTTCATCCCTTTACATGGATCGGGGTTATCTCTTTTTTCAGGTAATACCTGTGGAAACAAATGTAACGGATAATTATATCAATTATCAGATGCGTATCATTGAGGGAAAGGAGGCCCGCGTTAAACGAATTATCATCAAAGGAAATACGAGAACGAATGAGTACGTCATTCGCAGGGAAATCCGAACGAAACCGGGTGATTTGTTCAATAGAAACGATATTATCCGTACACAACGTGAACTAGCACAGCTTGGTTATTTCAATGAACAAGCGTTTCAGGTTAATCCGATGCCTAACCCATCAGACGGTACCGTTGATATTGAGTACGTTGTGGAAGAAAAATCGTCTGACCAGATCGAACTTTCGGGTGGATACGGTGGAGCAGGCCCAATGGGGAGTAATCGAATTGTTGGGACTTTAGGCCTCACCTTTAACAATTTCTCAACCAAAAACTTCTTTAAAAAAGAATCTTGGTCCCCGCTTCCCGGAGGAGATGGCCAACGATTATCGATTCGCGCACAAACAAACGGAACGTTTTATCAATCCTACATTTTTTCATTTACGGAACCTTGGCTTGGTGGAAAAAAACCCAACTCTCTTTCATTTTCCATGAATCATTCATCGTTTGGTAACGGCTACTTACCAACTAATCCAAAGTATAATGGTCTCAAGATGACAGGAACAACTGTTGCATTTGGTAGAAGAAAAAAATGGCCGGATGATTATTTTACAGCGTTTTATGAGCTAAGTTACCAGTACTATGATGTAGATAGCTCCAGCTATTTACCTATTTTTTCAAAAGGATATGCGAATGATATCTCATTGAAATATATTTTGCAACGTAGTTCGGTAAGTGCCCCTATCTATCCTCAGTCAGGAATGAATATGTTTTTCTCATTCAAGTCAACTCTCCCATACTCTTTGATAGAACCTTCAAAAAATTACAGTGCTATGACTCAACAAGAACGTTATAAATTCTTGGAGTATTACAAGCTAAAACTTACTGGAGAATGGTTTATTCCTCTATCATCAGATAAAAAATTAGTATTAAGACCAAAGTTCGGATTTGCATTTATGGGGGCTTATACTAAAACAAAAGGTGTTACACCTTTTGAACGATTTACTTTGGGAGGTAGTGGATTAACAGGAATGCGAATGACCGCCCAAGAGATTATTGCTTTACGTGGTTATGAAGACAATTCACTTTCATCTCCGGGGGGGGATCCCTTAATTGCCAAATATACCCTTGAATTACGTTATCCGATTTCATTAAACCCATCAGCAACTTTTTATGCGTTGGCATTTGGAGAAGCAGGAAACACTTTTCCTTCCATTGAAAAGTTTAATCCTTTCAATGTCAAACGATCTGCCGGAATAGGCATTAGAATCTTTTTACCCATGTTTGGAATGTTGGGACTTGATTATGGGCTTGGTTTTGATAAATTGGACTACTGGTCCAGTGGATTCGGACAGGCTTCCGACAGCTCGATAGATCAAAAAGGATATTATCCTAAGATTACTTTCTCTATCGGAATGAATTTAGGAGAGCTATAAATCCGGACTCAAACAATATTTTTATTAATTTGGTCGTTTTTTATGACAAAAATGAAAAAATCACCGCTCGTTTTATTGCTTTTGTTCATCAGTGCTTTTTCGTTCTGTCAAAAATATGCCTACATTGATTCTGACTTTATTTTGGAAAATGTCAAGGATTATGAAGAGGCCAAAGATAAGCTTAATAAGCTTGCTGAACGGTGGACCAAAGAGATTGAAGATCATTATGAGTTGCTAAAAATCAAAAAAGATAATTTCGCCAGAGAAGAGGTCCTGCTACCTTCAGAAGAAAGAGCTAAACGCAAAGAGGAGATTGCCAAGCTTGAGAACGAAACCATGGAGATGCAAAAAAATCGTTTTGGTGTCAATGGTGAATATTTCCAAAAACGACAAGAACTTATTAAACCAATTCAAGATCAGATATTTGATGCCATGCAAAAAATTGCATCCAAGCGTAATTATAGTTTTGTGTTTGACAAGGCCAATCAAAGTAATTTGATTTATGCGGATAGTAAATTCGATATCAGTGATGAGGTTTTAAAAGAAATGGGAATTTCTCAAAGTACTAATAAAAGCAACAACTCAAACAAAAATACGAACACTAACGAAAAAAGTAATAACCAAAAATAAACAAGCAATCAAATGAAAAAACTATTATTCTCTTTTGTCTTAACTCTTTGTTCTATCGCGCTTCACGCCCAAACGAAAATCGGACATGTCAACTCACAGAAACTCCTTGATACTCTTCCTTCACGTAAAGAAGCTTTGACTAAATTGAAAGAATTTGAAACAAATGGAATGAAAGAGTTGAAAGAGATGGAAGATGATTTGAATACAGCGGTTGCCAAATATGAAAAAGATTCGCCGAACATGGCTCCTATTTTGAAAAAAATTGAAGAGGATAAGCTCATGAAGAAAAATCAAGCGATTCAGGAAAGAGAGCAATCCTTGCAACAGGAGATGCAGGCTTATAGTCAGGAGCTGAACAAGCCGATTTTGGAACGTGTCCAAAAAGCAGTTGAAATTGTAGCAGAACGTAAAAAAGTAAATTACGTGATCGATGAATCTGTTACGCTATATTTTAAAGGGGGTATTGATCTTACGGCCGAAGTTCTTTCCGAATTACTTCGTTTGGATGCTGAGGCGACTAAAAATTAATTTAATCAGGATAGTTAGTTGTAATCTCGTTTGTTAAGAGTAAACAAATGACTATTAAAAAACCGATTGGTATTTTTGACTCTGGATATGGAGGGCTTACCATCTTAGATGCTATCTATCAGGTTTTACCCCAGTACGATTATGTCTATTTTGGAGATAATGCCAGAGCACCATACGGAAATAGGTCTTATGATGTTGTTTATCAATATACGTTAGAGGCTGTTGAAGAGCTTTTTTCCAGAGGTTGTGAATTAATTATTTTGGCATGCAATACAGCTTCCGCTAAAGCTCTTCGAACAATCCAACAAAAAGACCTCCCCCGAATAGCTCCTGAAAAACGAGTGTTGGGAGTGATTCGACCGACTACTGAAGAAATTGGAACAATAAGCAAATCAGGGCATGTTGGAATATTAGCAACCGAAGGAACTGTTAATTCAGATTCTTACCTTATTGAATTAGCAAAATTTGCTCCACACATTAAGGCTGTTCAACATGCCTGTGTCATGTGGGTTCCAATGATTGAAGCTAATTTACATTTAAGCGATGCAGGAAAACAATTTATCCGGCAGGATCTCGAACAACTTTTGAATAAAGATCCCGAAATTGATACAATTGTTTTGGCTTGTACTCATTACCCCATCTTAAGGGGCTATATTAACACATTGATTCCTGAAAATATTACTGTTGTTTCTCAAGGAGCGATCGTGGCTCACAAATTAAAATGGTACTTGGATCGTCATTCCGAACTTGAACAAAAATGCACCAAAAATCAATCTGTAGCATTTATTACATCCGAAAATACCGAGATTTTTAATCAAAAGGCGAGTATGTTTATTGGACGAAATATACAATCCGAACATATCCATATTTAAATAATCCTTGTTTAACATTCATTAAATCGTTGAATCTGTTAAATGCGTATTTTTGAATAGGGTTATTTTTATGAAAAAAGTCAAAAAATATGTTCTTTCTTTGGAGCAAGAATACAATTATGAAATGATTGGAATCTGTTCACATCACAGCGATTATCGATTGGCATGGGGTATAAACAATCAGCTTAACATTCAGTTATACAAATCACTAAACGATTACACTGTTTTAAATAAAAAAGGAGAATGTGTTTCCTTCCACTCCATGTATCATTTTAAAGATGAAGAGAATTTGACGGAATATCTACTGATTAAGAATAAGAATCTCGGAAAATTTCTAATCCCCGAAAATCCGGACATTGACTTTTTTTTGTTTTTGATTGAAAATCACAGTTGGAAAACATTCGAACTTATTGAACAATTAAGGAATATTCCGACAGTTTTAGCAACTTATGCCTACGAACCTGAAAAAATCCTATCAGCAGAAAATTTGATTTTTGATTAAACGGAACTATTTGATATACAGTATTTACACAATTACCAGCAAAGTATGATAACTAAACGAACAAAAATTGTTGCTACTATCGGTCCGGCATCACAAGAAAAGGAGATTTTACGGCAAATGTTTCTTGCCGGATTAAATGTTTGTCGCCTGAATTTTAGTCATGGTGCTTATGAAGATCACTCTGCCGTCATTAAAACAATTCGTGAGTTAAATGAAGAAACCGGGCTGAATGTTGCAATTTTAGCTGATTTGCAAGGCCCGAAAATCCGTACAAACGAAATGGAAAAAGGTGGAATTAACATAGAAAATGGAGATGTAGTCACCATTGTAACTGAAAAAATTATTGGTACTTCCACAAAATTTTCAATCAATTACCCTAAATTACCACAAGATGTCAATCCGGGAGAAAAAATATTGTTGGATGATGGTAAAATCACACTTGAAGTTATCAATACCAACGGCGTAAATGAATTTCAGGCTGTTGTAGTACATGGTGGATTTTTATCCTCTAACAAAGGTGTAAATTTTCCAAATACACGAATCTCCATGCCATCATTAACTACAAAGGACAAGGAAGATCTTGCATTTGCTTTAAAACATGAAGTGGACTGGATCGGTTTGTCATTTGTTCGATCGGCAGAGGATATTATCGAACTCAAACAAATCATTCATGCACAGAAAGGCAAAGCGAAAGTGATTGCTAAAATTGAGAAGCCCGAAGCCTTGGAGCAAATTGACGACATTATAGCTGTGAGTGATGGATTAATGGTTGCCAGAGGCGATCTGGGTGTTGAGGTCCCCTATCAAAATGTACCTGTCATTCAGAAAATGCTCATCAATAAGTGTATTGTGAAAGCAAAACCTGTTATTGTGGCAACACAAATGATGGAAAGTATGATTCAAAATATAACTCCGACTCGAGCTGAAGTGAATGATGTTGCAAATGCCGTATTGGATGGGGCAGATGCGGTAATGCTGTCAGGCGAGACCTCCATAGGTCTATTTCCTGTTCAGGTAATCAAAACCATTTCAAATATCATTGAAGAAATGGAAAAATTTGGTGGTATTTATAATAAAGAAGAGCTTCCGGATAAAAATAATGATCGCTTTATATCGGACTCTATTTGCTTCAATGCCTGTCGTTTATCTCAACGTATAGAAGCGGAGGCAATCCTTACCATGTCTTTTTCAGGATATACTGCCTATAAAATAGCATCCCAACGACCAAAATCATTAATTTATGTTTTTACAAGCAACACAAAAATACTGACACAATTAAATCTGGTTTGGGGAGTCAAGGCATTCTATTACAATAAACATATTAGCACTGACCACACCATTGCGGACATCAAAAACTTGCTTAAGGAAAATGGCGTTCTGAAAAATGGTGATTTGGTGATTAATATTGCATCCATTCCATTAGAAGATATGGGGAGCTCAAACATGCTAAAAATCAGCTATGTAGATTAGTTTTTTTTACCTAGTGAGTAATTTCTTTAATCAGATTAGCTAATTTTTCAGCTTGAGTTTTTCTAGTGAACTGCTCAGTAGCAACGGATTCACACTTTATTTCACCGGTTTCGCGAAACTCTATATATAACTCTTTGAGAACTGACTTGAAGTGAGATACATCTTTGACGACTTCACCTGAGTTGGTTTCTTTGATCATATCTGCCTGAACATGATTATTATGAATGGTATTTTCGTTCATAACATAGTAATTGTCAAATAACTTGTTTGCTTCAACATCGTCAGAAAAGCATAACAAAATTTTACGTTTAATGCCCAAATAATCATAAATCTTAGTACCTGTGTAACTGTAATAATTAAACAATAACATCAGGTTGTTTTTGGCAAGTATACTCAACAATTCATCGTTTCCTATCCGAGGATAGGTAAAGACGTTATTCAACAATTCCGGAAAAGATTTTTCTAATGTTAATCTGATTTTTTCAGAATCATTAATTCCATATAAGTTCAGCCTAATTTTTGCTACCGGATTTTCCTTTTTGAATTCCGATAAAGCAGAAAACACAAGATTAATAGGATTCCATTTTAGAATTGAGCCAACTAAAGCAATGGACATGCAATCTTTTCCTTGTGGGATGCTACTCACATTAGACATCGATTCAGAATCATAACCGTTCGGTATGATATAAACACTTTTTTTACCAACAATCTGCAGTATTTGTCTCTTAAAAATTTCATCAACGGTACTAATGGCAGTAGCGCTTTTGACAATTTTTCTTTCAAAATAATAACTTAGAGGCCTAAAGTTGCTAAAAAGTTTCTTGGAATTACTGATGGTCCAAGGATCTCTATAATCAGCAATCCAGGGGATATCAAACTCATTACTTAAAAATGACGCATATTGAAACAAAATAAATGGACCTCCTGTAGCAATGATAGCATCTACCTTGTTTTTAGAAAGGTATTCCCTAGCAGCATCGTAAAGTCCAATTTTAGGTCCTGTTTTGAAAAAAAACTGAGCATATTCAATAAAAGCCGTAATTGCTTTACGGATAAAAACAAATTTATAATCGCCATATTTAATTAGTAGTCTATTCGCAAAATTGGGTCTATAAGGAGTACGTATGATGGTGCCCAGTTCGGTTTTTTCATAAGTTGTCGTTTGAATTTTACTCTTGGAAACATAGTCTAAATGATTTCCAAACTCATTAGCCCATTGCCGAGTTATTACAATAGGTTCTATATCAAAACCATTCAAAAATTTATACCAACTATACGGTCTCAATCCACCCACAGAAACATAGGGAGGAAAGTCATACGCTAATATTAATATTTTTTTCATGATTTTTCAACTTAAGCAGTTGCTTTGACTATTGTGAATACCCGAATAAGAAGATATAATTAGTAACGATACTGAAAGTAACAAAGCTAAGGAAATTAAACTGAAGTTGGGTCTTTATTTATACCAAAATATTTATATGAAGCAAGAAGAATAACTCACTATATTTATAAATTTCATTAGTAGCTATTACACTTTGACATCAAACCAGATTAAAAATCAAAGTTTTGTTTCATTTTGGAATGGTCGTTTATAATCTAAATGGAAAAAACCTGATTTTGAAAATCCATTTTTTAGGCTAAAATTATCGTTCAAGAACTCTCTATCAGTTCAAATAATTCTATAAAAATTATCAACTCTACTTTTGAGATGTCTTGTTATAGCGGACAAGTTCATCATGTTAAATTCGTTAAATGGAGTATAATATTGGATTGATTAGAAAAACTAAAGTGGGATAGGACTAAAACAAAAAATCCGTAAACATATAGCTATAAATTATTTACGGACTTTACTGTGCAGAGAGGAAGGGTCTGCATACAGTTCAATTAAGCTATTTTATTTAAGTCAGCAAATATCTATATAATATTTGTATATCAATGATATAAGATTTATTTTTTGTGTTTTTTAATTGAAGTGCGTTTAACTACATTGGATTAAATGGTATATTTATGGACTAAATATGGACTAAAATTATGCCAACAATCAATTTCTTTATTCAGGGCATCAAAAATCCTACAGGTATTTTTGTTAGGTTAAGGGAAGGAACTGCAATAGATGCAAAAGCTCGTACAAAGTTTGCAGTGAATCCAAATGATTGGAGCACCGCTAAAAGGTATTTGAAACATACAAAAGATGAAAGCTTAAAATCCCTAGACCAAGAATTACAACATTTAAAGATTGAAATCCTCAATGCGTTTAACAATACCAGTAAAGGAGATGTAGTTAACTCTCAATGGTTAAAAATGGTTTTAGACCCCACTAAAAACAGTGTAATCCCGCAAACCCTGGTTGAGTACTTTGATTACTACAGGGAAAAACAAAAACATAACATAGAGAAAAGGTCGTATCAAAAATTGTCAGTTGTAAAAAACTTTATCGTTGATTTTGAAAGGAAAATCAATAAAAAACACCTGATAAGTGATGTTAACGAAGCTTTTATGCAGAGGTATTTAGAAGTGGGATTTAATAATGGTTACAGTCAAAATTACCTTGCCAGAAATTTTAAGTTTATCAAAACCATTTGCTATGATGCAGAAATAAAAGGAATAAAGATAGACCCACAACTCAGGAGGTTAAAAATTAAAGAGGTTCCGACGCAGATAATTTACTTGACATTGAAAGAAATCGATGCAATAAAGAATGTAAAATTGGAACGAGAAGCGCTTATAAATGCCAGAGATTGGTTGATAATAAGTTGTGAAACAGCTCAACGTGTAAGTGATTTTTTAGGATATACAGATAAGAGTATACGATACCAAAAAAATAACAAAGGAAAACTGATCCCACTTTTAGAGTTTACGCAAAAGAAAACAAAAAAAATCATGACCATACCTCTTAGCAATACTGTCATGGAAATACTAATAAGTAGAAATGGAAAATTTCCAAAGAAAATAAGTGACCAGAGATATAATGAATACATAAAAGATGTTTGCAAAGAAGCAAAAATCAATGAAATAGTTGAAGGAGCAAAGCAAGACCCTCAAACGCACCATAAAATATCCGGAAAATTTCCAAAATATGAATTGGTTACATCTCATATAGGAAGACGAAGTTTTGCATCAAATAATTATGGGTTAATACCTACAACATTAATTATGGCAATGACAGGGCATAAAAATGAAAAGGAGTTTTTAAAATACATTGGAAAATCGGAGTCTTCATTGGCACTCCAACTTGCTGAATACATTGATTGAGAAGAAAATGAAAAAAAAATACACATTCGAGAATTGGTGGAATGGCGAAGTAACTTTAATTTTTGCTTCTATTTACCATCCAAAAGATGAAGTACCTCAACGTGCAAGTTGGGATGATTTTAGTTCAGAAGATGTTAGTAAGATAACAGAGGAACA
>CAZGJF010000003.1:42253-91042 GCA_964526595.1 uncultured Akkermansia sp. | reverse complement strand
GTACCCGGGGCCGGAATCGAACCGGCACGCCCGAAGGCACAGGATTTTGAATCCAGCGCGTCTACCAGTTCCGCCACCCGGGCATTTTGGCTTTGACGGACTCCTGATTACTCAGGAAAGCAATGGCAAAGTTAGGATATTTATTGAATCAGACAACAAACAAGTTGTGAATTTGGGAGAAAATTACATGTTCGATAAAAATCAACTGATTTTATATTGTTCAAGCATATTGTTTAATTCATGTTATTCTTTTGTATATCAAAAGAAAAGCGATAAAACCTGCCTTTAAATGAGAATAAATAGATCTGTTGGTGCTTTTTTGTCATTAAATCATTTTTTTTAGCGAATCAGATTAATGAATATAATCCACTCGTTGAATGGCTATTTTACGCTCCATGGCAGCAGCTCTCGAATAAACTGAGTTTTTTTGGTCGTGAAAATTATCACTGACAAATTTTTGTGCTTGATACTCCCCAAATGGTATTTGTCTGATAAATAAAGCCGCACGATTGGGAGCATTGTCAGCTAAGTATGAAATGAATTCACCATGACCATATTCACTTAAAAAATTCACAAATGAAGAGATTCGCCGTTTGGTTAAATTTAAGTTATAATCAGAAGTTGCAAGTGGGCTAGCAAATCCTTGGATCGTAATCATTAAACGTGCCCCATTGTTCAACTCTGATAACAGTAATTCACAAAATCGATCCAAATCCCTTATTCCCTCATCTACGAATTCCATAAAGAAAATTTCAATTTCCTCTTTGGCTTCTTCCGCTTCTTCATGATTGAGGCCGGTTGAATATTCGTGTTGGTATTTTCCCAATAGTGCTCGGTAATCCTGATAGGTTTTAAGGTAATTCTGTTTTGTAATGGTATCATTTGATCTGGGGTTGGGGCAATCGTTGTGAAAATACAATGCGACAGGTAGCAGTTCATTGATTAAACGGATATTTGGAGTTATGTCTATATCGAATTCTTTTTTATGTTTTTCTTCAATGGCAATAAAAATATCACTGCAGCAAGTCGGATTTTTGCTAAACATCACACCTTCTCGGTTACTTGTTACAAAAGATGAATCGCCATACTTAAAAAAATAAAGGTCATTCGCAGGGCTGTTAAATGGAATCCCCAAATTGTGTGGTGTTTCAAACTGTTGACTGTATATAGTATAAAAAATATCATAACCTCCAAAACCATCAAGCCAGTTTGATGAGAAATATAACCTTTTGTTGAGAGAGTCCCACCAAGGTGAAAGTTCATTTTCAATGGAGTTAATTGTTTTGAGATTGACAGGATCTGCATATTGATTTTCATTTTTTATGACAGAATACCAAATATCCATGCCACCTTTGGTTCCTTTGCGATCAGATGCAAAAAATAACACTTCTTTTTGATCTAATATACCGACACTCGGCATCGTTGTGTTTGCACCTGGTTCATTGATAATGCTTCCAAGTGAGTCAATAGCACTAAATTTCCCGTCTTCGAACGATGCAACCATGATTTTGCATTGATAGTTGATTCCATTGTTTTTACAAGCACTGAAGTAAAATCGTTTTCCATCGGGAGAAAATGACCCGTTTCCAACGTTTAGTGCAGGCTGATTCAAATCAATTGATTCTGTCCCATTTTCAAAAGAGTCATTTTTGATCTCCGACTCATAGAGTTTGGTGAAATAGTTGCTTGAATAAGTTTCTTCATTCATTCCGATTGAGTCTGCCCGCAGTGAGGAATAGATGAGCTTATTTTCGTGGATGGTATGACCGAATTCTGAATTGGCTGTGTTCACAGCTTCAGGTAAGCGCACAAATTTCACATTCAGGGTGTCCTTCAGATTGTTTTTAGCCCAGAGGCACGATTCAATTTCCTGATTAGCCTTTAGATACCGATAGTCTTTCTTGTTTTTACTGCTTTTCTTTTTGGATTTTTTAAATGTTTCTAATGCGTTGTCGTAGTCACCATTTTGTTTTTGCATTAATCCCAGATAAGTAAGTGATAACGGATAAATAGCTGCATTTTCTTTTTCATAGACTTTTTGGTAATAAATGGCTGCTTTTCGATAATCTTTGTACATCCTTAATGTTTCGGCGTAGTTCCAAAGAATACTGACGGAATTAGAGTCTAACTCCATGGCTTTTTCATACAGCTCTAGGGCGTAATAATAATCACCTGAATTAAATTTTTCATCCGCATATTTGAGGTAAGCTTTCAATTTTGATTGTCCAAAAATGGAAATACAAAGTAGGCTGAATATGAATGTCAAATATAATCTGGACATGCTCTGTATTTGATTTTTTTCGGCTTAAAATAGTGAAGAATGTATCTTGTAGATAGTTCAAATGCACCTCGATAATTACTTGCAGGAATAAGTTTTGAGAAATTAATATCATAACTCAATCCAACAAACCAGTCTTGATAATTCAATCCGAATGTGAGGTATGCTGCATCTCGCAATCGATACCAAACCCCACTGCTTAGGGCCCGATAATATCCAGTTTTATTGATTAATGTATATTTAATACTTGAACCTGCTACAACTTCCTTGTATTTGCCTTGAGCAGTAATACTTATTGCAGGAGTCAGCTCCCAGTCCGGATCTATTTGAATGTTCATGTTGCTCACTAAATTGATACGAATATCTCTTGGGATTTTTTGATTGTAAAATCCTTGATTGGGTCTGTTAATGTTGAAAAATGCCAGCCCGATGCTCCATCGCTGTTTCTTATTCAGTTTATGATTATAAACAGCACCACTTGCAATAGTTATATTTGCTTTGCGGTCGGTTTGAAATGTTTCATTGGCTGATAGGGTAGGATCAAAGTTATAGCCATTGAATTGATTGTCGAAGTATAAATTTCCCCAGTCTATTTGACGGTAATTCAATCCGACTGACAAACCAAATCTGATCGATTTTGTAGAGTCTGATGCAAGTTTTAAACGATATGATAAACTCCCCAAAAGTTCGTTTGTCCTTAATTTACCGTCACCGGCAATGTCATTCAAAAAAAGGAAGCCTGCCCCCAGATTGGTATATTTTTTTATCGGAGCATCAACACTCAAACTAAACGTGCTGAATGGAACGCTTACACTTTTCCATTGGTTGCGGTAATTGGCATTGAAACGGAAGTCACCGAAAAAATGGCCCGATGATGCAGGATTTTGATAGACCGGGATTTCATTAAATTGAGACCAATGAACATCTTGTCCGAATGAATTGAGAAAATTGAGGCAAACAAGAAAAATCAGAAGTTGCGCTTTCATCCGTTGTTGGATTATCAGATGAAGTTAATTATTTGGCGTAAAAATTCGGCTTAAATTCTTAAAAAATCAATTTAATCTCACTCAAACTAAGGGTTTGAAAGAGATACAGGTATAATTTTTCCGTTCATCCACTCATGAGCTTCTAAGGTGAAATTAGCGATGAAAGTTGCCATCTTTTCAGCAGACAGTGGAGCCTCAAAACCGGGAAATGCTTCTTGTAACATTTCTGTTTGAACTGCTCCCAGACAAAGACAGTTAAATTTTATTTTTGACTCCTTGTATTCTTCAGCTAATAATTCGGTTAGATTGCAGATGGCTGCTTTAGAACTGGAATAGGCACTTAAACCGGCAAATTTCATGCTCCCCTGAAAGCCACCCATCGAGCTGATGTTGACAATATGTCCCCCAAATTCAATCATGTTAGGAATCACTTGTTGTATGACTTCCATGGCACCCAATACATTTACCTGGTAACTCGTAACAAGGTCTTCTCGTGATAGCTCCGTAAATGGCTTTTTAACCAAATATCCGGCATTGTTGATGAGAAAATCAATGGTTTGATAGGGTTCAATTATTTTTTTCAGTTGAGTAGCCACTTCTTTGTTCAAATCCAGTCGATGAACTTCTACATTCTCATATGAACTAAAAAGCTGTCTCATTTTATCCGTATCTCGAGATAAAGCAATGATTTGATGTGTAGGGTTTTGAGCAAGTACTTCCACCAACGCTTTTCCAATTCCCCTGCTTGCTCCTGTTATGATTATATTCTTATTATGCGTCATAGCTAATCGTTAATTCTTCGCTACCCGGATGAGCTTGACACGTCAAAATGTAGCCTTCTTTGATCTCTTCATCGGTCAGTGAAAAGTTCATAGTCATGCCTGCTGATCCGTTTAATATTTTTGCTTTGCAGCTGCAGCAAACTCCCCCCTTACACGAGTACGGGGCATCAAGACCTGCATCTAAAACAGCCTCCAACAATGATTTTCCGCTAGATTCCAAATTGAATTCAACAGCTTCACCATCTAAAATAGCCTTGACATGCGAATTGCCTTTGAAATCTGATTCTACAGAATCAGATTTCGACTTCATTAACACCGGAGTCGTAAAAAGCTCATAATGTATTTTCGAATCGGCAACACCAAAAAAATTCAAAACATCTACCATGTCAATAATCATTGCTTCTGGTCCACAAATGAAAAAAGCATCAGCTTTGAGTAAACTCAGATTAGCCTTCAGTTCCTTGATAAAAACCTCTTTGGTCAATCTGCCCTTTTGACAATCTATGTGTTCTTCATTACTCAGAAAATGTTTGACTTTAACATGATCTAAAAGATTCAGTTCGTCTCTGAAAATAATAGATGCGTAGTTCTTGCTTCCATAAAAAAGGTGCATCGACCCTTCATTTGACTTCATTGCCTTAGCCATTGCTATTATTGGAGTTATTCCACTTCCTGCGGCTAAGCAAACAACATGTTGTTGTGTTTCTTTCAGTTTAAAGTTTCCTTGTGGTAATGAAATTAACATGGTTTCACCAATGCTTATTTGAGTATTTAACCATTGTGAAACGTAACCGTTTTTTACCGCTTTTACTGCGATTGAAATAGGTTCTTCAGGTCCGCTGCAAATAGAATATGAACGGATTTCTTCATTTCCATTGATTTCTGTAGAGACATTGACGTATTGCCCCGGTTCAAACTTGAATAGCGGTCTCTTGTCTGTGCCAAATGTTATTTTGACCGTATCTTCAGTAAGTCGTTCTAAACCTGAAACAACCGTTTGAATGAAACCTTTTTTGGCTGATTTTATCGCTTCTCCTTTTAAAAATCTAAATAAACCCATAGATAGTTATTCATCAAATGATACAATTAATTTTTCACTGGTCGGATGTGCTTGACATGTCAAAATAAAACCTGCAGCAACTTCATCTTTTTCTAAAGCATAATTTACATCCATTGTGGCTGAGCCTTCGATTATTTTAGCTTTACAAGTACAGCAGACACCTCCTTTGCATGCAAAAGGTAAGTCGGCTCCGGCCTTCTGTGCTGCATCCAAAATCGATTCACCGGAAGAGCTGAGTGCTAGATCGAAAACATCGCCATCCAAAATGATGGAAACATTTGATTCGATGCTTTCGGCTAAATCGGATAAACCATCATTCTTTTCAATGCCTTTTTGAGTAGAGGTGTTAAATAGTTCAAAGTGAATAGATTTAGAATCAACACCTTGTTCTTGTAAACAATCTTTCACTCCCATAATCATGTCCTGTGGACCACAGATATAAACAGCATCGATGGGTTCGTTTTTAAGAAAAGCATTGAATAAGTTAGTACATTTTTCTTGATCGATTCTTCCCTTTTGTATTTGATTACCCAAACTTTCCCGAGACAGTACATGAATGATCCGAATGCGATCCATGTAAGTGTTTTTTAATGCTTCAATAGCTTCTCTGAAAATGATGCTACTGAAGTTTTTGTTCCCGTAGAATAGCGTTATCCTTCCAGTAGGTTCTTCTTTCAGTATCGTTTTGGAGATTGAAAGAATGGGAGTAATGCCGCTACCTGCGGCAAATAAAACATAATTTTTAGTTGTCTTCGAATCAGGTTTTAGAAAAAAGTTTCCTGCCGGAGTCATCACATCCAATACATCCCCGATTTTAAGTTCATTGTTGGCATACGTTGAAAAAATCCCCTGATTGACTTGTTTTATAGCTACTCTCCATTCGCTTTCAAAAGGTGCAGAGCAAAGTGAGTAAGATCTTCTAATTTCCTCACCACCAATTTTTGTTTTTAAGGTGAGGTATTGACCAGCCATGAAAGAAAAGTCATTTTTTAGTGTTGATGGTACATCAAAGGCAATAGATACTGTATCTGATGTTTCTTTTCGGATATCTGTAATACGTAGAGCGTGAAAACGTGGAGTCATTACATTGAAATATGGATTGCAAAATTAAGGATTTTTGTGATGAATTTATTTAAAATAACATATTTCAGAAGCTTGAACATCCAAGCAGTCAGATAAGAATTCAATCTAAAAACAATTCCACATCAAATATGCGTTGTATTTTTGTCACATGATCGTTTTAGAGCAACTTGGGGTTCATCTTCCTCAGGGCTATCTGTTTGAAAATGTCAACCTACAAATTAATCGGGGTGACAAAGTTGGTTTAGTGGGTAAAAACGGTGCCGGAAAATCAACGTTACTGCGCTTAGTTGCCGGAATAAACACCCCTTCTGAGGGTAAGATTCATAAGCCGAAATCCTGTAAAATTGGCTTTTTAACGCAAGATATTAAGATTGACAGTCAACTGTCAGTTTTCGAATACTTGAATCAATCAAATCCTGAACTGACACATCTGAGATCAGAACTTGACAGGGTTAACAATGAATTGGTACAACGTGAGGATTATGAGAGCCGGGCCTATTTCGACTTGTTGGACTTGTTAAACGATCTGAATCATTCCTTCAATCTGCACGATGGTTATTCTTGGGAAGAAAAAATTGCAACTACCCTGAAAGGACTCGGTTTCAGTGATGAAGAATTGAATCAACGTCTTAATACCTTTTCGGGAGGTTGGAAAATGCGTGCAGAATTGGCTAAAATATTGGTCAATCAACCGGATATTATCCTTCTTGATGAGCCAACCAATCACTTAGATATCATCTCTATAAGCTGGTTGGAAAATTATTTACAGAAGTTTGAAGGTGCGGTTGTTCTTATTTCGCATGACCGACTTTTTTTGGATAATGTCACCAAAAGAACCTTGGAAATCAGCATGGGGAAAATTTTCGATTTTCCGTATGCATATTCCAAATACAAGGCTTTAAGAGAAGATGAGTTAGAGCGGCTTGAAGGAGCTAAAAAGCAGCAGGATAAAGCGATAAAGCACACTGAAGAATTGATTAATAAATTCAGAGCAAAAAAAAATAAAGCAGCTTTTGCCCAATCACTGATTAAAAAATTAGAAAAAACAGAACGAATTGAAATAGAACGTGATTACATCTCCGGAATGAAAATCGCCTTTCCATTGAGTGTGCAGCCGGGTAAGTGGGTCATGGAGATGGATGATGTTGGGAAATCTTACGGAACAAAAAACCTTTTTAAGCACATTAACATCACCATCGGTAGGGGTGAGAAGATTGCATTGCTCGGACCGAATGGTGTTGGAAAATCAACGCTATTGAAACGTATGTTGGGACGTTTGGATGGAGAAGGAAGCATCAAGTTGGGCCATAATGTTCAAATAAGTTACTTTGCTCAGGATCAGGCGGAATCGTTGGATCCTACTAAAACGATTTATGAAACGGTTGATGAGGTTGCAATCGGTGAAATTCGGAGAGAATTAAGAAGTGTCTTGGGAGCATTTTTATTTACAGGAGATGAAGTAAATAAAAAGGTAGGAGTACTTTCTGGCGGTGAACGTACCCGCTTGGCGATGTGCCAATTATTATTAAGCCCCTCCAATTTTTTGATTTTGGACGAACCGACAAATCACTTGGATATGCAAAGTAAGGAGGTTTTGAAAGAAGCTCTCAAACAATATGAAGGAACATTTTTAGTTGTATCCCATGATCGGGAATTTTTAGAGGATCTGACGAATCGCATTTGGGATATTGAGAATCAACGTTTAAAAATTCATCATTTTGGTGTTAAGGAATTTTTGATTCGTAAAATGAGTGTATCTTCCGCCCAGCAGTCTGCTTCTGTAACAAAAGAGAGCATAGAACCTTCTTCCGGTTCTACTGAAAAACAAATCAGTTCTGATAATAAAGAATTCAAGAAGCAAAAAACACAATTGATCAATCGCTTGAAAAATATTGAAACAACAATTGAGGATCTTGAAAAAGCAATCAAGAAAATGGATGAATTAATGGCTACTGTTGATTATTCCGATTCTGAGAGGTCAAGCGAATTGCTCACAGTCTATCAAGCAAAAAAAGATGAATTAGAAAATTACATGAGTCAATGGGAAGAGGCTAGTGAGAAACTGATGCAAATGGAATGATTTTAACGTTTAGTACGCATTCGCTTAAGTTGCCTTCGATGATTCTTTTTGACTGATTTCCTCGCTTTTTTGGTTTGCTTACTCCAATAATTTTTCTCGGCCTGCTTTTTTGCCTTTTTTGCTTCCTTATCCTTTTTTTTGGCTTGTTTTGCTAATTCCTTTTCAGTCTGTGCTACTGTTTTGGGTTTTCCAATATTTTGTGCGTTGCTGACAGCAACTAATGCAGTAAAAAGTAAACCGCTCCCCACTTTTAGAAACCAACTTAATTTCATACCTTTATGACTCTTAATTTGCGTATGAAGATACACCTTTTTTTGATTGTTTCTTTGCTATTAATTACAGGCTCTTGCAAGAAAAATAAAACCAATCCGGTGCCGAATATTCCCTTTGATATTACAATAGATATCAACCTGCCGTCCTACAGTTCACTGATTTCGGTCGGAAATTGGGCTTATGTTTCAGGAGGGTCAAGAGGAATTATCGTATATCGAAAAGCTGCTGATCAATTTGTAGCATTCGACCGTCATTCCCCTGCAGATCCAAATGGTACGTGCTCCCAACCTTTGTATCCCGACAAGTCTAATTTTCTGAATTTGATTGATTCGTGTTCATCTGCTCGCTTTTCTCTTTATGATGGTTCAGCTATTTCAGGTTGTGAATTTGGACTTCGACAATATCAGACTTTGTTTGATGGTGCACACAGTTTACGCATTTACAATTAAGACCTTTTATTAACTTTGCTCTAAAATTGCGATGAACGAAATTAACGTTACGATTATTGATCGAGAAGGCAGCGCACATCAGTTGACTGCTCCAACAGATATGAATATGAATATCATGGAGTTATGTAAAGCGTATGATTTACCTGTCTTAGGTGAATGTGGCGGCATGGCCATGTGTGCTACTTGTCAATGCTATTTGGAATCAGACACATCTTTACCTGAACAGAGCGATGCTGAGTTAGACATGCTTGATCAGGCTTTTTTCGTTAAATCAAACAGCCGCTTGGGGTGTCAGATTCATATTACGGATGAAATTGATGGCATTGTACTTCGATTGGCCCCTGAGGCTTAAATATACCTTGATTATTATTTCTTTAATTCATCCGGAATCAGACAAACAGGTATGGCATTCATTTTGTGTTGATTCTGCCTGTTAAGTTGTTGGTAAATTGATAATACTTCAGTTTGTCTGGTCGTCAAATTTTTCGTTTCACCTCGAAAGTTCATGGCCCATTCAAGTTCCGGATAAGTTGCTCCTAATTGATCTTCATCACTTCTGGCATCTCCCCAGAGACCATCGGTAGGTTTTGCTTGTCGGATGTCGTCAATGACCTGCAAAAGTTCTCCCAGATTTTGAACATCTGTTTTCATAAGGTCTGCAATTGGGCTGATATCAACTCCTCCATCACCATATTTGGTATAAAACCCGACTCCAAAATCTTCTATTTTATTTCCGGTGCCAACGACCAAGCAATTATTTGCTTGAGCTATGGCGTATAGTGAGGTCATGCGAAGTCTGGAACGTGTATTAGCCATAGCAAGCTGATTTTGTACTATTTCTATCGGAAAAGTGTATTCTATTTTTTCAAAAAGTTCACTGAGGTTTATTTCAATGGAAGAAACATGATTGAATTTTACTTTGAGGTTGTTGATGTGTTTAACGGCTCTGACGTATTCAGCATCTGATTGCCTGATGGGCAAATTGACAAGAATGGTTGGTATTCCTGTTAATGCACACAAATACGAAGTTACTGCAGAATCAATTCCCCCTGAAATTCCAACAACAAATCCTAAATTCCCATTTTTTTGAGAATAGTATGTTAACCATTCTACAATGTGGTTTCTGATTGATTCGTAATTCACGCTTGACTATTTAAAACAATACTGCGATTTTCACCATCAATTGACGTTGGGTTGCTTTCATTGAAAAAGGTTTTTTATCACTGTTTTCATCAACTGTATAAAGAGTCATGTTTCTTTCTTTGTTGGTGAGATGAAGAGGTGTAAAGCCATAGTAATAACCAACTTCTGCCATCAGACAAGTTGAGCCTATGAAATTCCACTGTGTTCCTGCAGCTAAACCAATGGCTCCTTTGTAGAAAAATAAATCTCCTCTTGATTTCATATTCATATTTTTCGCTGCACTTGTACCCAAATAACCTGAATCTTCTATGCGATTATTCAATAAAAAACTATTTTTCAAACCAAATTTCGCATAGTAGCGAAAATATCCTATAAAATCAGTTTGAAAAAGTATCATTGAAGGAATAGTCAGATAAATCGGTTCTTCTTTTCTGGCAACTAGAGTGAACACTTGATTCGTGGTGTCTGATTCACTAATCTTTAAAATCTTAGTGTCATCAAAACGATAAAAGGTGGGAGTTTTTGTTTCATAATACAGTTTTTCAAAATCAAATTCAGCACCGGTAGCGATGGCATATGCATCTTTAATCAGAATATTAACATTGATACCGATACCCAAATCAGAACCATTCCGGTTTGCATCCACATAATTGGTTCCCATTTTTTGGGAATTTATTCCCATAGTAGCAGAAATGCCGGCTTGGTACTTTTTATCTTTGGGGACTTGATTGTATCCATAATTGAAAATGACCATCGAAAATACTATAACTGAAAGGGCTCGCATACACTCAAAATTTCTTTGTCAAATAAACCAGATACTCTGATTTTATATACTTTTGACCGCAATATTAAATAATCTAAATGAGTAATAAAAGTGTTTTAATCCTGATTATTGTTATTCGCCTTGTTGTGGGGTGTAGTAGCAATCCTTTAGATATAAATGCTGAAAATATTCATATTGCAACCAAATTTGTCAATTTGGATTCGGTTATGATTCAATCGGATTCAGCTTCACTAATGGACTACCATCATAAATTCAATCACTCAATGAGAGCAATTTATGATTATGAGTTAAAATATTGCCTCGGTGTAGGAAATACGGATGACTTTAGCTTTTATCGGGGTATCAGTTTCTTCAAAAAGGATCAATACATCAAGCGATTAGAAAAACAAATAGAGAAAGATTTTTCTGATTTATCTCTATATAAACGTGATATGATCAATGGATTTAAACATTTAAAGTTTCATTTTCAACGAGGCAAAATTCCTACCTATATTATTTTTATGAATTCCTTTTTTGCATCGAGCGCATTTTCTACAAATCATGAAATTGGAATAGGATTGGAACGTTATTTGGGTGAGAAAGCCGGGGTGATCAGGGAACTTCCCGCTAATGATTTTCCGGAATGGATTAAAAAAGGATTTGATAAGCATTTTATGACCAGAGATGTTCTTTGTTCGTGGATAATGACTCATTATGTAGAAGAAGTAAACGGTAATTTGGCTCAAGAAATGGTCAGGTGGGGAAAAATACTGTACCTGACACAAGCAGCGCTTCCTGACTTAAATCCGGCAGTGATATTGCGTTATTCTGATCAATCATACCAATGGGCTATGAAAAACGAATATTCATTTTGGAATTACCTGGTTAACCAAAAAATACTCTTCAAATCGGATGAATTGACTAAGGTTAATATATTAAAGGATGCACCTTTTACGATTGGGTATGATGCGAAGAGCCCTGATAGAATGGGACAGTTTATAGGTTTCAGAATAATCCAGAAATACATGGAAGCTACGGGCTGTAATGTCTCAGAAATGCTTAATAAACCTTATGAGGAAATATTAGCCGAATATGAAATTGAATAACATGGAAAATAATATATCTAAAACATCTGAAATCAATATTCGGGTAGGTTTAAATGAAAATAACCTGCCGATAGCAATTCAATGGTCGGCACAAGATGGTAATATTGAGAATGCCGATTCCAAGGCATTTTTGTTGTCTTTATGGGATGCTCAAGAAAAGAATACACTGAAAATGGACCTGTGGACTAAGGATATGTCCATAGAAGAAATGAAGCAATTTTTTCATCAATCACTATTGACATTGGCCGATACGTTTGAACGCGCCACAGGAGAGCATTTGATTTGCGAAGATTTAAGAGATTATTGTTATCATTTTGCTGAAAAGATGAACATTTTACCTGAGCAAAAATGACGACCGGTCGTCTTCAAAAAATGAAGGTAACTCTTGATGAGGTAATAGGTTATCAATTGTTGCTTGATTCTCCCATAGTCATGAATGACCTGATTGGAAAAACAATATCTTTATCTTGGAATGGACTTATTTTATGCTCCAATTGTGGAAAGCAAATCAAAAAAACGTATGATGATGGTTATTGCTATAATTGTTTCATAAGTGTTCCGGAAACATCAGAATGCATCATTCGACCTGAGCTGTGTCAGGCACATGTTGGAGGGGGGCGAAACCCGGAATGGGAACAAATGCATCATAATGTTCCTCATGTTGTCTATCTTACTGCCAATAATGTAATTAAAGTTGGGGTCACTCGATTAACTCAACTGCCCACACGTTGGATTGACCAAGGAGCGAATAGAGCCATTCGGCTGGCTGAAACACCGAATAGATATGAAGCAGGAAGACTTGAGGTAGCATTGAAAACAGTTTTTACGGATAAAACTAATTGGCAACGAATGCTTAAGAATGAAATTGATGAATCCATTGATTTAGTTGATCAAAAATGGCAAGTACATGATTTATTGCCATCCGATTTAACCCGTTTTTTTAGTGAGAACGATGAGCTTGTTCAACTCAATTATCCCGTTTTGGAGTACCCTCAAAGTATCAAGAGTATCTCATTGGATAGCATGCCCCGCATTAGTGGAGATTTAATAGGTATTAAAGGGCAGTATTTGATTTTTCGAGGAGGATTAGTTTTCAATGTCCGAAGACATACAGGCTACGTTGTAGAGTTGTTCATTCCCTAATCCATTGAAAATAAGTGTTTATAATTAATTCGGTCATAAAAAGGATGTATCACATTGTAATTAACAAATAGCCATGGGAATGATCCAAAAAGATGCTTTTAGAACAATGCTCATTTCGTATCTCGGAATTTTACTGGGATACGTAAACAAGGGTTTTTTATTCCTGTTGATTTTAACAACTGAACAAATAGGTTTGGTTAATTTAATTGTTTCTGTGGGCTTACTCTTTGCCCAATTTGCAAACTTAGGTACGATCTATACGTCCTGGAAATTCCTCCCATTTTTTAAAAATTATGAAAAAAAACACCACGGGTTTCTACCCTTAATGTTTTTAGTTGTTTCGGTGGGCATTTTGCTGTGCCTGTGTGCGGCATTCATTTTCAGAACCGAAATTGAAAAGCTTTATCTTGAAAAGTCGGCACTCTTTGTTGATTATTACTATTTGATTATTCCAATAGGTATATTTTATGTCATATTTATGACCTTGGAAATTTATCTCAGAGGTTTTTATAAAAATATCATTTCAGTGATTTCATTTGAAATAATTCTAAGGTTATTGTTGTCCCTACTTCTAATTTTACTGTGGCTGAAATTGATATCATTTCAAATGTTTGTTGTGCTTCAAAGTTTCTCCTATGCCATACCTGTAATCATTTTATTGATTTACTTGAAACGAATTAATGAACTCTTTTTTTCGTTCTCGGCTATTCAAATTTCAAAGAGATTTCGAAAAATAATAGTTCGCTTTTCTACATTTAATTACATAAATACTCTGGGATCGGTGGTTGTTAATTCTTTAGACATTATCATGATATCGCAGATGTTAGGTTTGAAAGCTGCGGGAGTGTACAGTACTGTTATTTTTTTGACCAGTGCCCTTCAGGTTCCTTATAAGTCTTTGATTCGAATTTCATCACCATTAATTGCGGACTTTTGGAAACACCGGAAATTAGATCAAATAAAAACCTTATATACCAATGTGAGTTCGATTGCTTTACTCATCGGTTTGGGTCCTTTTATCCTTTTTTGGTTAAACATTGATTTTTTGTTCTCTTTTTTGAGTAATGAATTTCAAGAAGGAATTTGGGTTTTCCTATTTATCATGTTAGGGCGAATTATCGATATGTATTTCGGATTGAACGGTGCTATTTTTGTGACTTCCAAAAAATATGCCTATGATATTATTTTCACATTATTCTTACTTGTTGCTGTTTTTATATTGAATTCTTACTTTATTCCAATTTGGGGAATTTCAGGAGCAGCAATATCCACATCGATAGCTTTGATTGTATATAATGTATCAAGAGTTCTCTTTGTACTTTACTCCTACAAGATTCATCCCTTCACTAGAAATCAATTTATCATAATCGCTCTGGCAATTTTGACTTTATCATTTGGACTCTTGTTGAATCAAAATATTCATTTGGAGTTGTTTCGTATTCCGATGACTATCATTGAGATAGGAATATTATTTGTGTTGCCGGTAGTGCTTTTTAAACTGGAACCTGAAACAACAAACTACTTTATGAAGGCATCTAAATTTCTAAAAATCAAATTAACTTCATTAAAAACAAATAGATAGTTGACCTTTTGTCAAGGTAAGTATTGTTTGTTTTTGATATTCTGAGACAGAATGTTAGATAAATATTAAATTTAATTTTTTTTAACATGAATTTTATTCATTTGTTTTTTATCTATATTTACGCCTTTCTGAGATGAGTACGATAAATTAAAATTAACTGTAATCATGTTTTGTAATCTGAAATTATATTTAATAAGCATATTATTTTTAAGTTCTTACGCGTTTTCTCAAACTGGATTGGGAACCATAAAGGGTGTTGTTACCGATGGCGATACCAAACAACCGATTCCCTTTTGTAAGGTCATTTTGTTTCAAAATGGTACCATCAAAGGGGGAGCAAATACCGATTTTGACGGAAAATTTCAAATAAACTCGGTTGCTGCCGGATCCTATGATGTCGAGATAAGAAATGAATCGGAAGGCTACCAGGCTAGACGTGAAGCCGGTGTGATTGTATCTGCAGAAAAAATAACATTTTTGGACTATTTAACTATTTCAAAACCAAAGGATATAAAGGAAATAGATGAGATTAAAATAGTAGGTTACAAGGTGCCTCTCATAGATAAGGATGGTGGAGCATCAGGTGCGACGATTACAAAAGATGATATCGAGCACTTAGCTACCCGATCTGCTGCTGGTGTAGCACAAACAGTAGGTGGGGTGAATACCAATGAAGGAAACGGCGAAATATCTATTCGTGGTTCACGCTCCGATGCTTCTTATTTTTACATTGACGGAATCAAAGTTCGTGGCTCATCCAGTTTGCCCAAATCAGCAATCGAAGAAGTCACTGTCATAACAGGTGGTTTGCCTGCAAACTATGGAGATGCTACCGGTGGTATTATCTCGGTAGTTACTAGAGGTCCTTCAAAAGATTTTTTCGGATCTGCTGAATTGGTAACATCCGGTCTTTATTTTAAAGGTAAGAATCCTAATGGTTATGACGGTAAGGTATTGGGATTGGATAAATATGGCTATAACCTTTTTGAAGGCATGTTATCAGGTCCGCTTTGGTTGCAAAAAGATTCAACAGGTAAAAAGACTAAACCATTATTGGGCTTTTTGGTTTCAGCAAACATCACGGATCAATTAGATGATCGTCCATTGTCAGGAGGCAGTTATCGAGTTAAAAAAGATGTACGGGATGCACTTTTGGCAAATCCACTGAGACCAACATCCACAGGTCAAGGAACTTTCAGTAATGCTTCATTTTTAAGAATGTCTGATTTTGAAAAAACGCCTTGGAGAATGAATGCTCGAAATACATCAATTTCAGCTCAGGCTAAAATTGATGCTAATACCGGTCCTTCAATCAACTTGACATTTGGGGGATCCATGAATTACAGTATGGGAAATAGATATTCTTACTCGAATTCACTGCTTAATTTTGCTAATAATGGTTACGGAAAGTCACTCGATTGGAGGGTTTTTGGTCGTTTGACTCAGCGTTTTACTAATGATAATGAAGAAAGTGCCTCCAAGCTGAAGTCTTTTGTTTACACCTTGATGGTTGACTATTCGAAATCTAAAGATGATGCTTATGATCCGATTCATAAATACAAGATGTTCAATTATGGTCACGTTGGAACATTTACAACAACTAGGCTGCCTTCTTACGAATTTAACGAGGATAAGCAAATGTATATCCATAATGGGTTTAGAGATGTTGTAGTTGATTTTGTTCCGTCTGAAACGAACGCTGCTCTTGCTGCAATAACAACACAGTACTATAATATTTATACAGATCCAATAAATCACTATGAAAATTTATTCCAGATTCAGCAGGGTAACGCATTACGAAATGGGGATGCCCCCGCAAGTGTTTACCAAATATGGGGTAATATCGGAACTCCATATAATTACTTTGGAAAAACTGAAAATGATCAGTTACGTGGTACAGGCTCCTTTTCCGCCATTATAGGTGATCACACACTATCTTTTGGTTTCGAATTAGAACAACGTTGGGATAGAGGATGGACCTCCGGTACGACAACAAGTGATAATACAAACGGACCATTGGGCATTTGGTCAATCGCTCGACAATTAGCGAATTTTCACATAGAGGAACTTGATTTAAACAGTGGTGTGATTTCTGACAGTGGGTCATTTAAACAAATTACATACAACAGACTCAATTCCGGTTATGCCTACACTTCGGGTACAGGTCAATATGGTGGTGCAGAGAAAAATGATAATCAATCCTTTTTTGACTACAATTTACGTGAATATCTTTACAGTAAAGGATTAATCTCCAGTGGTGGAGCAGGATCAGATTACATAGACATCGATAAATACGACCCAAGTATTTATTCGTTTGATATGTTTGCTCCGGATGAATTGTTAAATGGTGGGAATTCATTTGTGTCTTATTGGGGCTTTGATCATACCGGGAAGAAAGTGAGAGGTAACACCGATATAAACAAGTATTTTAATGAATTTGACAGTCATGGAAACTACAAACGTTTTGTGGGAGCATTTCAACCAACGTATCTGTCGGGCTATATCATGGATAAGTTTGCATTCAATGATATCGTCTTTAATGTAGGGTTGCGTGTTGACGTGTTTGATGCCAACCAACCAACCTTGAAAGATCCATTTTTGTTGTACAATGCTCGAACTGTTGCCGAAGCAAAAGAATTGGTTGCTAGTAATCCCGGCCAATATGCATGGGCGAGTATTCCTACTGCAATGGGTGACGATTACACCGTTTATGTTGATGATATAAACAATCCAACTAAAATTAATGGATTTAGAAATGGTTTCAATTGGTATAATGCTGATGGTGTTCAAGTCGAAAATCCCAAAGTGATTGAAGGTGCTACAGGAATCCAGCCTTGGCTTTTGAATCCGGGTCAAAAAACACCTAGTGCTGACGCATTTCAAGATTACAAGGCACAAATAAATCCAATGCCACGTATTGCTTTCTCATTCCCAATTTCAGATGAAGCTTCCTTTTTTGCTCATTATGACATTTTAACTAAACGCCCAACAACAGCGTTGCGTTTTGATCCTTTCGAGTATCAGTTTATTCAGTCAAGAAGTGCTGTTATCAACAACTCTAACTTGAAGCCAGAGAAAACCATAGATTATGAATTAGGTTTTCAGCAAGTCTTATCTAAAACATCTTCTTTAAAAATATCAGCATTCTACAGAGAACAACGCAATAACGTACAGCTAATAAGCGTGTTCGATGCATATCCAGCCTCATACAAGACGTATGGTAACAGAGATTTTGGAACAGTGAAAGGGATGACGATTTCTTATGATATGAGAAGAACAGGAAATATTAGAATGACTGCTGCTTATACACTTCAGTTTGCTGATGGAACAGGTTCTGATGCAACCTCTGCATCCTCATTGATTAATGCAGGATTACCTAACTTAAGAAATATTTTTCCTTATAATTATGACCAGAGACACGCATTTGCTGTGACAATGGATTACAGATACGGAGAAGGTGAGGATTACAATGGCCCTAGAATTAATGATATCAATTTGTTAGAAAATACAGGCTTGAATATTATGACTAATATATATTCCGGTTCACCTTATTCCTCGCAAACGTTCATTACTGATGAAGGAATTGGCAATATGAATGCAGGTTTGAATGGGACATTGAATGGTTCAAGATTACCTTGGTCTTATCGTCTGGATTTACAGCTTGACAGAACCTTTACGCTTAAGTTTGGAAAAGAAAAGAATAATAAAGAAACCAATAAAGTTAAAACTGCATCTTTAAATGTTTATTTAAGAGTAACAAATATGTTGAATCAACTCAACAGGCTTAGTGTTTATAGAGCTACAGGAAACTGGGATGATGATGGTTATTTAGCGGCAGCAGCTAACCAAACTTCCATCCAAAATCAATTGGACGAACAATCGTTCAGAGATTACTATACCATGAAGATTCAAAATCCGTATAATGTTAGTGTCCCAAGAACTATTCGATTGGGTGTTAAAATTGATTTTTAAAAAATAAAAAAGAAATAAGTTATGTAAATAGTTCCATAGTGTGAATCTGAAAGAATGTGAAATCAAAAGACATTTTATTTCAGTAAGCAACCATAGAACTAATCTATGTGGTATTTAAAAAGCAAATTATATACGTATGAAGAAGTGTTTGGTTTATTTCATTTGTGTTTTTACTCTGTTGTATTCTAACGAAGTATTTTCATATTTAGGTCCAAATGACAAATTAAAGAACGGTCCCACTTTGAAGGGGGCCAATTGTTCTCCTGCTACAGCAAAGTTAATCATGTCTTTTAATGACGTGAAAGCACTTATTGAACAAGGTGGTAGTATGTTCCAAAATAGACAAACGGGAACTGCTTATTACGAAATACCAAAAGGAAGTGGTTTAAACGTTATATATGCAGGTGCTCTTTGGATGGGAGGGGTCGATGTAAATGGTCAATTAAAATTGGCAGCTGTTAAATACCGAACCGGAAATGATTTTTGGCCTGGACCGTTGACTGTTAAGCCTGGTTCAGGAAATTTTGATCCACGAAATCCAATGGGTGTTAATATCATTAGAGATTTTGGTGAGGCTAACATTGATCCCGATCAGTGTATTGCTTATGATAAGTTTTATACGATTAGAAAAGCTGAAGTCATCAGATTCAATTTATGGTGGGAGTGTTCAAATGGTATATTAACGGATGGCTGTGAAGATATTACAGTTCCTACATCCGAAGAATTAAACAGAATTTATAATTGGCCTGCTCACGGTGATGTGTCAAGAGGTCAGGACTATTATCTGGCACCATTCTATGATAGAAATCAAGATGGTGTTTACAATCCGCAAGATGGAGATCATCCTTGGTATGATGATATTCTCGGAAGAGATGATATTGAGTGTGGTGTTGATAGAAGAATTTCTTTATTTGGGGATGAAACTCATTGGTGGGTGTTCAACGATAAAGGAAATATTCATACCGAAACTAATGGTGATCCGATTGGAATGGAAATTCGGGCACAAGCTTTTTCATTTGCTACGAATGATGAAGTAAATAGAATGACATTCTACAATTATGAGTTAATCAATAGAAGTACTCAAACATTGTATGACACTTATTTTTCCCAGTATTTAGATGCGGACGTTGGTAATTATGCGGATGACTATGCCGGTTGTGACGTGTCAAGAGGTCTGGGGTATATGTATAATGGTGATTCTGATGATCAATCGGATGGTGGTAAATTGGGCTATGGAGCAAATCCTCCGGCGATAGGATGTGACTTTTTTGAGGGACCTTATCAGGATCCGGATGGAGTTGATAATGTGGGACCTTACTTTGATGAGGCAACAAATTCAATGGTTGTGCCTAGTGTCATAGACGCTATTTCAGGTAAGGGAATTGTTTATAAAGGAATTGGTATCGGATATTCAGATGGTATCGTTGATAATGAACGTTTTGGAATGCGCAGATTTACATATTACACTGCGACTGCTCAATATCCTCACACTGATCCATCAAAAGCATCTGAGTTTTATAATTTTATGAGTGGTACCTGGGCAAATTCTTCGGAAATGTTCTATGGTGGTTTGGGTTATGAGGGATCTACAGGTGTCACCAATGTTCCATCTGATTATATGTTCCCGGGAGATTCAGATCCGTTATTCTGGGCAACTGGTGGCGTTGATATGTCAACACAGGGATTCCAAAATGGTTGGGATGAAGCAACAAATAATAACCCTTCAGGTGACAGACGATTTGTACAATCTGCGGGACCATTTATATTAAAGCCGGGAGCTGTTAATAACATTACTGTAGGGATGGTATATGGTCGTGGAACTGATGGGGATTTATTTTCTTCTGTTCGAGCAATGAAACGTGCAGACACAAAGGCTCAAGCACTATTCGATGCTTGTTTTAAAATTCTTTCACCACCGGATGCGCCAAAACTGACCATACAAGAGCTAGAAAATGAAATCATTTTGATGATTGAAAATCCATCTTCTTCTAATAATTATCAGGAAAAATATAAAGAAAAGGATGAAATTAATATCCCTGATCCTACTTTAGATCAATATTACCGTTTTCAAGGATATAAGATCTATCAATTGGCAAATGCTTCTGTTTCTATTGCTGATATTAACGATATTAATTTGGCAAGAGAAGTCGCACAGTGTGATATCAAAGATAGTATCAGTCGCATTATTAACTTTGAATTTGATGAAGAATTGGGATATGCTATTCCAACTGAAAAAGTAAATGGATCCAATAAAGGAATCAAACACTCCTTTAAGATCACAGAGGACGCATTTTCAAACAGTACCAATCGAACTTTGGTAAATCACAAATCATATTATTATGTTGCTGTTGCTTATGCATTTAACCAGTATAAAAAATATGATCCAACTGATCCTTCAGGTGTAGATGGTCAGAAAATACCTTACATATCTTCTCGTTTGAATTATGATGGGTCTGCTATAGCTCCTGTTTCAGCAATTCCTCACAATCCGGCACTTGAATCCAATGGTTTAAAACAAATGATTGGTTATGGTTCCTCTCCGTTAATTACAAGATTAGATGGGCATGGCAATGGAAATCGAAGTCTTGAGTTTACAACAAGTACTGAAAATGCAGTTGTCGAACAGGGGTTTGTTGAAAATCCGGTTTATGATTACGGAGCTGGACCAATCGATGTGAAAGTAATTGATCCGCTGAATTTAGTTGGAGGCTATTTTGAGTGTAAGTTTAGAGACTATCTTCCTACTAAGTGGAATGCGGCTGATACGGCAAGTTGGGTCATATACCGGTATGCATCTAAAAATGGTGAATTGTTAGATTCGGTGACCTCAGAGACAACAATAAATAACGATAATGAACAAATAATACCGAAATGGGGTATCTCTGTACAGATTTATCAAGAAAAATATCCCCCTTTTCCACCTGATGCTGATGGAAATGTTGATCTTAATAATCAAAATCAACGATTTACTAATTTTATCAATGCATCAATTGAATTCGAAGACTCATCTAAGCAATGGTTAGGAGTTGTTCCTGATAATGACGCATTCTATCCTACCAATTGGATAAGATCCGGAACATATTTACCATCAAATGATGAATGTACTCCTTCGGAGTTACCTTATAAAAATCCATGTAACTATAAAGATGAGCCTGGGGTTGATGATGATAAGGTTTATGGTAAGATACTTGGTGGAGGAATAGCTCCTCATCGTTTAACCGGATATCAAGCTGACTTTATGCCACTTGCTTATTACAATGTAACCGGTGATCCAGGTTCTTTAAGAGAGTATGCATCCATTAGTTTCTTGCCAAGTATCAATTTGGTTATTACCGACGATCAAACAAAATGGACAAGGTGTCCTGTTATTGAAATGGGAAGGGATAAAGCGTTGAATGTAGGGCAAGCTTTACCAGGTGGTTTAAGAAAGAGTTCGAGCGTTGACAAATTAGGTAATCCTGATAATTCAGGTACAACAGGTTTGGGTTGGTTTCCTGGCTATGCTGTCGATTTGGAGTCAGGTGCAAGATTATACATCGCCTTTGGGGAAAATTCAGCTTTGGCTAAAGAAAATGGTGCAGATATGAAGTGGAACCCATCAGAACGTTATACAGATGCTATCGGGACACCTTTAATGGGAGGAGTACACTCAATCTATATTTTCAATTATAAGATTGCTACAATTAATAAATTTACAAGTGGGTATGATATGCCGGCTTACGTTAAAACAGAAGCTGAAAACCCGGATAAAAATGAATTGTATCAGAAGCTCCTTAAGATAGAAAACAATGATAACAACGCCAGAAGGCAATTTTATGGATCATTGTCATGGGTGGGCTATCCAATGTTGGTGACTGGAAAAGAACTTTTATCAACTGATATTACTATTAAAATCAGAGTAAATAAGGAGTATAAATCATTTGTTGCATCGGGTGATAATCAAGGTAAACCAATGTACTCTTGGTCTATGGATGATATTGCAACTGAAACTGGAAGTAAGGATATGTTGGCGGAAAATTTAAAACACATTAATGTTGTGCCCAATCCTTATTATGCTTTCTCTGAGTATGAACGAACCAGATTAGATACCCGTGTGAAGATTACAAACTTGCCTGAGAAATGTACAGTGAAAATTTACACCGTAAATGGTAAATTGGTAAGAACATATAAAAAGGACAGTCCTATTACTTATTTGGATTGGGATTTGAACAACTTTAAAGGGATTCCGGTTTCTGGTGGAGTTTATTTAATTCATGTCGAAGTTCCTGACGTAGGTGAGGTCATTCTGAAGTTTTTCGGAGGCATGAGACAAGTTGATTTGCAGGGTATTTAGTCAGTTGATATATTTTAATAAGATACTACGATGAAAAAGATAACGTTATTTTTAATTCTGCTCTTAAACTTTGGATTGTATGCCGGTAATGAAGATCGTGTAGGTTCTGCAGGAGCTTCAGAGTTGTTGATTAACCCATGGTCGAGAAGTTCGGCAACAGGTGATGCTGGAGTAGCAAGCATCAATGGGTTAGAAGCCTCATTTGTCAATATTGCAGGACTCGCTTTTACGAATAAAACCCAATTAAAGTTTAATTACAGTAACTGGATGGGTAGTGCCGGTATATCTTTCAATAGTGCAGGAATTGCACAGCGAATATCTGAGTCCTCGGTTTTTGCGGTGAGTGTGCAGTCTATGAATTTCGGAGATATTCCTATAACAACTGTTGAGAATCCTGAAGGTAGTATTGGTTATTTTTCTCCAAGAGCTAATATTTTTAACATAGGTTATGCCAAAGAGTTTTCATCTTCAATTTATGGGGGAATTAACTTCAAAGTCATCTCTCAAAGTATCTCTAATTTGAAGGCAAACGGAATTGCATTTGATGCTGGCATACGTTATGTTACCGGCAAAAATGATCATATTAAGTTTGGTATCGCACTCAAAAATGTTGGTCCGGTAATGCGTTTTAAAGGAGATGGATTAGCTCAACAGGTAACCTATTTATCAACAGGATTCAATGCCTCTCTTGAGCAGAGATCAGCAACTTTTGAATTACCATCTCTTTTGAATATTGGTGGTTCCTACGATTTTATTTTCAATGAAAACAATAAGTTGAACCTTTCTATGGCTTTTTCCGCTAATTCATTTTCTTATGACCAGTATCGAATAGGATTGGATTATGGATTAACTAAAGAAAAGGTTGCCTTTAATCTTCGCGGAGGCTTTGTGTATGAGAAAAATATTTTCTCTTCTGAAAATAGATCAAATGCTTTAATAGGTCCAACAGCCGGCTTTTCCATTGATGCTCTGGTTGGAAAAAATAAAAGTGCACTTGGGATTGAGTATGCCAGTAGATTCGCTGGAATCTTTGGCGTCATCCACACACTTGGCGCTACTATCAGCTTAAAATAAAATTTAGTATATTTGTTCTGCAAGAGGGTTCGTTAGGACTCTCTTGTTTTTGTTGGTTACATTTCAAGTTTATATATCGTTATGTCACAAGTTAATTACTATACTGAGGAGGGGCTTAAAAAACTGAAAGACGAATTGCATCACATGAAAACAGTTCAAAGACCCGCCATTTCAGATCAGATAGCTGAAGCCAGAGATAAGGGAGATTTGTCTGAAAATGCTGAATATGATGCAGCAAAAGAAGCTCAGGGAATTTTGGAAATGAAAATTTCTAAAATGGAAACAATCATAGCTAATGCTCGTATTATTGATAATTCAAATATTGATAATTCAAAAGTATTCATATTATCCAAAGTCAAAATTAAAAATCAAGCTAACGGAATGGAAATGGAATACATGCTTGTTGCTGAGAATGAAGCAGATATTAAGGCCAAAAAAATATCTATCGATTCACCGATAGGAAAAGGATTATTGGGCAAGAAAAAAGGTGATATCGCTGATATTCATACTCCCAATGGCATCATGAAATTTGAAGTTGTTGAAATTTCAAGGTAATGACTTCAATTTTTACACGGATTGTAAATGGTGAAATTTCTTGCCATAAGGTAGCCGAAAATGACCAATTTTTAGCTTTTTTAGATATAATGCCTTTGACCAAAGGACATACCCTAGTTATACCTAAACAAGAAATAGACTATTTCTTTGACTTAGAAGATAAGTTATTGTCATCGATGGTTCTTTTTGCTAAAGAAGTCGCTGTTTCCATACAAAATAATTTTTCTTGCAAGAAAGTGGGGATGACCGTTATTGGTTTAGAAGTTCCTCATGCTCACATTCATCTTGTCCCAATAAACCAAGTTGGTGACATGGATTTTAGTCGTCCGAAGCTTCAGTTAACTCATGATGAATTGGCTTTGATTGCTCAAAAGTTGAGGATTGATTAATCTCTCGTAAACATGATTTTTAATTCAATAGAGTACGCCCTTTTTCTTCCGATAGTTTTCTTTCTTTATTGGTTTGTTTCAGGACGAAGTTTAAGGCGCCAAAACATATTGATTCTCTCAGCTAGTTTATTTTTTTATGCTTGGTGGGATGTGCGGTTTTTGTTCTTACTTTCCTTCTCTACTTTTTTGGGTTATGTGACCGGCATTCAAATTGAAGATTCTAAGAAAGATTCATGGAAGAAAATATGGTTTTGGATTAGTATCGTGTTAAATGTCGGCTTTTTAGGATTGTTCAAATATTATGACTTTTTCATTACTTCTTTTACTTCTATGTTGAATGAATTAGGGTTCAATATCAACGTAAATTCGTTGACGCTTAAGTTAATTCTTCCGGTAGGTATTTCTTTTTATACATTTCATGTGTTGTCGTATATTATTGATATTTATTTGGGAAGGATTAAAAGTGAACGAAATATCGTTGAATTTGGATTATTTGTCGCTTATTTCCCTTTATTGGTCGCAGGTCCGATTGAGAGAGCAACGCACCTTTTGCCACAAATTCAACAACCAAGAAAGTTCGATTATTCGAAGGCTATTGATGGATTGCGACAAATACTTTGGGGATTATTTAAAAAAGTGGTCGTTGCCGATGGCTGTGCAGAGTATGCTAATTTAATTTTTGATGGATCAGCTGATTATTCCGGAAGTACTTTAGTGGCAGGTGCAGTCTTTTTCACATTTCAGATTTACTGTGATTTTTCTGGTTATTCGGATATTGCATTGGGTACATCTCGACTTTTTGGAATCGAATTACTTAGGAATTTTGCTTTCCCTTATTTTTCAAGAGATATAGCTGAATTTTGGAGAAGATGGCATATTTCATTAACAACATGGTTCAGAGATTATATCTATATTCCGCTGGGTGGTAGTAGAGGTGGTGTGTGGATGAAAATTAGGAATACCTTCATTATTTTTTTAGTCAGTGGCTTTTGGCATGGAGCAAATTGGACCTTTATCATATGGGGTGCTTTGAATGCGATTTATTTTTTACCTTACTTGCTTACTAATTCAAATCGTCAAAACCTTGAAATTGTTGCTCAGGGCAAAATATTTCCAACTTTCCTTGAATTTTGTGGAATGCTTTTGACATTTTTGATGGCCGTTTTTGGTTGGATCTTTTTTCGAGCTCAAGATATCAATCAAGCACTTGAATTTATACTACATATATTTTCAAATGATTTGTTTAAACAACCAAAATTGCCAAATGCAGCCAATGTTGTAGTTGTATTTATTTGCATTACCATGCTCATCGAGTGGTTCGGTCGCGAAGGTAAATATGCTTTGGAAAATCTAGTGTCAAAATGGAATACACCTCTTAGATGGTTATTTTATTTTGTTTTGATTACCTGCATTATCGTGCTTTCGGGAAAAGAGCAAGAATTTATCTATTTTCAGTTTTAGCAGATGAAACGCTTTTTAGTACGATTGTTCGTTTTTGCTCTTTGTTTTTTAGCTTTCGACAAGTTGTTCATCTTTATTCGAAATGAATCCCCAAAATTACAGGTTGATAAACGATTAGAGTTCATTCTGAACGGTCAACTGAACTCAGATGTTTTGATTTATGGTTCTTCAAGGGGTGCTCGCAGTGTCATTGCCAAAGTATTTAAAGATTCATTGAATATTGAAGCGTATAATTTATCCTACCCGGGATCTGATATTACTTTTCATGAGTTTTTGCTTAGAACAACACTGAATGTTCATGGCAATAAAAAGCCTAAATCTGTTATTTTAGTCGTTGATGACAGTGATGAGTTAAAAACAGCAAAAAGCCTCAAATTTCGATTGGACAGAATGTATCCATTGGTTAAATACAAACTGATTAGAGAGGAGCTGATTAAACGAAAAGAAAAAAAACCGATAGTGACAGAGTTACTTGTATTACATCAGTTAAACAAATCTAACTTTGAGTTTGAAAAGCGAAAATTCACTAAAAACGATTCAATTATGGCTTGTGGTTCCATGCCGATATCTCATCAAAAGAGAACATTTGATAAAATTTATAAATTTGTAAGTAATTCATACTCCACAGAGGGAGAGTTGATTCAAAAATTAAGAGCTTTTGATTCGTTTTCTGAACTTTGCGCAAACAACAAAATCCAGTTGATTGTAGCCATTCCACCCAATTTCAAAAATGTTACAAATGGATTTATTAAACGATTGCATCAATTGCTTAAGGGGAGGGGACAAGTTTGGACTTATAATCAGCAAAATCCGATTTATAAAGACCCAAATTATTTTTTTGATAATTCACATCTACAAACCATAGGTTCATACATATACACCAACGAATTAGTTCAATATTATAAAAAGATCAATTCGCTTTAGATTTATTATCAGTGTTTTTGACCCTTTTTGCTCTGCTTAGGTTTATCTGAAACAACGATCACTTTCTTAGTTTCAAACCAGTTACAACCGTCTTTTATCGATAGGGTTACAGTATAAGTACCTGATTTAGAGTAATAGTGCTTAACCTGTTTGCTTGTAGCATATTTTCCATCCCCGAAATCCCAAAAATACTCATGCTTGCCTTTCAAATGGTCAACACTTTTCACTGATATACTAAGCCATTTTGTGTTAACCGACATGCCAATCTTGGGATTTATTATTTTGGTGACAACACCCTGAACTGTATCTAAGTTGAATTTGGCTACATTACTTAACACATAATTGTTAGCACACTCCTGTACTTTTTGAGCCAAGACTTGTTCTATTTTAGAGGGGTGAGCTCCATTTAAAGGTGATTCTTTGTAAATTGAACTAAAAAAAGTACATGCTGCAACGTAGCTTCCTACTGGATTTGGGTGTGCATTGTCGGAGTTGTAAAGATTTAGTTCCGGATATTGTTCCCTCAACTGTTTCCAGACCATGCCTACAGGAGCAATGGGAAATTTACCTGTAGCATTACTTAATTGTAGATATCCTGACTGAATACGTTCTTGCATTGATTGATAAGTGTCATTTGGTATGGAATCAGTAAACCCATTAGCATAGCCCCAAGTCATGTAGTAATAAATATTGACACAAGGATTGTATTTCTTGATGCTGTCAATGAGCATTTTAGTAAATGGAATAGAACTTATGGCGATTGTAGCAGAATCACGAGCAAACTCACGGCTAAACCCTTGAATCACTACATAATTCCAATTTTTAGATTTAATTTTATCGTAGGTGTGATTGCGTTGAGTATGACCTTGAATCGTGCTCCCACTTACTGCAAGTGTGTCAGCAATCACTTTTTTTCCTTTTGAATTAGCAAGATGTTCGTACATTTTACACAAATTATTCATGTGCGTAAAACTGTTTCCAATAAACAGAATGCTGTTTGGCTGTCCAAACGAAAAGGTGCTTATCAGCAGTAATAGAACAAAAATGCGACTTATCATGGTTTAGTATGTTTGAACATCAGTTTATTCATGATCAAACGGTAGTATTTTTCTAACGTTTCAATGTACTTAACCATTAGCGCAAAGAAAATAATTGCCATGAATGATATTGTTGCAGAAACAGTTGGTGTGAGATTTTCATCAAAAAGCAGTGGCTTTAAACCAAACCCAAATATACCGCCATATAAAATAATTACATGGATGACATAAATTGGTAATGTATTTTGCCCCATTTTAATATATAAACCTGTTCTTACGTTGAAATATTTGTCTATAAGCATAAAAATACCCAATAATGAAACAACCTGCCCAAAACGAATAAATGCAGTTGCATTTAATTCGTAAACACCATGCTTAGTTAGCCTTATCCAATCTGTGAAATGATCCAAAACATGCAAAATGGGTTGAATAAAAATGGATAAAAATAATCCACTAATAATAAATATCACTCCAAACCACCATTCGCGTGTTTTTGATTCGTAGATACGTACAATATTTCCCAACATACCCCCCAAAATGGTGTATCCGGAGTATCTCAAAAAACTGAAATCTGAGTATGGACCATAGAACATATTTTGAATAAAAGCAGGCGCTTTTGTTGGGAAATAGCTTGGAATATCCTTGATGTGGTTTTTTATGAGTTCTTCCTCTGTTTGAATGTAATGTTTTAAGTAAGCATAGGCTGTGAAAATTGCCAAACCACCTATCAGGTAATACCAATAAAGAGCCCCTTTTTTTACCCACTTAAATAGGCCATAAATTAGCAACAAAAACAAAATACCCACTCCGATTGATTGGAGGACATGAAATGCATAAAACCATTCTAAATGAAAGGGACTTCCATAATACATTGATTTTATAATACTCCAAAAACTCAGTTGAATGAAGTACCCCCAGAAAAGGAGCTCAACAACTCGTTTAAACCCTTTTTTTACTCGAGTATTTTCAAAATAGGGAACATTATTGTTGGCCGATAAAAGGTACACAAAAACAACTCCCGTAACTGTAAAAAATAACGGAGATGTGATTCCGTGAATATTGTGCCATATTTTATACAACAAATACGCTTCTTTTCGAAATTCTGTTGATAGCGCAGCACCGGTAAAATGACCTTCAATCATCATCAAAATTGCCAATGAGCGAGCCATGTCAATAAACTTTAACCTTGTTTTTTTTTCACGTGGCTGATTTTCCTCTTCAGTCATTTCTATCGTTCCTTATTAAAATGATGCGTTTAATTGACTTTTTTCATTACAAAGTTATCATTTGCTTGAAAAAATGAAGATCTAACTCAATTTTTAGAACACAAAAAAAAGTAAACAAAACTCTTATTTATTGAACTGAAGTGAAAAACTCTGTATTACACTGTTTCAGTGATTGCCATGTTACAAGATAAAAAAACTCCACGTTGTGAACATATTTGAATTAAATTTGTAATAGTTTGATAAATGATGTCTCATGCAAGAGCAAAATACTTCAGAATTGGAACGAAGATTTCAGGAAAAAATTGACAAGGATATCAAAATAGAGCCTAAAGATTGGATGCCTGATGAATACCGTGAAACACTGATACGTCAGATCTCACAACATGCACATTCTGAGATTGTCGGAATGCTTCCCGAAGGTAATTGGATTACAAGAGCCCCCAATTTGAGACGCAAGGCAGTTTTACTGGCAAAAGTTCAAGATGAGGCGGGTCATGGTCTTTATTTATACAGTGCGACCGAAACGTTGGGTGCAGATCGAGAACAGACAATTGATGATTTGCACAGCGGCAAGGCAAAGTATTCTTCTATTTTTAATTATCCTACATTAACGTGGGCGGACATGGGTGCAATCGGATGGTTGGTAGATGGCGCAGCAATTATGAATCAAGTTCCTTTATGTCGTTGCTCATATGGACCGTATGCTCGTGCGATGGTTCGAATATGTAAGGAAGAATCTTTTCACCAAAGACAGGGATTTGAAATCATGACTCAGTTGGCGAAAGGCACTCCTGTTCAGAAGGATATGGCGCAGGATGCTCTGAATCGTTTTTGGTGGCCGGCGCTCATGATGTTCGGACCAAATGATGCAGATTCTAAACATACTGCACAATCTATGAAGTGGAAAATAAAGCGTCATACAAATGATGAACTGCGTCAACAATTTGTTGATGTCACTGTTCCTCAAGCTGAATTAATTGGTTTGACAATTCCCGACAGAGACTTGAAATTCAACTCTGAGACAGGTCATTATGAATATGGAGAAATTAATTGGGATGAGTTTTGGGAAGTGGTTAAAGGCAATGGTCCGTGCAATAAAAATCGAATAGATGTCCGCAGAAAAGCGAAAGAAGAAGGAATGTGGGTACGTGAGGCGGCAATTGCTTATTCTCAAAAACAAGCTCTTCGAAAAACCACATAAACAGTTGTTATGATACAAAATGATTGGCCTCTCTGGGAGGTTTTTATAAGAAGCAAGCAAGGATTGAACCACAAACATGTCGGAAGTTTACGTGCTGCAGATGCAACTATGGCTGTTGAAAATGCACGCGATGTTTACACTCGCCGATCAGAAGGAGTAAGTATTTGGGTTGTAGAATCTAAAAATGTATATGCGTCTGACCCCTCTGAAGCTGATGCGTTTTACGAACCCGCAGATACCAAGGTGTATCGTCACCCTACTTTTTACGATGTACCTGACGGAATTGAACACATGTAACTAAATTCGATGAATCACTTATTTGAATATCTATTAAGGCTTGGCGATGATGCTCTTATTCTGGGGCATCGGATGTCAGAATGGTGTGGTCATGGTCCCGTTCTTGAAGAAGACATCGCAATGACGAATATTGCATTGGACTTAGTGGGACAAGCGACTAACTTGTTGAATCATGCCGGTGAGATTGAGGGAAAGGGGAGAACAGGAGATGAATTAGCTTTCTTACGTTTTGACCGCGAATATAGGAACCTGCTGCTTGTAGAGCAACCCAATGGTGATTTTGCGATGACTATGATGCGTCAATTTTTATTCGATGCTTATCGCAAACCTCTTTTTGAGATATTACAAAATTCTTCCGATGAAAATTTGGCAGCAATTGCAGAAAAATCGCTCAAAGAGACTAAATATCATTTAAAACATTCATCTGAATGGGTCATCAGACTTGGCGATGGAACCGAGGAATCGAACAGACGTTTACAGGACGCTCTGGATACACTATGGCGTTACACAGATGAACTCTTTTTTGAAGATGAAACTGATCAATCATTGATTCTTAATGGCATTCTTCCAGACATGACTTCACTCAGGAATTCATGGTCAGATTTTGTGAAACAAGTATTTGATAAGGCAACATTAACCATTCCTTCAACAAACTGGAAATATAGTGGCGGTCGGCTTGGTATGCACTCTGAACATTTAGGGTATATTTTGACTGAATTACAATTTATGCAGCGTGCATATCCCGGGATGCAATGGTAAAAAGTGACGAAATTTGGAATTATCTTGAGGAAGTTTTTGATCCCGAAATTCCGGTTTTGACAGTTGTAGATCTTGGGGTTGTTCGATCAATCGAGCTAAAACAAAATAACACATGGAAAATCACAATTACGCCGACCTATAGCGCTTGCCCAGCAATGACATTGATTGAGCAACAAATCAATGAGAAACTATATGAGAAAGGTATAGAAAATACAGAAGTTGAAACGGTTTTATCTCCTGCTTGGACAACGGACTGGATATCCGAATCAGGAAGAATAAAATTAAAGGAATACGGCATTGCACCACCTGAAAATGAAGTGGATAAAAGTGTCTTATTTGCTGATCCAATCGTTGTCCCCTGTCCCAAATGCGAATCAAAAAATACAAAAATGATCAGTCAATTTGGAAGTACGGCATGTAAAGCACATTATAATTGTAACGATTGTCTGGAACCCTTTGATTATTTCAAATGCTTGCGTTAGTGAAGTGCTGACAAGTTTTCCACGTTCTCTTTTTTAATACTTTATTTCAATCCCATTTATTGACTGCGTTTTAGAATTAATTTTGATTCAAATATTCTCTGAAGTCGTTTTTGCTTTTTAATCTAATGATATTATAATGCGTGACATATCAATCTACTTCAAACCGGTTAAACAAAATGACACTTTTCAGGATGGTTTAATTGGTAACACCATTCAAGTCCATGAAAATGATGAGTCATTTCCTTCAATTAAAAAGGGGGGCATTGCTATTTGTTATGTTCCTGAGTTTAGGGGTGACTCTAATTTCAACTACGAAGACTTGCCGTCTGGAAATTTCCGAAGTCAATTGTATGAGCTAAATATTGGAATGGACTGGAAAATTCCCATCTATGATTTGGGGGATATTTTACCCGGAAAATCAATAGAAGACACTTATTTTGCATTAAGTAATGTGATTGAAGAATTGGTCAAGCACAAAGTGATTCCCGTTGTTATTGGCGGAAGTCAGGATCTAACTGTTTCTATGTATAATGGATATGATAAATTGGAACAATTAATCAATTTATGTTGTGTGGATTATAAGTTGGATCTTGGTAGTCCTGAAAACAAACTTACAAGCGACGGTTTTATAAGTCAGATCTTAATGAAAAGACCTTGTAACTTATTTAATTTGGCAAATATTGGATTACAAGCACCATTAGCTTCAAGATCGGAGTATGGACTCTTCGAAAAATTGTATTTTGATATTTGTCGCTTGGGAGAATATAATGCGGATTTCAGAAAAGCAGAACCACATTTGAGGAATTCGGATATCTTGAGTATCGATTTTTCAAGCATAAGGGCATCCGAATTAAATCACCCTCACTTTAAATCACCTAACGGCTTCTACGCTGATCAAATTTGTCAAATAGCAAAATACGCCGGAATAAGTGATAAGTTAACTTCTTTCGGCATTTTTAATTTTCTTCCAGAAAAGGATGCGGGGGCAGCAACAAATTTAATAGCTCAGCTGATTTGGTATTTTATGGATGGTGTATCTCAGCGTAGAGGTGATTTTCCTATCGGTAGTAAAAAGGATTATCTCAAATTTACAGTACATCTTGAAGCCTACAAAGATGATTTGGTTTTTTATAAAAGCAATAAGTCTGATCGTTGGTGGATGGAGGTTCCTATTCCGGGGAAACATGGATCCAAGTTCGCACGTCATCAGCTTGTACCTTGCGATTATCAAGATTATGAAAACGCCATGCAAAATGAAATGCCCGACCTTTGGTGGAAAACCTATCAAAAATTCGTTATTGCACATTGATTCAGGAATGTAATCCCTAAAAAAAACAATGAAATTCTCAAAATGTGTTATTTTAAATAAAAATAATTATTTTAGCCGACTATTACGAAAGTTATAGGCTTCGTTTTAGCGTTATTTTATTTAGTGAAATAGTGAATTATGTGGAAATTTTACATACTGTCTTTAGCTTGTCTGTTTACTGTACTTATTAAAGTTAATGCTCAACAAGACAAACTTTTAACCCATTTTATCTACGATAAAATGTCTGTTAATCCGGGCGAAACAGGCATGTATGAGGGTGTAAGTGCCACTTCAGTTTATCGTAATCAGTGGGATAAGGTAAATGGAGCTCCAAACTCAGTTATCTTCAACTTAGAAGGTAACATGAATCAGTATTTTCCCGGGGGATTGGGGATTTCATTTTTTCATGATGCGATTGGATTTAATCGACAGAATAATGTATTGTTAAATTATTCATATCCATTGGCTCTAGGTTCTGCAGGGACTCTCGGCATTGGTGTGGGATTTGGCATGATTAACTTTGGAATGTCCCCTCAATGGGTTCCTCCTTCAGATGCAACTGATCCTTTACTTCCTGTAGGATTTTCTGCTACTAACTTGGATATGAATGCTGGTCTGTATTGGAAAGGAACTGATGATTATTATGTTGGTATTTCTGCAACACATTTAAATGAGGCTCTAATTAAGAAAAGCGTAACAACAACATTCGGGAATATTGATCAAAAGTATCAAACGACCAGACACTACTATGTCATGGCAGGTAAGAAGTTGAAAGATATCGCCTCCGGAGATTTAGACATTCAAGCTCTTCTTAGGACGGATATGATAAAATATTCAGCGGATTTGAATATTCGGTACATTTGGAATAATAAGTTATATGGTGGACTTACTTACAGAACTGTTGATGCTGTTTGTGTCATGTTAGGTTGGTTACCATTCAACAATTTTACAATTGGTTATTCATATGATTTAACTACCAATAAACTTGCTAAGGTTTCTAGAGGTTCTCATGAAATTTTATTAAAATATTTATTCTTACCACCGAGAAAAACAATGAAATATTATAAACATCCTAAGTGGTTATAGAAGAAATGTAACTAATGTAAAAAATTAACAATATATATTTGATTTTCAACGTTTTTGAATAATTCTCGTTGTATAGCAGATGATACATTAATTGATGAATTCAAATATGTCTCCTAAAATGAATAATATGAAAAATATATTTTTGTGTTTGTTTGTTGGAATAATTTTCGCAGCATGTAAGACACGAACAGGTCAACTTACCGGATCTTTGAACAGACCCGTTTATATCCCTGAGATACCGCTAGGAATGGTTTATATTCCTGCTGGATCTTATCAAATGGGTGAGAATGATCAGGATGTTCCATTTCTTCATCAAACAAGAGCTAAAACTGTAACGGTGGGCGCTTTTTACATGGATCAAACTGAGATTTCAAATAACGAATACCGCCAGTTCGTTGAATGGGTTAGAGATTCAATTGCCAGAGAAAAGATTTACAGTGGTTTAGAAGATGACGAGGCAGCTAAGGAATACATCAACTACCAAGACAGATATTTTGATGAGGGAGCTCTTGAATATGTAGATTATGATCCATCTGACAGAGAGTTAAGCCGTTCAATTTTTTCATTGAATTGGGATAGAGAACTTGATTATTCAGATGAGGAGGTTGTTCCTGTTTTAGCTGATATGTATTATCCTCAGCCTGAGAGATTTTACAAAAGAAGAGAAATTGATGTAAATAAATTGATGTTCAGGTATTCGTGGATTGACTTTAGAGAAGCGGCTAAGAGAGGTCGCATTAATGTTGTAACCAATGGATATGATAAAGACGGAAATAAAATTGTAGATGATCACCGAACTCTTCAGAACCCACCAAATCCAATAACTGAAGAACCTCAAGGTCAGGATAAGGATTTGGGCTATTTCAACAAAAAGGGTCAAAATAACGCAATAAGAGGTCACGAAAGCAGACAACGTTTTGTTATAAATGAAATCATAAATGTATATCCGGATACATTGTGTTGGATTAGAGATTTTACGTATTCATTTAATGATCCGATGACCAACATGTATTTTTGGCATCCGGCTTATGATAACTACCCTGTAGTCGGAATTACATGGACTCAGGCAAAAGCTTTTTCTGTCTGGAGAACTCAATTAATGAATAGTTGGTTGGTTTCAATGGGTGATTTGTTCGTGAATGATTTTAGATTACCGTCTGAAGCTGAGTGGGAAAGAGCATCTAGAGGAGATTTAGCGCTTTCTCAATACCCTTGGGGAGGACCTTATATACGAAATGAAGCTGGGTGTTTTCTTGGGAATTTTAAACCGATGAGAGGTCGTTATTTTGAAGATGGTGGATTTCAAACAGTGAAAGTTTTCTCATACAACCCGAATGGCTGGGGTCTATTCTGCATGGCAGGAAATGTCTCAGAGTGGTGTGAAACAGCTTATGATGAATCTGTATATGAGTTTTCTCATGATTTGAATACGGATTACAGATATGATGCATTAGACTGGGATCCCCCATCCATGAAGCGAAAAGTGATTAGAGGCGGATCTTGGAAAGATATTGCATATTATCTCCAAAATGCGACACGTTCTTATGAATACCAAGATACTGCTAAATCCTACATCGGATATAGAAATGTGATGTCTCATTTAGGTAGAGGTGGATCGGATTTTTCTAAAGAAGGTGCAGAAGAAATTCGAAGTGATATAGAACTTCGATAGTATATAATTTAACAAAAAACAATTAACAATTTTATTTTTTAAACCATTAATTTTTAAACTATGAAACCAGGAAGCAAAGGATGGAAAAAATTTATGTCAAAACTGTATGGGTTTGGTGCTGCTATCGTAATCGTTGGAGCTTTGTTTAAAATTCAGCACTGGAATTTCTTTTTTCCTTTTCAAGCCGGTGTTCTCTTAACCGTTGGATTATTGACAGAATCAATCATTTTCATTTTTTCAGCTTTTGAGCCGATTCACGAAGATCCTAATTGGGAACTTGTATATCCTGAGTTGGCGTTGGGTCATTCTGATGATATGGAACATGCTAATTTGCCATCATCGAGAGGTCGTTCTAATGGCATTTCTGATCAGTTTGATAAATTGCTTGAGGAGGCAAAAATTGATGCTCAATTGTTAGGTCGCTTAGGCGATGGAATGAGATCATTGAGTGATAATGTCAATCAAATGAATGACATTTCATCAGCAGCAGTTGCAACAAGTACTTATGCAGAAGCTTTACAAAATGCTTCACAGAAAGTTAACCAACTGTCTCACAATTTTGAACATGCCAGCGAAACGGTTATGGGTATTACTTCTGTTGCAGATGAAAGTCAACATTTCGGAGAGCAAATGAAAAATGTTTCTAAAAGTTTATCTGCACTCAATAATGTTTATGAGTTACAATTGCGTGGAGCAACAGCTCATTTGGAAGCAAGTGAGAAATTCCATGGTCAAGTCATGGATATGATGGATAACCTATCAGCTTCTGCTCAGGATACAAGATTATACAGAGAGAATATGGCTATTCTATCTAAAAACTTGTCTGATCTTAATAATGTCTATGGAAATATGTTGAAAGCTATGTCTATCACAAGAGAATAATTGAGTTTCTAACAAACTTTTTTCTATACAATAACACATAGTATTTATCCAATAGCATAAATTAAATCATGGCAGGAGGTAAGGAAACACCAAGACAGAAGATGATCGGAATGATGTACTTGGTACTCACAGCACTTTTAGCGTTGAATGTATCAAAAACGATTCTTGATGCCTTTGTAAACATTGAAGAAAATATTCAAAAATCTAATATTTCACACCACGATCGTGGTACAGGGTTTAAATCAGATGTAATTTCTGAGCTAAAATCAACACCTAGTAGTGCTGATAACATGGCCAAAATTGAGAAATTAAAATTGGTCTATAAAAAAATGGAAGACGTAGATCGTTTAGCTGCATCCGTGATTAAGAAAATTGACGATATAAAAATTAAGATTTTGAAAGAGTCGAAAGAAAATGTGAGTCAATATAAGGATCTAGATAAAGAAACCATTTTGTGGAAGAAATACGATCCCACAAACTACCCCTGTTTACCAACACGAATGAATTTGATGGCCGTTCAAGCCAAAGATGAGTACGATATCCCTATGGAAATTTTGATTGGTGCTGAGATTCAAAAACCAAATGGTTCTGGTATGGAATTATGGAAAGAATACATCAATTATAGAAGTAAGTTAGTAGAATGTATTGGAACGTATAATTTAACCGGAAAGCAACACGTCTTTAAGAGCAAGGAGATTAATGATTATGAATCAAATGTTGATTTGATTAAAAAGGTCAGAGATCTTATTAATTCCAACAAACAGTGTGATATCAATGAAGATGGTCAAGTGATAGAAGAAATATACATTAATCTTACGAAACCTGAAAAAGTAAAGTCACAAAACAGTGGTGCTACTTTACATTGGATTGCTTCTATGTTTGACCACGTGCCACTAGTAGCATCCATGGCAACACTTTCTTCGTTGCAGCAAGATGTTCTATCTTCGAGAGCTATGGCTCTTTCTCATTTGAAATCTAAGGTTTCTACCGGTGAGTATAGTTTCAATAAGATTTTACCGTTAGCTTATGGACCTGCAATCGCCACAGCCGGAGACGAAATAGAATTACGCGTCATGATGGCTGCATTTGATTCTGATAACCAGCCAGAAGTGACAGGTCCCGGTCAGATTAAAGTTGATGGAGGACAAGGAATCATCAAACTGAAGGCAGGTACAGCAGATATGACTTTAAGTGGAACAGTTTCTATAAAGAATAAATCCGGTATGAAAAAAACGGAGAAATGGACTCATGAAGTCAAAATCATGCAGGCTCAAGCTAATGCATCACTACCTGAAATGAATGTTTTGTACCGTGGTTATGATAATAAACTTTCAGCAGTTGCCTCCGGATATGATAATACTGTTGTGTCGATTAGTAATGGTGTTTCCATGACTCCTTCAACATTTGCTGTAGATGGAAAACAAACAAAAGGTTACATTGTCAGACCATCCGGCCCTTCTAAAGAGTGTTTTGTTTCGGTATCAGGTCAGAATTCAATCACCAAAAAAACTGTTAATTTAGGCCAATTTAGATTCAGAGTTAAAGATTTACCTCCACCAACATGTTATTTTGGAAAAGCTCCAAACGGAGGTAGAGCGTTGAAGGGAGATAAAGTATTGTCTGCCAGATATGAGGATTCTCCTTTGAATGCACAATTTACGGTGGTGAGTTGGGAAATGGAATTCATGGGTAGAACTGCTCAGGGAACTGGAAATGTTATCAATGATCAGGCTGAAGCTTTATTGAAGCAAGCTAAAACTAATAGTACGGCTTCGTTTTTAGTAAAGTATAGGGGGCCTGATAAAAAAGACCGCCAAAGTGCCGTTGTTGTCAAATTCTAAATAATACTATTATGAAACGTTTAGCATCATTAAGTACACTTGTGTTTTGCATGTTAATGCTGAACTATGTTATCGCTCAACCTGAAGTAAATGGCGGTCCAATCAATGTACCATCCAATGGCGTTATTGATGGAGTCTTTATTCAAGAACATATTCCTACCAAAAAAATGGTTCCTCTAGAATCAGTAAGAGAGGCTGATGTTATTTGGAATCGTCAGATTTTTCAAACCATTGATTTGAGGGAAAAAATAAATCACCCACTTTACTATCCTTTTGACGAAATAAATGGTGATGAATGGGTTCGAAATTCGACCCGATGGTCACTTTGGACCATTATTCGAAACTCAATTATTGAGGGTGATAATCTCACTGTGTATGACAATGAAAACCCCAATTCACTTGGTAAGTTTGACGGTGATCAGTTTAAGTATCCAATCGTGTCAAATAGTATAGGAGGTAATTATAAGAATGATAGTATTTTGAAAAAAAATATAAATCGTGTTCTTGGATATGAATCTGAACCGAAAGTTGATGAGAATGGAAATTTTATTGCATTAACAAGTATTATTGATCCTGAATCTGATTCATTAGATATTAATGGTAATCCTGTTTATCCGCCAAGAGATATGATCTGGATTACGTCACGTGATATTGTCGCCTATCAGCTTAAAGAGAATTGGTTTTTTGATAAAGAACGTTCCGTTATGGATGTCAGGATTATTGGGATAGCACCAGTTGTTTATTTTAGTGAAAAAAATAGACCTATAACCACTGATTTACAAACCGGAGCTTTATCTGACAAAATTTTTACTCAACGTCCTTTGTTTTGGTTGTACTATCCTCAGTTGAGGTACATTATTAATAATTATTTTGTTTATAATAGTGATAATGAATCTCAATGGATGAGTTTTGACGATTTATTTCTTAAAAGAAAGTTTAATAGTACGATTATTAAAGAGAGCAACAACTATGATCGCAATATCGAGTCATATCGGACAGGAATAGATGCTTTGATGGAATCTGAAAAAATAAAGGATGAGATCAGGAATATCGAACATGATATGTGGAGTTTCTAAAATAAAAGCTATTAGCCCCGTCAAAATGGGGCTTTTTTATTTATAGATTGTATGTTCAGCAAAATGATCTTCCGGAAAATTCACTAGAAAAACTTTTTTTGTGGCTCGAGTTACAGCGGTATATAGCCAACGCTTATAAATTGAATCCATCAAGTTTTTGGCTGGATACCCAGCGTCAACATAGACATTGCTCCATTGTCCTCCTTGCGATTTATGACATGTTATCGCATATCCATACTTGATTTGAAGTGCATTAAAATAAGGGTTTTTAAGGATGCTATCGTATCTTTTACGTTTATTTTTTATGTGAGAATAATCTTGTTCGATAGTAAAAAATAGTTCTTTTATTCGATCCCTCCCCAATGATGGTCCTTCACAATTCAACGTTTCGAGCATTAACAATACTTCCATCTCTTCTTGCTCATCATAATCTGAAAATTTAACTTCAACTCTCGCAAAGTCAGATCCGTAGAGATGTTCATATTTAATTATTCGTTTAATGGTTAATTTATCACCATTGGCTATAAATCCAATAGGTCCTTGAGGATCAATCCAGAAGTAATTGTTTTTTACAACCATCAATAGGTCACCGGGACATAACACGTTATCAAACCATAATATTCTTTTTCGTATTTCAGAATTATAGCGGTTAGCAAGTTTATTGGAGTAAGTTACAATCAATGTGTCATCAATTCCGTATTTAGAATATGAGTCTTCTATGGACTCTTGAAATTCGATACTGTTTAGTCTAACTATGTCATCATATTCTTGCAATTTTTGTGTAATAAGTGATGATTCGTTTGTTCTTAATATTGTTGCATTGGTTAGTATGCCTGAATTAGCTGATTGTCTGTGAATGTAACTCAGACAAAATTCTTCAATGTGTACGTTGGAATAATTATTTGTTAGGTGTTTGATATCCAGTGCAGGAGAATAATCAGAACCTACGGGCGGCAATTGTCCTTCATCCCCCAAGAAAATCAATTTGCAATTTTTACCCGAGAATACATAATGAATGACATCCTCCAATAAATTTCGCGAGTTTATATTTCCATCACTTGCGATTACATAATCACTAATCATGGAGGATTCATCTATGATGAAAACTGTATTTGTATGTAAATTTACATTGAGTTGGAGTCTGTTGAAGTCATCGTCTGAATTTTCTCGGCGATAAAGTTGCTTATGAATGGTATAAGCCTTCAAATTGGATTTGTTTTGTAACACTTTGGCAGCCCTTCCTGTGGGAGATAATAACCTCGTTTTGACTTTGTATTGATTTAAAGCTTTGATAAATGCCCCCAAAATCGTTGTTTTTCCCGTTCCGGCATATCCTTTTAAAACAAATAATTGATTTGCTGAACTGTTACGAATAAATGATTCTAATCGAGCTATTAATTGAAGTTGTTCGTCCGTCGGCTTGTTTGTAAGGAAGCCTAAAATGCAATTCAAAAAATCAATCTGTTTATTTGTTGTCTCCAAGTTCCTTAAAGGTAAGTAACTTGAATGAATTCCTCTATTTTTTGCTTTAATAATGGTCTTGTAAATGAATTTCGGATGTAGTTCAGATTTGTTTCACTTTAAACATCGGATTAATTTCAAAGAGTCGTTATCTTTACATTCGTGAACTATTTAGCTGTTGAATTGTCTGAAATCGCAGTCCGATTTTCAGCTCTTTCCGGGAGTGTGCAATCTCAGAAAGAATTTATATTTGCCGATAGTACAGATATCGGTTACAAGGAACAAATGACAAACTTTTTGGAGCTATCCGGTTTTAGGCAACAAAGTTTTGATGAGTACACTATTTCTTGGTCATCGTTCAGAACAACGTTAGTTCCGTCTAATGTGTTTAATGAGACCAAGCCAGATAAAATTTTCACCTTATGTTTTGGAAGTGAGATTTCAAAGTCAAATGTTGATTACAACCGCATACCTGAACATGGCATAGTGAATGTATATGATGTGCCACTCTGGGTCAAATCTTTTTTTATTTCGACTTATCCACGTTCGATTATTCAACACGAAGGAACACATTTTTTAAGAGGGCTCTTTTTGTCGAAAAAATCACGTTTGTCTGTCAATATTTTAATTCACCATAATTATTTTCTTTTAGTCGTAGTTGATGCTAATAAGTTGCAATTTTATTCAACTTTTGAATACACTACCCTTGAAGATGTTTTATATTATCTCATGTTTACATTTCAGCAGAAAAACTATCTGAATACTGAGTTGTTTATACGAATATGTCCAAGTTTTTCATCAGACAAATCCATTACTATTCAACTCAAGCAACATCTTACTAAGTTGCAAGAATTAGATAAAGCAACTGTCGAAATAGATGAGGAATTTGTAACACAATCTCTTAAATTGTGCGTATTGTAAGCGGTTTTTTAAAGGCAAGAAGATTTTCGGTTCCAAAGCGATTTCCATCCAGACCTACTACTGACTTTGCGAAAGAAGGACTGTTTAACGTTTTAGAAAATCATTTTGAGCTGGAAGCATCGACGATCTTAGATCTATGTGCCGGAACCGGTAATATAACATTTGAGTTTATCTCGAGAAATGCAAAATTTGTTACTTGTGTTGATAACCAAATAATTTGTTTGAATCATATTAGAAAAATTGCCTCTGATTTTCAGATATCAGGTTTTATTAAAACCGAAAAGTCGGATGTGCTGAGCTATTTAAGAAGAAGTAATTCCCGGTTTAATTTAATTTTTGCGGATCCACCTTACGATTTCGCCAATCATCAGGAGATCGTATCACTTGTTTTTGAACGAAATTTACTTTTGGATGATGGTCTTTTGATTGTTGAACACGGGAAAAACACTAAATTAGAATCCGACAAGCACTTTGTATTTTCACGCGAATATGGTAATGTCCACTTTAGTTTTTTTCGGTTAAATTCTGTAGTGTTATGAATCAAAGTGTTGCTTTAAACGCAAAGTATTCAACGAAAGTAGTGAGCCGTAAATGTAATCCAAAAAGAACAATTCTGTAAAGATGAAAAATAAAATAGGCGTTTTTCCGGGTACATTTGACCCATTCACAAAGGGACATGAATCCATTGTAAATAAAGCCCTTACCTTGTTCGATTTGATTTATATTGCGATAGGTGTTAATACCAGCAAACAACAGTATTTTGACTTGGAAAAGCGAAAGAAACACATCGAATCATTATTCGCCAATCACGGAGATTCTGTTAAAGTAGTGAATTATTCAAATTTAACGGTGGACTTATGTTTCGAATTACAAGCAAAATTCATCGTCAGGGGCTTGAGAAATACAACTGATTTTGAATATGAACAAGCAATTGCCCAAATGAATCAATCGTTAAATGATGATATAAAAACTGTCTTTTTTACCACTGAACCAATGTATTCAGCTATTAATTCAACGATTGTTCGAGAAATACATCGTATGAACGGTGATGTTTCAGCTTTTGTAACAAATTCTGATTTAATCGTTTAATCTTTCATGCCATTCCAAACAAAATCAGCGATATCCATTTTACGTCTACACGAATATGTTTTAATTGTCTTGAATAAGATGGTCAAAATAATTCATCCCCATTTGATTTTTACATATTTTGTTTTTCTTTCTGTGTTTCATTGTTCTGGGCAGGAATCTTTATCTACAGAAACTATAAAAGGGTATGCTCCAGCTTACATTGGTCAAGAAATCAAAGTCGCTATTATTGAAGATTTTTTGAGTTATCAAGACTCAGTAATTGCTCAAACTGTTGTAAGGCCTGATAGTTCATTTTCAATTTCTTTTCACGTCACGGAGCCTCAAAAGGTATTAATTTTTGCCGGAAAGAATAGAAGTTATCTCTATGTTCAGCCCCGAGCATCGTATACCATTTTTGTTCCTGAAAAAGACAAATATGAGCCTTTTAGACCAAATGGTAATCAGTTAGAGATTACGTTTTTAGAATTAGATTCCAATGACATTAACTATAAAATACTTCAATTTCAACATTGGTTGGATGAATTTGTATCTTCAGTTTATCCTTTGAAGTCAGCAAAACCGATTGAATTTGCCCAAAAAATGCAGTCATTCAAAGATGCTGTTAATCAGAAGTATCAAATAAGCGATACGATTCAAACATCAGCTGATAGTCCCTCGCAGTATTTTAAAGTGTTTGTAAGATATTCTATTGCATCACTTGACGATATTCAAACCGCTACTGATCGAAATCGTTATGAAAAGCATGATTTTTATCTCAAATTTTTCCCGGTATGTTACCATAATGATGCCTACATGCAGTATGTTTCTAATTTTTATGAAAAGTTGATTCCACGCTTATCAATGGAAGTATCAAACCGTTATTATCTTGGCGTATTAAAAAACAGTCCCAGTCTCATAATGCGGGCATTGGGTCAGGAATATACATTGGTTAATCTTCGCTTAAGAGAGTTAATTATGATTAAATCTTTAGCTGAAGCTTTTTATTCGAATGGATATCCACAACAAAACATCATCGCTGTGTTGGATAGTGTCTCTAAAAATAGCCTTTTTCATGCAAATGGACCAATAGCACAAAACATGCTAAATCGTCTCACTCAGGTTGTACCGGGAACAAAAGCACCTAATTTTTATTTGTTAAATGATTCCAAAGATACGCTTACCCTGTTAGATTTCAGAGGTAAATATCTGTATATACAATTTGTTGATCCTGAGAGTGCTCGAACGAAGTTTGAAATGGATCCATTGATCAAACTACATTATTCATACAAAGATTACATCCAGTTTATCACAGTTCTGAGTACAACAGATGCTAATATGATACAGACTGAGGTATTCAATTCAATTCCGTGGCAGGTATTTGGGGTGGATGTGGGTAATAAATTCTTGATTAATTATCACATTGCAACATTCCCAAGTTATGTTTTAATTGATAATCAAGGGTATATTGTTTCAATACCCGCATTGGGACCTTTACCGAATGGTCTTTATGAGACCATTGAAAAGACTTTCTTTTACATCAAAAAAATGATTGAAAATTCCGAAAAAGAAAAACACTAATTCTTAACCCGTTCAACGTAGACACCTGTTCGAGTGTCAATTTTAATAATTTCACCGTTATCGATAAACAAAGGTACTTTAACCTCCGCACCTGTAGCGATTGTTGCGGGTTTCATTGAGTTTGTTGCGGTATCACCTTTGACTCCCGGCTCTGTGTAAGTGACTTCAGAAATGATATGTAGCGGTAATTCTACGACCAATGGGGTTTCTTCTTCTGCATGAAAAAGAATATTACAAATCATCCCCTCAGTCAAAAAGAGTGGTTTTTCAATCATTTTAGCAGGGATGTTGACTTGTTCAAAGGTTTCATTGTTCATGAAAATGTAGTCTGATCCCTCTTGGTACAAATACTGATATTCGCGATTTTCAATTCGTACTATTTCGATTTTATGTCCCGCGGAGAAAGTATGATCCAATACTTTACCGGATTCTATTTGACGCATTTTTGTACGAACGAATGCAGGACCTTTACCCGGTTTTACATGTTGAAATTCAATGATTTGAAAAAGCTTTTCGTTGTGTTTGATACACAGTCCGTTTTTGATGTCAGCAGTTGTAGCCATGTTATATTTGTTTTCGGCGCAAAGATAGCATAATTTTCACTTGAATTATCAAGAGTGATCCCTTCCATTTTGCAAAAGAAAAGAGCGAAACAGGCGTTTCGCTCTTTTCAAACCTAACCTAACCTACCTTTTACAACTAAACCATTACAAATTTAAGTGAATTTTTTGTTTTTTTCAACTTTATTTATTATTTTATTGTCGAGTGTTGGTGAGAATATCGTGTAGTTAAAATTCTGAAATAGTTTGATTTCAATTAACGTAATGATGAATTTGGGGTAGGGGGCTTTGTATTAGTTTTGCGAAGCATTTAAAGATTTTGGGTTAACTAAATCACTAAAGTTAAATCCTTGACTGTGAAAATAATTAAGGGTTAAATAAAGTAATTCGAACTTTACTAATAAAAGAAGTCGCCCCGTTAGAGACGACTTCTTAGGTTAAATAGTGTGTGTTGAGCTACTTTATTTATTTCATCAACTTCTTAACAACAACGTTTGAGCCATTAGAAACTCTTAAGAAATATGTTCCTTTTGATAAATTATCCGATTGAATATTGAATTGATTTGTATTCTCAGCTTTACCGCTGGAAACGACAGCACCCGTGATGTCTACAAGTTCTACATTGTAAGTATCAGCTGTTTTAAAGTTTAACTGTATTACTTGATCAAATGGATTGGAACAAATAATATCATTCGTGTTTAATTCCGTAATTCCCGAGTTACTTAAATAAACTTGGTCAGTAATTTCTAAATACTTGACACTAGACGATTTTTGAGGACAGAAAATGGTTAATATCGTGTTATAAACCCCTGTTGCGCCACCGGCATAATAAGATACTACAATTTCCACTCCCGGCATTCCATTATTAACGATAGCCCAGGTCACACTGATTGAATCACCGTTTATGTAATTAAACCCGGAGATAAATGCAGAATCAACAGCTCCTAAATCCATCATACAATCCATGTACCAAGCGCTATCCAAGGTCCCGTTGATTATAGAGTCGGGATAAGTGTTGTTATCAATTGTAATTAGTGTGTCACCTGAATTTCCACCTGAATAGTTTACAACCCCATTAACAGAAGCTGTACAATTATTTGAATCAACTACTGATATAACATATGTTCCGGGACAAAGATTTGTTATTTGTGTCGTGTTAAAAGCTATTCCGTTCCACGTCACATTGTATGGTCCTGTACCTCCGGATGGTATTATTAAAATTGCTCCGTCACATAACATACTATCCGTTGCATTCGAAACTTCAATTCCTGCAGTAAATCCTGCACACGGATCAAAAGTAGAAGATGTAACAGTAAAAGTCATGGTATCCTGACACCCATTTGCATCTACAACAAAACACCCATAATCACCCGGACAAAGATTTCCAATTTGATTACCTGTATTTTGACCATTTGACCACCAATAAGAATAAGGTGCTGTTCCTCCGGTAACAGATATCCAAGCAGTGCCATTACAAATCGTACTAGAAGTAGCATTCGTTACATTGACGGAAGCTGAGAATCCGTTACAAGGATTTGAACTTCCCGAACTTATTGTAAATGTACTTGTTTGAGTTGCGGAACTATTGATTGTGTTATAAATGACAGTATAAGTACCTGGACACAAGTTGAAGACAGAAGCCCCCCCTTGCTGGATAATTGCTCCCCCACCTTGCCACTGAACGGTTGTAGTATTCACTTGCGTTGAATCAGAAAAATAAGCAATTCCGTCACATGTTGTTGGAGAAGTAGCATCGATTGTAACAATTTGCACTTGTGCCTTCAATCCCCCAACAAAGTACATTGCCCCAAGAAGCAACGCTAATCTGTTTTGTAAAGTTCTAACCATAATCATAATTTAAATGTTTAGAGTAAGACGGTAACTGATAAAATAAGTTGCTTGATCTATGAATTAACTTTAATTTCAAATTTTATTTTTCAGAATCCTTAGTTTTGATTTCAGTACAAATCTCATTGTTTGTAGAAATAAAATTACTTTTGCAACGAATTGCTTAATTCGTTTCACCTATTGTATTCAGACACATGGCTAAAAATCTAGTAATCGTTGAATCACCAGCTAAAGCCAAAACAATTGAAGGCTATCTGGGAAAAGACTTCATTGTCAAATCGAGTTTTGGACATGTTCGAGATTTGTCAAAAAAGGGTTTAGCGATTGATATTACGGATCATTTCAAACCTCAATATGAAGTTTCTGCCGATAAAAAGCAAGTCGTTGCAGAGTTGAAAAAGTTGTGTAAGGAAGCTGAAACAGTTTGGCTTGCTACCGATGAAGACCGCGAGGGAGAAGCGATATCTTGGCACTTGTTTGAAACATTGAATCTGAGTCAAAAAGATACAAAACGAATTACGTTCAACGAAATCACCAAAACAGCAATTCTAAATGCAGTTAACCACCCCAGAGCCATCAATAAACAGCTTGTTGATGCACAGCAAGCAAGGCGTGTTTTGGATCGTATTGTTGGATTTGAATTGTCGCCGGTACTTTGGAAAAAAGTCCGCCCCAGTTTGTCTGCCGGACGAGTGCAATCGGTTGCAGTTCGGCTGATTGTGGAGCGTGAACGAGAAATTCAAAAGCATCAAACTGAAGGTTTTTTTCGAGTAAATGGGTTGTTTTCCAGTGTCAAGGGGAGGATAAAATCAGAATTAACACGGCAACTAGAGGATGAAAATGAGGCAAATTCAATTCTCAATTCATGCAAAGATGCTATTTTTACGGTTGAGGATATACAACAAAAGCCGGCAACAAAGTCTCCCGCAGCTCCTTTTACGACCTCAACATTGCAACAGGAGGCCAGTTTGAAACTCGGATTTTCGGTTTCAAGAACGATGACAGTGGCTCAACGCTTGTATGAAGCAGGAAAAATTACATACATGCGG
>CAZGJF010000003.1:0-42243 GCA_964526595.1 uncultured Akkermansia sp. | reverse complement strand
ATTGATGGGGCTAAACAGGAAATTGTTCGAGCTTATGGCGCTGAATATTCCAAACCTACTCAATATAAAACCAAAAGCAGTGGTGCTCAGGAAGCCCATGAAGCAATTCGTCCAACTGATTTTTCAGTACATTCCATTAGCGGAGATCGTGATGAAGAGCGTTTGTATGACCTAATATGGAAAAGATCCATTGCTTCCCAAATGGCTTCGGCACAATTGGAACGAACAACCATCAAAATTGGAAGTATCGGTATTTCAGATGTTTTTCAAGCCAAGGGAGAAGTAATTAAGTTTGATGGATTTTTACACGTCTACCTTGAATCAAATGTTGATCAGGAAGAAGAAAATGATGATGACGTTGATCAAACGGAAGGGTTATTGCCTGCGGTGAACGTAGGAGATCAGTTGAAAATCGAAGAAATCGTTGCTATGCAACGTTTCACCAGACCCCCATCTCGTTTTGTGGAAGCTTCGTTAGTCAAAAAGCTAGAAGAGTTAGGTATTGGTCGCCCATCAACTTACGCACCAACAATTTCTACAATTCAGAAACGTGGATATGTGGAAAAATTGGAACGAAATGGAGAAATTAGAAAGTACTCCGTTATCAAACTGAAAAACAATGAAATTCACACAGAACAGCGTCAGGAAACTACCGGAAAAGAAAAAAATAAATTATCTCCAACTGATATAGGAATTGTAGTGACCGATTTTTTGAATGAACATTTTGATCGCATCATGGATTATCAATTCACTGCGAAAGTAGAGCAGGAATTTGATGAGATTGCCAAAGGTTTAATTCAATGGACAGAAATGATTCACCAATTTTATGATCCTTTCCACAAAAGCGTAGAAAATACTCTGGAAAATTCGGAACGTGCTTCGGGGGAACGTGTTTTGGGTACAGATCCGAACACAGGTAAAAAAGTTATTGCGCGTATTGGACGTTTTGGTCCAATGATTCAAATAGGCGATGAGCAACAGGATGGTGAAAAACCGAAATTTGCTTCGCTTCAAAAGGATCAGTCTATAAGCCAAATTACATTGGATCAGGCATTGGAACTGTTTAAATTACCTCGTCATCTAGGCGAATTTGAGGGTGAGGTATTGAAAGCAAATATCGGTAGATTTGGTCCGTATGTTCAATGTGGAAAACAATTTGTATCTATTCCCAAAGAGGAGGATCCAATGTCTATTTCATTTGATCGTGCAGTGGAACTGGTACTTGAAAAACGGGATGCTGATGCAAACAAACTGATCAAATCGTTCAAGGATCGGGAAGACGTTCAATTGTTGAACGGACGCTGGGGAGCCTATCTGAAAATTGGTAAGGATAATTTTAAACTACCTAAAGGTACTGACCCCGAGAATCTAACGTTGGAAGAATGTCTGACAATTGCTGAGGGGCAATCAAAAACAAAAAAGAAGCCTGCTAAAAAGAAATAATTCAGATTGTTCTGCCTTTCCAAACCGGACGATACCACTTCAACAGCAACACTACCAATAAGCTGTAAATAGGTAAAACGACCTCATAAATGGGTATAATGAACCATGTTTTCAGTTGTTTAGATCGCTTGAAGAAAGAAAAGAAAAGCATTAAATCCAATAGACTCTTCAGAATAAACAGCTTCATTGCTTCTTGATATGAAATCAATACTGCGAAGATCAATATAAATGCAAAAACGAAAGTTATTGTCAATTGAAATAGTGCGATACAGCTATTCAATGGATCTCCTAGAAGCTGTGTTTTGGAAATCCACCGCATGCGCTGATTTAAAAGTTCTTGAAGAGATTGAGGCGTTTCTGTTTGAACAGCATATTTTGAATCCGTTATCAGACTTATTTTTGCTCCATAGTAACGAAAGTCACGCAACAAGAATACGTCATCTCCGCTGGCTTCTTGTTCATGATATTCAAATCGATCATAGCTTAAAAAGGAGGTTCGACTGTAAAGTAAATTAGCTCCACTGGCCATGATAGGTCTTTTCCATCCGGCCACTGACATATTAAAAGCATTTGCTAAAATAACATCAATAGCGAAGAATTGTTGAATGAATGATTGAGCAATCATTTGAACCGGCAGACAAAACAAATCAGCATTTTGTAATGACTCTAATTGCCCAATGTAGTTTTTTGAATATGAAACGTCAGCATCTAAACTCAAGATCCAATATGAATTTGTTTGGCTAATTCCCCATCGGATTGCACGTTTTTTTCCATGGATTGTAATTGGCATATCAAGAATTCTGTGAGGAATGTCTTTTAAATAAAATGAAATCAGTTTTGAAGTATTATCTGTTGAATGATCATTAACAAACAAATATTCGAAGGGATGAGATTTGCTTTCTATAATACTTTTCAAAAGACCCGATATCCTATGTTCTTCATTACGAAATGGAATAATGACAACTAGATCACTCAAGTGAATAAATTGATTATTTACGGATTTAATCGTTTCCTTTTCTCGGTTGTATTGAATAATAATTCCTATCAGTAAAGGAATTCCAAACAAAATCAAATAAGCCAAAATAAATAATTCGACAAGCATCAATCTGTTTTCGTTTTGCAAATGATAAGACCGAATAGACTTGGTATCATTAAATTAATGCACCAAATAAAAAAAGATGTCAGAATGACAATAGGAACATGCATGCCTGCAAATCCCAATACCCAAGCAGCAATACTCTCTCGAACGATTAGCTTTCCGAATATCAAACTAGGTGAAAATGTAAGCCAGAAAAAATTTTGCCAAATCCAATAGAAAGAACGAATTGAAATGACTTCTCCAAAGGCAATTAAAGCACTTGCAAGTTGCACACTAAAAATAAGGTGCCGCATGATACTGAAAAACCAGATTTGGAACTGAAAAGTATGTTTGCCATGCCACTGAAGCGCAAAACGATGTAAGAATTTGTGTGGGGCACAGATTCGAATCAAAATCCAGTCAAAATAAAGGTATAGAAAGACTGATAAAACAAATATCAAACTACTTACCCAAGTTAACAAACCATTCCAACCCAAGGGGTTTTGTTCCAATAAGAACAAAGAAATCACTCCAAAAAAGAGGCTTGTCAAAAATTGGGCATAATTTGAAATTAGGGTCAAAACTGTTAGTGAAGTACGATCTTTTCGGTTGAAATAATAGATTCGTCCGATGAAATTGCCGAGCATGTTTGGTGTTAACATTCCTGAAATTATTCCTGCAAAAAAAGACTTCATTTTTTGATGTTTTTCAACCTTTAATTTTTGAAATTCTATGACTAATTCCCACTTTTTCCACTCGAAATACCAATTAAGAGGCATTAATGACACGGTTAGTGCCAAAAAAATAGGATGTGTTGGATAAAAAGGAATTTCTGACCAATTGGCATGTTTCAATTGAATTCCGAAAATGAAAGCTAAGAAAACAAACAGAATCATTTTGAATAAAATGAGTACAATCTTTTGTTTTTTCATAGTTTTAGGAAGAATTCACTTATAAGAATGGTTGAAGATAAGATAATTCTTGGAATTGATCCGGGGACAAGTGTCATGGGTTATGGTTTGGTACACATCACGAATGGAAAATTACACATGCTTAATTTTGGTGTTATCCAATTAAATAAATTACCAACTCATCCGGATAAATTAAAACGTATATTGGAACGTTTAGAAGGATTAATTCGGGAGTTTAAACCAGATGAAATGGCTATTGAGGCTCCATTTTTTGGAAAAAATGTGCAGTCAATGCTTAAATTAGGCAGAGCACAAGGAGTAGCGATTGCAGCAGGTTTATTACATAACATTCCTTTTGAAGAATACACACCGCGACGAATCAAGCAGGCTATAACAGGCAATGGAAATGCTTCCAAAGAGCAAGTTGCTGCAATGTTGCAAAAATTGTTAATGTTTGATGATTTGCCCAAATATTTAGATGCGACGGATGGACTGGCAGTTGCCGTTTGTCACCATTTTTCTAAAGGAATCGGGGAGCATAATAAAACGAAGACAAATAGTTGGGATGCTTTCATCAAGTCCAATCCTGAACGGAAACTCCGCTGATTGATTGAATGAGAAAAACAACAATACCCTTATTTAAATCAACAATTAAGCCGATATTAATTGTAATCGGAATCCTGCTTTATGTTGCTTTTTATCTCATTGCAGCGTTCTGTTATCCGGGGGGGTCCAATTTTGATTTGAACGAAAAAGGATTTCATTTCACAACTAATTACTGGTGTGAGTTACTAGGAAAGAATGCAAAAAATGGGCAAAATAATACAGCCAAAACTTATGGATTTATCGGAATGATAATTTTGGCTTTCACAATTAGTTTTTTTTGGTGGAAGTTGTCTAAATGGTTGAGAATAAAAAGATGGCAGCAGTTTACATTGCGCTGGACAGGATTTTTTTCCATGTTCTTTTCGATGCTGATTTTTACAGAATTTCACGATTTTGTTATAGGTGTTTCAGTCCTTTTGGGAACAATTGCATGGTTAATTACCATTTATGGATTAATTCTTTCTGGGTACAAGACGTTTTCAATAATTGGTTTGATTTGTTTGATCTTCATATTTACTAATGGTATAATCTATTTAACTAATTTTTGGATTGATTTCCTGCCAATCATTCAAAAGATTACATTTGTATTAGTATTTTGTTGGATTGGAGTACTGAGTCTTCAATTCAACAAAGCAAAATTTCAATGAAAAAAATACGTAAGAATCCGAACATTTTATCTACGCGCGACTTTGTCAAACGGATGTTTCGGTTTTTTATGTTCACGACTGCAATCATCTTATTTTCACTGTTAATAGGTGTTTTTGGTTATCACTACATTGCTCATCTTTCTTGGATTGATAGTCTTTATAATGCATCAATGATTTTAGGTGGTATGGGTCCTGTTGATATCCTCAAAAAGGATGATGCCAAATTTTTTGCATCTATGTATGCTTTGTTCAGCGGCGTAGTTTTTTTGGCAAATGTTGCCATTTTATTTTCTCCGATTGCTCATCGCTTAATTCACTTACTGCATATTCCTGATGAGGATGAAGTGTGATTGAGTGCGTGACTTACTAAGTAGGCGAATAAGCTTGTTAATAAAAACACCTTACAACAGTCATTATCATTTTCAAAATCCCTAACTTTGCACAAAATTGCTGTTTGAGCTCTATTCAATGTCTGCAAATCAGCATAAATACAAATTATGGTTCAGGATATTTTTGAAAAAATCAAAAACAACAGAGGTCCGATCGGACAACATGCAAAAGAATCACACGGCTACTTTACTTTTCCAAAGCTTGAAGGACCTATCGGGCCACACATGACCTTTAGAGGTAAGAAGCGTCTCAACTGGAGTTTAAACAACTATTTGGGACTTGCCGATCATCCGGAAGTACGTAAGGCAGATTCGGATGCTGCAACTCAATTTGGTTTGGCCACTCCGATGGGAGCACGTATGATGAGTGGTAACTCCAATTACCACGAGCAATTGGAGTCAGAATTATCTGCCTTTGTTGAAAAAGAAGATACCATCCTATGTAATTTTGGGTATCAGGCGATGGTTTCAGCTATTGACTGTTTGGTCGATCGTCGAGATGTCATTGTTTACGATGCTGAATCACATGCATGTATTTTAGATGGTGTTCGTCTTCATATGGGAAAGCGTTATGTATTTAAACATAATGATATTGAAGATTGTAAAAAACAATTGGAGCGTGCTACCAAACTTGCAGACGAACAAGGTGGTGCTATTTTGGTCATTACAGAAGGTGTTTTCGGAATGCGTGGTGATCAAGGGAAATTGAAAGAAATAGTTGCGCTAAAAGAGAAATTCAATTTCAGACTTTTTGTGGACGATGCACACGGAATAGGTACTTTAGGATCTGCCGGAGGCGGAACGGGTCAAGAACAAGGTTGCCAAGACGGTATAGATGTGTATTTTGGAACATTTGCTAAATCATTTGCCTTAATTGGTGGATTCATTTCCAGCGATGAACAAGTGGTAGAATACTTGCGATACAACATGCGTTCACAGATTTTTGCAAAAGCAATGCCTATGCCTTTGGTCATTGGAGCATTGAAACGTCTGGAGTTGATGCGTACTCAGCCTCAACTCAAAGAGAACTTGTGGAAAATTACCAATGCATTACAAAAAGGCTTGGTAGATGCAGGTTTTGACATAGGTGTAACCAATTCATGTGTCACACCGGTCTATATGAATGGATCTATTCCTGAATCAACTAACCTTATTTATGACTTACGTGAAAACTACAACATTTTCTGCTCAATGGTCGTTTATCCGGTTGTTCCGAAAGGAATGATTATTCTTCGTTTAATTCCAACTGCTGTTCACACCTTGGAAGATGTAGATTATACGATTGAATGTTTCTCCAAAATAGCGGGCAAACTAAAAGCAGGTGAATACATGTCAGATAAAATCGCATCCGTGTAACTTGAATTTTGAAATTATATTGGCTGTTTCAAGAATGGGACAGCCTTTTGTTTTTTCAAACCAGAGAATCTTTAGGTAAACTTTCGTAGAAACTATGCATCCTCACATTGAACTACTGCTTAAGTGTATTGAATTGGAGGAATTAGAGCAAATCGAACGATTCAAACCTGATTCAAGCAATAACCTCAAAACACTCAAATTAGAAGGTCTTGCGATTCATCCAATCAAAATTACCAGAAAATCGTACGGTTACGCAGAATATCCGGAAGTGAGTTTTAAGATTCCATTTCCAATGGAAACAAATCAATTCCGGGACGGGGCTGCTATTGAGTGTTTTTGCATGAATGAAGACCCAGTGAAAGGAATAATGTTGAATCTGAATGGTAAACAGGGTGAAATACGCTTATTTGCTACCGATTTTCCTGACTGGTTGGAAGATGAAAGCGTTGGCATCAAACTTGCTCCTGATACCCGCACCAGTTCCATCATGAAAAAGTCGATTTTGGAAATACCGGCTCATGCACGTTTGGTACGACTCTTCGATCAAATTCATGATTCACACACAACAAATCAATTACCAACTTACATTCCCGAAACAAAAGCAATTTCTTTTCGTAATCAGAAGTTGAATAAAAGTCAGCAACAAGCCATTTTGGGCATTTTATCAGACAGTGAATTTACAATCGTTCATGGTCCACCAGGAACAGGTAAAACCACAACCTTGGTAGAAGGCATTGTTCAGTCAGTAATGAAAGGTGAAAAATTGCTCGTATCAGCCCCAAGCAATACAGCTGTTGATCATCTTGCGAAGGGGCTCATCAACGAAAAAATAAACATTTTAAGAATTGGAAATAATGCTAAAGTAGATGAAGCAATCTTTCCTTATACGCCTGAAGGTAAATTGATTGCTAATAAGCAAGATAAGGAAATTAAAAAAATGCGTATCCGAGCAGATGTATTACGTAAAATGGCTCATCAATACCGGCGTAATTTTGGAAAAGATGAGCGGGAACAACGAAAATTACTTTTAAAGGAAGTTCAGTCTCTCAGAAAGGAAATAAAGCAAATTCAGCGTTATTACGAAGAACAACTATTTGATGAAGCGCAAGTTGTCTTAGGAACACCAATTGGCTTACAAGATGAAAATCTGAAAATATTTCATTTTGAAACATTAGTCATTGATGAAGCCGGACAGTGTTTGGAACCATTAGCTTGGTGTGTTTTTTCGATGGCAAACAAAATTATTTTAGCAGGAGATCATTTGCAATTACCCCCTACAGTGCTTTCTGAAAAAGCAAACAGGCTTGGCTTCAACCAGTCGATATTGGAAGTATGCTATGGTAAATTCCCATCTGTTTTTTTACTCGACACTCAATACCGGATGAGATCACCGATAGCTCAATTTTCCAATAGTTATTTCTATGAAGGAAAACTCAAATCATCTGAATCTCTCAAATCGGATCATGAGCACATCTTCTTTTATGACACGGTGGGAACCGGTTATGAGGAAGAAATCGGGCATGATGGCATGAGTTTGATTAATCATGGAGAATTAGAATTAGCGACAAAAATCATTCAAGTTCATCAATTAATAGCAACAGATACGGCCTTTATTTCACCATATTCAGGGCAAGTTGCTGCAGCAAACGAATCATTGGATTCTGCGATTCGTGTAAGTACCATTGACAGTTTTCAAGGGCAGGAAAAGGAAAATATCATCTTGTCGTTAGTTCGTTCCAATAATGATTGTCAAATCGGATTTTTAAAGGATTATCGAAGAATGAATGTGGCGATGACCCGAGCGAAAGAATGTCTTTTCATTATCGGTGATAGTGCAACTCTATCAAAGGATCCATTTTTTGAAGCACTGCTAAATTATCTTGAAAAAATCAATGCTTATAGATCTGCTTGGGAGTTGATTTATGGTTGATTGTTACTTCATTTCTGATTTTTGCAATAAACAAACCGAATAGGCTTTAATTGCTTTTCGTTCTCCAAAGGAATCAACCTTTTCATGTGTTGTTGCTTTGATAGATACAGAATCTTCATCAATTTTCAGGATTTGCGCTATTGTTTGTTGCATGAGTGGTATGTGTGGATTGAGTTTCGGTTTCTCCAGAATGACTGTGCAATCCAAATTAACTATTTCATATCCTTTTTCATGAACCAAATGAAAAACATTTTCTAACAATATTTTAGAATCTATCCCCTTGTATTTCGGATCTGTATCAGAAAAATGATAGCCAATATCTCGCAAATTAGCAGCTCCCAATAACGCGTCACAAATAGCATGTAATAATACATCTGCATCAGAGTGTCCTACGGCACCCAAGTCAGATTCAATCTTAACACCACCAACAAATAAGTCATAATTGACAGCTAACTGATGGACGTCTATACCGAAACCAATTCGAATGGGAAACATCACACTATTCAGATTGGGAAGAAGGCTTTCCCGAATCACCGGAACTTAAATTAAGACGAAGTGTAAATCGTAAGGTATTGGCTAATGGACTTTGTTGTCCATTCAATGCCGCCAAATAAGACACATCAATCCCAAATCGATTATACTTGAATCCAATTCCGGCATTAAGATACTGGCGATTTCCTTTGTTTTTGTTTTCATAGAAAAAACCTCCCCGTAATGCTAAGACTTTATTGTACCAATATTCCAAACCTGTTGCAATGTTTATTTCGGTAAGCTCTTCTTTTAATCTGGAATTTTTTGCTATCTGATAAGTTCCATCTGAATTTTGAATGTAATTACCGGAAGCGTCTTTTAGAGGTGCTCCGGGAGCATCATAAAATGATTGTAACATTCCGGCGATTACCCCTACATCACTCGGCTTTCCAGAAATTAACATATTGGAAGATGTTGATGCATCAAAAGAATAGATTGCAGGTGTGGGAACCAGTAATTTCTGTAAATCCATGGAAATAACCAGGTCGTTGTATTTGTCAAAAATAAATTTGTATGCATTTCCAATTTTTAAATTCATCGGAATAAAATCGCGCTCTTGTAATTCGGTGTAAGAAACCTTATTACCGATATTATTAATGGTAGTTGCAAAGGTATATTCACCTCTTGTTCCACCTTTGAATTTAATCTGATCATTGTGATAAGTAAATGATAAATCCGATGCTCCAACTATGCCGGCCTTTGTATTTACCCCATTCACAACAAGTCCACCTGTCAGATTGGAATAGGCGAACTTGCCATTTACTCCGATACTGGTGCGTCTGCTCAATCTGAAAGCGTAACCACCGGTGATTTCATATTCGCTTGGTTTATCGTCCCGAATGACGTTTCCAACATTGTCTGTAAAAGTAATTTCGCCTAAACTGAAATACCTCAAGGCTCCTGTGATTGCATGACGTTCGTTGAACTTGTAATAAGTTGAGAGGTACGATAAATGCATATCGTTGGTCAACTGACGAAGCCAAGGGGTATAGGACAAGCTTACTTCTGAATTTTCTTTTGAGAAAACCAACATGGAAGTGTTCCAATAGACAGAATTTGAATTTGGGCTTAAAGCCGTACCTGCTTCTCCCATTCCACCTGCACGTGAGTCCGGAGTAATAGACATAAATGGGAGCGCAGTTGTTATTGTATTGAGAGTTAAATCATTTTTAGAAACTCCATTCACAAAATTTGTATTTGGTGCTTGCCCAAATGAATAACTCATTTTTAAAGTATAAATCAAAAGACATAAAAGGAATATTCTCATTTCTTATTTATTTTATTTGATATTTGACAAATATAACTATTTGATTCAGCTTAAAAAGCTTAATTATCAACGAAGCAAAACTAATTTTTCAATTTTTTCGGCTTTCTCTCCACTCTGAGTTGTAACCTGAATGGAATACACGTAAACTCCTTTGGCAAGCTGATCTCCAAAATCATCTTTCCCATCCCACGGTATGCCTGCCGATCTGAATCCTTCTGTATTAACGTATTCATTGATAGTTTTAACTAAACGACCGGAAATCGTAAATATTTTAATCTGTGCTTCTAAAACTGAACAAACTTGATTGTGCTCAAAGAAAAATTCAGTGTGAGTTGTAAAGGGATTAGGGTAATTTAGAACGTGACTTAATTCAATTTTCTCTTTGTCTTTTACATTAAATTCAATGCTTGCTTCCGATGAATTATTGTTTACGTCCCAGACTTTTAACGTCAACTTATGTTTCCCCTTTTCGATTGGAGGAAATGAATATGTTACAACTCCGGCTTGATATGAATCTGTATTAGCGGTGTAAAATTCGTTGAGAACAATTGGTTTTGACGTTTGTTCATCCAAAATCGCTGTCAAGTCATGTCCAATACCATTACCAACGGTGTTAATACCATTTTCATCAAACAGCTTGGCTATTAAAATTGGCGTTTCATCCGTCAAACCACCTGATACAAAAGATTCGTCATTGAGGTACAAATCAATTTGTGGCCCTGTATTATCATTGATTCCCTTAGGATCAATACCACCGATCACGAATCGATTATCATACCCATACGCATCGCTTGTGGAGCTGTTCGCATAGTAGCTTATTTTGCCAGATCCATACGTATAATTGATGTCCTTGGGAATAATACACTCAAATTTAAAATATCCACTACTAATGGTTGTTTTTCCTTTATAAATGTAATTTTTTTGAATTTCAAATGGAATGACCGGTGAATCAGAATCTTGTCCTAATGTTTGTTGTACTTTGATTTTATCTAAAATGCTAGGGAACAAAAAACCATTGAAACTGTTCAAAATAGTTCCATTATAGTCCTCAAGGTGCCCTTTGACAATCATTTTACTCAAACCACGTATAGTGTCTTGAAATAAATCAGGATTTTTTCCATTAATGCTGTCTGTTACTATTTTCATTAAAGGCAGTGCGATTCTAAGTGCGGGATCACCAATTAATGTGAAGCTTCGCTTGTTTTCTGAGGAACCTGATTCATTTTTCGTTTTTTGAATTATCTCACCAAAAGTTTTGGGCTTAAAATTGGAGTCTCTAACAAAGACATTTTCATAAAATCGTTGACCTGTGATTGTGTTTACTCCAAAAAAGACTGAACGAGTAGTGGTCATCAACGCAATAGATCCCCCATCGGGGTTTAGCGAAAGCCATTCACCTGCTGAAACACGAGCAGGATCATCAAATTTGGTAAATTCACAAGTCGCTGAAACAAACAGATTCAAGTGATCAATATTCTTCCAAGATTGAATTTGAGGTACGGTAACAATTCGTTCTTCTGCAAGTCCTACTTCGCCACCATGCCCTACATAATTGACAATCAAAGAGCCGCGTTCAACGCGATTAGTGATTGCATCATAAACGTCCGGATAACGTTGCCCACCTGCAGTGGATTCCTGCATATAAGCATCACAGTAAATTTTGTCGCAGTTCATTTCTGGATTGGAAGATTTGACTTCAATATATTGAGGTTCTGTGTCTTGATTGACGAAATAACCCCCTTCTTCATCATCGGCTATCTGTGTAAAAACAAGACGCCAATCTCCAAAAGTGGATCGTTGACCATTCACCGCACAAGCAGTGTTAGAACTTCCTCCGGAAAACAACATTGATCCATTTTTCATATAATGTTCTATTTTATCAACTTGTTGTTTGGCCATGGTGTTATCTGAAATTAATAGGCGACCAATCCCAATATCCAATAAATCGGTAGCTGCTATTGCTTCATTAACATCCAACATCCCATAATAATCATCAGATACCATGGATGAAATGTGATTTTCACTATTCTCAAATTGGTAGGTGGGAACGAAGTTGTTGTTATTGGAAACTCTTCCCTTGGGATCAAAGGTCCCATCACCGAACAGTAGCAGATACTTAGGTGCAGTCGTTGGATTATTTACAGCTCTGTCGTAAAACATTTTCGCAAACATGCGTATAGCCGTTGGATCTAACATTCCTGAACTAAATTCATTAAAAACTTGTTCTGTAGTAACTACATGAACTTTTAATCCTTCATCTCGATGCAAATCAGCTAATCGATTGGCTTGTCCGATGAAGCTTTGATGGGTTACAATGAGCATATCAGCTTGGGGCAGGCCATGAAGATTTTGTGGTGATATGATTCCAACCGGCTCCGGGGTGTCAAAAGATGTTCCTGAACTTGCTACAAATTCTCTCAATTCATCCGTTTCGAGTCTGAAAAAAGAATAAGCCCCCGAATTTTCAATAGTTACTTTTTGGGGAACTTGTCTATTTGTAATTTCCCACACAAAACCCGAGGTGGGTAGTCCTGTAATTTGAAATTCACTGATATTGCCTGAACCGGTTGAAGAAAAATCTCTAAAATTAAATTGACTGTTTATCATTTTGAGCTTCCTTCTTGCATTCATGACAATTCTGTCAAGGTAAACCAATGTGGATGGATTATTGCGTGTGATGGATATTCTGAATGGAATCGAACTGGTCGGATTCAATAAACTCATCGAATTGACAGATTGCACAAAATCCGATGAAATGGATGGTAATACATCGGAAAACAGAACCGTTCCGTTGACAGCATATTGTTGTTTGGTACCAGATGAACTTGTTGTGTTGGTTGCGATATATGTTTTAAATGTAGCAGGAGAAGATGCTTCAATATCAGGAACATAAAAATTGAATGTTTTGTCTAATTCGACATCGAAAAGTTCACCGTACCAACGTTGCCCACCACTGACCAGATTTACCCAATCATTCTCGTAAACATCAAAATGACTGTAGGAATCTACAATGTTTGTTACAGGAGTGCTCGAACTTGGAATGGACGAAATGCGTAATGGTGTTTCTGTTGGATTGATATTTATAAAATAGTAAGAATTATCAGAATAAATGTTTTTATCCCTGTCGAAATTGCTGGTTCCATTTGCGATCCATCTGTCAGGTCCCCAACCATAAAATAAAAGGTAATCATTGTCGTTAAAAACACCGTCTGATTCACCGAAAAAATAAATCGCATTTTTAGCTAAATCATCTGTTCTGGGAACTGAATTTAATTCAGGCAGTTTGCCATCCCCATTTCCAAAAATGTTAACGTGCATTGGATTGATATTATCAATTGAAAGTCCACATTTTTCAAAAAATGACTTGTCTAATTTGTATATTCCATCTTTAGTAACGCTAATCTTATACCAGATTCCCGTACCTTCTCTCAACGCCGAGGTAGTAACAAAATCCTTTTCAGTCAATGTTGGTTTTGAGATTTCTTTCAGTTTTAATGAAACACGAGTAATCCGATGGATTTGACTCCCTATTCTTATATACGGAAATAAATGGACAACCGCGTAGTGTTCATAATACGAATTTGTTACTTTACTTTCAATTGATAAGCTATCCGAAACTTTAAAGTCAAATAAATTCAGGTAGGTGATGTCTTCTTTGGGTGCGATTGTATGTTCAAAACTTGTAACGTCAATGACATAGTTCTTGGTTTTAAGTTGTTTTTTCCAGAAAAAAATAGGTTTTCCATTATCTAACTCCTGATTCAGAATGGTTGGAGCTAGCACAGTTTGACCGTTGTTTTTCAGAGAAGTAGGCGAGGACCATGGTATTTCAAAATCGAAATTTGTCTGTGCTTTTGTTTGTGTCAAAAGGGAAGTGTATACAAAATAAAAAGTAAACGTTTGAACTGTTTTTCTAAAATTAAAAAATTAACTGATTTGTTTGTGATTCATTAATTTTAACTTGCTATTGATAAAAAAACGAAAATAATAGTTGTTTATTTTGATTGATTTATCATATTTGTAACCAATTTTCAAATTATACGTTATCTTTGGCAAGATTACAATGACAACAAATATACACTGATGAAGCTATTCAAACTTACAATATTTTTGTTTTTGTTGATGTTCGGTTGGATGTCTTCATTTGCTCAGGACCCTACTTTTACGCAATTTTATTCGAATCCGTTATACTTGAATCCTGCATTCGCAGGGTCCAACGGTTGTCCCAGATATAATTTAAATTATCGTAATGAGTGGCCTTCTCTTTCCGCTAATTATGTGACTTACAGTGCTTCATTCGATCAATATGCAAAAGGGATTTCCGGAGGTTTGGGAGCTTTAGCTACCTACGATCAACAAGGTCAAGGGAGTATAACGACAGCCATGTTCGGTTTGATTTACTCTTACCATCTTACTCTTGGAAGAAAATGGAAGTTACTTTTTGGTGCCCGAGCTGCATGGTATCAGAAATCACTTGATTGGAGTAAACTAACTTTTGGTGATATGATTGATCCAAGAAGGGGTTTTATATATGCGACCGGAGATGTTCCAAGAGGAGGTTCACGTGGTTTTTTTGACGCTTCGGCCGGAACAATTATTTACAATAAGTATTTTTTTGGTGGCTTTGCTGTACATCATTTGAATATGCCGAACGAGTCAATGATTGTCGGAACTTCCAATTTGCCAATGCGTTTTACGGCACACGCGGGCGCTGAAATTAAGCTTGGTTCAAAATCCAAGTATAATAATTCTATTTCGATCATGCCGAATGTTATTTTTCAGTATCAAAATGCTTTTAGAGAGCTTTGCTTGGGCACATACATCAAATATGGTATTTTCACTTCCGGAGCATGGTGGAGAAACAGCGATGCATTTATTTTATCTGCAGGGATAAACACAGGCAAATTTAGATTGGGATATAGTTATGATATAACAATATCAAAGTTGAACAACATGACGACAGGAGGTTCTCACGAAATTTCTCTTGGGTATAATCCGCCGTGCAAGAAAAAAGCTGTTTCGTTCAGAACTATTTCGTGTCCTTCGTTCTAAAATAATTGTAACAATTTGCTTTTGCAGACGTTTATAGTAAATACTTATTAAGCTTTACAAAATGAAAACAAAAATGAAAAACTTGAACTTGATTTATTTGGTTTCGTTCATTTATTTGACATATTCTTTGAGTTCATGTTCGCACGAGACTTCGTCTGTCACCGGTTGGGATTATAATAATCCTGAACAAGGGGGATTTCAAAAAGTACCGATTGTTGATCAAGAAACAGGTCCGGGATTGCTTTTCATTGAAGGAGGTACCTTCACTATGGGAAGAGCAGAACAAGATGTAATGTATGATTGGAATAACCGCCCTTCAAGGGTAACCGTCCCATCTTTTTATCTGGATCAGACTGAGGTTTCTAATTTTCATTGGCTTGAGTACCTTTATTGGATTTCAAGAGCTTACCAAACTTATCCAATGGTATATAAAAATGCTTTGCCTGACACACTTTGTTGGCGTTCACCTCTTGGGTTTAATGAAAAGTATGTAGAGTACTACTTGAGACACCCCGCATATAGAGATTATCCGGTAGTTGGTGTCTCTTGGTTGCAAGCAAATGACTTTTGTAAGTGGAGAACAGATCGAGTAAACGAATATATTCTCGTGAGAGAAGGTGTTCTTGCTTGGAATACAGAACAAACGGATGAGAACACATTTAACACAGACGCTTATTTGGCAGGGCAGTATGATCAGTCAGTCGAGCGAAATGTGACAGATTATAATCCGTCAAATAAGCAAGGTAAAAAGTTGGGAACTCGTATAGTCAGAATGGAGGATGGCATGCTATTACCCAGATATCGACTGCCAACTGAAGCGGAATGGGAATTTGCAGCCTCAGGCTTAATTGGTAATTTAAAAGAAGGAACAGAAAATATTGATGAGCGCAGAATTTATCCTTGGGATGGTCATTGGGTTAGAAATGATGATGACAAGTTTCATGGTCAGATTCGTGCAAATTTTGTAAGAGGACGAGGCGATTATATGGGAGTAGCCGGAAATCTCAATGATGGTGCAGAAGTTACTGCCCCGGTTGAATCCTATTGGCCGAATGATTACGGATTATACAACATGGCAGGAAATGTTTCCGAATGGGTAATGGATGTATATAGACCATTATCCTCCGAAGATTTTGACGAATTTAGTCCTTTCCGTGGTAATGTTTTCAAAACAAAACTTCTTAACAATGAAGGTGCAATTGATACTAAAAGTCAATCTGTTACCTATGATGTTCATGGAATGAAAGAGTTTGTCAATGAATTTGAACGCGTTAGATTTCAAAGAATTTCAGGACAAAAACATATTCCCAATAATCCTTCTCCGGCAGGCTTGGATTCATTAGTCAGTTCTCGAAATCCTATCAAAAGAGGTGCGGCTCCCGATCCGTTTTTTGTCTCTCACAATAAAACAAAAGATTCGATAGAATTGCGAATTTTAGCAGACGTTAATCGAATTCTTGATGAAGCTATCAAGCGTAAGAATGATAAATATGATGTCGAAGCATCGAATTATATAAAGGATGAATTGTTTGACGGTGTTTTTGCTAATGAGCTTAGAACAGGTCCTGATGGCGAAGAATATGCTTTTGATATTATCTCGATGCTACGTGATGGTTTGAACGATTATATCATTGATACCCCGGGAAAATTGAAATATCGTAATGTTACAGAAGAGGAAAACATTGGAAGATTAAATTACCGTAAAGATGATTACATTGATTATTTAGATGGGGATATCGAAAGTTCTATATTTTACGATAATAATGATCGTAAAAACGGAATCAATCAAGCCACCAGAGATCCTAAATTAGTCATGTATCAAAGTCAATTTGAACAGTATGATTTGGAGGGTAATCCGATTAAACCTGAAGATAGAACATCTTGGCCAACAACATTGATATCTGATAAATCTCGTGTTTACAAGGGAGGTTCTTGGAAAGATCGTGCATATTGGTTGGTTGTTGGCAACAGAAGGTTTTTAGATGAAGATAAATCTACTGCCACAATAGGTTTCAGGTGCGCCATGGATCGATTGGGAAGTCCGACAGGGCTGGGTGAGGGCAGTGCCAAAAAGAAGTAAAATCCAAAGAATGATATTCAAAGCCCTTTAATAGGGCTTTTTTTTTGAGTTATGAACGAATTATTTGAATTGTTTTACAATACATCAGGTGTTTGTACTGATACCAGAAAGATTGAAAAAGATTGTCTGTTTGTCTGTTTGAAAGGCGCCAATTTTAATGGTAATGAGTTTGCAAAAAATGCATTATCCAATGGGGCTAAATATGCTGTCATCGATGATGAAGCTTATTACATTGACGAGCGAACAGTCTTGGTCAGAAATGCCTTGGAATACTTGCAAAAACTTGCTAATTTTCATCGCCACAAATTTAGGATTCCGGTTATTGGAATAACAGGAAGTAATGGTAAAACAAGTACTAAAGAATTAATCAATGCCGTTCTTTCAAAAAAGTATCATGTATTGGCGACAGTTGGCAATTTAAATAATCACATTGGTGTACCCTTGACTTTGCTGAAAATCAACGAAAAGCATGAAATGGCAATCATTGAAATGGGGGCAAACAAACTAAAAGATATTGAAGAGCTATGTGTTATTGCTGACCCAACATTCGGCATCATCACCAATATCGGAAAGGCCCACTTGGAAGGGATGGGTGGATTTGAGGGAATTCTTAAAACGAAAAGAGAATTGTACGATGCTATTTCAAAGATTGGTGGAACGATCGTTTTCAATGGTGACGATGATATTCTAACAGCCAATCTTCCTAAAAATGTTTCAACACTTTCATATGGAAGTACATCTGACAATAACATCATTGGTTCTTTGATCAATTTAACACCCTTTATCAGTTTTTATTGGAAAAATAAGACATATCAATCACCGGAAATAAATACAAAAATGGTTGGGAAATATAATTTTTACAACTACATGGCAGCAATCTCCTTTGGAAAATTATTTGATGTCCCCAGTAATCAAATCAATGAGGCGATAGCAGCCTATGAACCGGTAAACAATCGTTCACAAGTCGTAAAAAAAGAAAAGAATGTATTGATAATGGATTGCTATAATGCAAATCCGACGAGTATGCAATCTGCCATAGATAGTTTTGTATTGAATGACCACCCCCAAAAAATAGTTATTGTTGGAGATATGCTTGAATTGGGGGATGATTCATCAAAGGAACATCTTCAAATCATTCGGTTAATGGAAAGCCTTAATCTTCAAGGATTCACAGTGGGACCTATTTTTGGTGAAATTCAATCCGACTTTATTATTGGTCAATTTAGGGATGTAAAGGACGCACAAAAATATTTCAAAGATCAACAAATTGAGGATGCTTTAATTTTATTGAAAGGCTCTCGGGGCATTGGTTTAGAAGCCTTAGCCGAAATATTTTAAAGTTTTTTAGTTAATCAACCTTGATTACCCATTTAGCAATCCTCTGGAAATAACAATTTTTTGAACTTCTGATGTGCCTTCATAAATTTGAGTAATCTTGGCATCTCGCATGAGTCGTTCTACATGATATTCCTTCACAAAACCATATCCGCCGTGAATTTGAACAGCTTCAACGGTTTGTTCCATTGCTACTTTAGATGCATATAATTTCGCCATGGCACTCGATTGATCATAGTTTCGCCCCATATCTTTATCAAGTGCAGAGCGATAAACTAACATTCTAGCTGCTTCGATTTCCGTTGCCATATCGGCTAATTTGAAAGCAATGGCTTGATGTTTTGAAATTTCTTTTCCAAATGCTTTTCGTTCTTTGGAATAGGCTGTTGCCAATTCAAAGGCTCCTGCGGCTATGCCCAATGCTTGAGCAGCGATACCGATTCTGCCCCCGGAAAGAACTTTCATCGCGAACTTGAATCCAAAACCGTCATCACCAATTCTATTCTCTTTCGGGACTTTAACATCGTTAAATAGCAAAGTATGAGTATCGCTTCCACGAATTCCCATTTTGTCTTCTTTGGCCCCTACAATAAAACCGTCCATGCCACGCTCCACGATAAACGCATTGATCCCTTTGTGTCCTGCTTCAACATTTGTTTGGGCAATAACCAGATAAATAGAAGCAGATGAACCATTTGTTATCCAGTTTTTAGTTCCATTCAACAAATAATATTCCCCTTTATCAAACGCAGTTGTTCTTTGAGAGGTAGCGTCAGAACCCGCCTCAGGCTCTGACAAACAAAAAGCACCAATTTTTTCACCCTTAGCTAAAGGAACCAGGTATTTTTGTTTCTGTTCTTCAGTGCCGTATTTTTCAAGACCCCAACAGACTAATGAGTTATTTACAGACATACAGACTGAGGTAGAGGCATCTACTTTAGAGATTTCTTCCATCGCCAATACATAGGATAAGGTATCCATCCCACTACCCCCATATTTATGGTCTACCATCATTCCCATGAACCCGAGTTCACCGAGTTGTTTGATTTCCTCTGCTGGAAAACGTTGATCTCTATCACGATCAATTACTTCTGCTTTAAGTACATTTTGGGCAAAATCTCTGGCAGCCTCTTTTACTGCGATATGTTCCTCGGTTAATTCAAAATTCATGGTACCTTTCGATTATATTATGCTAATTTGATTGCAAATTTAACGGAATAATTTTACTTTTCAAGTTTTGTACAGTATGAGCAAATTTGAACTGATAGGATTAATGTCCGGCACATCATTGGATGGTTTGGATATTGCCCACGTGAGGTTTGAACTGAATGATGATCATAAGGATTCTTTTGAATTATTGCATTGTGAAACGTATCCATTTGCAAGTGAATTAAAGCAGAAATTGAATGACGCACCAAATTATTCAGTTCAGTCTTTGTGTATGCTTGACAAAGAATTTGGCAAATTCATGGCGAAATGTGTTGTCGATTTTATTGAAAAATATGAGTTAACACAACATCGCATTGATGCAATTGCCAGTCATGGGCAAACTATTTTACACCAACCCCAGCATGGATTTACTCTTCAAATAGGTTGTGGAACAACCCTTTCACATCACACTAAAATCAAGGTTGTAAACGATTTCAGAACTCGGGATGTCGTCGCCAATGGTCAGGGCGCACCTTTGGTTCCAATTGGAGATTTTGGACTTTTTCACACACAAGCTGATTCATTTTTGAATATAGGAGGATTTTCAAATTTAAGTTATCAATCCGGAAATGAAATCATTGCATTTGATATTTGTCCCGGGAATCTCCCTCTAAATAAATTGGCACAAAGTAAAAATCTCGCATTTGATAAAAATGGAGATTTAGCTAATTCCGGCGAAATCAATTTTTTTCTCCTTGATTTATTGAATTCACTTTCATACTATCAATCAAATGGACCAAAGTCTTTGGGTACAGAATGGTTGGACGAACAGTTTTATCCTTTGCTGAAGTTTGATAAGGAAATAGAAAATAACTTGCGAACGGTTGTTGAGCATATTGCTTATCAAATTGGTTTACAATTGAACAGATCTGCTAAACAAAGTGTGCTTGTTACGGGGGGAGGTGCAAAAAATAAACTTCTTATTTCACGTATTGAGCATTATTACCAAGGTGAAATCATTATTCCCGAGGAGAGGCTCATCGATTTTAAAGAGGCTATAGTTTTTGCTTACCTTGGGGCTCTTTATCTTGCAAATCGCCCGAATGCATTGGCATCTGTAACTGGATCTAAACATGACACGATCTGTGGTGTTCTCCATATTCCGGGTTTCAATTGAATCTATCTATCTGACGAATTGTTTGTTACCTTTGCACACAAAATTGTAGATGCAAGATGAGAGATTTGCTTGAAAAATTTGAAAATAAACGCCCTGAAATTGTCTTTGAATGGAAGGATTCTGAAACTGATGCAGAGGGATGGGTTGTAATCAATTCACTCAGAGGAGGAGCGGCAGGTGGTGGTACCAGGATGAGGGCTGGACTTGACAAGCGAGAAGTAGAGTCACTTGCCAAAACGATGGAAGTAAAATTTACGGTTGCAGGACCTGCAATCGGAGGAGCAAAATCAGGCATTAATTTTGACCCTAAAGATCCTCGAAAGAACGGAGTATTGAGGCGCTGGTATGCAGCGGTTACACCACTGTTAAAACATTATTACGGAACAGGTGGAGATTTGAATGTGGACGAAATACACGAAGTCATACCAATCACAGAGGATTGTGGAATTTGGCATCCGCAGGAAGGCGTTTTTAATGGGCACTTTCAGCCAAAAGAGGCTCAAAAAATCAAGCGAATCGGTCAGTTGCGACAAGGAGTGCTGAAAAGTATTGAAGACCCCAATTTTTCTCCTGACCCGGAAAGAAAATACGTTGTTGCGGATATGATTACCGGTTTTGGTGTGGCGGAGTCTATTCGACACTATTACGCTATTTGGGGAGGCACGCTGAGCGGTAAAAAAGTAATCGTTCAAGGTTGGGGAAATGTCGGTTCGGCAGCAGCCTATTACCTGACACAAGAAGGTGCAAAAATCATAGGAATTATTGATCGAGTTGGTGGATTAATCAATGAAAACGGCTTTTCCTTTGAAGAGATCAGATCACTTTTTTTAACAAAAAACGGAAATGAATTGGTTCATCCCCATTTGTTAACGTTTGAAGCGGTTAATGCTAAAATTTGGAATTTGTGTGCCGAAATTTTTATCCCATGTGCAGCATCTCGATTAATTACCGAAACTCAGTTAGACAGTATGATTCAAAACGGAATGGAGTTGATTTCATCGGGTGCCAACGTTCCTTTTGCAGATCCTCAGATCTTTTTTGGTCCAATTGCTGATAAAGCCGATAATGCGATCTCAGTCATTCCGGATTTTATATCAAATTGTGGAATGGCTCGTGTATTTGCTTATTTGATGAGTAACGATTTGAAAGTGTTGACCGATTCCGGAATTTTTGAGGATACTAGCAAAATTATTCGCGAAGCATTGGAACAAGCCTATTCAAAAAATCAATCTAAAACAGGAATTGCCAAAGCAGCTTTTGAGATTGCACTTCAACAACTGGTCTAGCTCCTGTGGAGTACTTCATTCTAATATTATTTTGTCTGGGATATCTGACCATTACATTGGAACATGTATGGAAGATAGATAAATTGATCCCTGCATTGTTGATGATGATCCTTTCATGGTCTGCAATTGCCCTCAATTTGAATAATATAGATTTATGGGTTGCTGAACTCGGAAATAACCACTTACAACATCTTAATATCGGTTTATGGACTGTCCAACTAAAAAAGTCCTTATTAGATAATACGCTTTTACATCATTTAGGAAAAACTGCTGAGGTACTGATTTTTTTGATGGGGGCAATGGCAATTGTAGAACTCATAGATTACTTTTCAGGGTTTACTGTCATCCAAAAATTGATAAAGACCAAAAGTAAACGTGTTCTTCTGTGGATTCTGTCATTCATTACTTTTTTTCTTTCAGCTGTTATTGATAATCTAACCGCAACGATTGTTATGATAAGTGTTTTGAGAAAGTTAGTGGATAACCAATCTGATAAAATGTGGTTCTCTGGATTTATTGTTATTGCTGCGAATGCGGGTGGAGCATGGAGTCCCATTGGAGACATTACCACAACCATGCTCTGGTTAGCCAATAAAGTCAGTGCCGGAGCACTCATGAAAACACTGTTAATACCATCATTATTAAATCTTATTGTACCATTGTTAATTGGGAGTTTTTTGCCTGTTTTCAAAGGAGAGATTGTTTCGAGAACTACTTTTGAAATGGGTACACGCAGTAAATTCGCTTTTTTTGTCGGTTTGGGTCTCATTATTTTTGTTCCAATATTTAAAATCTTAACCAATTTGCCCCCATACATGGGAATGATGTTGTCTTTCGCTTTATTTGCGTTGATTTCAGAGTTTATGAGCGACAGAAATATTTCTTTTACAGGTCTTTCCGGTGCAGAAAGTCCTACCATTACGGCATTAGGTAAGATTGAAATCCCGTCTGTTTTATTTTTTCTTGGGATTCTGATGACTGTAGCTTCGATTGAGTCGTTGGGGATGATATCTCAATTTGGGAAAGAAATTAACGCCTTAATCCCCCCATTTGGGTTTACAAGCTTGTTAGGGATAGCTTCAGCGGTCATTGATAATGTTCCATTAGTTGCTGCAAGTATCGGCATGTTTCAGGAGGTATTGGACTCGCATGTGTGGCATTGGTTGGCCTATACGTCAGGATGTGGCGGATCCTTATTGATTATTGGTTCTGCAGCCGGAATCGTTGCGATGGGCATGGAGAAAATTAGTTTTGTTTGGTATTTTAAAAAGATATCCCTTCTGGCAATGCTAGGGTATGTCGCCGGAATATTATTTTTGTATCTGACGACATAATAAACACAGACAACTTCCTTAGACTCTCTTTTTTATTGCTAACGTACATCCCCGAAAAATCCTTTAAGCTTATTTTTTTTAATGTAACAACGCAATGTGAATATCTCACAGAATATTTTGATTGATTAGTGCGTTGTATTCTTAATTTTAGATTTATTAAAAAATATATAATGAAAAAAATAATCGTGTTTTCCGGGATGTCTTTGTTAGTAGTGGCAACTTCATTGTCGCACGCCCAAGCTGCTGGTACTGACTCTAAAGCCAATAAATTGGTTGAAGAGGTCTCTGCCTTTGAATTTTTAATGAAAGGAGGAATCTTTTTGATTCCCATTGCGATATTGCTTTTTTACACATTGGTTGTAATTGTTGAAAAATACCGATATATTCATCGAGTAACGAAATACAATAAGGCTTTACTACCGGAAATCAAGTCAAATTTACAGTCAGGAAACATTTCTCCTGTAAGGACAACCTTAGCCAAGGACAAGACAGCTTTTGGCAGTGTCATTCAGGAAGGTGTATTGACGATTGGGCGACCAATTGCCGAAGTGGAATCTAACATGGAGAAAATGGCTAACATCGAAATTGGTAAAATGGAAAAAAGTTTGGGGCACCTCGGACTGATTGCAGGAATAGCTCCAACGCTTGGTTTTATTGGTACGATATCCGGTGTCATTAAGATTTTCTATAGTATTTCGATTACGGAAAATGTCAGTATCGGCAATATTTCAGGTGGATTATATGAGAAAATGATTAGTAGTGGTGCAGGATTGATTGTTGGTATCGTTGCATTTTCGGGGTATCATCTGCTGAACGGAATGATTGATAATTATGCGTTGACCATTCAGAAAATCAACTTGGAATTTGTAAACCTTATTCAGCGACCGAACGATGGCAATCAAGCGAAATAAACGATTTCATGTAGAGGTTGCTACTTCAGCATTGAGCGATATTATGTTCTTTCTATTGCTCTTTTTCCTGATTATCTCAACTTTGGCAAATCCCAATGTGATTAAAGTGCCTTTGCCTGAATCAAAAGGTAATGAAAAAACAAATAAAGCACATGTTACCCTGACTGTAACTAAGGAAAAAAAGTACTATGTTGATAAAACAGAAGTAGCTTTTGATCAAATAGAATCCGTTTTGTTAGATGAAACAGCGAAGTTAAAAGATAATACAGTCATTATTCGAATTCCTTTTGATTTGCAGGTGCAAGATTTGGTTGATTTACTTCAAATTGGTATGACAAACAAACTAAAGGTCATCATCGCCACAAAATCAGTAGAGTAATAGTAACTTTTGGTTTTAGAATGCGTTTTAATTGATATTGATACCGGATTATGTTGGTTTTACAGTTCAGAGAGGCAGAGGAGCAAAAAGATAGGCTAATAGCTATTATATTTTCAGCTTTGTCAATACTAATAATTTTGGTAATTGCTTGGTTTACCTCATTTTTCATTCATCCACCGATTTCACAAGACACTCCGCCAATCGAATCAGATGAAGTTGTAGAGGAATTTGTTATTGATAATGTAAAAGTCTTAACCGAAGAGGGAGGAGGATCCGGAAGTGGTACCCCAACTAGTGATCCAATTGATGAACCGGCACCACAAACTGAAAAAATGTTAACCCAAAGCAATTCCGATACGAAGGTTAACTCCGGGGCTTCAAATAATCAGACTGCTCCCAATTCTGAAAATCGAAGTTCCAGCACTCAAAGATCAACACATAATCCTTTTGGATCGGGGGGAGACGGAGGAGGTTCCGGCAGTGGTTCAGGAAAGGGGTTTGGGAATGACGCCGGAAATGGTGGTCAAGGAAATGGATTAGGTAGTGGTAATGGAACTGCCAAACCTAGAATTCGTTTGAATGATCCCAAAGTCGATCATATTAAGACCGATGTTTCGGTAGTCATTAATCTCAAATTAACCATCAGTGAAAATGGAGAAGTTGTTTCAGCGAGTAATATTGCGTCTAAAACTACAACAACGGATCAACGAATTATAAATCAAGTTATTTCAGAAGTCAAAAAACAAGTCAAATACAACAAAGATCCAGGTGCCGGAATGGTACAAGTTTATTTGACAGTTAGAATCAATGCAACTTAACAAATATCCCGAAGCCATCGAATGGCTTTTCAATCAGTTTCCTTCCTATCAACTTATAGGTAGTGAGGCCTACAAGCCTGATTTGGATAATATTCGGGCACTTTGTGATTTGCTTGGAAATCCCCAGAATGAGCTACAATTTATTCACGTAGCCGGCACCAATGGTAAAGGTTCAACTTCCTCAATGCTTGCCTCTATTTTAACAGAAGGAGGTTTCAAAACCGGACTATTTACCTCTCCGCATATCATCGACTTTAGGGAAAGGATACGTGTTAATGGTGAAATGATTTCCGAACAAAGCGTTTTAAAATTTTGCAATCTGATTAGAAATCTGCCAAGTGAGACAACTCCATCTTTCTTTGAGATTTCATTTGCGATGGCCTTAGTAAATTTTCGAGATGAAAAATGTACGCTATGTGTTATTGAAACGGGTCTTGGCGGACGTTTGGATGCAACTAACATCATCAATCCATTGGTCTCTGTTATTACCAATATTTCATTTGATCACACTTCTATTTTAGGTAATACACTCGAGTCCATCGCTTTCGAAAAGGCAGGTATTATCAAACAAAACGTACCGGTTGTAATCGGTGAGAGCACCTCTCAAACAAGAGTGATTTTCAACAATGTTGCCCATTTGAATAATGCGGAGATCACTTGGTGTGAATCGCATCCGATCAAATCACGATATGAGTCTCCGTTGTTGGGAGCGTATCAGATGCAAAATTTGAAGACTGCACTTTGTACCCTGAAGATACTCGAAAGGTATGGGTTTAAGGTTTCTCCATTGCAAATCCGTAATGGGCTAGAAAATCTATTTAAAAATACCGGATTATTTGGGAGAATGCAGATAATTTCAAAAAATCCGTTAACGATTCTAGACGTTTCTCACAATGAGGATGGAATACGGAAAACCCTGATGACCATTCAAAAAATCAATCAAGGAAAACTGTATTTGATTTACGGATCAAGTTCAGACAAAGAATATGATAAAATCATGGGCTATTTTCCGAAAGATGCCTATGCTAGTGTTTGCCTATTCAGCTCCAGACGCTCCTTGTCCGAAACAGATTGGAAAACATATTTTCGAAAAAAAGATCTTCAAATTCCGATATACAGTCATGTGAAAGAAGCAGTTAGCACTATTAAATTGCAAGCAACCGAGCAGGACACAATTTTAGTTTTTGGTAGTTTTTTTCTGATCAGTGATTTTTTTAGTTGATTTCCTTGTTAAACCAAAAAAGTCACTTATATTTGCACAAAAATACGAAAACTAAACGAAGTTTTTTGCTAAATTTTCGGGAGATTAGCTCAGTTGGTTTAGAGCACCTGCCTTACAAGCAGGGGGTCGGGGGTTCGAATCCCTCATCTCCCACTCTGATGAAAGCACTATCCTTGGATGGTGCTTTTTCATTTAAGCCGAATTTGAGCACACTCAAAAGAGGTAAAAATGAAAAAAGTGAATCTGAACGCAGTGAAGAAGTGCTTTCATCCATTGCACGTCGGGTAGTAGGGAAATTAAATCCCTCATCTCCCACAATGAAATTCAAAGCCTTACAGAAATGTGAGGCTTTTTTTATTTCTCTAAGTGGCGTTTTTGGGTGGCACTTTCTTAAATTCAAGGTTTACATTATGCCACTCTGAATGAGATGAATTATCCTATTCATTTGACAGTTTGTAGAAATTATCTATTTTAGCAAAGTGCAAAATACCTGCGCTTATACAACTGAATAAGCACATTTTAGGCAGGTTTGTAGCGCTTATAGACTAGCTATGGACAAGTTAAAAATTAACAACCAAAAGATTTATATTTAATAAAATGACAAACAAATATTCAAGCACTTATCCTGCAAAAGAACGCTCAAGTTTCGAAAATTTCATAGCTCTCGACACAAATACAAAAGCAAAATCAAGTGCAATTGAATATGCTATATCAAGAACTCCGTATAATGTACTTGGCATTTCCAGTACAATTGGTAATGGTGCAACACACCTTGCTTTAGCTATCCTAAACAAAATTGAAGCCAACGAAAGTGGAAAGGAAGTATTTTATTCAAGCTTTGAAAACTTGATTTCCAATAACTCTAAAAATAATGAGTTTACAATATTGAATAAAGAATTCTTAAATAGTAAATCTTTGATTCTTATCGATAGTTTTTATTTAAGCTCAAATAAGGAAATCAGTAATAAAATCGTTGATGTTCTCACAAATGTAAATACGAAAATAATTTTTACGTATAACGAAGGAACAAAAGTTCCAATAGTTCAAAAAGAGATAAACATCTCTAGGCCATCGGTGACAGAAAAGGAAATAATTATTAAACAATTAGTCAAGTCTGAAAAAATGGATTTGTGTTCAGAATCTATCAATTACATTGCAGGTCTAAGTAATTTAAGTGTCAGAGAAATTGAAGGGTTGATAATATCCATTTTTGCGAAAAGGGCATTAGGGGATACCACCCCTGATATTCAAATCGTTGATAATTCCCTGAATAGAATGATAAATAACAATTAAGGTCTGAAACCTTTATAAACCAGCCCATAACACGGGTTTTGCGTCAAGAACTCTACAATTGCTCGCAATTTAGGGATGAAAAATACCACTAATCAAGAAGACGACTCCAGCCAACATTGAGCGGAGTGTACCTCCCACGCCTTCGAGCCTACTGGTCAGGTACTTAGCGTTTTTTTTTTTACAACTTTATTGAATTTGCGATTAATGTATATATTTAAATCACCGGTAAACAAAAATACTTAGGAGGCGACACGTGTAAAAAAAGAAAAACATTCATTCTAAGAAATAAAAACGCAATGACAAAAGAAAAATCTTACGCAGCATCTCATAAATGACTAAGAAATATCCTTTCACAGTTTTCACTTTTAGCAGGAAGAACAAATTATTCTGACATTCAGGAGATCGACAAACTAAAAAAAACTGGGGAATGATCTATTTTTTTTACTCACACATCATTTACATACAGAAAATGATGACCTCCTAAAACCATTGGAAGAAAGAGTTCAAGGAGCTTCAAAACATGATTTAGAAGACCACGAAAGACTTGAAAAGCTTCAAGATGATATTGCCCTACAGCTTTTTAAACTGGACGGCAAACAAGACGAAGAGACTGGACATTCATTTTATTTATCTTTTCCAGATTTTCATAGCAAATACTTAGAGCATATTCTGCACGAAGCACGTGTGACAGAAAAACTATTACTTAACAACTTTACAGCTGAAGAATTAAATGAAAATAGCATGAGAATTATGCAGAAGGTGGAATTTCCTGTGTTACTTATGTCCCTTAAATACATCATTCCTGCTCAATCATTCGATGAAAACATCAAACTATTAAAAGCTTTCAAGACTAATGCCTCAGCCGAAGCATTGCAAGCAGTGTTAGATATTATCAAACCAGAGATGACTAACGAAGACTTTGTATTACTGACAAACAAAATTTGACGATGAAATCGCAAACCGCTCAACGAATAGAAGTTTCTTAAAAGTAACCTTAAGAATGCGCCTCTCATAGTTCTACTGCGTTTGCCGAAGAACCATCGTGCTTAAGTGAAACGTACACGGCGGTTCGTAAACTGATGGGTTCAACTCAGCCTACCTTTAAAGACAATCATTTCTTCTTTCCAGCCAATACGTCATTGGGGAACCATTCTGAATCAATTTATGATTATTTTTGTAGATAGACTGATTTTATGAAACTTTCAGTCTATACACTTTACGGGATAGTGTCTTTTTTTAGTTAAACAGATTCTTGCGTTTTAATAAAACTGTCTATTAACATAGCAACTATAGTACATTATCTAACGTCTGTCAAATCGTAAACTCAATTTTTAATTACAAGTGATGGTAAGATCTTTATCAGTTTCATTTTTGTTATGTTTTGTTGTGTTTTTACCTGTTTTCTCGCAAAAAATCAGATCCGAAAACGTATCATACACGTACACAAAGCTACCTTTAACACCTTTGACAAAAGGTATAACAAACTTTCAATCTACTATTACTGCTGTTTATGAAGCAGAAAATAAGCATAAAAATGAGGCCTACGAAGCTGAATTAGCAGCTGCAGAAGCCGAATACCAAAAAGAGTTGGCTGCTTATCCGGCGAAAGTAAAGGCTGCTGAAGATAAATATGCCAATGAAATGACAGAATGGGAGAAGAAAACTCTTGCAGAAAAAGTAATTGAAAAACAACTTTTAAATGAAAATAACAAGCCTGTAAAACAAATCCCATCGGAACCGTACAGACGTTTTGTGCCAAAACCAACATTACAGCGTTCATACGATTATGCAGCGTTAGCAGGAACCTATTTAACACTTGCTGGTTTTACCAATTCAACAACGGATGCTGTCAAAATCGAGGTTGTACTCAATGGATTTGATTACACGAAACCGGTTCAGTTGTCCGAGATGAAAAAGGAGGTGACTTACGTAAATGGGGCTTCCACAACAAATAACGTTGCTTATTATCATGTTGAATTTTCATACAGACACACAATGTCTGTTAAGGTTTCATTGCCCGATGGAAAAGAGTTGTTTTATCTGTCCCCTCAGGAGTTAAACACATACAAAATTTATAAATCAGCTGAAACCAAATCTGGTCAATATATTAATGAGGAACAAATAGTTCAAAAGTTCGAAGAGCAAATTTTGCAGAATAATTTGAGATTGATAGGTGATTTAGTCAATGACCGTATTGGATTTAAGCCTACAGAACGTGTTGGAAAATTGTTTTATGTCAAATCAAAAGATGACACCTATTCGGATCTAATGAAAGCATTCAACGAGGCATCTTCAGCTTTTAATCAAATAACAGATGATGAAGATGGTGCTTCTGCAAAATTGTTGGGTGTAGTTGAATTATATCAAAAGGCCTTGACAGAATCTGATTTAACGAACAAAAAGGCACGTATCGACAAAGACGTGACCTCTATGATTTATTTCAATTTGATGGAAATTTATTTTGCTTTGAAAGATGTTGCCGCTGCTGAAAGTACACTTGCCTTGTTTAATGGTTTGGATTTGTCAAATGCTGATCGCAAAGACAAAGATGTATATGAAAAACTAATTCTTGATTTGAAAAAAAGGCTTACTGCCAATATTTAAAATAGAACAATAAACAAACAGAAAATGAAAAATTCCTTATCAAATTACACCCTTATTTTTGGATTATTTTTAAGTGTCAATCTTACAGCACAAGTTGCTTCTACATTTGGAAGTGAGTCGACTACTGTCATTAAAAAAGGTGCTGAGCACTTAAATTTAAGTGCTGGAGGAATTCAGTATTTTTTTACAACATTTTTTGAACAAGCAAGTAAACAATTTTACTTAGAATGTTTCAATACTAACGGACAAGTATTAGCCCAAAATAAATTAGCAATCAACGTAGGTGTTTTCAATAATTCATTTAGTATTTTGGATGTTGTTGCCTTGGGAGATCATGTTTATGCAATGGTGGAGCATTTGGATAAACCATCAGGTAAAAATTCGGTTACTGCGCGCAATATCAGCTCAAACGGAGAGGTGTCAACTGATGAAGATGTATTGTTGAGTATGCCTTTTGAAAAGACAATGAATTCAGGGATAAATCATGCAGTTGTTTCACCGGATCAGTCGATATTGGCGGTCATTGGTGAATTGCCATTTGTGAAAGAGGAAGCGGCTAAGGTAAAGATAGCTTTGTATGACGCAAATCTAAAGGCGACTGCAACACACGACATTTCGTTAAATGGTGTCCTGACTAAAAACAGAAATATTGAAACGTATGTCGCAAATGACGGTACTGTTTATTTGTTGATACGAACGTTCACAAAAAATGGAGAGATTTCATTGCAAGTTTATCAGGTTAACAAAGACGGAGAAATTAAACAATATGCGCTAGAAACGGAACTTCCGAATTACATTACAACATATACTGCAACAACGACACCAACTAATGAATTAATTGTTGCAGGAACCACCTATAAACGTGCTACAGTATCTGTTAATGAAAAAATGGCAAATGGTCTTTTTTATTTCACGAACAAAGGAAAAACAGAACATAGTTTCACTTTTTCACTCTTTGATCAGCCGATTGAAAATCTGACAGCTCGTAAATTATTAGTCAATGGAACAACCATATTTTTAACTGCAGAAATATTCAAAGAGGAGAAAATTGCACCTCCTGCAGGAACAGGTGCGGCGAGTTTTGATTATAGTTATGTTTATTCTCACAAGAATGAATACATGTTTGGTTTTGATCCAAGCGGTACAAAGAAGTTTGAATTGAATGTATCAAAAGAATTTAATGCGCGCGACTTCAATAAACCGTATCTTTCAGGGTATTTTGTTATAAACGGTAAACTCACAGTAGTTTACAATGATTACTCAAGAAAATATACTCAGAATTACTCGAATAATTCGATTGTGCCGGTTATCGTTACAGTAACAAATGAAGGTATGTTATCATCCCCGATTGTAATGGTAGATAATCTGAAGTTACCCTACAATTATTTGCTTTATCCGTCTGTCAATATCCAAAGAGGAGGGAACATGATGTTTTTAATGAAAAACAACGACAAGTCTCAATTTTTATCTATGACGTTGAAATAAAAATTACCCTTCCAATTCTTTCAAAATCTGATTGACATCTTCTTCTGTGTTTGTCAGTTTATTTTTGCAAATTTTAATAAGTTCGGAAGCACGTTTCACTTTCACAGAAAGTTCATCAACGGATATTTCTCCATTTTCCATGTCTTTTACCAATTGCTGTAATTCTGCAAAGGCGTCCGAATAACTATCTTCTTTATTCATGTGTTTGTATGTTTGTAATGATGGATTCTAATTCAAAATCGTAAGTTTGAGTATGGATGTGCAGCCCTTCTGAAATTTGTGCCCCGGATTGAATTGTTCTTCCATTGATTGTAGTAATGGAGTAACCTCTTTTCAATACATTTTTAGGATCTACCAGGCGTAGTACACTTTCTTGTTGTTGCAGATTGTATTGCTCAAATTCAATGGTTTTACGTACCCAATGAATCACCCTATTTTGTGAATCATCCAGATTGCGCTTATTATCCTGATGTAGGCGTTTCAATCCTTGGTTCATATTATTTTTTAGGAAATGTATCCACTCTCGGTTTCGATTGAGAATCGTCTGTGTTTCATTTTTACAAGTCTGTCCGATTTGCTTCAAGACATGGTGTGATTGATTGAGATACATTGAAGCAGCATGTTTAAAATGCTTTGTTTCTGATGTAAACTCTTGATTTCGAAAAGTAAACAGGCGAGAGGTGTGGATGCGCAACAATCTTCCTGCATCCGAAACAGGAACAGAAAAATCGTGAAAGGTCTGTAAGAAGAAATCAGCCAATTCGGTAGGGGTAATCGCATTGCGAAACGCAACTAATTCAGCTACGGTCATGTTTGTTGAATGTCCAATACCTGTCAAAACCGGCAATGGAAATGTCGCAATGGCTTTACAAAGTTCAAAGTTATTGTAGCAGGATAAGCCAACTTCTCCACCCCCGCCACGAACAATAATAACCACATCAAAATGGTGCTTGACCTTTTCAATGCGTGCTAACTGTTCTTTGATGGATCCTACAGCAGCATCGCCCTGTAAATAAGCGGGAAACAACATGGTGAAAAATCGATAGTCCCACGAATTATGTTCTAACACCATCTTAAAATCCGAAAGTCCTTTGCTTGTATCTGCAGAAATAATGGCTATGCGTTGAGGCAATAAGGGAAAGTCAAGTCTTTGATTTAAATTGAGTAGCCCCTCTGCTTGCAACTTTTTAAGAGTTTCTTCACGCTCCCTTTGTAACTCACCCAAAGAATAGCTTGGGTCGATATCAAGTATTTGTAAACTCAAACCATACGTTTCATTGAAACTAATTTTTACTTGCATCAGAATCGTGGTTCCCTCTTTCAGCGGTTCTTTAACCTTTTCTACAAATTGTTTATTGATTCGTTGGAAGTTATGGCTCCAAATTGTTCCTGAAAGTTGCGCAACAATTTTATCGTTTTCTTTTTGCACTAATTCCGGAAAGGCATGCCCACTGGGAAACAAATTGAGTTTATGCATTTCCCCTTTTACCCAATAAATTTGCTGATACCGTTCTTCGATTGTCTTACGAATCGATGCTGCAACCTGCTTAAGAGAAAAAATTTGACGGGTTTCGGACATGTTGGTTGAAAGTACAAAAAATAGAATTTTCCGGAAAGCAGTTAACTCAAAAATTGATTTAAAGATAACTTATTTCAACCATGATTCAATGTTTTACTTCCGTTGTTAGAATATAATGATTTATAACTGCTGATTAGAAGTAAACTAAAAGTGTAAAAATTAATTTTTCATACAATAACAATGCTTAATTTTACCCAAAAAAACATGAACTCAATTTTACTTCACATTCACTCCGGATTACGCTGGGTTGCATTGATTTTACTCATTGGAGCAATTTTAAATTCGATGCTTTCCAAAAGCAGAAATACATACGAAAAAAAGGATAAGTTGCTGAATTTATTTGCAATGATCACTTTGCATTTACAACTTACTATTGGTTTCATTTTGTATTTCATCAGCGATAAAGTTCAGTTTTCAGCTGGATGGATGAAAAATACTTTGTTACGTTTTTATGGGATGGAGCATGTTCTTTTGATGGTTTTGGCAATCGTAATTGTCACAATTGGAAGAAAAAAAGCTGAAAATGCTGTTGAACCAGCTCAAAAGCACGGAAAAATAGTAGTTTGGTATGCGATTGGTCTGTTGCTTATTCTTGCCGGAATTCCTTGGCCTTTCAGGACGATGTTGGGTGGAGGATGGTTCTAAAACGAACCGTCTTTATTCTGTTTATGTTAAATTCTTGTACTTCAGGAAAAATAGATAAGCAAACTGGGGCTATTCAAAAAAAAACTGCTGTTTCAGGTCAGGAACTATTCGTCAACCATTGCACTTCATGTCATGGTGAAGACGGGAAACTCGGTGCTTCCGGTGCGAAAGATTTGACTAAATCTACATTAACTATTTCTGAAATCATCAAACGAATTAAGTATGGTCGCAACGGAATGCCTCCCATGAAAGATGTATTGGAAAGTGAGCCAAACATTCGTGCTGTTGGAAATTATGTGTACAAAATGAGATACTGATATGCAAGAAGGACATGTAACTGTTGACGCTGTTGAAGAGACGTGTGTTCTTGTGGGTGTCATCACCCCGGAAATTAAAGAAGAAACAGCCAATGAATACCTGGACGAACTGGAATTTTTAGCAGAAACGGCCGGGGCAATTACGCAAAAGAAGTTTTTGCAAAAATTACCGATGGCAAATCCCCGAACCTTCGTTGGAAGTGGAAAATTAGAAGAAATTCGGGATTTCATCAAAGAAAATGAAATTGACTTAGTCATTTTTGACGATGAGTTGTCTCCCTCACAACTGCGTAATATTGAACGTGAATTGCAATGCAAGATCCTCGATCGTAACATTCTCATACTCGATATTTTTGCAAGTAGGGCACGTACTTCACATGCCAAAACACAAGTAGAACTCGCACAATTGCAATACATGCTTCCGCGCCTTACCCGAATGTGGACACACTTGGAACGACAAAAGGGAGGAATCGGCTTGCGGGGTCCGGGAGAATCACAAATAGAGACTGACCGACGAATCATTCAAACACGCATTGCGTTGATGAAGGAAAAACTCAAGGAAATTGATAAGCAAATGGCTGTTCAGCGAGGCAATCGTGGGCAGCTGGTTCGAGTGGCATTAGTAGGTTACACCAATGTCGGCAAAAGCACCTTGATGAATCTCTTATCTAAATCGGATGTTTTTGCAGAGAATAAGCTATTTGCAACACTTGATACAACCGTCCGGAAAGTGGTGATTGACAACTTACCTTTTTTATTGACCGATACTGTTGGTTTCATTCGAAAATTACCACATCAATTGGTAGAATCGTTCAAATCAACACTTGATGAAGTTCGAGAGGCCGACTTGTTAGTGCACGTATTAGATATTTCACATCCAAACTTCGAAGACCATTATCATGTAGTCAACGAAACGCTCAATGAACTAGACAAAACTGAAAAACCTACTATTTTGGTATTTAACAAAATAGATGCCTACAAAACACCTGAGAATGAATCTGAAGATGGAAATGGGTATTCATTAGAAGAATTGAAAAAAACGTGGATGTCTAAATTGAACAATACCAATTGTGTGTTCATTTCAGCACAGAACAAGGACAATATTGAGGAATTAAAGCAAATCATTTACTCCGAAGTACACCGCATTTTCAAGGTGCGTTATCCGTATAATAATTTTTTGTATTGAGAATTAGAGATGAAATGGGAGACAACCTATTGATTTTCTAATTTATCCCTTTGATTACAGTTAGCGCCAATCAACGAGCATACTTAATCATTTTTTGAATCCATTATTTCATTAGTTCCCCCTAAATTTTTAAAATTTTCTTTACTCACAATTTTTTTACCTGATTTTTGCTCTAATTCTTTTCTTGCATTTCCGGCAACATTTCCTCCGTCTTTCGCAGCGTTATAATTTTCTTCAAATCCTTGTGCATTTTTGTTTTTTGCAATTTCAGTTGTAGATGCTTCGCCGAGCATAGTAAAAATCAATTCTAAATCGGTCATGTGATCTCGCAAATTTTCGGAAGACTTCGTTAGTCCCTTCAATTTTTTGTATTCACTTGGGACAATTCCAAATGTTGCTTTACTGATTTCGGCAGTAAGAATGGAATATTCCTTACCTTCTTTTACTCCACGTTCCTTCCATTCTTTTGTCAGTTCATCACGAACTAGAATTCCTCGAATTCTCTTTTCAATCCATTCATCGCTATACCCTTTGGCTTTGTAAGTTGCTCTAATTCGAGCTTGTGCTAATTCCGGGTTTTCAATTTCTGCGATTCGTTCAGCTCCCACTTGAGCCAACCATTGCTTGAATGGTTCAGCTTTGGGAGAAGGTATAGATTGGATTAAGCGTAATATGCTTTCCGTATTTGCGGCTTGTATTTTTCGTTTTTTACCATCAAGAGCTTCCATTTCTACTAGGGTACAAATTGTACCCCAGTTGTTTTTAAGCTGCTCATCACGACTTAGCATTTTTTTTAGATATTGCTTTACGTCTTTACTTTCAGTCAACACCTCAAGCACATCTTGAACCGAAAAATACCATTTTTCCTCTTTTTCATTCCATAGGGAACGCACCTTTTTTTCTTCAAATAATTTTATACCGCTCATTGTGACCTGATGAAATGTGATTTTTATCTTCTGCTACTTAAATATAGGTATAAAAGTTGAAAGTCATTTTAAAAACACATTAGTTGTTCATGTCAGTAAGTATTGATCTGTTTTTAAATTTAGTCGGTTAGTAGTGTTAAAGTAAAAGTAATTCATATTCTTATAAAAATATTTTTAATTTATTGATTAATAACACATTATCTAATGAATTAAATTGTAAATTTTTATTATGAAAAGTATCTTCCCAACAATCCTCACCCCAAAACAAATTAATAGTTGAATTTCTACGACACATTTTGGCGTGTTTGAATCCTAATTTCGAAATCAAAATATAGATTATGGCACTATTTAAAATTACAGCTAAGCAAAACTGTCATTCAAATGGATTGAGATTGGAAAAAGGAATGAGCGTCGAAGTCGCTTCCAAGTACATGAGTAATCCTATCATGGTAAATGGCGGACAGGAAGTTTAGGATGCATTTATGCGGATATATGGTTTGGATCTGAAAAAATTAGGTGGAGGAAGAATTCCTGGTCATTTATTCGAGGTGGTGAAAAAGTAACTAAAATGTCCACGGTGAAAAAAACCGGATGAGTTAGTGTTCTTGGTAAAATGGATTCCGAAACAGACCAAAACTTCGCAATGGAATCAATAAAAAAACAAGCGATTGTTCCCTCACTTGAAGAACAGGCAGTCTGTTTTATTGATTTTCTTAACTGCGATGATTTTATCGAGAACCCACGTTTGAGGCATTTTTATGTGCAATTAGTGAGTTTGTATCACGCTGCCGTGTCTCATGGAATGAGTTACACAAGAAGTAAACGCTATTATCTTTCAAAAAGCTATGTCATCTTACTTGAAAGACACAAGCCGGAAGGTGAGCACAGAATAAAAGAATATTCGGAAATTAGAATTATATCTAAAGTTTCGATGCATGATTTCAAGAACACGAACACGATAAGGTAATCCCAGAATATCAAAGCTTGATGAGCGACATTACTGATATTGTAAATGATCTGTGCAGTGTGATTGCGTTTAATCATTTTTTCTCTGAGTATGGGGATCAGATGCCAAGCGTTTCTGATCAATTGTATAACGATTTTATGATTCATTGGGGTGCAAATCATTGTGTCGATTTGATTCGTGCCATACATTTGAAATTAAACGACGATTTTAAGTGGCATAATTTTAAACGGCGAGAATCCTTGAAGAAATGAAGCTATTTCTTGATGATTTACGTTTGCCTAAAGATTGTGTGAGCTTTGTCAAAAATCACGGATTGGATTCCACATTATATTTAGCGGCAGACTGGCACATAGTTCGCTCCTACAATGAATTTGTAGCGTGGATAGAAACACATGGATTACCTGATTTCATTTCCTTTGACCACGATTTGGGTTTACCAGAAATTCCTGACATGGATGAACAAAACGGAATGACCTGTGCCAAGTGGTTGGTCAATTATTGTTTGGATCATGAATTACCATTGCCAGATTACCTTGTCCATTCTCAAAACCCGGTAGGGAAAGGAAATATTGAGGGGATGCTGGAGGCATTTTCGAAAACAACAACCAAAAAATGAAAATTAACCCCTTTGAAAATCAGGGGTTATTTTTAGCTACTAAATAATTCAAAATGGAATTAACTTTTCGGAAATCGTTCAATCAATTCAATTATTTCAGCTTCTTTTACTTCTTTCTCAAATAGCATGGAAGAAAGTTTGACATAGTTTCTAATTTCTCTCCCGTTCATTTCAATTGAAGCTAATTTTGATAGAGATTTGATTTGTAAACCAGCGGAATTAAGGTTTTGTTGCCAAATTTTTTCACGAGAATTAGCATCCAATTTTGGGTATTTGATTTTCAATGTAACACGACTCATTACTGCTTCATCTAAGCTGTTCATTCGATTGGTGGTAAAAAATAAGATCCCGTTGAAATACTCAAACAATCGAAGAAATATTCCTACAATTGCTGACTTTTCAAGGTTTTCATTTCGTTTAGAAAGAAAAATATCCACTTCATCAAATAATAGAATTGCATTCCATTTTTGTATTCTATTGAGGATCCTTGTTAGATTACTTTCCAGTTCTTTTGAAGAAGTTCCCAATTCCTCTACTTGCAATACATAGAGGGGCTTGCCTTTGAGTTCTGCATATACTTCGGCCGTTGATGTTTTTCCGGTGCCCGATTCTCCTTCTGCCAAAATAATCAAACCACCACCTTTATTCGCAACAAGATCTTGATGGATGTTTTTTGAATTTATTGAAAAAAGTTTATTTAGTACGTATTTATTTTCTTCAGGAAGTACTAATTTATCAATGGCATTTTGGTCGTATTTATATTCTTTTAAATCATCAACATGGACGAAAAAGTACTTTTTTCGAAGGAGCGAAAAAACACGAACATAAGGAAGATGATTGGTGTAAGCGTTATCATTGGAAGAATCACTGTTATATTCTAATTCATTTTCAATAATAACTTTTCCGTCACTATTATTCGTATTCAAATTTCTGAAGGAATTACTTGAGTTATTAAATCGATTAAACCTGTCAAAATTAGTTTCCATACCCGATCCATTTATAAGAAATTGTTCGCCGTCTTTGTGACGAAATTCGGCAGTTTTTTCAAGTGATTTTTTGAATTCCTCGATTGAATACTCTTGAGGTGAAAGTTTAATTTCGCTTAATAGATGTGTTAAATTAAAGTCTTTAATTCGACTTTTGTAATATTGAATTGTTTCGTTCGTAATTGTAAATGAAAGCGTAGTATTGAAATCTAATATTTTGATTTCATAACTCACACTAATTCTCCTTGGGAGATACTTCGTTGCATTTTCAAGTACCATTTTTACTTTAACGGGAACAATGTTTTTGTCTAATTTCAGGTCTAAATTGTAATCTAAATCTTTTAGGTGTTTCTCATAAATTTCAATAATTGTAGAGAGGCCTTTAATTTTAATTTTCCAAAAATCCACTTCGGTAGTTTTGGTGTCAGCTGGTTTTAAAAAGTCTATGGTAAGTTGTGCTTTCGTTTCAAAGTCAATAGAAGAATCGTTGAAAATGATAAACTGAATTAAATCCAAGCTTGCATTACTCGGTTCAATTTCAAAATATTCTTCATTGGAATTGTTCAAATCTTTGAGAATCTGAAAATCTGATTTTGAAATGTTTTCTTTTTCCTTTAGGAATCGTAAAAGGGTACTTTTTTGAATTTTCATATATATTTTTTAAGTTAAAATCTTACACCTAATTCAAGTGCTTTCTTTTTCCAAACGAGGTTGTGTCCGTTTTTATATCCTACTAATACATGAGCAATTTCATGTAAGATTGTATTGCGTATATCCTCATTAATACTAAATTGGATTTGCAGCGAAATTTTTTTACCACTGTTATAGCAAATTCCGCGGGCGTTGGAATGCATCAGAAAACAAATTTCACATTCTGGCAATTGATGTTTTTCCAATAATTCCTGCGCAAGAAACGCTACTTCTAGCAGTTTTTTCTTGTGAATAGGTTCGTTTGTGTATTTGTTTTGTGGAATATTTTGAACTTCTTTTTTAATCATGTTTGTGCTACATTTATGAATACAGTACAAACTAAAGGATTCAAACCGCCAAAGAGTGACGTTTTGATTTTGATTTGGAAAATTAGGGTAATAAAAAAGCCAACTTTTGGGGTTGGCTTCTTTTGAGTGGTTTATTATTTGTTTTCAATAAATTCAATTAGGTATTTATAAATAGCCTTACCTCTGCTTGTAATTATTTCTTCCCACTTAGTATGATCTTTCCATATATGTTTGTTTTTATTATGAATTTCATAGGACTCTCCATGAATATTATAATTTTTATTCATTGGATGAGAATTACTTTGAGATGAATTTTCAGAAGTACTTAGCAAGAGTAAATTCCCAATACCATTGATTACCTTGTAAATTTTGTCTAGAAATAATCTGGCGTCGTTAGATGTGTTGTCTTTGAATATGGTCCACTCCAAATCCCATTCCTGAGGTAAAATATGTTCAACTGAGACGCCATTTTTCAATAATTCTCGCAGGTTTTTTCGGCAATCATTTTGAAGACTTATTTCGTATTTGTATAGCAAATAAATCATTTTTTCCTTGTGCCAATTATAAGCACTATTCATTATCATGCTTTCATTTTGCTTTAGGTATTCTTCAACTACACTTTTTAATGAAAATTTATTTGATCGAAAACCTGTGATTACAAATTTTTCAATCAAATCTTGTACATTATTCATGCCCTTCGTTATTTCGAAAAATAACAATTCGAAGTCATCGGTGTACCATAATCCTTTGTATTTATCATGTAAATCTCTCGTGAATAATAATTTTTCCCATGTTGTTAATAGTTTATCATCTAATTTATCATCTAATTTATTTAAACTTTCTAGATGTTTTATGATAATAAAAAATGATAGTGAATAATTCTTTTCAAGAATAAGGGTATCACCAATTATTGGATTTTTTAAATCCAATTTAGGTAACTCCTCAACAATAATCTTTACAGATTCTTCAAATTTTTTAACTAGATTTTCTATGTAACTTGTAATGTTTACCTTTTCTTTATTTTTTAACTTTTCATCAATATAAAATAAAATATTCTCTTCTCTATTTCCTGTTTTACTTGGACTGTTGAAAACATGCTTAGTTTCTGGGTTAATTATTTTTATTCCGTCATCAATCATTCGCAAATGAATGAGAAGTATTTCATCTAAACCTAGATTTCCGCGAAAAGAATTTAATATAGTTGTTTCCTCAAAACGGTAAATTCTACCAAAAGCATCTTGAATATTTTTAATTATTAAGTCGACTTGATCCTTTTTAGTGTTAAGATATATGGCTTTCATCAATTTAGCCTTAACCTTTTCAATCGTATTTAATTTTACACCACGTGAATTGTGCAATTCAAAAATTTGGACTGCAACGGCTTTGTCTTCAGTAATGTGAGTTGAAATATGAGAATCCTTTAATACCGAAATATATTGTTCAATCTTTTCAACGTTTAATTTCCCTGTTTCAAATTGATTTTTAAAGTACGTTAAAGCAAATTCTATTCTTGAGATAGATAGTGTTTTTTGTTCATTCGAATGTTCTAAAGAAAGGTTATTCTTTAATCGAATAAATAATTCTTCATCATAATCAACAGTACAAAATTTGGATATAATTGCTTTTTGGGCAGTTGATTTTTGTTTCTCTTGACAGACTATTAAAAAGAGTATAAAAGTTGTAAGACGTCAAACTGTCTAAAAACCTTAATAACTTTGTTGATAACCTGCAATGGTTAAA
>CAZGJF010000002.1:61143-96854 GCA_964526595.1 uncultured Akkermansia sp. | reverse complement strand
CAACACCATTGTAGCTGTAGTTCAACACAGAAGAAGTAATTGTTCCTCCGGAAGTTGTTACATCGATAGAAATGGTTCTGTCAGCTTTTGTACACTGTGAAGTAAGTGATGGTGATGCTGACATGTTTGCAAATAGAGGTGCCGGAGTAATACCATTGAATTCAGCAGCACCAATATCAGGAGTACTTGCATTTCTGGTATTTTCGTTGTAGTCAGTTGTAATCCCAGAAACAGGACTCGCTCCACCTTCCGCTTGGGTAACAGTACCACTCGCAAATTGGAGGAATCCTGCATCTGAACCATTTGTACTCGTAAAGGTACAATTTTCAGTTTTAGAATTAACATCCCTATTTGCAACTCTGGTTTTATATGCCGCTAAAGTTTGGTCGGAATTCGTTCCGTCATAAAAAATCAAATTACTTACACCAGGTGTACCGGCATAAAAAATATTTGAGTTTGATGTCAAAGCATACGAAGTCAACGTTGTTGAACTTCTTCTGTATGCAACAGCCAAACCTGTTCCAACCGGCGTACAATTGTTAATTAATATGTTGTTTCTCAAATCTAAATTAGTAGCAGTAGATGCAGATAGAGCACTTGAACCAAATGCTGCACCTGTACTTGTACCATTTAAACTAACTGTATTAAAATAAATATTTGCGTTAGTTCCTCCTGTAATATTTAAACCTACAACCGGATTGGATGCATTTGCTACACTTGCCTTTAAGTCACCAATGAGGTTATTGTAAGCATTGATTGTTGCGCCGGCTGTGATATTCAAACCATTCACCGTTGAACTTGCATTTGAACCAGATAGGTTGTATATTTTATTAGCATATACATTGGTAGTTGCAGCACCGGAAACTGTCAAACCATTTACGGCTACCGAAGCACCACTTGATGACAACGAGTAAATGGTATTATTTCTTAAATTAATAATTGTTGATGCATTTGAACACAAGATACCGGTAACAGCACCTCCTGTTCCGATTGAACTTAAACCATAAATGGAATTGTTACCAATGTCAACAGTATTTGAACCACTGAATGTACTTCCGATTGTCATACCCGTAATGGCACCTTGACCTGTAATATTGGAAATGGTATTATTCGTTAAGCTATTCGTTGTTCCGCCACCCCAGTATGTGAAGTTCATTGCATTGATTGCACTTGTACCTCCTGTCCAACTATTGAACGTGTTGTTTGAAATTTGCTTTGAAGAAGCTGAACTCGATCCATCAGTATTATTAAACCCTGTTATAGCAGTTGCCCCAGTAACAGTAATATTTGAGAAGTTGTTATTCTGCATTATCACAGATGCCGTGTTTGGAGAGGATCCATTAGTTGTTGTCAACGTAACAGTTCCTCCTGCACCGGTTTTATTGAATGCAGTTACGATGGAGTTGCTACTAATCGTAGTACTTCCACTTGCAGGCATTGATATACTGTGAGAGATAAATGTGAAGCTACCGGTTGTATTTGTAGCTAAATTGGTGAATGTATTGCTACTTATGCTCGTTGTTAAATTGGCACTTGCAATTGTGATTGCTGTTATCGTACCACTTGCCGTTACAGAGTGATTAAGCCTTGTGAAATTGTTGTTGTTGATATTTACAACACTTGTAGAACTAGCAGAACCTGAAGGATAAGTTATACCATTGATCGCTCCTGCAGCAACACCACTTTGAAGTGAAATCGTATTGTAAGTTATGTTGTTAGTGAATGTAGACGTAGGTGCATTTGAAGAAGCCTGAATTTGAATTCCGTTTAAGGTACCCGCAGTTACACCACCATCCGAACTGGTAATCGTATTGTATGAAACATTGAAACCATAACAGTTTCTTAATAAAATTCCATTGACTGTTCCAGAAACTAAGTTGTATGTACTAAAAGTTCCTGTAGTTCCATAATTTGAAATCGTATTTGACTGGCTGCCTCCGGTTCCACCAATATCAATTCCGGTATTTTGATCTGCGATAGCAGTTGGGCCTACAACAACAATACCAAGGTTAACATTGCTAATTGTATTACCGTATATTTTCAAACCACTGTTACCTCCAGTTGTAGTAGTTGCTGTAGCAGAAGTTGATGGTGTCGTTTCAGCATGAACAGAGCTACTGTAGATCCCAAAAGTGTTCTGATATGTTCTGTTTAATGAAATGACGTTATTTTGAATGGTACAGTTTTGCGCGCCATTTGTGGTCGTTGCATATAACAAAGCAACCCCCCATTCAGTCATGTTGTTTGTACCTGCAGTTGTAACAGGGGTCAATGAATGCTCTTGCATTTTAAAACCTTGTATGGTAATGTAATCACCACCAACGATTTTAATAATGGCATCGTATAAAATACCTGATGTCAAACTAGTCGAAGCGGTTATTGTACTTATTGAAGAACCTGAACCTCCTGCGCCCTGAATGGTGATGGTGTTCGTTGAAGTACCTGTTGCAGTTATCTTATAACCACCGACCGGGGCAGTTTCTGAACCGGAAGCACAAGTTATGACGACCGGACCCGAAATTGTTGCCGAGTTAAGTGCAGTGATGGCACTTGCCAAACTCGAATAACTAGGCGCCAAACCGGAACCTTGGTTGGTCGTAACCATGAACTGCGCCATGGCATTATTGCTCAATCCTAAAACAAGCATGATGGAACAAAGACTTGCTCCCAACTTGCCGAATTGAAACACTGATGTTGATCTCGAGGATCTACTTGTTGATGTTGAGTAATCGTTTTTCATAATTCTTAGTGAAGATTTAACAAAAAGTTTTTTTGAATAAAATTGTTTCAGCATGAAACTTTTGAAATTATGATGGACAGCTTTGCGCTGATTGTCAAGGTTGAAACTGCCGACCTCTTCGGTTGCAAACAACACATTCTCTTGCACATCTATGCAAGAGAGCGACCGCTTCCGAAAGGCAACAATGGGTTTATAGAGAGCCCCAAACCTACCGGGGGGCAGCGAAGGAAGTGATGGAGAACTACTACTTTCAGCAAGTCTTAATCCTACATCTGTAGGGACTTCTGCGAAAGAATAATTTACTGAATCCATTGAAGATTCAACAGCACACGAATCAGGCTCAGTGACCACAGTTTCCGAATGAACGGAGGTGGGTATCCCCTCTTGCTGATTCTTAAAAACACTTTTCAACTTGCGTAAAATTGCTCTCATAAAAGCAGTAATTAAATTAAACTTCACGTTAGTAAACCGCACTAACACGGAAGTGCACATGGTTTTCAACACTATTTAAAATTTGAAATGTTAAATTGTTAATAACTTTTCAAACAATTCAATGTTAACATTGTCTTAACAAGGGATTTTTTTTGAGCAAAAACAGGCTAAAATCAACCTTCTTTTCTAATTTATTTAAGCTTATTAACATTGGCTTAAATAAACATTAATCTTTGTTAATCAAATGATTACATCGAATCTATTTCAAATTTGTGTCAAAACACACACGCTTTCTTACATGCAAGATACAACATTATCTGAAATCGCAAAATATTTGTTGAAATTAATTCATTATTGGATTATTTTTTAATGAAATTGGCATGAATGAACCGCTGCCTTGGTCTCTTTTTTAAATATTACTATTATGCCGCATTGTAACAACAAACTTAGGGGACTTATCAACCTTTAATGAGTCTATCCCATAGGCAATCTTGGTATGTCTCACCAACAGATTGGAAATGATTTACCAATATCCAAAAATCATCAACCCCGTTCAATAGACCTGATCAATACCCCCCTTAAGAAGGGCCTCTCAAAAAATAATGAGTTATCGCATCTTCTTTCTAAAACTTCATATTTTCATTGAAATTGTCGGTACTTTTGATATTTTAAAACTCTAAAGTCATGCGGAAGAACCTCTATTTTTCACTACTAACTCTTCTCATTTCATTCCAATATTTAGGGCAATTTAACTTTGAGCACAGTCCTCATCTTACTGTTATTAAAACCAATGATACACTTGATCTGGCTTGGGCCGGAGGTCTTAATTATGCTCAATTTTCAGAGATTGATTTCGATTTTGATGGCGATATGGATTTGTTTGTATTTGACAGGAGCAGTAATAACATTCGCTTATTTCGACAGGAATTGGAGAACGGAGTCCGAAAATACATCCTTGATTTTAAGACGCCTTCGCTTTTCCCAAGCGATTTAAAATACCGGGCAACTACTGTTGATTATGATCAAGATGGCCGAAACGATCTATTTTGCTACGGCATAGGAGGAATGAAAGTTTACCGAAACGTGGGGGATTCTATCAACGGTATTCAGTGGATTGTTGCTAAAGAATTGCTTTATTCTGATTACAACGGTACAGTCATGAATTTGTACGTGAGTTCGACAGATATTCCGGCATTGGTAGATGTAGAACAAGATGGCGACCTTGATATTTTGACTTACTCAATCAGCGGTCAACATCTAGAATATCACCAAAATCAGAGTATGGAACAGTATGGAGTTCCTGATTCTTTAGAATTTGTACTTAAAAATCAATGTTGGGGTTTATTTAGTGAGGATATGAACACAAATAGTATGATTTTAAATGATCAATCACTGCCTTGTACTCAGGGAAATGTTGTCGGTGCGGAATCACCTACACACGATCCTGAAAACTCATGCAACAAAAAACCAATTCTCGAAACAAAGCACTCAGGATCAACTGTTTTAGCTTTAGATATAGATAGCTCAGGTGTTTTAGACTTACTTGTTGGAGATGTTGCCTATCCAAATTTAATCTTACTTACCAATGGGGGCACAGAGCCAAACACAAACTCAGCAATGATAAGCGTTGAAGATGCTTTTCCATCCAACTCCCTGCCTGCCAACCTAGAATTATTTCCTGCTCCGTTCTTCTTGGATGTGGACTTTGACAATCGGAAGGATTTAATTGTTTGTGCGAATGCTAAGAACATTTCAGAAAACGAACGAAGCATTCTATACTACCATAATTCAGGCAGTAATCTACACCCCATTTTTGTTTACCAAACCAACGATTTTCTCCAACATGAGATGATTGAGCACGGCACAGGCAGCATTCCGGTATTTGCAGATATCAATCAAGATGGGCTTCAAGATCTTTTTGTGGCCAACTTGTTTCGCTACAAACCAATTCTTTCAAAGGAGAGTAGTGTTGCGTACTACCAAAACACAGGAACTGCTGTCAATCCGGAATTCACCTTTATAGATGATGATTTCTTGAATCTTAGCAGCCAGTCACTTGGCTTACGTATGGTGCCTACTTTTGGAGATCTGGATCATGACGATGATGCGGATTTAATAGTAGGACTTGAGGACGGTACCATCCGTTATTTTGTGAATAACAGCAACGGATCTACGCCTGTTTTCAGTCAACAGCAAGTTGCATTAACAGATGATCTTGGCAACACCATTTCATCGGGGCAATTTGCCAGTCCACAATTATTTGACCTTAATGATGATGGCTTATTAGACTTGATTATTGGAAAAAAAACAGGAGAATTAGCTTATTACCAAAACGTAGGAAGCATCACCTCCCCTATTTTCAAATTGATAAACGATTCGCTTGGATCCATTGATATTGCAAGCAGTACTCCGGATGGTTATGCTACACCTCACTTTTTTAGGTATCACGATACTGTTTTTTTATTTTTGGGAGGCATCGATGGGCAACTTCATTTTTACACAGACATCGCTGATCATTTGTTACCCGGAAACAGTTTTCAGTTGGTTTCAGACCAGTTTTTAGGGCTTCAAACAGGCGCTTACAGTTCTTTTTGGGTCAACGATATTGACCAAGACTCAAGGTTAAATTTATTTGTCGGACATGACCTTGGGGGTCTATTTCACTTGGAACACGACCCCAATAGCAGTGCATTGGTAAGCGAAAATTCTACACCAATAAAAATAAGTATCTATCCCAATCCGACTATGGGAAATCTATACATATCAAGTGAAGAAACAGAAACAATTTCTTTCCAAATTTTTGATGTTTTCGGGAAATCTGTCTTGGAAAATAAGCTATCAAACGGCAAAATCAATATAGATCTCAACTGGCTCAACCGAGGAGTATACATGATTTTATTTGAGGATAACAACGGCAAAAGACTTATTAAAAAATTGATTTTCAATTAAATGATATTCAAAATTAATGATTTGCTAAACAACTACGTATTAATAGTATCAACTGAAAACCATTGCCTAGCTTTCAGAAATCAATTAGAATTTAACAATCAATGTACCATAGAAAGATCTTCCTTGAGAAGGAAGCAAACCGGGCCCAGGAAAACCATTGCTTCTTCGTGTCGCATAGATTTCATTTAACAAGTTATTAATTCCCAATTTCAGCGCATAAGCTTTTGCTATTTTATAGCCCACTGAAAAATCGTGAATGGAATACGCTTTTAACAAGCCTACTTTTGCATCTTTATCCGCCTCGATGGTATTAGCAGCATCTGTAAAAACCATTCCGGAATAAGATACCTGATAGTTTAAAGTAATGCCCTTGAAATCATAATAAAATCCTGCCCTGACAATGTGATTAGGAACATATTCTACTTTTTTTCCGACAACAGATGTCTTACTATCTGCTGCAATTAAAGGATTATCCCATCGTAAATAATTTGCTTTCTGAATTGTTCCACTTACGAATAAAGCCAATTTCTCACTAAAGAATGATTGTCTAAAAAAGGGATTAAACAAAGTCCATTCAGCATACATTTCAAGTCCTTTACTTTCAACATCTCCAATATTAGTTTTTAGTGTGTTATTATTTATCGAACCTATTTTGTTTCTGTAAGACATGTAAAAACTACTCATATCAAAAGTAAATTGGCTGATATTCATCACGAAAGTACCTTTCAAGCCTGCTTCAGAAGTGAAACCGTGAACATCTTTCAAATTTGGATCTACTATTTCAGTGGTAGAAGATGGAATCAATTCACTATATAGTACCGGACGATAATTTTGAGTCACGTTTGCGTATAAATTTAATTTAGACTTCGAATTTTGCATCAACCAAAAAGAACTGCTAACACCTGCTAATAAAATCAATCTTTTCTTTTGATCAGTGTTTAATATTCCACCTGTAATACTTGTACTCCTTCCTTCCATTGTGGCTACAGTTGATTCAATTCGATAACCAGGAGAAAGAGAAAAACGAGCACCAATTTTGAATAAATTTTCAGCAAATATTGCTATACTTTGTGTTCCCAATATAAAATGCTTTGGAAAATCATTTTGAGATACAGTAAGATCAAAGTTTGTAGCTTCTGTTCCTACTCCCTTTTGTTTTCTATCAATATAACTTTGACAAAATCTGATTCCACCGGTTAGTAAGTGTACTTTTCCGGCTAGTTGATAGGATTGACTAAATCTGATTTCAGATGACAACGTTTTGTATTTGTCAATATCAACATCTCTTGCATTGTATAACCCTGTCAATTTATCAATGGTATCAGGAATAGAGATCGATTTTAGAAAGCCGACACTGTTTCTGTCAGCAAACGTATAGGTCAAATAACCATTTAGCTTAAGTGTTTTCGTGGGGTTAAATTCTCCTTGCAGCGAAGCAACATTCCAATTTAGTTCAAACCAGTTTCTCGATCGAAATGAAGTATCAGCATGTTTTAACATTAGACTATCAACGATTCCTCCGGGTTGCTGACTCAAATAATAACTTTTTGAAAATTCACCAGACAACTTACCTTTCATCATTTCATACGTCAGTTTTCCAAAGTAATTTTGGGCTTTATATATACTGTTTTGTCTAAATCCATCTGCATTTCTATGGTGAACAAAACCGTAGTAAGACCAGTGATTTTTTTTTCCTCCAATAGCACTATAACTATTAAAAAGTCCAAAAGAACCAACTGTTTGAGTATTTTCAAATGCAATGGATTTATCGCCATTATAGTCTTTTAAAACGTAATTAATCATTCCTCCGAATTGAGTTCCGTATTGCAGAGCTGAAGAACCTCTGAAAACTTCAATTTTTGAGACCGCATCCAGTGTTGGCGTGTAATATGCTTCTGGATACCCGGATGGATCCGCAGCAATATCATATCCATTTTGTCGCATATTGAATTCCCATGATCTATTTGCGCTTAAACCTCGAGACGATATACTGGTTTGAAGTCCTGAAGCATCGTGTTCACTCACATAAATTCCGGGTGTACGTTTGAAAATTTGCCTATAATTGTTCGTACTGAGATCGTTACTCATGTTATTAAGGGTAACTACCTCCACTTTTTTTCCAGCTACAATTCGAAATTGATAAATAGAATCAGAAATTGAAAAATTCTCCATTGAATAAGCTCTTATCAGCACATCGGAAAGATGATGTACAGTAGTGTCTTGTGCATACAATATGCTATGTGAACAAAATAAAATAATGGATAAATAAACAGACTTCATACTCTTTTTCGTTTTGAGCGACAAAGAAAATACAGACCGATTGATGTTACAATATCCTTTTTTTGGTATTTTAGAATGAGTCTAAATAAACTTCAAAAGTCCCTTTTTTTGTTATGAGTCAATTATAAATAAAGAAAAATTGAAGTTGAAAAAAGTTTCGCTTGTTAAGAGTCATGGACTGTTCGTCTAACTATTTTTAGGTTAAGACTCCGAAACGAGAAAGAACAAGAGGAACAAATGGTAATAACTGACTATAAATCAGCATATATCACCAAACATAGCACACAAAAATAGATCATAAAAGAAATTAAAACCATACCTTATATATATAGCAAGTAAAAAATCTTTAAAGTTGAAAGATTAATTCTAGCATCTGAGGTTGATTTTTAAACGATCGTTTTGGTTGAATTTCATACACACCAAACATGGTAGAACCACTTCCCGACATAGCAGCATAAACAGCACCTTCATTGTATAATGAATCTTTGATTTCTTGCAGTAAGGGATGTTGATTGAACAAAGGGTCTTCAAAATCATTGTGAAGTTTGTCCTTCCACAAATCAATCGGGAGACTTAACACTTCACGCACTGACATCTCCCTATTTGAAAAACAAATTTGTTTGTAGGCTTGAGTTGTATCAGAGTGGATACCCGGATTCAGTATTTTGAGATAGTAGCCATTTAAATTCAATTCTATGTGGCTCAATAGTTCTCCTCGACCACCACCTATTTGTGGTACATTTTTCATAAAAAATGGACAGTCACTCCCCAATTCGGAAGCAATCTGTTCCAGTTCTCCGAGAGTTAGTTCCAACTGAAACAGTTGATTTAATCCAGACAATACGTAGGCGGCATCCGCCGACCCACCTCCCAATCCTGCCCCCATCGGGATTTGTTTTCTAAGGTGCATATAAACATTTGGAATATTTCTTTTTTGTCTCAGCAGATCAAAGGCCTTTACACATAAATTATGATCTTGCTTTCCATCCACCAATAATCCAGATTGAACAAATTGAAAGTTATCTGATGGTAAAATTTCCAAGACATCTTTCAACGGTATTGGCAACATACACGTATCAATCTCATGGTAACCATCCGTCCTTTTGTATAGCACATTGAGTCCGAGATTAATCTTTGAAGGCGGAAATAATATCATTAGACAAAGGTAGGATAACGAAAGTATTTTTGTAACTTTCACCCCTAAAAATCGTGTTATGTCAACTTATTTAGATTTTGAAGAGCCTTTGAAAGCATTGGAAGAACAGATTGCTCAAACCAAAGAAATTGGTTCGAGTACGGAAATAGATATGACTGATAAAATCAATGAACTTGAAAAAGTGCTATTGGAACGAACCAAAGAAATATTTTCCAATTTAACTCCATGGCAACGTGTTCAGCTATCTCGTCATCCGGACAGACCCTATACGTTGGCTTACATCAACGCCATCACCGATGCCAACTTTCAGGAATACCACGGCGACAGAAATATCAAAGATGACAAAGCCATGATAGGAGGTTTTGGATTAGTAGATGGGCAAACGATTATGTTTATCGGGCAACAAAAAGGAATCAACACTAAAATGCGTCAATACAGAAACTTTGGGATGCCCAATCCTGAAGGTTATCGTAAGGCACTTCGCTTAATGAAACTAGCAGAGAAATTTAATAAACCAATCGTTACATTCATCGATACGCCCGGAGCTTTTCCCGGTTTAGAAGCTGAAGAAAGAGGTCAAGGAGAAGCTATTGCCCGCAACATTTACGAAATGATGTGTCTTAAAGTTCCCGTTATTTGCATTATCATAGGTGAAGGTGCTTCAGGTGGAGCATTGGGAATTGGGGTCGGAGATAAAGTGGTTATGTTGGAAAACACATGGTATTCTGTAATTTCTCCTGAATCATGCTCATCCATTTTATGGCGTTCATGGGATTACAAAGAACGAGCTGCAGATGCGCTTAAACTCACTTCATCGGATATGAAAAAAAATGGTTTGGTTGATGATGTGATTAAAGAACCTATCAATGGTGCACACAGAAACTCAGATGAACTATTTTCAAACGTAAAAAAAGCTATTAAAAAATATCTTAAAGAGCTTGAAGCTATGAATGCCGAAGAACGCATTGAAAAAAGAATCGAAAAATTCAATAAAATGGGGGTCTGGAAATAACGCTCAAATTACAACTTTTATTAATTATTGATTAATCGATTACACATTCAACTACTAACCCAATAATACTGAATTGATGAACAGGTTATTTTTTTTAGCGTTATTTTTTTCTTTTTTCCTGATTAATCCAACACAGACATTCTCTCAAATGTCGAAAGTTGTTAAAGGGATTATGATTGATCAGAAAACAGGAGAAGAAATTGACGAGCTGGAAATTATGCTTCAAAATATTCAAACCAAGAAAAAATACTATGTTGAAACAGACAATGACGGTCATTTCACCTTTCACAACATCCCATTGGGAGACTATGATTTCCATGTGACTGATCGCGATTACATGGACAATACCTTCAGGGTTATTATCAATCAAGATCATTTGAAGAACTTCACTTTTGGAACCCCCATCACTGCATCTTTAAAAGTATCATGGTTGTTTAACTGGGGAGACCGCAAAATGAAAGCTTCGAATGGAACAACCTACATTAAAGAGCATTATTGGTCTCATTTAACCGGGAAAATAATATTAACTATTTATGGATTGTGTTTAGTATTGATATTCTTTTACAGCGTGCTTCAACTTTCGTTAGCAATTACATATGCGCGTAACAAAAAGAAAAACCACACAACTGTAACTCCTATCTACGATCCGACAAACACACCTAATGTTACAGTTCAATTACCCATGTTTAATGAACTGTACGTTGCTGAACGCATTATTGAAACCATTGCTAATTTTGACTATCCCAAGGATAAACTTCAGATACAAGTTTTAGACGATTCCACAGATGAAACCAAAGATGTTATTTCAAAAAAAGTAGCTGAAGTAGCAGCACGCGGAATCAACATTCAACACATCCATCGAGTTGACAGGACAGGCTACAAAGCCGGTGCTTTAGATGCCGCAATGAACGAAGTAAAAAGTGATTTCATTGCCATCTTTGATGCTGATTTCATTCCTGAAAGTGATTGGTTACAAAAAACCATTCCTTATTTTCAGGATGAACAAATTGGAGTTGTACAAACACGTTGGGGGCATATCAATAAAACATATTCTGTTCTAACCGAATTACAAGCTTTTGGATTGAACGGACATTTTGCTATTGAACAAGGCGGAAGAAATGCAGCCGGTCATTTTATCAATTTCAACGGAACAGGAGGTATTTGGAGAAAAAAATGCATTGAAGATGCCGGTGGATGGGAACACGACACACTTACCGAAGATTTAGATTTAAGTTATCGTGCGCAGCTCAAAGGTTGGAAATTCAAATATCTTGAGGATGTTATTGCTCCCGCAGAATTACCCATTACGATGTCTGCCCTTAAAAGTCAGCAGCATCGGTGGATGAAAGGTGGCGCTGAGTGTTTTGTGAAAATGTGGAAAACGATTTTAAAAGCGAAGAATGTAAAAACATCCGATCGTATTCATGGTTTATCGCATCTTTTCAATTCCAGCGTTTTCGTTTTTATTTTTATTGTTTCCCTGCTGAGCTTACTTGTTCTTCACATCAAAGACAGTTTCTCTGATTTGAATTTCATTCTTCGCTTCATGGCATTTTTTATAGTAAGTACTATTTTTTTAATGTACTATTACTGGAATGCATACAGAGATAAAACCTCTAAAAAATTGCAAAGTTTTATCCGATTCATAGGTCGTTTTTTTCAGTTTTTAGTCGTTTCTATGGGATTATCATTGAGTAATACGGTTGCTGTTTTGGAAGGATACTTTGGAATCAAAAGTTCTTTTGTCAGAACTCCCAAATTCAATGTTTCACAAAAAAGTGAATTCAAGGGAAATAAATATGACAAAAAACAACTGTCAATTATCAACATCGCAGAAGGATTCTTTATGGTTGTTTTTGGATTTACAGCTATTAATCGAATCGTTTATGGCGATTTGGGAATGGCTCCCTTTCATTTGATGTTAGCAATCGGATATGGAGTGATTTTCTTTTCTACCATCAAGGAGGTTAGAATAGGAAAATAGAGGCGTATTTACTGATTGTTTGTTTTTAAATGACTGTGATCGACAGATTCACAAACTCCCATATCTATCACAAAAAATAAACTTTATTGAATTAACTTTCAATAAGTTGAACAATTAGTTTATTTTTTGTTTTCTCTGGGCGGTACAGGATCATAGCCATATCCACCTCCGGGGTGGCAAGAAGCAATTCTCTTGATCCCTAGAAATAAACCGCGAATAAGCCCCCATGTCTTTAGGGCTTCCAACATATAATTAGAACAAGTCGGATTATACCTACATGTAGCTGGAAATAGTGGAGATATTATCCATTGATAAATTTTTACTAATACTATTATCGGAAATGAAAGTATTTTACTCACGATATGCATACCCAAAAATAGTTTTTATATCGTTATCTACATCGGAATGTTATTAATTGAAAATAGTCATCCTGAAATCTTATTTTAATTAAAACTAAGTTTATAACGCTGTTGATTTGCGAACTCATGGAAAACACTCTCTACATCCTTATTTGTACTCCCTTTTTTATTTTTTCTCAAGGACAAAAGTGGGAAAACGAAAAAGTCAGCGTTTACTTTAATCGCCAAAATCATGTTTTTTGGGATGCAAATACATTACATGAAGAACGTTGGGACATGCTTCCGCAGACAATATTTTGGAAAGAGATCATGTTATTATCACCGGACACATGTATTATTAACGTAGCATCATCCAGAGAGATACTAACAAAAATACCAACAAAACAATGGATGTTAAAAACAGAAGAAGCTAAGAACTTATTTAAAGACAGCTTGAGAAAAACACATGGTCTTCATGCGATTGACCGTATTTTTGTGACTATCGGAAAAAATGATTTTTATCGATTTAAAGATGTTATCACAAACTTATCAGATGGAATTCGTGCCTTTGAAACTCATGACGTAGATCCGTGGTATGCCCAAGCCATCTTACTGATTGAAAGTCCGGGTCAACTAAAAAAATCATCTACAGGTGCTTTTGGTCCTTTTCAACTGATGGCTAGTGTAGCCAAATCCTATGGCTTGATTGTTAATAGTACAATAGACGAAAGAGCAGATTTTCAAAAATCAGCTTTTGCAGCATCTCGTTTATTAAAAACCGTATGCATACCTGAAGCTAAACAAATCCTTCACAGGCATGGCATCAGCTATCAGGAAAATGATCTTTGGTTTCGTCTGTTGGTAATGCATGTATATCATGCCGGATCCGGTAATGTTGAAGCTGTCCTTTCCAAAATAAAACCTTGTTGTGGGAATCAAGATTTAATCAAACAACTTTGGCTAACAACAGCCGGTGGTTTTGGAAACAATTCCCAAAACTACTCCCAATTGATTTTAGCCTCACAATTAATTTTGGAAGAAATGATCTATCTACATTGTGATGATCTAACATCTAATTAATGGCTATTGCTTGTTAATTTTACCCAATTATTCTATAGTTATTCGTCTAAAGTGTCGAATCAGGGGCTAACTTCCTTAAATTTGATTTATGCATTTTGTTGAACCATTTTTTGGCTGGAGAGGTTATTACGTTGCTTCTGAAGATCCGAATTCACCTTTCTATAATCGTGAATACAGTGAATTTGAATTCAACCAAGCAATTTACAATTTTTACATACATCCTCAGTGGGATTCTATGGAATCTCCTACCCTATTCATCAAAATTTTATTTGTTGATTATGACGAGTCCTATGCAATAATCGAACTCATTGGTGAATGGAACGATGCCATTGAAAATGACATAATGACTTTTAAACGAGACATTATTGAGCCTATTATGACGAAAAGCATTAACAAATTTATTTTGATTGGTGAAAATGTTTTAAACTTTCATTATTCTGATGATTGTTATTATGAGGAATGGTTTGACGATGTTGAGGATGGGTGGATTGCTCTAGTCAATTTTCATGAACATGTGATTCGTGAATTTCAGCGCATCCATATTGATCATTATTTCGTTATGGGGGGTGAGTTGGAAGATATTGAATGGAGAACCTATCAACCTCATCAGTTTTTCAAAAAAGTAAGCGACTTGGTAACAAGACGTATCGGATAAAAAAAGTCCGACAGTAATGCCGGACCTTCATTTTTTTTGGGTAATCAACCTTTATTTTTTGATAAAAAGTGGTTTCAAAGCAAACCAAATCAATGCAGGTAAGAAGTGAAGAGTCATAGTGAAAGGAATGAAATACATCGTAATTTCATCAATCCCATCAACATCTAAATCCGGTGGAAACTTGAACATTAAAGGACCAATCAAGCTTGCGAATGTCAAAAGAGAAAATAAAAGATTGAATATGATTTCACCAAATTTTGGAGCGAACTTGGTTGCTAATACAAAACCAAGAGACGCCAAAATGCATCCAAACAAACAGGAACCGATGTATTGCATTGATGAAATTACCGGAGAAAAATCAACAAACATCGCTTCTTTGTAAATACTTGCCATTATCAAACTGGAAACACCGGAAAGTAAACCAGCAGTTATTCCCAATAAAAGAGATCTTTTAAACATATTTTTTATTTTTTGGTTACGGGTATATCGAATTCAATTTTCATGATATCCGGCACAGCCTCGCTTTTCTTTCCTACTTTAAAATCTATTCTGTTCACATTAAAAGTTCCCGAAAAGCTAGCTTTATTGCCTGAAATCTTCACTTCCGCATTAATTTTGGTTGGCTTACTAACTCCTTTCATCTTGAGATCACCATAAATTGAAATGCCTCGATCTGTTTTTTCGATTTTATTTGATATAAACTTGATTTGAGGATATTTTTCAGCATCAAACCACTCTTCGATCATGGCTTTTTTATTCATCATTCCATTTCCGGTTGATATAGAAGATACATCAATAGATACATCAAATTTGGAACCTGACAAATCCTTTTCATCGTATAAAATCGTTCCTTTAAAATCTTTAAATATTCCGGAGGGGTCCTTACTGGTAAATTTGATAGAATGTTCTGAAGTAATTTTCCATTCCTGCGTTTGAACAGACATAAACGCAGATGTAAGCAACAAGAATACCGATAAAACAGGATAAAATACTTTTTTCATAACTTTATTTTTTTCAAATATACAAAATGTTAATTGTTCTTTGCTCCCTGACTAATCCAACAAGCAAATTTTTGAATTAAGGAATCTTGCAAATTACCATCGGGAGGCATCGGATTTGATTTGTCATTCATTCTTGATAAACAATTTGAAGACGTTGCTGATACACTTTGATATGTTGTCAGATCAGGAGATTGATTACCTTGACTATGACAATTAACACAATATAAATCCATCATTGGTTTGATATCAGATTTATATGAAATAATCGTTGGACAATTGGTATCAATGGGAACTACTTTGTGTTTTTCGCATGAGATGAGCAAGAATTTAATACAGATTATTCCGAATAGCGAAGAAAGGAAAATGATTGATTTTTTCATGGTATTATGATTATGCAATATATGTTATTCTTTAATGTATTTTCTACCGATACTGAACCCCAATCGATATCCGCCTTGGTTGAAGCTCGTAGTTGAAAATGGAATAAATTGTGTTTCACCAAAGCATATAGAATTTGCGAAAAACACCTTGAAATTATGTCCAAAAGTCATCCAATCTACAGAAACAGCCAGTGAATTGTAGTATTTAGAATTTGTCGGATTAGGCTGTTTACGGTCATCATTCAATAAGTTAGCGTAATACTCTACGGAAAGTGATGTTTTTGAGTTAACGAAATATGTTATTGCTGTACCTATTGAAGGAAGCAGATTGACATCATTGGCGTTTACATAGTTTCTGTAAACGATTGTAGGCATTATTGCTACAGATAACTTGTTTTTAAACTTGCGAGCAAAATTCAATTGATAAGCATACGCCAAACGGTCGATTTGTTTCGGATAATAGGTAAAACTATTGAAATCTTGAGAAGCCTTTTGATAAGAATAACTTGCCGCTGCCAAAAGCGAGAGAGAAAATGGGATTTTATTCTTTTCCTGACGCATCAAACGATATTTCAAAAATCCATCAATGACTGATTTATATGCATCTAAATTCCCCCTGCTTCTACCTATTCCACACATTAGATTATTTGTAATTCCGTATTCAAATCCAAAACGAATATCAGAGGCATTGTCCAAACCAAAAAGTTCATTAGCTCCTCCGGCTACTTCACCAAACTTGTGTCCTATGATAAATTCAAGTGTTCCCTTGTGTAAGGTTTCAACCGAATGACCATTGACAATGCGCGTAGAGATATAAGTATCTTCAACAACATTAGAAGATTCCTCAACATATTCGGGTTCGGTGTAAACAGCAGTAACAGAGTCAACAACCTGTGAGAAGGAATAAAAAGACTGAATGAATATTCCCAACAAGATAAAACGATGTTTCATATTTTTTGTGCATTTTTTAGATAGTAACCTGCAAAACAAATAAAAAAGACATTGATTACAATTCTAATTAACGAAGATTTAATTTAAAAGGTTTGAATACTGAATATTTTCATAAATTTCCACAATCAATTGCTATATTTATTAATTTGATTTACATTTCTGAACTCATTTTACTTGAATAACCATGACTAAAAAGGAATGTAGGATTTATTTTAAACATAAAAGGCTTGAATTATCTGCTGATGAACTCAATAGACGTTCAGAATTGATTTGCGATAGATTGTTTTCACGATTTCAATTGGAAGGAAAGATCATTAGTTTATTTCTACCAATAGAGCGACATAAAGAAATAAACACCTATTTTATTCTTGAGAAAGGAATGTCAATTGGGGTTAACATCGGATTACCCCAAATAAGTGAATTTGACTACAATCTAAAACATTATTTATACGAATCTCCTGACCAACTTTGTATCAATACATGGGGAATTCCCGAGCCTATCAAAGGTAAATTGATAAAACCAAAACAATTTGATTTTGTGTTAGTTCCATTATTGGCAATAGCTAAAAATGGTCATCGAGTGGGCTACGGAAAAGGTTACTATGATCGTTTTTTACAAAAATGTTCCTCACATAGTAGATTTATAGGCTTGCACCTTTTTGATGAATTCGTAGAGTTGAATGATCTTTCATCTCACGATGTCCCCCTCGACTTTTGTATTACCCCCGAACAAATCTATCAATTTGAAAAAAAATAAACATCAGGGAAAGTTTCACTTATTAACCATCTTACTCATTCCGGGATTTTTGGTTAGCATATCACTTTCAAATCACATAATGGTTCCATTAATTTACCTCTTAATCTCAGGAATAATTATTTATATTACTTTTCGACGTATTCATTGACTTGCTGAGTAAATCCTATTTTTACCTACTTGCATACACCTTAAGACTAACTAATTTACTTGGTGAACGCGTTGTCCAATCCAATATTCCCAAAGGAAATAAAGGATTTATAAAATCAGTAGACATCAGTGAACTTCCTAAAGGTGTCTATATTTTGGAAATTGACTCAGACACTAAACATTACACGCAACGTATCGTGAAAAATTAACAAAATACTGAGAGTAGATTTTGAGAGGTTGTCCTAAAAAGGTCAGCCTCTTTTTTATTTAAAACAATTATTGTAAGCTTAGGTATTTCATATATTTGCTATAAATGAATCAAAAACACCTTCAACACTGGCTTCGAAAGCGTAAAGAACGAAAAGGAATTTTATCAGCATCTCTTTTGCTTCATAAGTTGATTGAAGGTAACATTGAAACCTTGAGTCAAAGCATCACACTGCTAGAGAGTTCATTGAAATCAGATCAAAAAATAGCAAATGAGCTACTACGTCTGATTCTCCCATACAGTGGAAAATCAATTAGAATTGGTATAACAGGAGTTCCCGGTGTAGGAAAAAGTACATTTATTGAAACTTTCGGAAAAGCACTCTTAAGTAAGGGTCAAAAAATTGCTATACTTGCTATTGATCCTTCTAGTTCAAGCAGTGGCGGAAGTATTTTAGGAGATAAAACACGGATGAATGAACTATCAACCATGCAGCACGTTTTCATTCGTCCCAGTTCAGCAGGAACTTCACTTGGTGGTGTTGCACGTAAAACGAGAGAGAGCATTTTACTGTGTGAGGCAGCAGGGTTTGACTGCATTATGATAGAAACAGTTGGAGTAGGTCAATCTGAGACATTGGTTCACTCGATGGTAGACTTTTTTTTGTTGTTAATGCTTTCAGGTGCAGGAGACGAGCTACAAGGCATCAAACGTGGCATCATGGAATTGGCAGATGCTTTAGTAATTACAAAAGCAGATGGTGATAATGAGAAAAGAGCAATGTTGGCAAGTCGAGAATATGCTAATTCCATGCACTTATTTGCCCCTAAAAAAAGTGGATGGAATGCTCCTTCTTTTACGTGTAGTGCCCTGCAGAATAAAAACATTGATGCAATTTGGGATGTCATTGAACAATATAAAAAGCAAACTACAGAAAATGGATGGTTTCATCAGCAACGCAAATTGCAGGACATTCATTGGTTAGAAGAAACATTAAAAGAGAGAATAATCAATGACTTCTACTCAAATGAGGAAATGAAAAAATTTCTTAAGATAAAAGAAACTGAAGTCCTAAATGAGACCGTCACATCGTTTCAAGCGGCTGATGAATTGTACGAAATATTTCATAAAAAATCTTCATGAAAAAGCAAACATTTAAAATAGATGGGGATGTTATTGAATTGATCCAGTTACTTAAAGCCATAGGAGTAGCTCATACAGGAGGTCATGCAAAATTCCTTGTTGAAAATGGTGAAGTAAATCGAAATGGGTTGACAGAACTCAGGAAACGTGCCAAGTTAATTCCTGGAGACATCATCATAATAGGAGCTATTCAGATTAGTCTAATATGATCATCAAAAAAGTTCTTGCATTTCCTTTTTAAGGTATTCAATTGCAACTTCTGTTGGCAATTTTCCTATTTCAGCGACGATTTCAAAGATTTTAGTTGACAAATCCATTCCTGTAGAATTTTCCTGTAGATTACTCCCGGCCAAATTTATTATTTTGATGGTTTCTTCTTTCGCATTTTTAACCAACTTCCATGCTTCCTGAGAAACGAACAATTGTTGTGCTACGTTATGTTCAAATTCTTCGCGAATCGTCCTTAAGAATTCAGCTTGCAGAGTTGCAGCTGAAACAATGGGATTATGCATGCGCATTACCAAGCTACCAGGCTCTATACGTTCCATTAATAATACAAGTCGTTGATAGGCGTCAAGTCTAGTTGGTAAAAAATATTTTTGACGCTGTTTTTTCAGCTCTACCTGTAAAGAACGGGCTTCCTTTTCTGTTTCTTTTCGAATAAAATAAATGGAAGTCAACAAAACCATTCCCGCAGGAAAAACAATTAACGAAATTTGCAATAACACATCCATTGAGCAAGATTGTATGATTTGTAGTACAAAAGTACATTTTCATTTGAATCCACTTGATCCAAGCATAAATAGATTTTAATACAATTCATGTTAATTGCTAATTTTGATACTATTAATGTAGAAAGATGATTCGGATTGGATTAATGTCTGACACACATGGATCTATTGATCCCAAAATTTATCACTATTTCAAAGAAGTTGATGAAATTTGGCACGCAGGAGACATCGGTTCAATCGAAGTTTTGGATGATTTGCGTCAATTTAAACCACTTAGAGGGGTGTATGGCAATATTGACAATCATATAATCAGGCGAGAATTACCTGAATTCAATCGATTCACATGTGAAGAAGTTGATATCTTAATTACACACATTGGAGGAAAGCCCGGAAAATATGCCAAACAGACTTTTGATGAACTTGAAAAAAAGCCACCCAATTTATTCGTATGCGGTCACTCACATATATTATTAGTAAAACATGATGCGCGCTATAACATGCTGTGGATGAATCCGGGAGCGTGTGGATTTAAGGGTTTTCATCAACACAAAACCATCTTGCGTTTTTCCATTGACGGAAAAAAGATTCAACAGTTAGAAGCTATCGAAATTGGTAAAAGAATCTGATGAAACAATTTTATTCCAACACCAAGCGTTATCTTCGGAACATGAAATTAATTGCCTCTTTATTTTTCAGTTTATTAGGTAGTTTTCTATTCGCACAAACAGGTGGAAATGCGACTTTTCAGCTATTGAACTTGACTTTTAACGCACGTTCCGCAGGACTAGGCAATGACTTTATCAGTGTTCAGGATCAGGACATCAACCTTGGGGTAATAAATCCTTCCTTATACAATGAAAAAATGAACAAGCAATTGAGTATCAATCACGCTCTCTTGGCAGGAGGTGTGAATTATGGTCAAATTGCATACGGAAAAACGATAAAAAATGGCTTAGTGGCTAGTTCGATTCGTTATATTGATTATGGAACCTTCAAACGTACAGAGGTAAATGGCACAGCGACTGGAAATTTCTCAGCGTACGAATGCATCGTTGGAGTTGGTTATGGAAAAACGATTAATCCCCAACTATCCATTGGCGTCAATGTTAATTTAATATACTCTCAACTTGAATCATACAATGCTTTCGGATCTTCCATTGATTTGGCAGGAAGCTTCATTGACCCAAAAGGAAATTATTTAATAACTGCTCTTGTAAAAAACGCAGGAATTATGTTTAATAACTATGTAAATAACGAACACGAGCCTTTACCGACTGAGTTTCAGTTGGGCGGATCTTATAAACTTAATCATGCCCCCTTTCGATTTTCATTGTTACTTCATCATCTAAATCAATGGGATATAACTTATGTGGATCCCAACTCAAAACCAACTGTCAATTTACTTACCGGTGATACCATTCCTGTAAAGTATGCCGGCTTTGCCGAAAAACTTGCTCGACATTTCACCTATCAAGCTGAGATACTCATCTCCAAAAACATTCACATTCGCTTAGGTTTCGACTACCAACGCAGGCAAGAAATGAAATTGGTTCAACGGAGTGGATTAGCCGGTTTTTCTACCGGTATTGGACTATATTTCAAAAAAATATCTATCGATTACGGATTTTCCGTGTTTTCAAAGGCAGGATTCAATAACCTGATAAGCTTGTCATCGAATATTTCAACATGGCGAAAATAGCTGTTTCATTTTTTGTTTCCTGGTATAAAATAGTGTAGTCTATGACTAACAACAAACTCTTTACAGAATGTCAACGTTTTAACCAATGGTGGGTATGGGGCATCCTTCTGCTCGTTGAAGGACTTATGATCTATGGAGTCATACAACAAATTGTTATGAAAATACCTTTTGGAACCAATACGAGCAGTGATTTCGGATTGATTTTGGGAACAGTATCCATCACTCTTACAGTGGTTATTTTTAGGTTGATTCAATTAAACACATCCATTGATGAAAGTGGGATTGCTGTACGTTTTTTTCCTTTTATTAAACTGAGGAACTACGATTGGAAAGATATTGAATCTATTGAAGTTCGACATTATCAACCAATCTTAGAATTTGGCGGTTGGGGTATTCGAGGATTCCGAAACAATCGGGCACTTAATATTTCGGGTACTTACGGTTTACAGATCTACTTCAAAAATGGAAAAAAACTGCTAATAGGAACTCAAAAAGCAGAAGAGTTAAGCTTGCTTATCGAAAAATTAAACGAAAGGCTCAATTAACTTGAGAACTGCTCTATTTTTAAGGAATCGACAACCATTTTTCAATGTGATATTGCTCCAATGTATAATAGTTTACCTTTTGCTCAACCAGACCTTTGTTCAAATAATAAATGACCGGAAGATCTAACCCTGCCATCTCTATGAAGATGGGACCATTCAATTTGCTGTGAGGAACTTGTATCGTTTCGGTTTTTTGAAAAAATTTTGCAATATCTGAATCATCACCATTCATAAAAAAATAAAAGGGGATGGAAGAATTAAGTCGATTGATAACGGCTATTTTTTGCGCAGCTATTTTACAATGAGGACATGTAGCACTTAAAAATGATACCACGTATTTTTTATTTCGAATATCACGAACAGGTTTATGAACTTTTTCTCCATAAATTTTAGAATCATAGAGCTTGTTTATGGGTAAATTAAATTTATGGAATGTTTTACTCAAATACCTCTCCGAATATTTCAGATCAATAGGATTTACGACAAATACTACCCCAACGGCAGTGACTAATAAGGAAAAAATAAAGAATTTTCGATCTTTGATTGTTGGTTTGATTTGACCAAGTAAAATAAAACAAACTACTATCAAAAGAAGATTTTTAAGGATGCCTTCTAAAGTTGAAAAAGTTATTTTATCTCCAAAACAAGCACAATTTGAAGTGTTTCCGTGAACAAAATAGTCAATTACTAAGTGTAAGGTAAAAAGGCTTAAAATGCCTATTGAATAGTGCAAAGCTTTGCGTGGGGCAATTCCACTAATCAAAAGAACTCCCAACCAAAACTCCATACCAATGACAATCCTGGCAATAAATACAGAAGGGATCCATGAAAAAAAGGTTGTACCGACAATTTTATACTCAAACGGCTCTATTGGGAATAATTTGAACCAAGCGGAAACCATAAAAACTATTCCTACAACAAGGAACGTACAATATAAAATTATCTTTTTCATTCTGATAAAAGCGCCCAATCAATAAGATCGGGCGCTTATTGAATAGATTAGAATTGTTATTTTTTATACTTTTCTCTATTTCTTTACATACTGCGTCAAAATAACAATCCCCTGTCCATTGATTTTACCTTCAATGTGTTCAGGATTATCATGAACTAAACGAATATTCCGTACTGCTGTCCCTCTTTTCGCGGTAAAATTAGCACCTTTAACATCCAAGTCTTTAATCAAAACAACCTTATCTCCATTTTGAAGCACAGAACCATTGCTGTCAAGATGAATTAATTTATCCTCATCTGCCATTCCAGCACCACTCGATTTTGCCCATTCTAACTGTTCATCATCTAAATAAAGCATATCCAAGAGATCTTGAGGCCATCCTTGAGATTTGATGCGGTTAAGGAGTCTCCATGCCATTACTTTTACAGCCGGAACTTCGCTCCACATACTATCATTCAAACATCGCCAATGATTTGGATTCATTGATTCGGGAGATTGAATTTGACTTGAACAAGTAGCACAGACAACGATATTTTCATCCGTGTTTTTAGGATTGCCCGGTTCTACTGTAAATACAATTAAGTCAGAAGAAGTGGAAGAACATAACTCACAAACATTTCCACTACGCTCTTCTAATTTTTTATCGATACTCATACTTGCATCTATCGTTTAATGTATTTATCTAATGCTATATGAAGCCCCATGCCTCTTAATTCTTGTCCTTTAGCCACAACCATTCCATCTCCGTCTATCAAAAAACCGGATGGTATGGAAGTTACCTGATATGCCTTTGATGCCACGCCTTCTTTATCCCAACCGTGATTCTTCCATCTGAGATTATCCTCAGTAATCGCCTTGACCCATGAGGCTTCGTCCCTATCAAGAGAAATACTGAACACTTCAAATCTTTTGGCGTTTTGAAATTTTTGATCCCGATATTTCATGTATGCTTCAACTACGTTTGGATTTTCCCTGCGACAAGGACCACACCAAGAAGCCCAAAAATCGATCAAAACCATTTTTCCTTTAAGTTTTGACAATTTAATTGTTTTTCCGTTCGGTGATTTCAATTCAATATCAGGAGCCTTGACTGGTAATGTTGCATCATATTTTACTGAAGACTGCATCGTAAACAGAATGAGTATTCCAATAAAGTAATTTTTAAATTTTCTCATCATTTTATTCTTCTTATGTCAGCACCGATGTTATTTAAACGGATTTCGATATCCTGATATCCCCTATCAATTTGTTCAATGTTATGTATAACACTTTTTCCTTTTGCAGAAAGTGCTGCAATTAGAAGCGAAACTCCTGCCCTGATATCTGGGGAGGTCATCTGAATCCCCTTCAATAAATGTTGCTTATTCAATCCGATAACTGTAGCTCGATGTGGATCACATAAAATAATCTGTGCGCCCATATCAATTAATTTATCGACAAAAAACAATCGAGATTCAAACATTTTCTGATGAATTAATACAGAACCTTTTGCCTGAGTTGCAACGACTAAAACGATGGAAAGCAAATCAGGAGTGAATCCCGGCCATGGAGCATCATAAATTGTTAGTATTGAACCATCAATAAATGTATCTATCTCGTAATAATCTTGAGCAGGCACAAAGATATCATCACCCCTACGTTCGAGTTTGATACCCAGACGGCGAAATACATTTGGAATGATTCCCAAATTATCCCAACTAACATCTTTGATTGTAATTTCCGAAGAAGTCATTGCTGCCAGGCCGATAAAACTGCCAATCTCAATCATATCAGGCAGAAGACGATGATAACATCCTAAAAGTTCTTCTACACCCTCGATTTGCAACATATTGGATCCTATTCCTTCAATCTTAGCGCCCATGGCATTCAACATTTTACACAATTGCTGCAAATAAGGTTCACAGGCAGCATTGTAAATCGTCGTTTTACCCTCAGCCATTACGGCCGCCATCAACACATTGGCTGTACCGGTAACGGAAGCTTCATCCAAATGGATGTAGGCACCTTTTAGCTTGTCAGCTTCAACCGAATAAAAGTGTTCTCCGGCATCGTAATTAAATCGAGCACCCAACATTGAAAATCCCTCAAAATGAGTATCTAAACGACGTCTGCCTATTTTATCCCCACCGGGTTTTGGAATAAACCCTTTCCCAAATCGAGCCAATAGCGGGCCAACAATCATAATAGAACCCCTCAATGAGCCAGCACGTTTCTTAAAATCTTCGGACTCTAAATAGGACAAATCAATTTCCTTGGCCTGAAAAATAAAAGTACCTTTTTCGACCTTTTCAATTTTAACTCCCATAGCCTGAAGTAAATTGATGAGTTTATTAACATCAACAATGTCAGGGACATTTGAAATGGTAACTTTCTCAGGAGTTAAAAGTGGTGCACACAATACTTGTAGCGCTTCATTCTTAGCACCTTGTGGCATTAACTCTCCACACAAAGGTTTTCCTCCATAAATTTCAAAAGAAGCCATGTTTATGGTTTTTTAAATTTCTTTTTCTGCTTTTGTTTGTAGTTATTCTTATTTCTCTTGTTCTGGTTTATACCCATTGAACGCAAAATAACATTGGTATTTGTCAGTTCATCAGGATTTTCAAGAATCAGTTCCCCTTGTGAAAGCTCTTTAAGCTGCTGAGCAATGACATTATTTTCTACTGTATCGTTGTTGTGTGCCAAAAATTGTTTTTTCATGAAGTTTGCCATCGTGTTTTTAAGGTATTCCTTATCACCTTCATTTTTCACTTCATTTGCTGACTCCAATATTTTCTGCGTGTATTTACCATAATGTCCAAAACGTATATTTCCTTTTGGGTAGTCCATTATGTTTGGTTTTTCCTTCAGGACCTCCGGCTTTGGCAACGGATAGGGGGAATCAACATCCAATTCAAAATCTGACATTACGAATAAGTGAGTCCACAACTTATGGCGAAAATCATCAACATCACGCAGATGGGGATTCAGTTGCCCCATGACTTCGATGATTGCCTGAGCCGCACGATTTCGTTCATCTCTGTTAGAAATTTCCATGGCATGTGCAATCATGTTTTGAACATTACGTCCATATTCAGGTAAAATTAATCGCCCTCTAGTTGTATTATATTCCATTATCTTTTTTAGATTTTCTTAACTTGATTTTTAATAAATTTAGTCAACATAGCTTGCCAATGCAGAGTCATATAAATGCTTAGCTTCTGATATAAAGCCAAAATGGGTATCATCCACCATCATTCTACCCTTGGTAACATGCCCCAGAAGTGTTACAGGAACACCGGATTCAACGATGAATTCAATAAATTCTTCTTCCAAATCTTCGCATACAGTAACAACCACCCTACCTTGACTTTCGCCAAACAAAAATGCATCTTCCCGTATTTCTGAATCGGTAACTATATCAAAGCCCAAATCATGAGGAGCAGCCATCTCGAATAAAGTTACAAATAAACCTCCATCTGATACATCATGAGCAGCATTGATAAGCTTATTTTGTATTAATCCTTTGACAAGTTGTTGCATGTTATATTCTTTATCCAAATCAAAGAATGGCGCCGGAGACTCTTGAATACCAAGATAAGTCGCAAGGTATTCTGATGAAGAAATATCATTTATACTTTCACCAATGATAAAAATCAAATCTCCCTTTTGCTTAAAATCGAGAGTCATTAACTGATTTTTATCTTTTAAAACACCTATCATTCCGATGGTGGGTGTTGGAAAAACAGGCACCTCTACCCCATTAATAACAGATTGATTATAAAAGGAAACATTTCCGCCTGTCACAGGGGTTTCAAACTTTTCACAGGCTTTGGACATTCCTTTGATTGCACCGACAAACTGCCAATAAGATTCGGGATTATATGGATTTCCAAAATTCAAACAATTAGTAATGGCACTAGGAACACCACCTGAACAAACAATATTCCTTGCAGCTTCAGATACCGCAATCATCGTTCCTTTTTCGGGATCAGCATGCACGTACCTCGAATTACAATCAACAGTCATCGCCAAAGCCTTATCTGTTCCCTTGATGTGAATGACACCTGCATCTGAAGATCGATTAGTCGTCATTGTTCGTGTTCCAACCATAGAGTCAAACTGTTCATAAATCCATCGTTTAGATGCAATGTTTGGTAACTGAAGTAAAGCCATAGCGACCTCCTTCAGATTCGCAGGCACAGGAATTGAATCAATATCAAATTTCTTGTACTCATTAAAATATGCAGGTTCAACATATTCTCTGATGTATTGAGGAGCACCACCGCCCAAAACCAATGATTGAGCAGGCACATCAGCTACAAGAACATCATTCATGTAGTACTTGATGCGACCACTGTCAGTCACTACACCTATTTTAACGGCATGCAAATCCCATTTATCAAAAATACGTTTCACAACACCTTCTTTTCCCTTTTGAACGACTACCAACATACGCTCTTGAGACTCCGATAACAAGATTTCGTAAGGAAGCATATTTTCTTGTCTGGTAGGAACCTTATCTAAGAATATTTCCATACCAACACCTCCGGCAGCACTCATTTCACATGTAGAACAAGTTATTCCGGCAGCTCCCATATCCTGCATCCCAACAACAGCGTCTGACTCGGATAGTTCCATGGTTGCTTCGAGTAATAATTTTTCCATGAAAGGATCTCCAACCTGAACCGATGGAAGGTCATTGACTGAATCTTCCGTAATATCCTTAGAAGCAAATGCTGCCCCTGCAATTCCATCTTTACCAGTAGCCGAACCTACTATAAATACAGAATTACCAGGACCTTTGGCAGTTGCAGAGATAATACGATTTGTATCGATAATTCCGGCTGAAAAAGCATTCACCAGAGGATTAGTATTAAAAGAATCATCAAAAAACACCTCTCCCCCCACAACAGGAATACCAAAAGCATTTCCATAATCTCCGATTCCCTTCGTAACACCCTTTACCAACCATTTTGTACGGTCCCGATTGACATTTCCAAAACGTAAAGAATTTAATTGAGCTACCGGTCTTGCACCCATCGTAAAAATATCCCTATTGATTCCACCGACTCCGGTTGCCGCGCCTTGATAAGGTTCTAAAGCACTGGGGTGATTATGCGATTCTATTTTAAAAACACAACCTAAACCATCTCCAATATCTACCAATCCTGCATTTTCTTCACCGGCTTTAACCAATAAATGAGGACCGTCCTTGGGTAGTTTTTTTAACCAAAATATTGAATTTTTATATGAACAATGCTCTGACCACATGACAGAGTAAACAGTCGTCTCTGTAAAATTAGGTGTCCTACCCAAGATTACCTTGATGCTTTCGAATTCTTCTTCACGCAACCCTAATTCTAATGCTTGTTCCAGCGAAGCTTCGTGCTGAAAGGTGTCCTCCATAAAAAAAAGTAATGTAACACAAAGTTAACCATTAAATTCGACTTAATCGCCTCTATGAAGACTCAATTAAAAGAGGTTGTAAATCAAAAAATGAGGTAAAGATTAATGAAGTTTACTTTTGTTCAAAGCGATAAAGTATATACGATACAAAACCAAACAACACATTTGGAACCCAAACAGCTACATAAGCGGGAAAACCAACTTTCATTGCTGCTACAGTAGTCACTTTCATTGCGAAAATGTACGTAAAAATTATTCCCAATCCCAATGCAATATTGATCCCAATCCCCCCTCTTTTTTTTCTGGATGAAACAGCGACACCAATAATAGTAAGAACATATGTCGCAAATGGATAGGAAGTTCGCTGATACAACTCTATTTCATACATAGGCACTTTGCTGGAGCCTTTCAATCGTTCACGCTCAATAAAGGATTTTAATTCAGAAAATGTCATTGCCTCAGCAATGTTATCTCGCTGAACCATTTCATTCAATATAAACTGAAAAACAGTATCTTTTTGACGACCGTTGTATATTTTGTCATTGGGGTAAGCAATTTGACGTTCGTAAAAATCTATCAAACGCCATTGACGAGTAATTTCATTATAGGAAGCATAACGAGCTTTTAAGAGGCTTAGCAATTTATGTTCGTCACTCCATTGTTCAACAACGAAATCAGCAACACTGTTTTTTTCCGGAATAAAATTTGAAAAGTACACCACTTGATGTCCTGGGTATTCTGCATGATAATCTTCCACATTGATGGCCATTCTGTAAAATTCGTCTTCAAAATTCAACCGAACTTGATTTGACTTAGGCAAAATAAAATGGTTCATAACCAATGAAATTAACATTAAGACCGTAGCAGCGATCATATAAGGCCTCAAGAATCTACGAAATGGCTTTCCGCTATTTAAGATAGGAATAATTTCAGTTTCCTGAGCCATTTTTGCGGTAAACCAAATGACAGAAACAAAAATAATCATCGATGAAAAAGTATTCCCATAAAAAAGGATAAAATTCAAGTAATAATCTACCACCACCGATGATAAAGGTGCTTGATTTTCAATAAATTCAGACAATCTTTCAGAAAGATCAAACACAATCGACAATATCATAATTACTCCCAACATGAAGAAAAATGTGGAGAGGAATTTGCGGATAATGTACTTATCGAGAATTTTAAGCATTGAGTTTATAAACGGTTCATTAATTTGGGGATTTGGCGTTCTTTCCAACGATCAAAAGTACCTTGCAAAATTTGTTTTCTAGCTTCTTTAATCAACGATAAATAAAATGCCAAATTATGTACTGTTGCAATTTGAATACCTAGATTTTCCTTGGCTTTAATAAGATGTCGTAAATATGCCTTCGAATAAACTTGATCAACGTAAGCCGTTCCATTTATATCTACAGGAGAATAATCTGTTGCCCATTTTTCATTTTTGATATTTATGATTCCTTCAGATGTAAACAGCATACCATGACGTGCATTTCTGCTTGGCATCACACAATCAAACATATCCACTCCCAATGCAATACATTCCAAAATATTAACAGGCGTACCTACGCCCATCAAATAGCGAGGTTTATCAGGAGGTAAGATGGAACAGACTAAATCAGTCATGGCATACATTTCATCATCCGGTTCTCCAACCGATAGACCACCTATAGCATTACCAATGGTTTCACAAGAAGCAATTGTCTCTGCCGATTCTTTGCGTAAATCAGGATAAACACTACCCTGAACAATTGGAAACAACGCTTGCTGATACCCATATTTTGACTCTGTTTGACCAAAACGATCCAAACACCTCTTGAGCCATCTATGAGTCATATACATAGATTCTTTAGCATAGCTATAATCACAGGGGTATGGGGTACATTCATCAAAAGCCATCATAATATCCGCTCCGATGATTCGTTGAATATCCATCGCATACTCAGGCGTAAAAAAATGATAACTACCATCAATATGCGATTGAAATCTAACCCCTTCTTCGCTGATTTTACGTGATCCGGATAAAGAATACACCTGATAACCTCCACTATCGGTTAGCATGGGACGTTCCCATCCAATAAACTGATGAAGACCTCCTGCACCTTCAAGCACTTTCAGTCCTGGCCTAAGATACAAATGGTATGTATTTCCCAAAATAATTTGTGCTTCAACATCATCTCTTAGTTCTTGTTGATGAACACCTTTAACTGAACCTGCAGTACCAACAGGCATAAATATCGGTGTTTCGATACAACCATGATCCGTATGTAACATCCCGGCTCTGGCTTTGGTTTTTGTATCCGTTAAAATAAGTTCAAAGTGCATAAAATTGTTGAAAAATAAACAGGACAAAGATAGGTGTATTTCATTATGCACCCCATATTTGCAATTAAGCTATGCTGATATAACATGTACTTTATTCCACAGTTTGACGGGAGTTTATCTTCATTTGTTTTTATTTTCTTTCTATCAATTGCATTTATCCACTTGGTATTTGTTTTGTTCGTACATGGAAAACTAGCTTTTTACAGGTCTCAAGCCGTTTTAAATGATGTCAATTCACCCCCTGTCAGTATCATAATAGCTGCCCGAAATGAGGTTGACAATTTGTTCAATAATCTACCATATATTTTACAACAAGACTACCCTCAATTTGAAGTCATTGTAATTAATAATCAATCGTCCGACGACTCTGCCTATGTCCTTGATGCTTATTGCAGGCAATACCCAAATCTCAGGGTAATTGAGGTCGCTAAAAATCAGCATATAAAACCCGGAAAGAAACTACCAATAACTTTAGGGGTTAAAGGTGCAAAATACAAACATTTATTACTTACCGATGCGGACTGTAAGCCTAATTCACAACATTGGATTCGCAGTATGGCAGCGCGTTACACTCCTGGCAAAGAACTCATTCTAGGCTATGGGCCCTACAAGCGAAAAAAAGGATTTCTCAATCGCTTGATTCGCTTTGAATCGGCTTGGGTTGCAATGAATTATTTTTCTATGGCACAGGCTAAAATTCCATACATGGGCGTTGGTCGAAATATCAGTTACACAATTAGTCTTTTTGAAAGTGTTAAAGGTTTCAAAAGCCATTATTCGATTTCATCCGGAGATGATGATTTATTTGTACAAGATGCAGCTAAAAAGAAAAACTACAGTATCAACACTGACCCAGATTCATATTGTTATTCGGAACCTAGTACGACATGGAAGCAATGGATTCGTCAAAAAAACAGACATTTCAGCGCTTCAGAAAAATACAGACTTATCAATAAACTGATGTTAGGAATCTATCCATTTAGCATGGTTTTACTCTTGATTTCTTTTGTTATTTTGTTTTCTAATGAAGATTACAGGTGGGTCTGTCTTATTATTTTCTCCTTTGTAATTCTTCTTAAATGGTGGATACATGGCAGATGTTTTAAAAAGATTCAGGAAAAAAGTTATTTGTTATTCATTCCTTTATGGGATCTTTTTTATATGTTGATCTTACCCATCATCTTCTATTCATCCGAAAAAGAAAGATACAATAAATGGTAGAAGAAGAACAATTTTCCGAAAAAACGCAATATGATTTATTGCTGGTTGATGCGGCTAAAAAGGGGAAGCAAGCTGCTTATGCAGAGCTCATGGAACGTTACCGAGAATCAATCTATTTCATGATGTTCAAAATGGTAAAGAATACTGACGATGCGGATGACCTAACCATCGAAGCTTTTGGAAAAGCCTTTAGCAGATTGGACCAATACACCCCAAACTTTGCTTTCAGCACATGGCTATACAAGATTGCATCCAACAACTGCATTGATTTTATACGTAAAAAACGTATTATTGTTACATCCATGGATACCGGAATCACAAAAAATGACGGAGAAGTGATCTACATTGATGCACGTTCCAATGCAATGGATCCTGAGGAAACAATCATACATGGACAGAAAGTGAATCAAATGCGGATGCTCGTGAGTAAACTCAAACCACGTTACCGGATACTGATTGAAAAGCGATATTTTGAGGAACTTAGCTATGAAGAGATTGCTGAAGAACTTAGTTTACCGCTGGGAACCGTCAAAGCGCAGTTATTTCGTGCAAGAGATTTTTTAGCTCAAATGATTGATAAAACTAAAGATTCGATTTAACTTTTCATTTTAGAAATTCAGGAAATCATCAAATTGTCGGTATGTCTATCATCAGTAAGTATTTCACATCACTAACGGAAAAACAAAAAAGTCAGTTTAATCAGTTGGAAGACATTTATCAACTATGGAATAAGCAAATCAATGTAATTTCCAGAAAAGACACTGAGCACTTCATGGAGCGACATGTACTTCATTCCTTGGGAATAGCGAAAGTAATTTCTTTTACCACAGGCACCCAAATACTGGATATCGGCACAGGAGGAGGATTTCCCGGTATTCCTTTGGCAATTATGTTCCCTGAATGCCACTTTACTTTAGTGGACTCTATCGGAAAAAAAATTAAAGTCGTAGGCGAAGTGGCAAACTCAATTGGATTAAGCAATGTTACCGCGACTCACGATCGTGCTGAAAACTTGAATATACAAGTTGATTTTATTGTAAGCAGAGCTGTGACATCAATGTCTGCATTCTTACCCTGGACAGCTAACAAATTCTCCGATAAGCAAAAAAACAATATGCAAAACGGATTATTGTACTTAAAAGGGGGCGACCTTTCAGATGAAATGGAACCGATAAAAAGAAATTTCAAGTTATTTGACTTAACTGACTATTTCAGAGAGTCTTTCTTTGAAACGAAAAAGATTGTATACGTTCCTAATGAATAATTTTTTTTCATCTGATTTAAAGTAATTATATCGAAAACAACAACACACAAAGCACTCATCCTTAGAAGATATGCAAAATTTTGAAATGAGACCAAGTTATTTTAGTTCAAAATAAACGCATGACCTACAACGTTTACTTGGAATTCAACTGAATCAAATTCAATAAATCCTGATTAGATTTATTTAACTTCAAGGCTTCATTCCAATAATAACCGGCACTATCTCTTTTATTTTGCATGTAATATAACTTTCCTAATAGAACTGTGGATTCAAAATCGTCTGGTTTATAGAAAATTGCTTGTTTTACATTTTTTATTAAAAACGGGATGTTTCCCTTCATGTAATTTTCATTATAAACCTTTATAAAGTGTTTAAATCTCGCATTATTAATCAACCCTTCATTTATCTTATTGTAAGGACTTTTTGGATTTAATTTCTTATGAATATCCCAAGCCCACTGAGCACTATCTATTTCATTGAGCGTATAGTAGGCAAATCCCCATTCCTTAAACATCATTTTGTATGTCGGATTTATCTTATAGGCTCTGTAAAATAGTGAAATGGCATCCTTAGAAATTCTGACTCGCTGAATACTATCACTTACCAAACTTAACGAATCAATCTTAACCATTCCATTGAATGCTAATATTCTAAAGCTATTCGGCGCTTTTTTCAAATCTGATTTATAAAGTGTTGCATTGTTTTTCCAATCGGCAATTCGCGCCCTTGTCTTCAAAAAGGAATAGGGAAAAATTAAAAGGGAAGCCGCAGAAAACATGTAAACCAAATAGTTATCCGTCCATTTCCTGATCAAATCTTTTATTATTAATACAATTAAAACTAACATAAAAAAACTTGGAACATATAGAAACCGATCTGCCATAGGGGGACCGACATTTAGAAAGAGATTAGAAACAAATACGATCCCAATTAAATAAGAAAATAGAAAGAATCCTTTAATATCACGTTTCAAAATCCAGAATACAGAAAAAAACAGTGCAATAAAATGAGTAAAAACAGAAAATAGCACTTTAGAATTGGCAAAATCCTTGTAAGGAATATGATTATAGCCGTAATCAAAAATAAGTACCTTCGGATAAAAAATTAATTCCACATAATTAAACAGTATGAATGAAACAGTTGCAAGCTTCTGCCTTATTGTTGCAAATAAATACGGATCTGTCGTAATGCTATTTCCTTGTTCGGGAAAACTGCTAATAAACAACCTAATGAGTACAAAAAAAACTGCTGCAACAATAAACGGTAGTGTTTTTCCAACAGCCTTTATGACACTGTGCTTTGATCTGATGAAAATCAAAATAGGAATCAATACTACGAATATGACTGTATTTTCCTTTGAAAAAAGTGCCATGATAAAATAAACTAATGCCATAATCATATTCTTTGTAGCTTCATTTTCAAACCACCACATTAATTGATTCAGCATGAGCAAAATGAATATCAATGATAAAAGCTCATCACAACTTTTGATGTTAGCTACAACTTCGGTATGAACCGGGTGAACGATAAATGCTAATGAAACAAATGCTGACAAAAAGATTGATTTTTTGAAAACCCATTGCGCTAAAAATTTAAAAATAAGCACTCCGGTAATCGCATATAAAAACAGATTTAGAAGGTGATAAAATTGCCATTCTTCACCCAAAAACTCATACGCCACAGCAAACATTACCAAAGACAAGGGTCTGTAGCGCCATGAAAGCTCAGAAGCAGGTTTATGTGTCGCACCAAAAAAAGTATCATGGGCAAAAATTTCAGGAATGCCTATTATTCCTTCTTGAACGAATGAGTTTTGCGTTAAAACCATGATATCATCCAAGGCTGTTTCATTTTTTAAAGCAGGAAAATAGAGTGCTATCGCAGTAATAACAATAATTACATAAGAAATCAATTTTTGATTTTTCTCCCAAAACACTTTAAGTAACCCTAAGTTGCTATTCATGACTTTTTCTCTAAAAACTGTATAAAACTAAAAAATCTGTTAAAATTCAACAATCATTATAATATAGAATGCCTTTTCATTAGTTTGATAACTTAATATTTGATTGAATATTGGTCGATAAATAAATATATTTGCAAGTGCAAAAATTCATTGCTCATAGTTTGTTGGTACTGTTTGTTCTGCAAATAGTTGGTTTTGTGTCTTATTTTGAATTCGAACGTTTTCAATTAAAAAAAGAGGTGAGGCAATTGATTAAAAACAACTTAACCGCTCATAAACTCACAATAATTCAACTCAACAAACAGGAAAATTCGAAACTTATCTGGCACGATGCAAAGGAATTTGTATGGAAAAACAAACTTTTTGACGTAGTTAGATTCCATAAATTATCGAATGAAACATATTGCTAT
>CAZGJF010000002.1:57169-61133 GCA_964526595.1 uncultured Akkermansia sp. | reverse complement strand
AGAAGATTCTTTAATGGCAAAAATTAATCAAACAGTATCTCAAAATTTCCCCAATGAGAAACAATCGACTCCGGTATCTAACGTATTGAAGGTATTCAAAACGCCTCTTTTCTTTGAAAATACTCCTATTCACAAAATAAAAGGTAATTTCATTTCAAAAAAATCAGCCATTTTTAACTATACCGATTTGTTCAGTACCTCTGAACAAAAAATCGAATTACCACCACCACAGTTTTCTTAATTAAATGGATAAGCCTAACTAAATACAAATAGGCCTAATTGTTTATTATTTTATTAAGAAAAATAAAAAAAATCATGAAAAAAATTAGTTTACTCGTGATTTGCTTGTGTTCTAGTATTTTATCCCACTCGCAGATTACTACAAAACCATATGAAGAAAATCAATTAAAAACTGAAAAAATAACTATTTTGGACAGAAATACTCTTCAGCCTATTGAGGGAGTTAAAGTTTTAAACAATAACAGAAATACTTCAATGGATGACATTCTGAATTTCATTTACTCAACAGAAAATGAAAATATTACATGGGAAACTGATAACTCCGTTATTGAACCAAAAATTGCAAAATCTAACTTGAAAGGAGAAATCAATATACCTTCAGATTTTTTTCAAATTTCGAAAGGAAAAATTATATTATATCACAAAAACTACTTCATTAAAGCTATTAATCTAGAGGAAATATTGCTATCAAATTACAAAATATTTTTAAGTGAAAACATCAATTCTCTAGATGAAATCGTTGTATCTGCAAGCAAGTTTGAAGAAAAAAGAAAAGATGTTGCGCAAAAAATTCAGGTAATTCGTTCATCTGAGTTGCAAAACATGAATCAATCATCCACAGCCGATGTAATAGCAAATTCAGGGAATGTAATGGTTCAAAAATCACAATTAGGCGGTGGTTCTCCAATCATTCGCGGGTTTGAAACAAACAAAGTATTGTTGGTTGTAGATGGTATTCGGATGAACAATGCAATATACCGAGGCGGTCACCTTCAAAACATCATTACGCTTGATAATGCTATTATGGATCGGGTAGAAATCGTATACGGTCCGGGTTCAGTAGTGTATGGTTCAGATGCCCTAGGTGGTGTCATGGCTTTCACAACAAAAAAACCGGCATTATCAACAAGCGATAAAACATTGATCAATGTAAACACTTTCACACGATATATGTCTGCCGTATCCGGATATGCCACACACTCAGATATTTCTGTAGGAAGCAAACGTTTTGGTACATTAACATCATTCACTTATTCCGAATATGGCGATTTGCGCCAAGGGGCAAATCGTGAACCATTTGTTGGTAATTTCGGTTCTCGACCTTGGTATGTAGATCGAATAAACGGGAAAGATTCCATTGTTAAAAATACTGATACGAATCTGCAAGTTGGATCAGGGTATACGCAATATGATATTATGCAAAAGTTCATGTTTAAACAAAATGAATTTATTAATCATACGGTCAATATCCAGTTTTCAAACTCATCCAACGTTGACAGATACGATCGTTTGACTCAGTTATCAGATGGGCATCCTAAATATGCTGCATGGCATTATGGCCCTCAAAAAAGAGTATTAGCAGCATACACTATTGAAATATCGAAAAAAACGAAATTCTACGATAATGCGCGATTTATATTTGGTTATCAGCAAATTGAAGAAAGTCGAATAGATCGAAAATTTAATAGTACAGGTGAAAATAACCGAATTGAGAACTTGGATATATTAACTGTTAATTTGGATTTTGTGAAAAAAACAGGAAAACATGAAATCAGATATGGTACTGAGGGTTGGTATAATAATGTGAATTCAACTGCGTTTACAAAAGATATTGTTACAGGAGCGAAAACAGCATTATATACAAGGTACGCTTCAGGAGGTTCAACTATGCAATCAGTTGCACTATATGGAACGCATACCTTAGAAATTTCAAATAAATTAATCTTAAATGATGGACTGCGCTTTTCCAATGTTGGATTAAACGCTCAATTCACTGACACAACCTTCTTCAATTTTCCATTCAAAGAAGCAACTCAAAGAAATAGTGCTTTAAATGGTAATTTAGGATTAATCTACATGCCAACTAATGATTGTCGGATTACTACATTATTTTCTACAGGATTCAGAGCTCCGAATGTGGATGATTTAAGCAAAGTGTTCGAATCAACAGCAGGTTCAATTAATGTTCCAAATCAAAATTTAAAACCAGAGTATACTTACAATGGTGAAGTTGGTATTTCTAACACATTTGGAAATTGGCTAACTGCTCAAGCTACGGGGTATTACACACTATATACAAATGCATTAACCACTCAAAACTTCACTTACAATGGAAAAGATTCCATCATGTATGCCGGAACTATGAGTAAAGTCGTAGCAACAACCAACGCTTCAAAAGCGAATATGTACGGATTAGAATTGAATTTAAATGGAAAGTTAAATGAACATGTATCGATGTATACTACTTATAATTATACCCATGCGAGAATTGTGACAGATACAACTGCAATTCCATTGGATCATATTCCACCTGTATTCGGTAAACTGGGTCTCAAATTGACTGAAAATAAATTTCAAGCAGATTTATTTGTGAATTACAGTGCATGGAAACGCATTGCTGAATACAATCCTTTTGGGGAGGATAACGAAGCATACGCCCTTCCTGAAGGAATGCCATCATGGTACACCATAAATGCTAGAATGACGTATCAATTCAATAAAAATTTGGGCTTACAAGTTGCTTGTGAAAATATTCTAGATAGAAATTATAGAGTTTTTGCATCAAACATTTCAGCACCTGGAAGAAACTTTATTGTAACATTGAGAGGTAATTTCTAAACGAATCTTTTTAAAAAAAACGAATAGGGAAATCAATTGATTTCCCTATTTTTATGGGTATGAAATCAATTGAGCATTTCTTTTTGCATATTGATCCTGTGACTGCTGCCCTCATTGCAACAACATTTACATGGTTGTTAACAGCAGCAGGTGCAGCATTGGTTTTTTTCTTTAAAACATTACACCGTGGTCTATTAGATGGAATGTTGGGCTTTACCGGTGGAGTAATGGTGGCGGCCAGTTTTTGGTCTTTACTGAATCCATCGATTGAAATGGCAGAGGAAATCTACCCTACTGCACCTTGGATGCCAGCTGCTGTTGGGTTTACTTTGGGTGCACTTTTTTTGTTTTTTTTAGACAAAAAACTACCCCATTTGCACATCAATTTCAAAGATGAAGAAAAGGAAGGGGTCAAAACGCAATTACACAAAACCATTTTATTGGTTTTAGCCATTACCTTGCATAATATCCCTGAAGGCTTGGCGGTCGGTGTTCTATTTGGTGCAGCAGCAACGGGAATCCATGGAGCGACAATCACTGCTGCTATCGCTTTAGCTGTCGGTATAGGAATCCAAAATTTTCCGGAAGGTTTTGCTGTTGCAATGCCACTTAGAAGAGCCGGTGCAAGTCGTTGGAAAAGTTTTTGGTATGGTCAATTATCTGCAATTGTTGAGCCAATCGCAGGCGTTATTGGTGCAATGGCGGTCATCTACATGGAACCTATTTTGCCATTCGCATTGTCTTTTGCTGCCGGGGCAATGATCTTTGTAGTGGTGGAAGAAGTTATACCTGAAACACAACGCGATAAATACACTGATGTAGCTGTGTTAGGTTTTATTGGAGGATTTTTAGTGATGATGATACTAGATGTTGCCCTCGGATAATTGACACTAACTAAGGATTTCTTTTTTTACGTTTTCCAAGAGTTGAATTCAAATTTGCTGGGTTTCTTCTGTATTCTTTCTTTCTTACTATTTTATTTGCATTTTTTGTTGCAGAAATTTCTTCATTCATTTCCGGAGTTACTGCAACATGCTTCATTTCTTGATTTGGAAATAGATATCCCTCAGGATTTTCCCATTTATTATCGATTTTCTTTCGTTCA
>CAZGJF010000002.1:41380-57159 GCA_964526595.1 uncultured Akkermansia sp. | reverse complement strand
TATTTTTTTATCTTCACCTTTATTAACTCCAATAACGTCTTCTCTAAATTGCCATTTTCCGGATTGGAAAACAAATGCATCATACGAAAAATCAGGAACATAAAATGATCGAAATCCCTCTAAATTAGGAGATTCAGGAGAAAGGTGATCAAAAATAATGCGTTGGTATTCTTCCTCAAACTTTAGAGACATGACCGTTTTTTTTGAATGTTCAAAAAACAGTCGCTTGCGAACTTCGCCCTTGATTTTAAAAATCGGACATCCCAACTTAACGTTTGATCCTGAAAAATAAAGCACATCAATCAACTTAATAGTACTCATGGAATTATTACCATCCCAGCCCAAAAGTGTATACATTGTTTTGCCATTTTTATGAATAGGAATTATTTTGTAGTATAAGGCACCATACCAGTTATTAGCATCCAAAACTTCATCTGATCGAGGTGACAAATTTGCAGAGTTATCAATGAATTCAGTCACGACAACGTTTTTCTTTTTCGAATCCTCAACTAATACAAATCCGTAATACAACTGAGTTTGGTCACTTTGCTCAACATTCCAATTAACGATGCGTAGCTTATTATCCGGACTGTCGATAATTCCGACTGACTTTAATTTTGAAAAGGGATAGGTAAATGATGTTTTCAATGTGAATGTTTCCTTCAGATACTCCTTAAAGACTTCATTTTTTTCTTTCTTTAATTCATCTGTAGTTGATGCACGCAATTCTGTCAGTAAAACCTCTAATCGATTTTCTCTGTTCACTAAAACGGTATCTACTTGCGCTTTTACAGTAGAAAGTTTAAAAACAAATAACACGGCGAACAAGGCAAACTTCATAGTTACTTTTCTGTTTTGAATGATGTATATAGTGTTTACCAATTTAGCAATAATGATTTATTCAACAGTCGAATTAACAAAGAAAGTTTATGTCTCATTAACAAAAAAGGCCGGAATTTCTTCCGACCGTTTGTGATTGTTGTTAGCCTTTTAGATACTATCCAGAAAAGAGTTTACTGTTTTTTTGTAAAATCCAAATTATACGTCACACCAACTTGAAGTGTGTGGTTTCGTTCTGCCTGAATACCATCTTTTTTTACAATGTATTGATTTAAATAACCTAACTGAACATTGCAGTTTTTATTAAACCTCCATCCCAATGCAAAATACAAGCGGTTTTGATCCAGCACATTCTTAGCTATTCCCTTTCCAAATCCCAAAAATGGTTCGTCATAAGCCGCTAAGAACAAAGTATTGTCGGAAAGTTCCTTTCTTGATAATGGAACAGTCGCCATCAAACGGTAACGTACACGCTGACGGAATAACATACCATCCTGACTGTACGATGCATCCGAATTTTTAACCCAATTTTCGATAAAACGTTGTTCTAAGCGGTAACGGTGTTGAAAATCCACACGTCCAACTTTATTTTTCATGATAAACTGTTCCCAGATTCGATGTTCGTTATTAGTGTGTGCTATCGGTTGATCTCCATATTCATACGAGCGTATCCAACCGTACCCTAGTGTAAGTTGGGTGTTTTGCTTTGTATAGTAATCAACACCTAAACGAAGAAGGGACTGCTGCCAATCATTAAACAAATCAGCCCTACGCCATTGGTATTCGGTATGAATACCCCATTTGGAAGACAATTTATGATTCCCGGTGTACATTACCCATGCATGATTTTGAACTGAAATATCTTTTTGTGCAAATGTGAACTGGATGCACGATGCAACCAAAATCGCTGCTTTTATTTTTTTCATAATCTTATTGTTTTGTGTATTTTCTGACAGCAGTCAATTTATGTTTTGAACCACCAACAGGTCTGAATTCTTCTATTCCTAAAATTTCCAAATGACCTCCCTCATTCTCAAAATCTTCTTTCAAGTGATGTAACGATTCGATTACAGAATGATCTACCAATTTACATTTACGAACATCGAAAACGACATTTGCGTGGTAAGGGAATTTCAAGATCTGTTTTTTCACTTTAATGAAATTACTAAATACAGCTGCTCCTTGAACTGTTATTGTGTGTCCTTCAACACTTGTTTTAGCATTGAACAAACTTGTAACTGAAACACCACGTGCAATATGTAAAATCAATTTCAAAACGATTCCAGCAGCAATACCAACCAATAAATCTGTTTCTAAAGTCACAATAATGGTCGTTACAAAGACTGCAACTTGATCCCACCCTATTTTAGCCATATGTCCAAATTCTCTTGGATGAGTCAATTTCCAACCAACACCGATTAACATTGCTGCCAAAGCTGCTTTGGGAATCATATTACTGAATGAAACAGCAAACAATAAAAACAACAAGATGAAAAAACCATGAAAGAAATTCGCCCAACGTGTTTTAGCACCGTTCCCAACATTCGCAGAAGAACGTGCAACTTCACTTATCATCGGTAAGCCACCCAATACTCCGGCAACGATATTTCCAATTCCAACAGCAATCAAATCTTTATTTGTATTTGATTTGCGTTTAAATGGGTCCAACATGTCAATCGCTTTAACAGTCAACAACGCTTCCAAGCTTCCAACCAATGCAAACATGATAACAAACTTGATGAATGTTCCAATTTGTGAAAATCCGGCAAAACTCACATTCACTCCAATAATATCAACCAACCCTTTCTTAAATTCTAACAAAGGAGCAAATCCTTTTGTAGTAACTACTCCCGCTGCATCTTTCACTTCAGCAACATTGTGTATTCCCAGTGACATCGCTAAAGGAATAGAAACAACCAAAACAACAAGTGCTGCAGGTATTTTCTTTAACGCTTTGATTGGAAGCATTGGCCAACCGAAAACAATTGCAAGACTAATTAATCCAACAATAGCAACTTCCTTATGCAAAAAGAAATTGGCAAAGGTGTTTTTTAATTCTGCGAGCAATTCAAGTGGTTCAACCATCGGTTTACCATCTTCGGTTAAAGGATTCATTCCAACCAAAATATGCAACTGCTTACTAATGATGATGATTCCGATTGCTGCAAGCATTCCGTGAACGGCTGAAAGCGGGAAAAAATCACTCAATGACCCTAATTTCAATAATCCAAAAAGCACTTGAATAACACCGGCAACAACGACTGCACCCAATGCTAATTTCCAACCTAAATCAGAATCACCATGCCCCAATTCTGCCACTGCACCGGCAACAATCACAATTAAACCTGCAGCCGGCCCTTTGATAGTTAATAACGAGCCTGCAAAAAAACTGACGATTACACCACCTACCATAGCGGTTATTAACCCATAAATTGGAGGGAAATCACTCGCTGCAGCAATTCCTAAACTTAAAGGCAAAGCCAGTAAGAATACCAAAAATCCCGATAATGCATCGGTACTAAAATTCTCCTTTAAACCGGTCAAACCGTCTGAAGGAATCTGTTGTTTTACTTTAATCGAACTCATATTTATGATTTTTATTTGATTACTACTAAAAAATGAAACTTGATTATGATGAACGTTTAGCCACCTCATGATATGTTTTAACATGTGGGCCAAGGAAAATTCTGGCATAAATTCGAATTGCTGCCAAACCATCTATGATTAAACTTAAAGAAACAAAAAAGGCTAATAAAACTTGATCTTCCTTTATGTGCGAAAAAATTAAATCCTCTCCAATAAATGTGGGTGTAATTGGAAATCCGGCAACTCCCAAACTGGCAATTAAAAATACCAACGCATATTTAGGATGCTCATAAGCATGACCGTAAAACCGATCTAAGCTAATCCAACTTTCAGCTTTTCGCAAACGCTGAATGCAGATATACCCAACGATTCCAGAAGCTAGCACCCCACTTAAATACCAAAGATGATGTGAACTGTCAAAATGTTCATTAAAGGAAATTGCTAATGCGATACTGAGGTGGTTGGTAATAATTAAACTCCAGCTCAATCTAACACTTGCTCGTTCCGTAAACGCTTTGATTACCATTAACAATCCCAAAAAAGCAAAAATCAACGGCAAATAGTACCTCCATTTCTCAGATACAAATTGTGGATTAAATGCAAAAAACAGCCCGGTGAAAAATGCAATTGCAAAGAAAAAATAGACATTTTTGAATGTTAAGAAACTCCATGTTGATCCCAATCGTTTTAATGGATTCCACATGTATTTATACATAATTGAATCTAAATTCCACTCCTTTAAACTCAAAATATATAAGGAATACTCAAATCGTTTTGGCCATGAATCTTCTATCGTTTTGTTTCTTGGAACATAATTGTAAAACTGTTCTCTGATTTTGTAACTCACCACAGAAGGAGAAACCAACAACTGGTACGATCTCAAAAATGCATTTCCTGCAACATGTACTAAAGCTACCGTTTGCCAACCCAATGCAATCTCTATAAAAATCAACCCAATCTGAGCCATCGAAGAATAAGCAATCTGACTTTTAATGGATGATTGAACGCGAGATGAAAATGTTGCAATGACAGCTGTTACTAGACCGGCAATGATTACAATAATTCTAAACGAAGTTTGATACTCCCAAAATGAATAGGTTCGCATCAAGATGAAAGCTCCCATGTGCACTGAAAGTGATCCGTAAAAAATAGCACTTGATGGTGTTGGCCCTTCCATTGCTCTTGGTAACCACGAAGAAAAAGGAAACTGAGCAGATTTTGCAGCAGCAGAAATGTAAAACATAATGGCAATCATAAAACCAATCAAGGAATGTTGCGACAAATGCTCATGGACCAAATGTGAATTTGTTAGTTTATAAAATGATATGTTTTCATGCCACAAATGGTGACTTAACCACATAGCCAAAATTAGACCAACATCTCCGATACGGTAAATAGAGAAAACCTTTACAGCATTTTTAACAGGAAGGTATCGATCACGATAAAATGCTATTAATAAAAACGACGAAACACCCAATATTTCCCAACCGATGAAGAGCGTTTCCAGATTACCAGAAAAAATAATAAGGTTAAAACCAACGTAGAAAAATAAAATCACATTGAAAAAACGTTTGTAGCCCTCCTCTCTGTGAAGGTAGTAACGGCTATACAAGGTGATGATAAACGTCAGCATAGCCCCCACTAGTAGGTAGACAATTGTCAAACGATCCAAGTAAAAATCTATGTAAAAGTCATAGCCTTTTGCCTTGAATATTGAAAATTCTTTAAGATTAATGACACTTGCGCCATTTATCAGCCAGTAAACAAAAAACAAAAGTGAACTAATCAATTGAGCTCCAACCGTTAAAAATGATACTGTTGAAAGTAAGTTCTCATTGCTTCTCGGAATAAGCAAACTCGCAACAAAACCAAAAACCGGTAACAAAATAAAAAGTGTGATAAACTGTTCCATGATGTTAGTTTATTAAAGTAACAGGTAAATTATCATGCGTTAACTCAACCAAGTGTTCAACGTTAGTTTCTTTAGAAATCTGATTGGTCAATGGTACATACGATTCAAACTGCTCGTTTTTAAACAAGAATATTTCTTTTGTCTCCGGATTTACCGCTGTAAGTTTCACCCAATCATTTGCAAACCATTCATACGTTGCAGGATTTCGTTTGATTGTATCTAAAACAACATCCGGAAAATGCTCAACAATAACTAATAAGCGAATTGGATCATGAACCTCAATCATCTGACTAGGAAGTCCTGTTCTTAAATCACCATCTATTCCATTCGCAACACCAATCAAACCCATTACATTGTGGGGTAATTTCGTTCCTGCCCCCAAGTTTTGATTATCAACACGAGAGAAATAATACTCCAAGTTAATTCCTCCACAAACGGGAGCCACCGCATTGAGAATATTCAATAAATAATTTCCTTCAGGATCTGTAGTGTAATCGAATGAATTAAGAAAAGAACGCCGATCCAAAAACAATCCTTTGGAAAAATCTCTCCTTCCAACGATACACAAGGTATTTGTTGCATGATTTAACTCAGGACGCGGTTCAAACAACGATACCGTTCTCAACTTAACCTTTTTGTGTATTCTGGAAACAGACTGATGGGTATTTATTGACATAAACCTTCGTGATCGTTCCTTTGCATTCATTGAAAGAGCTTTGTTGAATTTTGAAGCTACCTCACTATGGACTTTAAAATTCTGTTGATTCAACACTTTCAAGTCATAGTACATTATTTCATCGCGCGAAGTATCGTGTAATGCTCCTACAAATTGTGTTGTATCAGGAATATCAATTCCCCGCTCTCGAAGTATTTCACGTACTTTCGGATGATTACCAATATGACAAATAACGCGTGCATTAACAGAACCGGGGCGACCGGAGCATGCGCCACAATCATACCCAGCATAATGGGTATTGTTAACACTGCTTGATCCATGACCAACAGCGTACACAAGTGGTGCAAAGTCATTAACTAATCCAATGCTTCGAAGCAATCCTTCGAGACGGTTTGCCATTTCTTCCACTGTATATCCAACTTGCAAACCATCAGCCGTTGTTTCACCATCCTTATTTTCAATGGTTAATATGGAATGTTTATCCATGTGCCTGAATGATGTAACAGAAGCCGAGTTCTGTGTGGGTTTGAATACCGTAAAAAACAAACGAAGTGCCGACCAAAAACCGAGTGTATGGGTAAAAATCCAACCTGCTAGTAAGCCATGAGTATGTTTTCCAAAATGAAAATCTTTTGCAGAACGATTGGTATTTTCTACCTCCTTAATCAGGTGTTTCGGAGTCACAGGTGCGGGACAAACTTTCGTATAGAAATTACTATTTTCAGGTTGAAAATAAAATTCAACATTGAAAAAACCTGCAGTTCCAAAGGTTTCACAATGAGTATCTTGTTGTTCGAGATACCTGCGAATAGAACATTCACGATCATCAATACAAAAAATTGCCTGAAAAGACTTTTCATCGTTACTTTCGGAGGTAGCTTGAGTTGCCACTTGCAATCCCTTAAGTACCGTGTCATAATAGGACCATTCAAACGCTTCTTGCCATATTTTCTTGATCTCCATTGATTCGTTATTATCCATTTCAGCAAAAAGCGAATCTGGTGTTTGATCAATTTTCAATCCCAAAGGAGACCATATCGACCCAAAATGATCGTCCAACGCATCGATCTCCAATAATAACTCCAACTGAATAAACTCCAAAAGGGTAATTTTTTTAGCATCAATCAAACTATTCGGATTATCTTCAATAACAGATACAATACCGGACCAACCGGGATGTGTAAATTGTTGGTCAAAAATATACTGCTCATACAATTCTTGTTTGCCTACAACGATATTCAAAAGTTTTTCAATCGACAAGTCTTCATTTAATAACAAATCCTTTGCCCGTTGAGTTTTAAAAAAACTTACTAAACTGTTTTTTTCCAATTCACGTAACGAGGTTAAAAACCCTGAATCTGAAGCAGGGAAACTCCAAATTGCGATCCCTTGATCAAGATAACTACCAATGATTCTAAATAAGATAGGCAAAACCAATGCGTCCAAATCAATCCGATAGTGTTCTTTCCAAAACGATCTTAAACGACCAATCCGTGGATGCAGTTGCTCATTAATAGTATCACTTAGTAATTTCTGTTTCCATAAGCGATCATCTTGACCCTTATACTGCTTTAAGATATTATCAAGTATTGAATCACTAATCTTCTTTTCTTTGTAAAGCCTTTTGTATTCCGATAATGTCAGGTATACTTTATATCCAAAAATATCAGAAGCATGTTGAACAGCTTCATGGAAGGATAATTTTTGAAAAGCATGAAGTGTGTTATGATGAATGAAATCTTTCAGCGGAGCCTGTGAAGGCAAATAATGCTTCAGTTCCGTTATTATTGATTCACTATTAAAATTATGTTGTATTTGCTCTTTCATTCTTACAAGTTATTAATTCAACTATTTAAAAAGCCAATATTTCAATGACGAGATTGAAAAACAGACTTCAATTGATAACTATTAAAAAGGGAATCAGTCTTGTTGTGCCCGAAGGCGAGTCATCAGAATCAAATTCTTATCTGACGAGTCCATAGCCATCTGGATATTTTGGGCAATAAGGACAAATATGAATGAGGATTGTAGTTTCGACCAAAACTAACTTTATCAGCGTAATAATTGAACGTAAATCTGGAGTTTACATCTCCGATAATTTCAAAATCCTCGGTGTCTTCATTTGAATCATTTTCTGTAAACAAACTGATATTTGAGTCATTTTTTTTCGTTTGTTGAACCCTCAAATCATGAAAAATTGAACGAATTTTGACTCCGGACTGTAAATGATTTTCAGCTTTTATCGAAGAAAAATCTCCGATGAAGCTACAGCACAACAAAAAAACAGTCGTAAAACAAAATAGTCTGGCAACAGATATTTTCATCCTAAATCTCAAATCAATACAAAATTGAGTATTTCATCGCATCAATCGAGCAATTAATGTGTTATTTTTTTCTTAAATTATTTCAGACATTTAAAACACCTTAAAATTGAAATTTAAATTTCTAATTATTTAATTGATAAACTGCATATTAACAATTAAAGTATCCAAAAATAAGTTCCTTTGAAAATTGATTCATCAATTGATTTTAAGATCAATTTGACAACAGTATACCTAAAGTGTTGTTAAATTTGGATTGTTTTTCTAATCACATGTCCAAGCAGAAATATATCGAAATCAAAGGAGCTCGTGTTCATAATCTAAAAAACATTGATGTCAAAATTCCGCATGGAAAGCTCACAGTTATAACTGGCTTGTCTGGTTCAGGAAAATCATCATTGGCTTTCGACACACTTTTTGCAGAAGGTCAACGCAGATACATTGAAAGTTTATCTTCTTATGCCCGACAATTTCTTGGAAAGCTAGATAAACCTGAAACTGATTACATCAAAGGCGTTTCGCCTGCTGTAGCGATTGAACAAAAGGTGATTACCAATAACCCTCGTTCAACAGTTGGTACAACGACAGAAATTTATGACTACTTAAAATTACTTTATGCCCGCATTGGAAAAACAATTTCACCCATTTCGGGTAATGAAGTCAAAAAGCACAGTGTTACTGATGTTATAAACTTTTTAAAGACACTTGATGAAGGAACAAAAGCACTGATTGTAACCCCTATTCCGGGATTTCAGAAATACGATATTCAAAAGCAATTGAATCTATTAAATCAACAGGGGTATAGCAGGTTGTTAATCAATAACACTATATGCAGCATTGAAGATTGTTTAGGGCAATTACCAAAAAATATAATTGATTCCTTGTTAATCATCGATCGAATCAGCATCCTCTTGAATGAGGAGAATGAAGCACGTTATGCAGATTCAGTAAACTTGGCATTCGCTGAAGGAAATGGGGAGTGTATAGTGATTTTGACAGAAAAAATGGAACGTCATTTTTTTTCAAATCGATTCGAACTAGACGGTATTGAATTCCAAGAACCTAATGAACATTTTTTTACATTCAATAACCCCTTTGGGGCTTGCAAAACATGTGAAGGATTCGGAATGGTGATTGGTATAGACCCTTCATTGGTGATTCCGAACAAAAACCTGAGTGTTTATGAAGGTGCAATTGCTCCATGGAAAGGGGAATCTATGGGCGAATACCTGAATCAATTAATTTTCAGCGCTAAAAAATTCAACTTCCCCATTCACAGACCAATTTCAGCATTGACAGATGATGAAATTCAGCTATTGTGGGATGGGAATCAACATTTTACGGGCCTCTATGAGTTCTTCAAATTTATTGAAAGTCAAACATATAAAATTCAATACCGAGTCATGCTTTCGCGTTATCGGGGTAGAACAGAGTGCCCTGATTGCAAAGGAACAAGACTTCGAAAAGATGCAGGATTTGTTAAAGTAGGTAATCGTTCGATCATCGAAGTAGTACTTATGCCAATTGATGATAGTCTTGAATTTTTCAAGGAACTTGAATTAAGTAGTTACGACCAACAAATAGCAAAACGAATATTTCCTGAGATTACCAGTCGTCTTGGTTTTCTCAAAGATGTAGGATTAGGGTATTTGACCTTAAACAGACCTGCAAACTCACTATCGGGAGGGGAATCTCAACGTATCAATTTAGCCACATCTCTTGGAAGCAGTTTGGTTGGGTCAATGTATATTTTAGATGAGCCATCCATAGGCCTGCATCCGAAAGATACCAAACGATTGATTGACGTATTGGAACGATTGAGAGATCTTGGAAATACAGTAATCGTTGTTGAGCATGAAGAAGAAATGATGCGTGCCGCGAATGAAATTATTGATATGGGTCCCAAAGCAGGTGTCTTCGGTGGCGAAATAGTATTTCAAGGTAACCATGAAGCATTAAAGATCGCTTCGAATAGCCTAACTGCAGCTTATTTGAATGGCACAAGAAAAATTCCTGTTCCTGTGAAACGGCGCACTTTCAAAAATAAGATTATAGTTTCTGGGGTCAGTAAGTTCAATTTGAAAGATGTTTCTGTCGAAATCCCGCTTCATAGCTTAGTATGTATCACCGGAGTAAGTGGATCGGGAAAATCAACACTTGTTCGAGAAATTGTTTATCCCGGTTTGCAAAAAATCATAAGTCAACAAAGTATGTACTCAGAGTTATCCGGTGATATTAAGTGTATTAAATCTCTTGAATTTATTGATCAAAACCCTATCGGAAAATCGTCAAGAAGCAACCCCATCACTTACATCAAGGCCTTTGATGAGATCAGAGAATTGTTTGCTCGGCAACCTCTTTCCAAAATGCGTGGTTACAAACCGGGGTTTTTCTCATTCAATGTTGAAGGGGGTCGTTGTGAAATGTGTGAAGGCGAAGGCGAAATAACGGTTAGTATGCAATTTATGGCAGATGTTCACCTCATCTGTGAGGCGTGTGAAGGGAAACGTTATAAACAGGAAACGCTTGAAATTACTTATCGAGGATTAACTATTTCTGATTTATTGGAAATGGATATCCAAACGGCCTTATACTTCTTCAAGGAAGGAAAAGATAAGCTTGAGTTAAAAATTGCAGAAAAAATACAGCCACTCGTAGATGTAGGACTAGGCTATCTGAAAGTTGGCCAATCTTCAAGCACTCTTAGTGGTGGAGAAGCCCAACGCATAAAATTAGCTTCTTTTCTATCAAAAGGAAACAATTCTCCTTCAACCTTATTTATTTTTGATGAACCAACGACAGGTCTCCACTTTTACGACATCGAAAAATTGATTATTGCCTTTAATTCACTCATTGATTCGGGTCATTCCATCATTGTAATTGAACACAATACAGAGGTAATCAAATGTGCCGACTGGATTATTGACCTTGGCCCCGGAGGTGGAAAAAATGGCGGAAAGATTACATTTTCCGGTACACCTGAAAATTTGATAAAGGAAAAAAACAACGCAACTGCTCAATTTTTAGCCTCTAAATTGACCATAACTTAACTTTTTTTCATTCTATAATTCACTCAACTCTTTCATTCATATTAATTTTAAGAAAAAGTTAAATGTCAAAACGATCAGTAGAACAAATAATAAGCCCAAGGCCGCCTCATTTTGTAGGAGACGGATTTCGAGTACATAATTTTATACCAAGTGTTTACCCCTTAACCATGGAGCGAATGAGTCCGTTCATTATGATGGATTACAATTCTAAGCACTATTTCCCACCAAGTGAACATCCAAAAGGTGTTGGAGTACACCCTCATCGGGGATTTGAAACGGTAACGATTGCCTATAGAGGCAGCGTAGCCCATCATGATAGCAGCGGTGGAGGTGGGATTATACATCAAGGTGACGTACAATGGATGACAGCTGCAAGTGGAGTTCTTCACAAGGAATACCATGAGGAATCATTTAGTAAAAACGGGGGTGAATTTCAAATGGTACAATTGTGGGTTAATCTACCTGCCAAAGACAAGATGTCAGCACCAAAGTATCAGGCTATTCAAAGGTCAAAAATGAATCAATACCACAACACCAATGGCGATGGAGTAATCACTGTAATAGCAGGCAAATACAAAGAATTTGAAGGGGCTGCTGAGACGTTTACACCTATCAACTTATTAGATGCTTCTATTGAGAGAGGCGTTACGGCAGACTTTACCTTTCCAAAATATTACAATACGGCCCTACTAGTTATTGAAGGTCGTATTTCGGTAAACGGATCTGGAGAAATCCCAACGGATCATTTTGTTTTGATGGCAAACGATGGTGAACAATTTGAAATTAAAGCAATTGATGCTTCAAAAATATTAGTATTAAGTGGAGAACCCATCAAAGAGCCCATTGCGGCGCATGGCCCTTTTGTGATGAATACCCGAGAAGAATTGATGCAAGCTTTTCTGGATTTTGAGAATGGAAAGTTCGGGTATTTGGCGGATTAACAAACTTATTCGAATTATAAACAATTCAACATCAAAATCCAACCTGAAGGTAATCATCTCTTTCCATTTTACTAATCAAGCAAGTTAAGTATACTTACTCATGAAAAAAATAACACTAATCGTTATTCTGTTGCAACTTAAAGCAGGGGCTTTATTCTCTCAACAGAATAGCAACCTGAATGATCTTTTAGATAAAATGGTTGGAAAATGGATCTTAAAGGGGACCATTGAAAATAAAGAAACCACACACGATGTTCAAATTAACTGGGTACTTGAACACCAGTACATTCAAATAAATGAAGTGTCGCGTGAAAAAGATTCACTTGGCAAACCAGAATACAGCGCAATTGTTTACTTGACATGGGAAAAAGATGCAGGACAATTTTCTTGTTTATGGCTTGACAACACCGGAAACAGTGGTCTTTCAGCTGCTTCAGTCGGACATGCCAGACCAAATGGAGATAAAATCGAATTCATTTTCAACAGCCCTGGTGGAAATACTTTTCACACCACGTTAGCCTATGATCGGAACATAGATATTTGGAAATGGGGCATGGATGGAGAACTGAACGGAGAGTTAATTCCGTTTGCCAGAGTACAACTTAACAAACAATAATATTGTTTGATAGGATAAGATAATTAAGTTCAAATTCACTCCTTATTGGCTACTGATTAAATACACACAAGATAACTGATTTTATAAAAAATCAATCCAATTAACAATCTAATTAAGAATTTATTTTAGTTAATTTTTATGACGAGATTTGACAGAAATCGAGATATTTTAAGCCATTTTAACCCTTTTGAGGCATTATTCAAGTAAATCAGGAAAATGCAAACTTAGATTGATATAAATTCGATATAAAAACAAAGGCCATCCTAAGATGACCTTTGTAGTTTGCAAAAAAAAACTCACTTGTTAAAAGTGAAATGTCATTCTCAGAGAACCGGCAGGTCCAAATACTGAGTTATTATTGTCTGTATCAAGATTGAATGAAGAAGATTTTCCGGTCTTTTCCTCAGTCTTTTTAACTGTTGAGCCATCCCATGATTCGGTTGTTTTTGAATTTTGACCCACCGTAGTCAGACCAAGCCCCCATCCAAATTCACCTCCAATGGATAATTTAGGCAAAACAAAAAACTCTACTCCAACAAAACCTCTCAAGCCTAATGTAAACTTAGTGCCAAGTACATGTTCTGTCTCTCGAGATTCAGGATTAGTTGCTGAAATATTTTCCCCATATGTGGTTGTTACTTTAGAGCCACTAAATCCAAATCCTAACTCACCACCATAATAGCCTTGTAAACGGGTATTTCCTTTTCGGAATTCCATACCTCCAGACAAGTAAATGTCATTTTTACCAGCTTTTCTTGTATTCGTATAATTCAGACTTGGATCAGTTACACCTTCAACAATGGTATCAGTACTATTAGTGCCAAATCCTATTCTCAACGATCCTCTGTACGCTGTTTTAGCATCCTTAAAATATTTGCCGGTAACTGTTTGATTCGTATTTAAAAATGTCATTCCCGGAGATGGATTATACGCATTTCCATTCAATAAATTCCCAACATACGATAAAAATGGGGTAGCATCAATTCCGAGTGCCCAATCTCCAGCCTCCGGAAGATAATTCTCACCCTTTTTAGACTTTAAATTTTGTGCGTTAGAGACAGAAGTCAAAACTACTGCGCTTACTAAAATAACTAACTTTTTCATAAAAATTAAATGTTATGGTTTCTGCTAAAGTACGATAGTATAAAGTAAAATGTTTCAAAAAAAAATAAACAAAGAATGGTTAATAACTACAACAAAACACGTATATCCATATTTTTCAATGTTTTAATTGTCATTTTAGATTTTTTTTCAATTCAAGTCAAATATAACTTTCACCATCATGAATGATTTATTAGAAAAACCATCACAAAAAAGCCATTTCCAATTGACTTTTTTTTACAATGAAAACTAAATTTAGATAGTGAACAATCATTTTATCCATAAAAACTACTAACATCATACTGAATTATCCAATAACTAAGAAGCCTATTTAACAACAACTATTCGTTTAGTATCAAGTGAATTCCCTGTTTGCATTCTCAACATATACATTCCCGCATTTAATTCCTCTGCTTGCATTTCCAGAATACTTGTACTTTCTTCTCCAAGGTCAGAATCCAACAAACGCTTAATAAGCTGACCACTCATAGATAATATATCTAATGTTACGTGTGTAGCTGCCTTGACAACAATTTTCATAGTAGCGTTGGTTTTTATTGGGTTTGGGGAAACTGACAACTTCGTTTCAAAGTCTGCCTTATCAATATCATTTTCACCCTGAAAACTTTTAAAAAGTAAATTTTGCTGAGAACAAGGACAAGCTAAAAGACCATTATTGACCAATCCGTTGTCATAATTTGAATTTAGTTTATCCAATATTGAGGACAAATCCGAAAAAGAATAAATACTGATTCCTCCAAGTGCTTTATTCGCTTCCAACAACAATTGTCCAACGCTCCAACCTTCAAACATTCCTGACGCAATGATTAAATCTTGCAATAATGTAGTTGCATTTGCAAAAGAACTTAAATTGGCATCCAAGATACAATTCAACGTCAATGCAACAGTTTGCCCAGCCAATGTATTTTTTAGAGTGCTTGAAGTAGGGTTTAATAAGGTTCCTATATTCAATGATTTTGGCATACCAGATGATGGCAAAAAATTATGAATTGCCAATGCAGAAGTTAATTTCAAAAAACGACCATTAGAACCAATAATTAATCCAGAAGGGAAAAAAGTAGAAAAATAGTGATCAAGCATACACCCCCAGTTTTCTCCACTACATTTGGCGTGCCATCCTCCTTGAGTAACAGTTGTAAACTCTGAACAACTTAACAATGAAATAGAAACAAATCCATTCACCAAGCAACCGTTAGCATCGGACGCGTGAACTTCCCAATTTCCTACCGGTTTACTAACAACACTCTGAATTGGATACAGATTGCCTCCTAATTCATAGTTGTAAGGGGAAGCACCTCCTGTCGCCATTGGCTTTATTTCACCAGTACCGCCATAACATGCTACATCTGTCTTTTTAATCACCAATGCCAATGGATCAGGTTGAGAAATAAGAACAGAATCCATTAAATTGCATCCATTTGAATCTAAAATATTTACAGAATAAATACCCGCTGTCAAACTATTCAGTTGAGAACTTGTACTTCCGTTACTCCATTCTACCGAATATGGTATTGTTCCTCCCGAAACTTGTATGGTTGCTCTACCATCTTGTCCCCCATGACATGAAACATTGCTTGTGGTAAAACTTGCGCTTAATGATTCAGGTTGCGTAATTTTTACAGAATCAACTACATGACATCCATTTGAATCTAAAATATTCACAGAATAAATACCCGCTGTCAAACTATTCAGTTGAGAACTTGTACTTCCGTTAC
>CAZGJF010000002.1:0-41280 GCA_964526595.1 uncultured Akkermansia sp. | reverse complement strand
TCCATTCTACCGAATATGGTATTGTTCCTCCCGAAACTTGTATCGTTGCCATACCATCTTGTCCTCCATGACATGAAACATTGCTTGTTGTAAAACTTAATATCAATGAAGAAGGCTGAGTCAAAATAATATCTTTTGAAATTGTTTGTCCCATCGCATCTGTTACAACTAATGAGTACCAACCTGCAGAAAGTCCAAATATATTTTGTGAATTATAATTATTGGACCAATGATAAAAATAAGGTTGTATTCCTCCACTTACATAAGAAAAAATTGCTCCCATCGAATCGCCATGGCATTTAATTGTTGATTGTATCGCTAAAGAAAGTTGTAATGGCTCTAAACACATAAGGAAGCCCATATCAACGGTTCCGTTATCAAAATTCTGATTAATTAATGTAGCAGTTTGAACCCAATCTGACATACTATAAACTGTCAAGCAACTACCTATAACTCTGTTCGCGCTATCTAAAAAACGATTGACAGTCCATCCTGAAAATAAGCCCTGAGCAATAACTAACGAACCTAATCTTCCAGATGCAGGAGCAAAAGAAGTGTCATATTCATCGAATCGAACATTCAGTGTTAAAGCTACCAACTGACCAGCAAAGGTATTGGCATAGGTTTGACCTGGGTTTATGGTAGTTCCTACCGGTAAGGTATTTATGGAACCACTTGAGGGTAAAAAATCGTTTACAGCTGAGGCAGATGTTAACCTCAATTTTCTCTCGCATCCAATAATCAAACCGTTAGGAAATGCCTTTGAAAAATTTGATTCAAGATAACAACCTGCATTTGACCCATGACAATTAGCTCCCCATCCCCCATTGGTAAACGTCTTAAACGAACAATGTATATTTTGAATCGTAGAAGCTGCAGAAATAAAAATGATATTGAATAACAACAATAAAATAAAAAGTACAATCTTAAAACTTGAATTTAAGGAGTACTCTTTAATCCTCCGGTTTTGTATACTAAAAAGGACGTTTAACCTTTCGTCACTGCCTTTGTCTTTTCTAAAATTTGTGTTTATTTTCATGACGGTTTTTTTTTGATTTTTTGAAAAATTACACCGTCCCTTATGCGATTCCGATAAATTTCAATGAGTAACAAAGATGATTTCAGTATCTATCATGTTTACAATTTATTAGATAAACAAATCATATTACTTTTTAAGATAAAACGCATTCGATCAACTTTGTCTTTAACTTTCATTAAATAAAATAGGAGCAACTCTTTGATAGCCCTACAATGTAACCTATGTTGCACTTAATAAAATAGAAAAGAGTACATTGCGTACGAGAGAAGATTCTATTATGAAAATAAGTGTTGAAAATTTGAAGTGTGGTGGGTGCGCTAATAGTATCAGCAAAAAATTGTCTGATGTGCATGGTGTCACGTCTGTCAATGTTGATATCAATTCGGGTGTAATTGACGTTCAGGGTGATTTTAATATGAATGAAGTCATCAAGAAGTTGGATGCAATGGGTTATCCAGTTGTGGGGCAAAATAACTTATTGAAAAAGACAAAATCATACGTAAGTTGTGCGATTGGCAAAATGAATCAAGAGGATTAATACCAATAAGTATAACGTTAAAAAACTTGAACTAACAACATAAACGATGACAAAAGAGTTTTGGAACGAACGTTATGATCATGCCGATTTCGCATATGGAAAAGTTGTCAATGACTTTATAAAGGAGCAAAATTTCCCTCCGAGGAGTAAAATACTTTGCTTAGCGGAGGGAGAAGGTCGTAATGGAGTATATCTTGCTAAGTTAGGTCATATCGTTACTTGCATTGACTACTCTGAATCCGGCATTCTGAAAATGCGAAAATTGGCAGAAGAGGAACATGTTACTATTGAAACGATTTGCGCAGATTTAAATGATGTTGATTTGGAGCATGAAGCATGGGATGGAATCGTTATTATTTTTGGACATTTTCAAACTTCTTTAAGAAAAAAGATTCATCAGCAAGTTTATGGCGCGTTGAAGCATGGTGGAACATTAATTTTGGAAGCATACCATAAAAATCAGATAGATTTTCAAACAGGGGGACCTGTGAATACAGAAATGTTATACTCTATAGAAGAATTATCATCTGATTTTTCTGCCTTTACAAATTTGAGTATTGAAGTAAAAATACGCAAAGTTGAAGAGGGTCATTTCCATACGGGAGAGGCGGCTGTAATTCAAGTAATTGCTGTAAAGAAATAACAAAAGTTTCTTTTATCTTACCTCAACTTTGGAATGTAATTTGAATGCATTGCAAAAAATGCTAAACTTCAATGAGCAAAATCAAATTCGTGCTCATTTTCTGAAACATATTGCAACGTATCTAATATCTCGGTTAAGTTAAATGAAGTGACCAATTTCGTACGATAATCCTTAAAATGAGCGATTCCTTTAAAGTAATTGGCATAATGACGTTTCATTTCTGCAATTGCCAACGTTTCCCCTTTCCAACGAATACTCATTTCAAGATGTTCTCTTGCTGCTGCAACACGTTCTTTAATGGTTGGTGGGGACAGGTGCTCACCAGTATTCATAAAATGTTTGATTTGTTTGAAAATCCAAGGATAACCAATGCTGGCACGACCAATCATAATACCATCTACACCATAACGATTACGATATTCCAGTGCTTTTTCAGGCGAGTCAATGTCCCCATTACCAAAAATTGGGATATGCATTCTCGGATTATTTTTTACCTGCCCAATCAAAGTCCAATCTGCCTCACCCTTATACAATTGAACACGCGTTCTGCCATGAATAGAGATTGCCTCAACACCAACATCCTGCAATTTCTCTGCGGTACTGACAACAAACTTTGACTGATCATCCCATCCCAAACGAGTTTTAACAGTTACAGGTAGATTGGTTGCACGGACAATTTCATCTGTCATTTGAATCATTTTGGGGATGTTTTGCAACATCCCAGCTCCGGCACCTTTACACGTCACCTTTTTAACAGGGCACCCAAAGTTAATATCGATGATGTCAGGATTAGTTTGCTCAATTATCTTTGTTGCTTCACGCATACTGTCTATGTCGTATCCAAAAATTTGAATTCCAACAGGACGTTCGTACTCATAAATATCTAATTTTTGAACACTTTTGGCAGCGTCACGAATCAGACCTTCAGAGGAGATAAACTCTGTATACATAAGGTCTGCGCCATGTTTTTTACAAAGAGCTCTAAATGGGGGATCACTAACGTCTTCCATAGGAGCCAACAAAAGTGGAAATTCTCCCAAATTGATATTTCTGATTTTTACCACCATGCAAAGATAACGAACACGCAGCAATGTATCGAATGAATTAAACACAGTTTGTGTTTTATTCAGCTTGAATCTTTGAAAATTTTCGGGTGCATTTGATTATCTTCGCAAAAAAATAATGTATGCGTGTATATCTTGATAATGCTGCAACAACAACGATTGCTCCTGAAGTTGTAGATGCTATGATTCCAATTCTAAAGGAAGGATTTGGAAATCCCTCGTCAACACATTATTACGGACGACAAACCAAAGCTTTAATCGAAACAGCACGCAGAACCATAGCTGGTTTTTTGAATTGTCAGCCATCGGAAATTATTTTTACTTCAGGGGGAACAGAAGCAGACAACATGGCACTACACGCCTCAGTAAACCACCTGGGAGTCAAACACATCATCACAACTTCAATTGAACATCACGCTGTTGGACATACCGCTTCATTCATTGAGGAAAACAAAGAAATAAAAGTCAGCTTTGTCAAAATTGATCACAAGGGAACGGTTGACCTAAATGACCTTGAAAGATTATTGAAATTAAACAATAATGTATTGGTTTCATTGATGCACGCCAATAATGAAATTGCCACTTTATTGCCCTTAAAAAAAGTAAGTGACCTTTGTCGTACATACAATGCCTTTTTCCATTCGGACACGGTGCAAACGATGGGGCACTATCCATTCGACTTACAAGAATTAGACATTGATTTTATCACTTGTGCTGCTCACAAATTTCATGGCCCTAAAGGGATTGGTTTTTTATACATCAACAAACGAATCAAAGCAGAACCATTGATACATGGTGGAGCACAAGAACGCGGACTCAGAGGGGGAACCGAAAATGTATATGGAATTGTCGGCTTGGCAAAAGCAATGGAATTAGCTTATGATGATGTGATTTCACACCAACGCCATGTACAAGGCTTAAAATCATACATGATTGAACAGTTAAAAACAATGTTTCCTGATGTCGCCTTTCACGGAGAAACAACACCTGAAAAATCACTTTATACGGTGTTGAATGTTTGCTTTCCAAAAACGGAGAAATCAGGAATGCTTTTATTCACATTAGATCTCAAAGGCGTTGCTATAAGTGGTGGTTCAGCATGTTCATCAGGTGCAACAAAGGGTTCTCACGTATTAGAAGGTATACAGGCAGACATGAGCAGACCAAATGTGCGTTTTTCCTTTTCACGTTACACAACAAAGGATGAAATAGACTACGCATTAACACAAGTCAAAACAGCGTTTGATCGCAATCTGTAGTTGTGAATACGCACAAAAAAGTAGCTTTTTTCACTTCGACTCACCAGCCATTGGATGATCGTATTTTTTATCATCAGGCAATGAGTCTCAAAGATTATTATGATGTATATGTTGTTTCGTCCTGCTCCACATTGGATGAAGTGAAGGAAGGTATTACGATTAAATCATCACTTACATACAACAACGGTTTACAAAAAAAAATCCAATTCTTTTCAGGTAAAGCAAGACAAATCAAACCAGAGATCATCATTTGCTCTGAACCTTTAACCATTTGGGGAGCTCATAAATACAAACAAAAAGAGAATAAGGAATGTAAGATTATTTATGACATAACAGAATATTACCCCTCCAATCAACGTCTAAGTAAAAATGGCATTTTAAAACGATGTTTCCTAAGTATGGGCATGACTTTATTAAATTGGTATGCTGCTTGGTGCTCGACCGCTTTTATATTTGGAGAACATTACAAAGCTCTGTTTTACAAACGATTTTTTGCAAGAAAACCAAGTGTAATAATTCCGTACTATGCTGACCTCAGATACGTATCAAAAAACATAATTGAGTTAAATCGACCACTGTGTCTTGGTTTTACAGGAAACCTAAGTAAAGAAAAGGGACTATTCAATTTCACTTCGGTTGCACTAAAATTGCATGAATCGCATCCTGATTTAAAATTAAAAGTAATTGGTTGGTTTCCAAACCCAACAGAAGAAAAAGTCTTTTTTGAACTAGTAAAAAACATCAACGTTGACTTTATCCCAAGTGTTCCTTTTCCTGATTTTTCTTCATACTTGAAAGAAATTCATTTTTTGTTCGATTTAAGAGAAAAAAATAGACAAAATATACATTCATTACCCATTAAAATGTACCTGTATGCTGCTTGTGGCAAGCCCATGATTTATTCTAACAACAAAGCCATCAAAAAGGAGCATTCGGACATTCCTTTTGTCCACTTGGTTGACCCGGAAAACACAAAGAAAATAGTAACAATAATCGAACACTACCTCTGCAATAAATCAACCTACGTTGCAGATGCACAAGCAGCAGCTGATTTTGCCGAAAAAAACTACAATTGGTCGAGTATAAAAAAAGAATTCATTCGCTTTATACAAAAGGCATGAAAGAGAATAAAGAACTGATTTACACATTTTTAACAAAATCTGTAGCCTTAATTACCAATTTTTTTGTCGTACTAATGAGCATAAAAATCTGGGGAACGGAGGGTAGAGGATTTATTTCATACATCGTTGCTGACACTGCAGCACTTTGTATTGTAGCCAACTTGTTTGTCGGAAGCACCTTTTCATACCACAACGCACTTTATGATCTAAAAAAAATAGCCCCTATTTCACTCAGTTGGATCATCTTGGTTTCAGTTTTCGGCGGATTAATTTTCCAATGGGCTCAAGGGGTTTCAGCATGGTTAATCACAATTTTAACACTCATAACATCCTTAGTCGCACTGGTCAACAACTATCAAATCAGCCAATTAAAATTTAACCTCGCGAATAAGCTATCAATATTATTTAATTTGCTTTTTCTCTTTTTAATTGCTTGCGTTTTTTGGTTTGACTTTGCTGTTGACTGGCTTGTCTATTTCATACTTTACACAAGTGCTTACTTTATAGTTTTTCTTCCAGAACTACTTAAAATATTCAAGGACATACGTTTAAGAGATTATCGTCTGGACGGAAATTTGATTAAGGAACTTTTCAACTATGGTTTCATGAATGAATTAAGTTATTTCTTACAATTTTTGAATTACCGGGTATCTTACTTTTTCATTGCCCAACATTTGGGAGTTAAGTCTCTCGGTATCTTTGGAGTGGCAGTAGTTTTCAGTGAATCAATCTGGTTAATCAGCAACAGCATTTCCACCGTTCAATATGCGCAGATTATCCAACACAAAAATGACGAAAAGTCACGAAAAATGACACTCAACTATAGTTTTTACAGTTTGATTTTTTCAATAATTGCTGTTGGGTTCTTATTGATATTTCCTGATCATTTATTTACCAGTTTGTTTAATAAAGATTTCAATGATATTCACTCCATTTTTATAGCATTAGCACCCGGAATACTTGCAATCGGCTTCAGCACTATTTTTGGTCACTATTTTGCTGGCATTGCCCGTCAAAGAATCTTAGTAATGAAATCAATGATGGGGCTTATAACTGCAATCATAACCTTACCTTATCTGGGTAAGTGGTACGGATTAGGCGGAGTTGCTGCTTCAATGAGTATTTCATATCTTATCAGTTCTTTGATACTTATCATTGCTTTTTTCTTTCCAATACCAAACAAAAAGCAACTCCGATAATAAAAGCACTGAAAATTGATCAAAAATTTGAAATTGGAGGCAAATGATTTATTTGTATTAACTTTGATAGGTTTATCTTTACTTATTCTAACAATATAAACTTGGTTATGGTCATAAAGGAAAACATGGTAGTTTCTGTCAACTATAAATTATCAAATCACCAAACAGGTGAAAAAATAGAAGAAACGACCATTGACAACCCAATGGTATTTCTTTATGGTGTTGGTAGTATGATTCCTCAATTCGAGGACAATTTATTTGAAAAAAATGTAGGTGACACCTTTGATTTCTCTATCAACGCTGTGCATGCATACGGAATGCGTGATGAAAACCAAATAACGATGATTCCATTAGATGTCTTTTATGATGAAGCCGGAAAATTCGATGAATCATACTTTCGGGTCGGAGCGATGATACCAATGTCTGACAGCGATGGGAATCACTTAAGGGGGAAAATTTTGGAAGTAACTCCTGAATTAATAAAGATGGATTTCAACCATCCTCTCGCGGGTATTGACTTACAATTTTCCGGCTCTATACAAGCTATTCGACCGGCGACTCAAGATGAAATCAATCATGGACACGTTCATGGGCCGGGTGGTCATCATCACTAGAATATACGAACTGAATTCAACTAATTATATTATTCAAAAAATATGGAAAGACCCGAAAAACGAATAACCTTTGGTCGAATCTTTTGGCCGAGTTTTCTTGCGGTTTTCATCATGTCTATCATCGGATTATTGATCTTCACATTGATTATTGGTGGTATCATTGGCAGTTTTGGAGAATTTGGACCTAAACCATTGGCAGTCAAAAGCAATACCGTACTCCACATGACATTGAGTGGTGAAATTACGGAAAAAGGAAAGGTTAATTTCAACCCCATGTCTTTCAAGCTTGATAAACAAATTGGTTTAAGTGATCTACTTTACGGTATTGAATATGCTAGAAAAGATGATAAAATAAAGGGGATTTTTCTTGAGATTGGAGATATCAGTTGCGGCTATTCTACAGCGCGTGAAATCCGAAACGCGCTCAATAATTTTGAAAAAAGTGGTAAATTCATTATTGCCTACAATAGCGGTGAAATGATCACTCAGAAAGAGTACTACATTTCATCAGCGGCAAAAGAGGTCTACGGATTTCCAACTTCGATGATGGAATTCATTGGTCTAGGAACAGAAATGCCTTTTTTCAAAGGCACGTTAGATAAGTTAGGCATAGAAGTTCAGATAATAAGAGGTCGAAATAATGATTTTAAAAGTGCGGTAGAGCCCTTTTTTCGTTCATACATGAGCGACTCAAGCAGGTTGCAATCAACGCGCTATCTCACATCTATTTGGGAAGACATCAGACAAGACATCTCCGATGATCGTAAAATTAGTATCGAACGGCTAAATGAAATTTCTGACAGTGTATTAATTCATCGTGCAGAAGATGCCGTAAAATTGAACTTATTGGATGGGGTAAAATACCGAGACGAGATCATCATGCTGATAAACAAAAAGATAGGCAACGAACCTGATGATGAAATCAATCTGCAGGCTTTTGAAAAATATGCAAAGAAAAAATTCTATCAAAATCAAGTATTAACTAAAAATGACAATCCAAATATTGCGGTTATTTTAGCTGAAGGTGATGTTTCTACAGATGGGGAAGGTTTGACTTCTCTAGAAGTTTGTAAATTGTTTCAGGATGTTCGAAAAAATAAAAGTATAAAGACCGTTGTCTTTCGAATAAACAGCCCCGGAGGAAGTGCGCTAGCGAGTGATGAAATATGGCGTGAAGTCATGCTGACTAATAAAATAAAAAAAGTCATTGTATCTATGGGAGATGTCGCTGCATCAGGAGGTTATTATATTGCAGCGCCGGCAAGTGCTATTTTTGCCGAACCGACAAGCATTACAGGATCTATCGGTGTATTTGGAATGATTCCTTTTACAGGGAAATTCTTTGAGGATAAATTGGGTGTTACCTTTGATCGGGTTGCAACTAACAAACATTCCGTCATGAGTTTAAACAGAAAATTGAATGCTGATGAATTGAAGATTATTCAAGATGAAGTAGACTCAATCTATTCTGACTTCATTTCAAAAGTTTCATTAGGAAGAAAGCTAACTCTAGATCAGGTAAATGCAATAGCACGAGGAAGGGTCTGGACAGGAAGGGATGCTCTTGAAGTGGGCTTAATTGATGAGCTGGGAGGAATCAAAGAAGCTATTGAATTTGCGGCTAAAAAATCAAAGATCAAGGACCAAAAAGTGTTGTATTATCCACTCAAAAAAGAAGATAAAATCGCAGCACTGATCGAAGAATTTGAAGATGATGAGTCTAATTTTAACATTTCAGCAGAGTCATTACCTGAAGAATTAATGACTTATTACAAAGAACTCAAAAAAATTGAACATCTCACCGGAATTCAAATGCGAATGCCTTTTGATATGATTTTCGATTAAGGGTATTAGTTAATTAAAAAGTGTTTTTTAAACAAGTTAAATTTCCCGTCATTCAAGGATTAACACTTCGCCTTGGAGTAGTCTTGTTGATGATGACCATAACAAAACTACTTTTTTTAGCATTCAACTATAATCGCTTTGAAAACATTAGCTTGTCCACTTTTTTATATGCTGCATGGTTTGACTGCATCACTATAGCTTTGTATTTTTCACCATTCATTTTTTTGTATTTATTGCCTTTACAAAATAGTTTCAAAAATATTCAAACAATCGTCTTAAAAACATATTTCCTCAGTGTAATTACTCTGATGCTGGCACTCAACTTAATGGACATTGAGTATTTTCAATTCACCAAAAAACGATCAACTTTCGATTTATTTACTATGTTGACCACCGGAAGTGATTTTTCGCAGCTGGCAACGACATTCTTGAAAGATTTTTGGTTGTTAATTGTTTTTTTAATCTTTTTAGTAATAGTTTCTAATTGGTTGTACAATAAAGTCAGTCGAAAAAGCCAAGTAATATCCTATCGAATCAAGAATTTTTCATGGAATTTCATGCTTTTTATTCCTCTGGTGATTATCATCGCACGTGGTGGATTTGGATTAAAACCGATTGGAATAATCGAAGCTTCAAATTATTCTAACCCCGAGAATACTGCATTGGTGTTAAACACTCCTTTTACGATGCTTAAGTCGTTCGGAAAAGAACATTTGGAGCAGAAAAACTTTTTTTCAGACAAAGAAGCGCTACATTTCTTCAACCCAATACAAATTTCCAAACCCCAACATATCTTACCCGATGGAACAAATGTAATGATCATCATACTGGAGAGTTTTGGCAATGAGTTTGTAGGAGCCTTTAATCACAGCAAAAGTTACACACCATTTTTTGATTCACTGATTGCGCAATCGCTGACTTTTGAATATGGCATTGCTAATGGTAAAAAATCCATCGAGGCCGTTCCTGCAATTGTTGCTTCCATCCCAACCTTAATGGATAATCCATACATTTCCTCCCCATACGGAAACAACCGCATTAATTCCTTAGCTACTATTCTAAGAAAAAATGGCTATGAAACGGCATTTTACCATGGCTCAACAAATGGTTCCATGAGATTTGACGGATTTGCAGCACAAGTTGGTTTTCAACATTATTTTGGAAGATATGAATACAATAATGATGCTCATTTTGACAAAACATGGGGTATTCTCGACGAATACTTTAATCCTTGGACCGCTCAGCAAATGACCAAACTGAAAGAGCCCTTCTTTAGCACACTGTTTACATTGTCATCACACCACCCTTACTATATTCCTCCACACATGCGAAAACAAGTAATCAGAGGACCTCAGCCCATTTGTGCATCAATCAACTATGGTGATTATTCTTTGAGGAAATTCTTTGAGGCGGCAAAAAAACAACCTTGGTATCAGAATACTTTATTTATCTTATTGGCCGACCATACCCCTGCAACCGACGACAAGACTTATAGTGAACGAAGAATGATGTACCAGATTCCTATTGTTTTTTATCATCCTCGCAAACTGTTGCCGGTCAAAAAAGAGAAAAAGATTTTTCAACAGCTCGATATTTTACCTACCGTTTTGGATCTTTTAAACATCCAAACAAAATTTTATGCATTTGGTCAATCACTATACAAAAAATCTGAAAGAGAGGCTATTACATACATTGAAGGAACCTATTATTACTTCATCAATAGGCACATGTTTAGTTTTTCGGATGGAAAGGCACGAAATTTGTATGATATAGCTGTTGGAAATAAGTTCACGACCGATTCGCTTTCCTTTTACAAGGCAAAAAGTGTACAAGTTGAAAATCGAATCAAGGCTATTATTCAGCGATATAATCGTGACTTAGTTCATAACCAAACAGTTATTGAATGAAACAGACGATTTTATTTATCATTAATCCCATCTCAGGTGTAGGAAAAAAAGAAAACTTGCCCGATTTAATTAAGTCACATCTTGATCATGATAAATTCAATTATGAGATTGCACACACCGAATACAAAAAACATGCGAGAGAAATAGCATACGAAGCTTCTATGAACGGAATTGACATCGTATGTGCTGTTGGTGGAGACGGTTCAGTACATGAAGTCGGAACTGTGTTAATCGGGTCACAAACAAAGTTGGCAATCATTCCTTGTGGTTCAGGAAATGGGCTTGCGAGGCATCTTGGGATCTCCATGGAAATACCTGAGGCAATCAAATGTATCAATCAGGATCAATACATTCGTATGGATACTGTTTTGGTAAATGATAAGCCTTTTTTAGGAATGGGTGGGTATGGATTTGATGCCCATATTGCGAGGAAATTTGATAAAATTGAAAAAAGAGGCTTTTGGGGGTATGTAAAATTAGTTATACGAGAATTTAAAAAATTCACTCCGATTCAAGTATCTATTTCTCTAAATGGTGAAACAAAACAGATGCCTGTTTTTCTCTGCACCATAGCCAATGCCTCCGAATTCGGAAATGGTTTTGTCATTTCTCCAAACTCATGCATAACCGATGGAAAAGTTGAACTTTGTCTTTTGAAACCATTTTCCGCTTGGTTTGCTCCAGGCTTAGTCTTTCGTTTTTTTAAACGTACTTCCAATAAATCTAAATTCTTTGAAATCATTTCATTTCAGAAAGCAAGAATCAAACTTTCTCAAAAAATTGCCCATTATGATGGAGAACCATTTGATGTTCGTGAAGAGCTTAATATTGAAGTAGTACCCCATAGTCTAACCATTCTTAAAGGAGTCTAAATATGTCATTTGTTAATCCGGATATCACAGAAATCATACCACTTTTAGACAAACTGAAAGAGAATAGCAGACCAAATTGGGGAGAAATGTCTGCTCAACGGATGATTGAACATTTAACCGATGTTATTAAAATTTCATCAGGAAAAACTAAAATGTCTTTATTGATCCCGGAAGATCGTATTGAAAAAATGCAAACGTTTTTGGAAAGCGATAAAGAAATGGCTCACAACATAGAGGTTCCCTTTGCTCCAAAAAATGTCTCTTTGAGAAATGAAGAGATTGAATTGGCCATTGATGAATTTTTGTTGGAATGGATTGACTTTGAAACTCATTTTGGGGAAGATGAGACAAAAACTGAACTTCATCCTTATTATGGGCAATTGAATTACAATCAATGGTTTAGTCTACATTCTAAACACATCACACATCACCTGAAACAATTTGGGGTGCTTGAATAAGCCATGCTCATTTTATACTCTTTTATTTCCGGAACTGTATTGGGTGTTCTCAACTATATCCATTTTAGAAAGCAAGGTTATACTTCTGCAAGTATCGTAATACTTGGAATTTGTGCTTTTACCGCCATTTCATTCTCTATCCTGAGGTACTTTTTTTAAGTTGTTTTTTCGTAATTTCGTTTCCACTTAAATTAATTGAAATTGACTGTATAATGATTGAACTGAATAAGTTATTTGCAAAACCTACTCTGGAAGAATGGGTTGACCAACTCAAAAAAGAACTGAGGGGTGCTGATTTTGAAAACTTATTGAGAAAAGATAAATTAGAGGAAATTAGCTTTCAAACATTCAATCATGTATCAAACACCACCTACTCTGAACAAATACCAGGAGCATTTCCATTTAGAAGAGGATACAAAAATCAAACAAATGATTGGAAAAACGCATTTCATATAAAAGTAACTGACGAGAAAAAGGCAAATTCCAAAGCACTCGATGTATTGATGAAAGGGTGTGATTCATTGGTATTTGAGTTATGTCAAAATGAAAAAATAGATTACAAAACACTTTTTAGTGAAATAGAATTTGATTACATTGAAAGTAAGCTGGTTATTAGCAACGAAGATCAATATCTTGATATTAAAAGATATTATTTAGAAGATCTTCCCTCAAACTTGAACCTGTCCATTGACTTGTTAAACTATAGGGAATTTAATTTAGATACCATAATCGCTGACTTAAAGCTAAAACAGACACCAACTTTTCTTGTTAATGGATTCAAAATCCAACAATGTGGCGCAGCAACTTGGCAAGAAATTGCTTTTTGTCTTGCTACAGGTCATGAATACCTTGTTACCTTGATGAAAAAAGGCATGTCTATTGACGAGGCCAGTGCATGCATTGATTTTTCAGTTGGTATTGGTTCAAATTACTTTTATGAAATTTCAAAATTGAGAGCACTCAGACAGAATTGGTCAGTAATTATTAATGCTTATAACCCCATTCATAACTGTTCTTTTCATTGTTCGATAACTGCTGAGATTGGTTTTATGAATAAATCCCTTAGAGATCCACATACCAATTTATTGCGTCAAACAACTGAAACGATGTCTGCAGTAATTGGTGGGGCAAATACCATCATTGTCCATCCTTATGATAGCCATTCAATCAATGGATCAACGACTTTCACTGAGCGTATGGCTTTAAATAGTTCTCTTATTTTAAAAGAAGAAGCATACCTTGATAAGGTTATTGATCCATTAGGTGGCAGCTACGCAATAGAAAACCTCACAAACATTTTAGCTTCAAAAAGTTGGGAGCTATTTCAACAAATCGAAACACAGGGCGGAATGTCTGAAACAATTGCTAATGAAGCTCTTCGTGGTGGCATTTTAATAAAAGCTGAGCAACGTAAAGAAGCTGTAATATCTGGAGATAGCACACTGATTGGGATTAATAAATTTCAAATCGATTGTTCGGAAAACAATCACTTTTTGCCTGCTGAAAAATATTGGGGTCTGCAAACCATCATTTTTGAACGAGATCTATTTGAATCATGAAGCGCATCAATTTTAAGGAAATAAGCTACTCCGAATCGTTTGAAAATATGAACGGAGAATCAGAAAGCCATTTTGAAACGGCAGAAAAAATTGGGCTTAGCAACTACTATCAAGCAAAAGACATTAGTCAAAGTGAACATATTGGATACGTTTCCGGTATCGCTCCCTTTTTACGAGGCCCTTATGCGTCCATGTATGCTATAAAACCATGGACAATTCGGCAATATGCAGGATTTTCAACTGCAGAAGAATCTAATGCATTTTACAGACGAAATTTAGCTGCAGGGCAAAAAGGATTATCAGTTGCTTTTGATTTGGCCACACATAGAGGGTATGATTCTGATCATGAACGAGTTCAAGGAGATGTTGGAAAAGCAGGAGTTGCAATTGACTCTATTTTAGACATGAAAATTCTTTTTGATCAGATTCCGCTTGATGAAATGTCTGTGTCTATGACTATGCATGGTGCCGTTATCCCGATTATGGCGTTTTACATTGTTGCGGCTGAAGAGCAAGGTGTTTCGATGAGTCAATTATCAGGAACAATCCAAAATGATATACTCAAAGAATTCATGGTGCGCAACACCTACATATATCCCCCCACTCCTTCCATGCGGATTATCGCCGATATTTTTGCCTTCACTTCCAAACACATGCCTAAGTTTAATTCCATCTCGATATCGGGCTATCACATGCATGAAGCCGGAGCTACCGCTTCAATAGAGTTGGCTTATACACTTGCTGATGGTTTAGAATACATCAGAGCTGGATTACGAGCCGGTCTTGAAATTGACGATTTTGCACCTCGTCTCAGCTTTTTCTGGGCTATTGGTATGAACCACCACATGGAGATTGCAAAACTACGCGCAGGGAGAATCATTTGGTCAAAAATTGTTCAACAATTCAATCCTAAAAGTAGTAAATCACTTGCACTGCGGACACACTGCCAAACATCCGGATGGAGTCTAACGGAGCAAGATCCTTTTAATAATGTAGCGCGCACATGCATCGAAGCTATGGCAGGAGCATTGGGTGGCACACAATCTTTGCATACGAACGCTTTGGATGAAGCAATTGCATTACCAACAGATTTTTCAGCACGAATTGCCAGAAACACACAGATATATCTTCAGGAAGAAACTGGAATCACTTCGCACATTGATCCTTATGGAGGGAGTTATTATATTGAGAAATTAACTGAACAATTAGCAAATGAGGCTTGGAAGCTGATCCAAGAAGTAGAAGATATCGGAGGCATGTCCAAAGCCATAGAAACCGGGTTACCCAAAATGAGGATTGAAGAGGCGGCAGCGCGTAAGCAAGCACGTATTGACTCTGTTAAAGATGTCATTGTGGGCGTTAATCGTTTTCAAACAACAGAATCTGACAATCAATCCATTGAAATTTTGGAAATTGATAATACGAAAGTGCGAGATAAACAAATTGAGCGTTTAAAAGAATTACGTAAAAACAGAGATAATAATCAGTTTCAAAAGAGTTTACAAAAACTGGAACAAGCTGCTCGTAACAACACAGGAAATTTATTGGAAATAGCCATTGAATGCGCTAGAAATAGAGCCAGTTTAGGAGAAATTTCTGATGCATTGGAAAGAGTTTATGGAAGATATCAGGCAAGTATTCAGTCGATTACCGGCGTATATTCACATGAAGTGATGGAAGATTCAGATTTTTTAAAAGCACAAGAACTTGTTCAAAAATTCAGTAAACTTGAAGGTCGCAGACCACGGATTATGATTGCTAAAATGGGACAAGACGGACACGATCGTGGAGCAAAGGTAATTGCCTCATCGTTTGCAGATATCGGTTTTGACGTTGACATTGGTCCATTGTTTCAAACTCCTTCTGAGGCGGCTAAACAAGCAATGGAGAATGATGTACACGTCTTGGGCATTTCTTCGTTGGCAGCAGGACATAAAACATTGGTTCCTCAAGTCATTGAAGAACTTCGCAAAATTGGACGCGAAGACATTATGGTTGTTGCAGGAGGTGTGATACCTCAACAAGATTATGAATTCCTTTATGATGCCGGTGTTTTCGGTATATTTGGCCCTGGAACCAATATTTCAAAAGCTGCACAAGAGATTTTATCATTGCTAATTAAAAGTGTCGAAGAGTAGAGAATCTGATTTTAACAATTGCTGCTCAAAAAAAAATTCTTTGTAAATTCGAACCATTAAAGGAAAAATTAATCCCATGAAAAGTCTGATTTGTTGTTTTTTTTTGATAGTTCTTTCACTTCAGGTTAAAGCCCAACCTCCCGGATACGATGATTTGAAAATTTTGTACGCAGATGGAAACTACGAAAAATTGGTGAAGGTGGCAGATAATTACAGTTTAAAAGAATCCTTGAAGAAAGACCCATTGCCTTTTATTTGGTTAGCAAAGGGCTTGTACAAAATTTCACTTTCAGGAACAGATGACGAAAAATTTAAGAATGCATATAAAGATGCCATTGGTGCGTTCTCTAAAGCAATCAAAAATGATAAAGATCAAACGCTACTAACTGACGAAGTTGAATTTATCAGTGAATTTCAACTTTCACTTGCTGAATTAATTAGTAATGATCTCACAGCGAAAGACTATAACAAAGCTTCAGGATGGGTTATCAAATATTACAAAATCACACGATTCCCTCTATGTGTCAGCTATGTTGATGGAGCAACAAAGTTTCGTAAATCAGACAAGAGTGGTGCCAACACTATTTGGAAAGAAGCAGATACAAAGTTGGCGGCCATTTCTATTGATAATTGGAGTGAAGCTGACATTTCCATCTTTAAAATAGGTGTACTTCAGACCGCTGAGTGCTACATAGCTTCTAAACAGGTTGATAAAGCCAAAACACTTTTAAATAAAGCCACTTCATTATTCGAAGAAGATGAGGATTTTAAAGCACAGTGTGACGAGTTAGTAAAATAAGATTGATTTTTTACTTGCATTGTTTAAGGGATTATTCTTAATCTAACTTATTAGAAAAACTATCTTATGATTTTTTTAAGCGAATTTAAGTTGGTAAATGTTTTTCCACATGAGATTATGAATTTTATTCAATGACTAATTACACCTGTTTAAACTATTCGCCCCTATATTATGGCTAAATTGGATTAATCGTTAATTTCAAGCAAACAACACATATAAACAACGATTCATTTATAACTATTTCAGAAAGGGCGATTAGAAATAAAGATTCGTTTGTATCTTCAAGTTATGAAAAAGTTACCTCGTCATTTGAAAAATAAGTACATTCTGACAACTTATTTGTTTTTGATATACATCTTATTTTTAGACGATTTCGATATTTTTTCAATAGTCAATCAGCAAATTAAACTTCACGAGTTGGAAAAAGCAAAATCAGAAATTTCATCAAAACTTGAGAATACGCAAAAAACCTTAAAATCCTTGCGCTATACCTCTTCATTAGAACATTATGCTCGGGAGGAAAAATTTTTCAAGCGAGAAGACGAAGACATTTTTGTGATATCTAATGAATAACTGGTCGTTTAAGCCTTTTCGAACTTATTGCGAAAAAAATAATTCGGATTCGTAATTAACAATGTTCGTTCCGGGAAAATAAAAGCGTGAAATTTGTCTAAAATCATACCCGTATTTAGCCATTTTAATGGCTCCTTCTTGACACAAGCCTACCCCATGACCATAACCTCTTCCTTTTAAAACGATTTCATCTCCCTCCGGAAAGCAGCTAAAAAAAGTAGATTTTAATCCGAATTCCTCTCGAATGTCTCTCAATGGTATACCAAAAACAGGATGTAAAAAAAAAGCCATTCTTTGAGGCTGCTTAAATGTATACATCATACCCTCATAAACACTATCATCCGACGGAAAGTGATATTTGTTTGTGAGAAAGTTTCGCCATTTTTCTTTACTGATTCGTTTCTCCCAGTCTGCATTTTTTGTAAACAGACAAAAGGTGTCTAAAAAAGTATTCAAATAAGAAATACTGTCATTCCAAACTAATTGTGGTTCACAGGTTTGCCCACCACAATTAGCATGAAAGTAGGCATCTATCAATTCATTTTGTTTATCTACCAAAACCAAATTATGAGTTTGATTCACAGCTGTTTGAATCTCACTTGAAAATCGAAGCATATTGTGATACGCTTGACAATGAACGCGATCACAGAGGTCAAACCCCTCTTTTTTGTGTTTTCCAAGATATTTCAGAGCATAGGTTCTACTCATGAGCGCTTGTACTTTATAGTATTCATTTCTTTGACCTCCCCCACCCTCAGACTCAACTACTCCGGCCAAATAAGAGTCTATATCAACAAGATTGACAATCGTTACATTTTTTCCACTAGAAAAAATTTCAAAATCTCCCTCATAGCTTCGTTGTTTGAGTACCGGCGATTTGGGTGTCAGAACTAATGATGTGTTCTCATTTTGCTGTATTAGGTAAACTTTCTGAAATTTTCCCAACTCAATTGCCCCTTTTTTCAGAATAACTCGGGTATCCAACTGCTGTACTTCGATATACTCATTGGCACCAAAAAAACCTAAATCCAAGGAATCGCCATAAATGGCATAATTTGCATTCTTGTAGGAAAACATGATCCTTTTGATGGCATGATCACGCAACACACCAATTCGCATTTGCTGTGCGTTGATTGAATAACATAAATTCAGTACAATGAATGTGGCAATAAACCTCACAAAGCAAATTTATTGCACTCAAAAATGGAAAAACCGAATGAATCAAATAGTTTTCAACATGGAATGTGCAACTTTTTTACTTACGTCCTTATCGCCTAGTTTCATTTTTAATTCCATGAACGCATGCAACATCTTTTCTCGATTTTCACCCCCTTTTATGATTTTTGCCATTTCTATTCTAATAGCTGCAACATTGCAATCGCTTTGAATTAATTCTTTGACAGTAGGCGAATCCATAATTAAATTGACCAATGATATATACTTTATTTTGACCAATAGTTTGGCAATGAAATAAGAAATGGGAGATCCTTTATAGCAAACGACCTCTGGAATACCGAGTAATGCCGTTTCAAGGGTTGCCGTACCGGATGTAACCACAGCAGCCTCAGAAAAAGACAAAATATCATATGTTTCACCAAAAATGATGGTTGTTTCAGCACTCAAATAGGGTGAATAGAACTCTCTTGGAAGAGCAGTAGCTCCTGCAATAATTAATTGATACTCTCTAAAAAACCTCAAGGCTTCCAACATAATCGGTAGTTTAACAGAGACTTCCTGTTTTCTGCTTCCCGGTAAAATGGCAAGAATTGGTTTGTCCGACAAGTGGTGTTTTTTTCTAAACTCATCTATTGAAATGGTTTGTTTATGATACGAATCTATCGCATCCAACAAGGGGTGACCAAAATACGCTACCTCAAATTGAAATTGTTGATAAAAAGCCCGTTCAAAAGGAAGTATCACATACATTCTATCTACAAATCGCTTGATTTTATAAACTCTGGATTGTTTCCATGCCCAAACCTGAGGAGAAATATAATAAATCACCCTAATCCCTTGTTTTTTTGCCCATTCAGCGATTCGAAGATTAAAACCGGGATAATCTATCAAAACCAATGCATCGGGTTTGTAACTCAAAATATCTGTTTTACATAAACAGAGATTACGAAGAATGGTTTTGAGATTTAACAATACTTCAATAAAACCCATAAATGCCAAATCTCTAATGTGCTTGACCAGGTTAGAATCTTGTTGAATCATTTTGTCTCCTCCCCAAAAGCGAAATTGAATGTTCGGATTTTCTCCTTTGATCGCTTTCATCAAGTTGGCTCCATGAAGATCTCCTGAAGCTTCACCTGCAATCAAATAAATCTTTTTGGGGGATAGAGCCATCTAACTGAAAACATTTACATACAAGACATAAGGTAAGAAACACAATGTTCCCAAAATAATTCCCATAGCTAAACCATATCGTTCCTTGTTCAAGGTGATGTAAAACCACAATAAATTCGATATTACGGCCAAAGAGATGATTTTACTGCGAACCATGTGACTACTTAAAAACTTACTAAAATACAGCTCGTAATCATAATGCTGAAACCAACTTAAAATTAAAACAACTAAAGGAACAAAGACAAATGGTGACAAAATTCCGATTATTATTCCAATGGTATGATCTTTCGTCCAATTTCTTAAATTCATAATTTCCACTTTTTAAATTGATTGAAAGTTGAATATGCAGTCATGTCAAAATGTGTTGGAACTACGCTCGCATACCCCATTCTCATGGCTGCCAAATCCGTTCCTTCATCCGATTGATGATGGACAAATTCACCTGTCAACCAATAGTAAGATTTTCCAAATTGATCCATCCTTTTATCAAAGCGATCTTCCCAAAAGGCATGTGCTTGGCGACATATTTTAATTCCCTTTATTTCATCAACAGACAATTTGGGCACATTGACATTCAAACAAACGTGTTCAGGAAATTCATGGTTCATCGCCTTGTCAATTAATTTTCTTGCGACTGATTGTACTCCTGAAAAATCGGCGTTAGAATCATAATCGGCAAGCGAAAATCCGATGGAAGGAATGTTCTCCATGGCTCCTTCAACGGCTGCGGACATTGTGCCTGAATATAGTACATTTGTTGATGTGTTTTCACCATGATTAATTCCCGACAAAATTAAGTCAGGCTTCCGCTTCATCACTTCATAAATGCCTAACTTCACACAATCTACAGGCGTTCCGCTACAAGTATATGCCTCAATATTCGAAAACAATCTTGATTTATCCAATCGAAGTATTTGGTTTACAGTAATGGCGTGCCCCATCCCCGATTGAGGCTTATCCGGCGCTATAACTAACACATCCCCAAATTCAATAGAAACATCTATTAAAGATTTAATCCCTTTGGAAGATATTCCATCATCGTTTGTTACAAATATCAATGGTTTGGCTCTTTTTTTTTCAATATTTTGCATTGACCTTCTTCTGGATTTCAAACGAAAGTAATACAAATTGACCTATTCTATTAAAGATAGTTTGAGAGTTATGCTAAAATTCATGTAAATGATATTACTTTTGATCGTGTAAAAAATGATTACCGAGATTCTGATTTCTGAACTTAAAAACGTGACGCATGAGAACATCAATCATGTTCGTCAAAAGTTTTCTTCACTCACTCCCTATCAAAGAAACTGGAAGGCAGAAGGTCATGTTTGGAGCATAAACGAAGTATTTGCTCACCTTAATGAATTTTCAAATCACTATCATACTACCTTTAAATTGAAAATCGACCATACGCGTCACAAGGAACCCAAAGACACGTTTATTTCATCTCCATTGGGGCGTTCGGCATGGAAATCAATGAAATTAGGTAATGTAAAAAATATCAAACGTAAATTCAAGGCTCAAAAGTCTTTCAATCCATTTTACCATAAAGAACTCGTTACACAAAATGACATCGAACAATTTGAATTTAAGCAACATGAACTCCTTTCGATTATTGATAGTGCAACAAAAGTGAATATGAGAAAAATAAAAATACCGGTTTCTATTTCTAAAATCATTCGCTTGCGACTCGGCGACGCCCTTTTATATCTTGTTTACCATAATGAACGACATGTTTATCAGGCTCTTTCATTATTAAATCACCCATTGTTTCCTTCAAAATAAATGGCAAATCAAAAAGGGTATTGTTGCGTTAGCGTTTCTCCGATAAGACGCGATCAAAGAGATGATTCAGAAATGGTTAGTCAACTACTATTCGGAGAACCTTTTATTATTGAAAAAATAAATGCCCAATGGTGCAAAATCGAAACTATAACTGACAACTATCAGGGATATATTGATGTTAAGCATATTCAATTTTTGGATGAAATTGCGTTCAGTGATTGGTTAAAGAGTATAACGTATCAAACGCAATTAATTCGTACATTAAATTGTCCATGGGGGAGTCAACTGATTTATCGAGGTTCATTTATTTCGTGTAATAATGAAGCTAATTTTAGAATAGGAGAACAATCTTTCATTTTCATGGATCATCAAACAAATGCAGCTTTGACTGAACCAATTCACTTAGCTTCTGAATACATTAACACTCCTTATCTTTGGGGAGGAAAAACTCCATTTGGTATTGATTGTTCAGGACTTACACAAATTATCTTTCGTTTTTTTGGACATCAACTTCCCAGAGATGCATACGAACAGATCGAGTGTGGTCAACCAATCCCATTTAATGAGCAACAAGCTAACGATTTGGCATTTTTTGATAATGAGCAAGGAAAAATAATTCATGTAGGCATCTTAGATGGTCGAGGTTCAATCATCCATGCCTCCGGGTTCGTTCGTAAAGATACATTGACTGAAGAGGGAATCATCAAAATGACTAATGGAATAAAAACACACAGACTTCACAGTATCCGCAGATTATAGGATGAATTACAGAAAAATAGCGATATTCGTAAACTCAAACAGTTGTTTCATTGAGAGAATGCTTAACTAAAATTTTAGAAAAACGAGCCTTTTCTTCTTCAAATAACTGTCTTTGAGCACTTTGACCAATGATAGTAAATAACAAATTATGAAGATACTTATTACAGGTGGTGCCGGGTTTATTGGAAGTAATCTCACTAGGCGATTGGTCAATGACGGACATAAAGTGATTGTTTTTGATTCACTTTTAAGGGGAAATAAATTGGATAAGGATACTTTTTCAAAGATTGAATTCATAAAAGGTGACATCAGAGATCTTCATTTAATTGTCGAGGCAAGTAAAGGTTGTGATATTATTTTCCATTTTGCAGCAGTTTTAGGTGTAGATATTGTGGCGGACAACCCTGTTGAAACAATGGACGTTGAAGTCATAGGAACCAGGAACGTTGTTGAAGCAGCGACGATCAATAATGTCAAAAAAATAATGTATGCATCAACCAGTGGTATTTACGGTCATTCGGCCATTGAAAATGCGCTGACTGAAGAAGTTTTGGTTGATCCCAGAACATCTTATGCCATGGCAAAAAGATACAATGAGATTTATCTTGCGTCACATCATGAAGAAAAAGGACTTAACGTCATTTCATTGCGTTTTTTCAATGTTTACGGAAGTAATCAAGATGCTAGAATGGTTGTTCCTCGCTTTTTTGAACAAGCCATGAATCAAGATGATATAACTGTTTTCGGTACCGGCAAACAAACGAGAGATTTTACATACATAGACGACACTGTTGAAGCATGCGTCAGACTGATGGAAATCAATGGATGCCACATCATTAATATCGCTAATGAAGAAGAGTGGTGCATTGCTGATTTGGCTGTTTTAATTAAAGATTTAACCCAATCCAATTCTGAAATAATTAATCTGGAGGCTCCCAAAAAGAGATACGACTATGAAGTTGAACGTCGTGTTGGCAGTTCATACAAGCTGATGAGTCTGACTCATTATAAACCTCAAACCACCTTGCCTGAAGGATTGCAAAAAATTTACAATCAAAATTATCCCCAGTAAAAATGAATAACCATGCGAGACCAAGCTATTTTCACCCTTATTGAAGCAGAAAAAAAACGTCAAACAAATGGAATAGAACTCATTGCTTCGGAAAATTTCGTCAGCGATGAAGTGATGAAAGCTATGGGAAGTGTACTCACCAATAAATATGCTGAAGGGCTTCCCGGAAAACGATATTATGGTGGCTGCGAAGTCGTTGATCAGGTTGAGCAATTAGCTATTGACAGATTGTGCACCTTGTTCAATGCCTCTTGGGCTAATGTTCAGCCACATTCAGGAGCACAGGCGAATGCGGCCGTGTTTTTAGCTTGTTTAAAACCGGGTGATAAAATACTAGGGTTCGACTTATCACATGGTGGGCATTTAACTCATGGATCTCCGGTGAATTTTTCCGGAAAATTGTATAGACCATACTTTTATGGGGTCAATAAAGAAAGTGGTTTAGTAGATTATGAATTGTTGGAAGAGGTCGCCAAGCGTGAAAAACCAAAAATGATAATTTGTGGTGCGTCCGCATACAGCCGAGATTGGGATTACGCACGTATTCGCAAAGTTGCAGACGAAATTGGAGCGATTATTTTAGCGGATATCTCTCACCCTGCAGGTTTAATTGCTGCCGGTTTATTAAATGACCCACTTGAACATTGTCATATTGTGACAAGCACAACACATAAAACACTAAGAGGACCACGAGGTGGTATTATCATGATGCGACATAATTTTGATAATCCATTTGGTTTGAAGTGGAATAATGGAAACTTAAAATCAATGGGGGCTCTACTAGATGCAGCTGTTTTTCCTGGCATCCAAGGTGGTCCATTAGAACACGTCATCGCAGCAAAAGCTGTTGCATTTGGGGAAGCAATGACCGATGAGTTTAAAACTTACATGAGGCAGGTTCAAAAAAATGCTTCCATCATGGCAGACGAATTTATCAAACTTGGATATCAAATAATTTCAGGCGGAACAGACAATCATTCCATGTTGATTGATTTACGTTCAAAAGGGGTGAATGGAAAAGAGGCTGAAAACGCATTGGTTATTGCAGATATCACAGTAAATAAAAACATGGTGCCTTTTGACACTGAATCCCCGTTTATCACTTCCGGAATTCGAATTGGAACCTCTGCCATCACATCACGAGGAGTAAAAGAGCATGAAATCGCAACGATTGTATCTTTGATAGACCGTGTATTGATGAATAGCAACAATCAAGAGATCATTCATGAGGTAAAAAGTGATGTTAACGAACTGATGAGATCTCGCCCACTGTTTGATTGGAATGGGATAGGATAATTAATTAAGTTAACTCATAGTTTTCTAAACTCACAAACAGAAAATTGGTTGATCAGCTTGTAATTTTTAAGCTGAAACCAAAATTTGGATCCTAATCCGATGCTAAATTATCATAATCTCGCTTAGGCTAAAACTTATAGCTTAAACCGAAACTAGGTAAGATTGGGAATTGAAAAATCTGCTTAAATGTAATTCTGTTGACGTAAAATATATTTCTTCGATCATACGCATTTGTTACACTTGCTATTACTTCCAATACTGTTTTGTTTTTGAAGGAAAACTGTTTTTTAAGAGTAATGTCCAAGCGATGATAATATGGCAAACGCTGAGAGTTAAACGTCCCCATTATCATAGATACATTAGACGGATTGGCAGTTATTAGATCCGTGGTAACTCCATTTTGAAAATTTTGCCCCTGATAATAACCGGCCGATGGTGTAAATGGCAATCCAGACCCTAAATTCCATCGTACATTCAACTCTACATCTTTCTGCTTTCCAAATGCATAGGAACCAACAAGATTGATGTTGTGCCTACGGTCAAACACAGGAAAATAGCTATTGAAACCATCCCAGCGTTTTGAGTGACCAAAAGAATAAACACCCCACAAAAAGAATCTTTTGCCGGTATACTTTAATAACGCATCTAATCCATACGTTACACCATCTTCAATGATAAAATCCTTCTTCAACACATCAGCTTTTTCTGAAAATTGAGATACATCTTCATACATTTTATTCTGATTGATGTTACTCAACTGTGAAAAATATTTATAATAACCCTCAATATTTAAGGTAATCTGTTTGGAGACATCAAATTCAAAACCTCCTATTGCATGCCACGCATATTGGATACCATTCTTGATACTTTTTTCTTTCTGAAATTGGTTTACAAAATTCTCCTGAACATTTGTTGGTGCAGAAAGTAAGCCGTTAAATAAATTGACAACATCCTTATCCGATGACGCCGATGTAAAGTTTTGTGAAAAGCGCCCTCCGGACAGTTTTATCCTGAATTTTTCAGTTGCATTGTATTTGGCAGCAAATCTCGGCTCCAATGAAATAGTTCCCAATGAGGCATAAATTTGCCCACGCAAACTGGGTTGTATGACCCAACGATTCCTGACGATTCTGATATTGTAATAAGTGCCTATTTCCGTTGTAAAATTAGTTGCTTCAATTTTGCGCTTAATTTCGTTATAGGTAATGAATGAAGTATTAAATCCGTTGAAATTAAATCCATAATTCATCTCACTTTCTTTTCTGAGAAAATAGGTAAAATCAAAACCTAAATCAAAACCACCAATTTTACTATATCTTGGTTCAACACTTGATTCACTAAAGGTCGTATGATAAGTACTACCATTTACATGTCCCTTAATCAAGGTAGATGAACTACTTGGAACTAACAAAAAATTCATCCCTCCGCCTGATGCCTTCCAAGTTAGATCAGCAATCCCATAATTGACTGAGTCAATATTATGAAAACCAAAAGCACTAAATTTTGAGCCGGCTTTGTTATTGAATGTGATTTTCCCATATAAATCTGTAAAATTAAATGGGAGTCCATTACCATCATTTACTCTAGGGTATAGCGACTTAGAGGTATAATCCAACATACTGTGCTTTGCAGTAAAAACATATGATCCCGAACTTGGATTTCCGTCTTTACGTTTTGAAAATGGACCTTCAACAACGGCTTTTACCATGAATGGTGAAACGGATAATTTCCCTCCGAATTCATTACGGTTTCCATCTCTGTAAGATATGTCCATTACGGAAGAAATTCTTCCGCCATAGCGAGCATCAAAACCACCCGTAAAAATATCTACATTTTTAACTAGTTCTGTTTCAAAAATGGAGAAGAAACCTATCGAATGAAACGGATTGTAAATTGTCATTCCGTCAAGTAACACCTTATTCTGAATGGGGGTGCCTCCACGAACATATAGTTGTCCTCCCTGATCACCTGTAGTCACAACACCAGGGGTTACAGAAAAGGCACCGACAATATCATTCTCAGCACCAATACTCGGAATACGTTCCAATCCTTTTTTATCAAGCTTTAATTGAGAAACAAGAGGATCTGTTTTACGTTTTTTTTCTTCACCTGTTATGTCAATCTGTTTGATTTCTTTGATGTCCTTAGTCTCTAGTTTAACAGAAATATCAATAATTCCTTTTTTGGCTGAAATCGCAACTTCTTTAACAAAAGAAATATACTTTGGATTCTCTATTACTAATAAATAATTGCCAAAAGATACCTTTGGAAACAGGTAATAACCGTTAACATCTGTTAATGTTCCGGCAACAATCGAACTATCGGATTTGTTAAGCAATTTAACCTTTTCAAAAAGGATTGGTTCGGCATTAGATTTATCAGTAACAAAGCCCCGAATCGTTGCATCTTGTGAGAAACCTATAAAACCAAATCCAAGAAACAAGATTACTATCGCAACAATCAAACGCATACAATAATTCAGATTAAAGTTGGTCGAAATTAAACATAAAAAGGCGACTATGGATGGAATTCATCCGATTAGTCATTAAATTAATTTGAATCTTGTTCTTTTAAGTTCTTTTTTGCTCGATTCCAATAAACATCCATTTGTTCAAGTGAAAGTTCATTTATTTTTAATTGATCTTCGTGGATGTAATCCTCCATCATTTGAAATCTTTTGATAAATTTTGAATTGGTTTTCGATAGAGCATTTTCCGGATTGATATCTACAAAACGAGCATAATTAATGAGTGAAAACATTAAATCACCAAATTCTTCCTCTCGTTGATCTGAGTTCAACTCTTTTTCAACCTCAAATTCGGACAATTCCTCTTTTACTTTTTCCCACACATCTTTGCTACTTCTCCAATCAAACCCCACTCCCCTAGCTTTTTCCTGAATTCGGATTGCTTTTACTAACGAAGGAAGTGATTTAGGAACACCCTCTAAAACAGATCTTTTACCCTCCTCAAGTTTCAATTTTTCCCAATTAGCCTTGACTTCCTCCTCTGAACTCACTTGAATATCACCATAAATATGTGGATGACGATGAATCAGTTTTTCACAAATCGCATTTAATACGTCTGCAACATCAAATAATCCCAGCTCCTCTCCGATTTTAGAATAAAATACTAAATGAAGAAACAAATCTCCGATTTCCCCCCTCAATGATTTAAAATCACTTTCTGTAATTGCATCTGCCAACTCGTAAGTTTCTTCAATTGTCAAAGGTTTTAGTGTGTCAAACGTTTGTTTTCGATCCCAAGGGCAATTCGAACGGAGATCATCCATTATATTTAAAAGTCGTTCAAAGGCCTTTAATCTTTGATCATTTATCATAGTTCAAAAATATATTTTTTTTCATGGTCAGCAGCATAATGATTACTTTTGAATTGATGAAGAAGCTGCTATTTACATTAACTTCATTTGTGTTTGTACTCAATTCCTTTTCACAAAAACAAGAATGGGGAATAGAATACCGTCAAAAATTAGGTTTTTTAGCAGCTCATCGAGGAGTAATGGGCCATTTACCTGCCGGTCACGCTTTAGTAGGAGAACTATCGTTCTACACTCACACCAAAGGTAAACGTGAGTGGCAAAAAGCGTGTAAATTTCCCACCGTGGGAACTACGTTGTTTGGTGGATCAGTCGGAAACAATGACATACTGGGACATTACTGGGGATGCTACAGTTTCATTGAATTTCCTTTTGTTAAAAGAAAACACTACGAGTTTTTGGGAAAAATGGGAGCAGGACTTGGGTATGCTACCAAAATATTTAATCAAGAACTAAATCCAAAGAATGATGCCATAAGTACACATGTAAATGCTTTAATATGCTTGGGTATAAAGAATCATTTTCTATTCGGTCAACATCAAATAACATTCGGAATAGACATGACCCACTTTAGCAATGGTGCATTTAAAGTCCCCAATTTAGGAATCAATCTTCCATTTATATCGATTGGTTATGCTCGAACTTTACGACAAATTCCATATTCAGACAAAACAGTATCCAGCAATTTAATATTCAAAAAATGGTTATTCGGCACAACAGGAATCGGCTCTTTGAAAGAAGTATATCCAACAGGGGGTAAAAAATATCCCGTTTTAGCCTTTAGTATTCATGCTCGCAGATTCTCAAAACCAAAGGTTGGCATTGAAACTGCCATTGACATCATTTCCAAACAATCTATCAAAGATTACAAAATTATTATCCCTAAAAATCAATGGGACATCCTTCAATTGGGATTATTTACAGGATATTTGATTCCGTTAGACCAATTGCATTTTGTGATTGGAATGGGCGTTTACATTAAAGACAAGTATCAGCCGGATGATTTTTTCTACCATCGCGTAGGGATGAGATACTATTTCAATAATGGACTCAATGTACAAACTGTCCTTAAATCTCACTGGGCTAAAGCAGATTACGTAGAATGGGGGATCGGATACACTTTTAATTACAAGCCAAAATGACTAATAGAATCGTATATCTAAGTCTCCTTCTATATGCCTTATTTGCTTGTAAAAAAGCAAGCGATCGAACTTGCATTAAGACAGTGGGAATTGAAACAACCAAAGAAATTTATCCGAAAAGTTTCAACCAATTACACCTGAAAGAACATATTAGTTATACGTTAGTTCAAGATACTGTTGAAAAAATTGTTTTGAGCGGAGGAAAAAATCTATTAAACCTGATTGATTTCACTGTTAGTGAAAATATTCTCGAAATAAAAAACATGAATCGATGCAACTTTCTAAGATCTTATAAAAAGAAAATTCATGCAGAAATTCATTTCAAGGATCTCATAAATATCAATTACGAAGGAACCGAAGAACTCAACAACAAAGACACGCTTAATCTGACTTGGTTATTTTTATTAATCAATAATGGAGCAGGTCCTGTAAAACTTAACGTGAATACTTCATGGATTGATGCATTAATTAGTCATGGGTTTGGCGATTTTACGTTTCATGGCAAGACCAAAAGCGCAAACATAAACGTCAGAAGCAATGGATTTTGTAACATTTACGGGTTAAAGGTAATTGACTCATTGACAGTCATATCAAACTCTCAAGGAAGTGTAAAAGTAAATGCTGACAATGCTTATCTTAATGCTCAAATTGAATCGAATGGTAATGTTTTTTATAGAGGCGTTCCCAAAAAAATAACATTAAATAAACTTGGTAACGGAAACTTAATCAAGGATAATTAGAACTTTCAATTTTTTCAATGACTTGATTAGCCAGTTTAAATGCTATATCTAACTGTTCCTCTCGTGTAAGATTTGAAGTGTCAATTACCATTGCATCAGAAGTTTGAATTAATGGACTCTCAGATCTTGTCGAATCCAACTTGTCACGCTCGTTGAGGTTATCTAAGACTTCCTCAAATGAGGTAATAATGCCTTTATTTTTCAATTCATTGTATCTTCTTTCAGCGCGTATTTCAGGCGAAGCAATTACGAACAATTTCAAGTCCGCATAAGGAAAAACAACAGATCCGATATCTCTTCCATCCATTACAATTCCTCCTGAATGACCCATTTTACGTTGTTCATGAACCAATTTCTCACGAACTTTTTTAATTGTTGCTATTTTCGAAACGACCGAAGCAACTTCGGGTGTTCTTATTAAAGACTCAACATTTTGATCATTGAGATACAAATCCGCCTGATTAGTTTTGGTATTTAACTGAAAAGTAAGATCTATCAATGATACTTGCTTTTCGATTTCAGGACAATCAGGAATGTCATTTTTTATCAGTCCATTTTGCAAACAATACAAAGCAACACCACGATACATGGCTCCGGTATCAATGAATAAATAATTCATTTTTTGGGCCAAACCTTTAGCAAGAGTGCTTTTACCGCACGATGAAAAGCCATCAATGGCAATAACAATTTTTTTTAAATTCATAGGTGACTAGATTATAAAATGAAAGGGTAAAGTCTATTTTCAGAACTTTACCCAATCTCAAAAAAATCAAATTAAGATTAATGTCTTACAATAAACTTAACTATGCTGCCTGAGCTACTCTTAATAAAATACAATCCATTTGAGTAATTTTCAGTTTGCAACTTAGTAACTGTTCCTTTTTTAAGTTTTAGTGAATATATTCTTACACCCAATGAGTTTACAATCTCTACATCTTCATCATTTTGAACACGAATAGATATTTCTTCATTCACAGGATTTGGAAAAATTTCAATAGATTTTGCATCGTCCGCCAACTCTTTTACATCGGATGTATTATACACTAAAGAAACGTCATCAACTATAATATATGAGCCCAATGTATTACCACTTAAAAAGCCAATGTTAAGAGAGTCAGGGGTATCAGTTGAATTATATTGTAAGGGGACAGAAAAACGTTTGTAGGAAGAGAAAGTTTCTGTAAAGGAAACCTCTCCCACTCCAATGATATCTTGTCCATTGAGTGAGGAGTTCCATTTTGATAATTGAACATAAGCCATTGCCGTATCACCTCCAATCATCGTTGATTTCACCCAAAACACCATTGAATCAGGACGAGCCGTAAACGGTATTCCGAAACTTCCTGTTTGAGTAACGAGATCAAAATCTCCAAGTGCAATTAACCCTGGAAAAACTTGAGCAGGGATTGTATCTACAAATTGCAATGATACAGTTTCACATTTAGCTGCAAAGGAACCACTATGTTTATCAGTAGACTTTGTAACAGGAAATGTGAAGCTGGAAAGGCCTAATAGATTTAAAGTAAACCAACTATTTGGTGATGGAACAATGAACTGAGTAGTAGTCCAGTTTTCAAAACCTGCATTTGGTATCGTCTGACTTCTTAAAAAAGAAACCATAGAAAGAACCAAACCAACTAAATAAATTTTCTTCATAGTAAACAATTTTAATACAAACTTATAAAACTCCTATCCTTATTGGATTCATTTAATTAACGCTTGATAATTTTTAACATTTTAGACTTTTCTCCCTGAGTAATTCTGATGTGGTACACCCCGGAAATTAACTCAGCGCCTAATTTAACAGATTCAATTTCATCACTCTCGTATGAAGCCTGATGAACTAATTTCCCGGAAAGATCGAAAATAGACAAATCAATTTTTTCATCTTGATGTTCTATTAAATCAAGCAACAAATAATCTTCAAACGGATTCGGATAAGCGACCAATTCAAGCTCGTCTGTATTTTCGTTTTCATCGAGTGTAGATTTGAGTTGAACACATGATTTGTAATAAACTAAAAGTGTATTGGAACTGTACAAGACTGGACAACTACCACTCGTTAGCTTCACTCTGAAGTAATTGGGTCCTGAACTTGGGCTGATCACATTATAAACAGAAGCATTGGCACCTGATAAGTCTACCCAAGGACCTGCTGTTGCGCCTGCCCACTGCCATTGTATTGTACCCAAATAGCCAGCCCCGAGAGTTAGTATTTTAGCGGTGCTTGAGGTACAAAGTGCATTAGTCGTTGCATCAGCACCTGATGGAACAGTAACGTTTGCAGTAATTGATTTAGTAACTGCTGTCGGACTTACTGTAACTATAAAATTGGTAGTATTAATAGAAGCACATGGACTATTTGTCAAAGTGGCCCTAAATGCTGTTGTTACTGTAAGAGCTCCAGTTACTAATGATGATGATGTACCCGTAACTGCTGTCCATGTTGGTGATGAAATATTCAAATTAGTAGATTTTTGCCAAGAAATAACTCCAGAACTTCCACTAAGTGTCAACGTTGTACCGGAACCGGAGCATACTGTTGATGACAATCCGCTTAGAGTACCTGAAACCGGTGGCTGAACAACAGTTATTGATTTGACAACTGTATTTACTGAAGTTGGACAAACACCACTACTTATAGTTGCTCTATAAAATTTATCCGATGTACTATTTAGTGAGCTTGCTGTATATGAACTTCCATTTGCTCCCGGAATCAAATTAAACGTACCCGTCGAACTTGATGATGAATACCATTGGAATGTGTTACCGACAGAACCACTTAAAGAAAACGTAACCGAACCATTATTACATACTGAACTTTCAGAATTGATACTTCCGGACACTGCTAAAGGATAAACAGTTATAAGATAAGGAGTTGTTTCAACTGTTGAACAAGAACCGATTGTCACAGAAGCTTTATACGCAACTGAACCAGTTAGAACTCCTGTAGTTAATGTATTTGGATTTGTTGTAGTTACGAGAGTCCATGTTGGATTAGTTGCAGTCCAATTGGTAGACTTATACCAAGAAACTATTCCTTCATTGTTTGTTAATGTCAAAGTAGATCCGGCATTTCCTGTTACACATAATTGATTGTTTCCTGAAATTGTACCCGCGACTGCATTTTGTTTGACGATGAATTGCTTCATAGTTGAATAGTCTTCGGAACAGGCACCACTAGTAACTTTTACTCTGAAGTACAGATTCGGTGTCTGAACACCAGTAACAATATACGTAGCAGAAGTGGCATTAGTGGACGCTGTATTAAAGTAAGAAACTGCATCAGATGAAGATGTAGGAGCATCAAAATAATTCGTTCCATTAAGTGAATATTGCCACTGAATGTTTCCAACATTTCCTGAAACTGATAATGTACCACCTCCATTAGAACAAATACTACCTCCACCCATTACTGTTCCTGCAAAAGATAGTGGATTAACAATGATAGTTTTAACCGGACTTGTTGCTTTAATAGTACAAACACCACTTGTTACAATTGCCCTATAAGATTTATTGGCAGCATTTTGCATATTAGAAAGTGTTATTGTATCATTTGTTGCCCCTAAAATATTAGCAAACGTACCTGTTGGGGTGGCCGCCGATTGCCACTGAATACTTGTACCCGTATAACCATTCAAAACAAATCGAATTGAATCACCCAAACAAACTGATGAAGCAGAAGAAACAGTTCCTGAAATAGCGGTTGGACTAACATTGACTACATAGTAATTCGAAATAGCACTACTGCATGGAGAATTGGTTAATATAACTCTGAATGCAGTTGACACATTTAGAGCTCCCGTAGAAAGAGTCGCTGTCGTGCCGGCAACATCCGTCCACGATGGAGATGAAGAAGTCCAATTAGTTGATTTTTGCCAAGCTATACTTCCTACATAAGAACTTAAAGTTAATAAAGCGGATGAACCTTGACAAACGGTAGGGGTTGTAGAAGATATTGTTCCTGATTGAGAAAAAGATTTTTTCACAATAGCAATCGCATTGGAAAATACACTCTGACATACACCCCTCTTAATTCTTGCGCGATAAGAAGTATTAGCGACAATATTTGTAAATGTGTAAACAGCAGTTGTGGCATTTGTTACATCTGCCCAATTAACTCCACCATTTGTAGAAGATTGCCAATTTATTAAACCCTGATTACCAACTACTTTCAAAACTTTACTTCCTCCTTCACAAACAGTCAAATCTGTTCCTGTATTGAGTGATGCTGTGCCTGCAATAGAAAGCTGATCAACATAAATTATTCTTGGATTTGTATAAACGGCTGTACAAGAACCAACAGTTATGATTGCTCTATATACAGAAGTTGTCGACAATGCTCCGGTTGAATAGGTTGAAACAGTAGATGAACCCGAAACAGAAACCCAAGAAGTAGGTGTTAGTTCACCATTAGTAATAGTAAAGTTAGTAGTCTTTTGCCAAGTGATATTTCCAGAAGTACCTGATAAAATTAAGTTAGTTCCTGTTCCCGTGCAAACTGCTGAGTCAATACTTGAAAGTGAACCTGGAGCGGAAGGACTACTAACAGTAACTGAAATTGAATTTGAAAACACATTCGAACATACTCCACTGGTTACACGAACTCGATAACGCGTTGGAGTCTGAATGTTTGTAAAAGTATAAGTTGCTGAAACGGCTCCTTCAACATCCATCCAAGTTGAGCCATTATTAATAGAACTTTGCCATTGAATTGAACCAGTATAACCAACAACTTTCAATGGTTTACTGCCACCCTTACATACATCCAAACCAGACGCATCTGCAACTGAAACTGTCCCTGAAATAGAAGTAGGGCTCACATTAACGACATATACATTTGAAATGGATTGAGGGCAAGGAGCGCTTGATGTAATGGCTCTAAATGCTGTTGTTGCAAGTAAAACTCCAGAAGATACGTTTGCAGTTGTACCTGCTAGCGTTGTCCATGTAGGTAATGCTGCTGTCCAATTGGTTGATTTTTGCCACAAAATTGTACCCGATTGACCACTTACAGACAATACGGTTGAAGAGCTTTTACAAATTGTATCTGTTGCAACAACTGTTCCCGCTACTGTAGGTTGACTAACAGAAACTAATATTGTATTTGAATTCACTGAAATTGGACATAATCCACTTGTCACTTTTACTCTATAATAAGTACTTGATTGTATACTATTAAATGTAAAAGGAGTTGAATTTGCTCCAGGCACATCTACCCAATTACTACTACCATTTACTAATGACTGCCATTGAATGGAACCTACATTACCGGTTACTTTCAACGGTTTAGAACCGCTTTTACAAACTGTTAAACCTGAAACGTCATTTACTGCTACCGTACCTGCAACTGCCAAAGGATAAACTGTAACAAGATAAGGCTGTGTGCTTAAATTGGAACACGATCCAATTGTAACCAAAGCCCTATAAGCGACTGTTGATGCCGTCAGCGTCCCTGTTGAAAGGACATTGGTAGTTCCAGTAATAGTAGTCCATGTCGGAGTTGCTGACGTCCAATTGAGTGATTTTTGCCAAGTAATTGAACCCTCATAATTATTTAAAGTCAAGGTTGTTCCGGTATTACCGGTAACACACATTTGATTTACTCCGGTAATAGTTCCGGCTTGAGCAGAGGATTTTATAACAAATTTTTTAGGATCTGTGTAACTTTCAAAACATGTTCCATTTTTAACTTTTGCCCTGAAGAATACATTCGTCAAAACATTTGTAACAATGTATGTGGAAGCATTTGATACAGTTGAACTCGTATTAAAAATTGATAAGGTATCATTAGAAGATACTGGCGCATTGTAATAATTAATACTATCAGTCGAATACTGCCATTGAACAATTCCAAGATTACCGGACAAAGAAAGCGTTCCTCCTCCATTTACACAAATAGTGCCTCCCCCATTTACGTTACCCGGAATTGAAAACTGGTCAACACTTATTGATTTGACTAAAGTGGATGGCTTTACAGTACAAACGCCACTTGTTACAATCGCCTTAAAGTGTTTATTTGAATTAGCAGTAAGATTTATAACTTTAAGTGTATCATCTGTTGCATTCAATACATTTGCAAAGACTCCTGTAGCTGTAGAAGCAGATTGCCATTGGATAGAAGATCCAACATATCCGGTTAATACCATCATTATCGAGTCTCCGCTACATACAGATGAAACAGAATTAATAACACCTGAAACAGCCGTAGGATTTACTGTTACAATGAGGTAATCAGATGTGTCCCTTGGACATGAACCACTCGTTGTAATCGTTCTGAATGAAGTATTTGAACTTAATACTCCGGTATTTAAACTGGAAAGAGTACCTGTCACATTAGTCCAAATAGGAGATAGTGAATTCCAATTGGTCGACTTCTGCCAAGTAATTGTTCCTAGAGATTGTGCAAGTGACAAAGTTGCATTTCCTCCCGAACAAATTACAGGGGTAGTTGTATTCACAACTCCCGAATTTGCTAAAGCATCAACAACGATTGTTTTAGTGTTAGTAATTAGTGATGGACATACTCCATTTTTAACAATAGCTCTATATACCTTATCTGAATTATTGTTAATGCTTTCTATTGTCAATGTTGAACCGGTTGCACCATCCAAATTTGTAAATGTTGTACTTGTTACTGTTGGTGCTGATTGCCATTGTATGTTATTTCCTGACTGACCACTTAAAGCAAGACTTAACGATGAACCAATACAGATTGAATTAGGACCAATGATAGTTCCGGAAACCGTTGTTTGGTCAACATTAATAATAATTGGCTCGGTTTCTACAACGCTTGAACAAACCCCAACAGTTAATACAGCTTTGAAAGCGGTAGACGTTGTTAATGCGCCAGTAGATAAAGAATTAGTCGTACCTACAACAGCTGCCCATACCGGACTTGAATTCATCCAATTGGTCGAACGCTGCCATGAGATAACACCAGTTGAACCAGTTAAACTTATTGTAGATGAAGAACCTTTACATATTGTAGTAGCATTAGCTGCTAATGTACCCGCAACGGAAGGTTGACTAACGATAATAGACAAAGCTGAGGAGGTCAAGCTTGGACACACTCCACTTGTAATTTTAACCCTAAATTGGGTGTTATTAGTAATATTATCAAAAGTATAAGGTGAACTAATTGCATCAGAAACATCAGTCCATGATGCACCATTGTTAGTTGAATTCTGCCATTGAATTGCCCCAATATTTCCAGTCACTTTAAGTGTTTTGCTATTACCGCTACATACCGTATTTCCTGAATTATCATTTACAGAAACTGAACCAGCTACAGATAAAGGGCTAGCATTAACAATATAGATACCAGTATATTCCGGAGAAGAAGAACAAGACGGAACACTTAAAGATACTCGAAATGCAGTTGAAACTGATAATGCTCCTGTCGCTAAACTTGCGCTTGTTCCTGTAACATTTGTCCAAGTTGGAATATCATTTGACCAATTAGTCGATTTTTGCCATGTAATTGCTCCAGTTTGACCTGACAAAGTTAGAGATGTACTACCTCCTGAACAGAGTGATGAAGCTAATCCAGAAATAGAACCTGCAACTGCAGGTTGAACAACGTTTAATGCTATTGAATTAGATAAAACAAATGAACAAGCACCATTTTTTACTTTAGCCCTGATAGATGTATTCGTGTTTAAATTCTCTACTGTGTATGGTGAAAAATCAGCACCCTCGATATCCGTCCATACGGCAGATAATCCAAGAGAGTTATCAAGTAACTGCCATTGAATTGTCCCTACATTTCCGGTTACCTTTACTTCTTTACTTCCTCCAGAACAAACATTTAAACCACTTCCATCATTTACAGCGACCGTTCCTGAAACTGATAATGAATTTACAGTAACCACAAATGGCACTGTGGTCTCAATTGACGCACATGCGGAAACAGTTAATGTTGCTCTGAATGCTGTTGTTGTAGTCAAATTACCTGTTGACAATGTATTTGTTGAACCTACAATGGAAGTCCAAGTTGGTGTAGCTGCTGACCAATTGGTAGATTTTTGCCATGAAATAATTCCACTATTATCAATTAATGTTAATAATGAGGAGGAGCCGTTACAAATTGTATCATTCCCATTAATATTGCCGGCAACGGCAGGAAGACTTATTGATATCAAGATATTATTAGAAGTAGCAATACCTGTACATACCCCACTAGAAGACATTACTCGATATCTTGTTGCTTCAGAAATTCCGCTAAATGTATAAGTAGTAGAATTTGCACCCAATACATCTACCCAATCAACACCATTTGTAGAAGATTGCCATTGAACAGAACCCGAACCACCTGTAACTTTAAGCGTTTTATCGCCTCCATAACAAACTGATAAACCGGAACCATCATTGACAGATACAGTGCCTGAAACAGCTGCCAGATAAACTGTTACAAGATAAGGGTCACTATTTTGAGTTGAGCAAGTACCAATTGTAACTACTGCTCGATAAGCTGTAGAAGCCGTTAAAACACCGGTATTTAAAGAAGATGATGTGTTTCCTGTGATAGTGGTCCAAGTTGGGGTTGTAGCCGTCCAGTTAGTAGATCGTTGCCAAGTGATGTTACCTTCATAATTTGATAATGTTAAAGATGTACCTGTATTACCGGTTACGCATATTTCATTGTTTCCACTTATTGATCCTGCTGTTGCTGATGTTTTAACTTCAAACTGTTTGATTGCAGAATATACAGGGTTACATACTCCATTTGAAATTTTTGCCCTGAAGAATGAAGATGTGACTACACCAGTAACAATATAAGATGTGGAACTTCCATTTGCTGACGTAGTGTTGAATGCTGATACTTGATCAAATGTCGATGTAGGAACATTTGAAAAATTTTCACCATCTGTAGAATACTGCCATTGAATTAATCCTGTACTACCACTTAGAGTCAGTGTACCCCCTGCTCCAGAACAAATGATAGCCCCACCGTTTGCAGTTCCGGAAATTGGTTTGGAATCAATATTTATGGATTTAACGCCGGATGTTGCTACTGAAGTACAAACGCCACTAATTACTTTTGCTCGGTAAAACTTGTTGCTGGATGATGAAAGTGGATATACAATTAATGTGTCATCTACCGCATTTGGAATATCTGTATATACCCCGGTACTTGTTGATGACCACTGCCATTGAATTAAGGTTCCAACATATCCATTCAATATCATTGCAAGTGAATCAGATACACATACAGATGAAATGGAATTTATTGTTCCTGATACAGGATTATTATCAACATTTATAATCAATTCATCTGTCATAGTCGACACACATAAACTTGTAGAGACTATTGCTCTATATGCTGTACTTGCATTTAGACTACCTGTATTCAGTGTATTAGAATTTCCATTAATTAAATTCCAAGTTGGTTGATTACTTTGCCAATTTGTAGATTTTTGCCATTTTATCGTACCATAATAGTCATTCAAGGTCAATGTTGTTCCATTTCCATTACAAACTGAATTAGATTGCGGAATGATTGTACCTGAAATTGCTGGCTCAACAAATTCTTCAGTAATTTGAATAGTTGATGAAGATGTACAACCATTATTTCCAGTTACCATAAGCGTATATGTACCTGGTTGATCAACTGAAATATTTCCTACTGAACCAAATCCTGAATTCCAATAATAGTTGCCATTCCCGCTTGCTGAAAGTTCAATTTGTTGAACTAAACATGTGAGTTCTGTTAGTCCGGTTTGATTGATTATGTGCGCTCCGGGAGAAACTGTATCTTGCGAAATAATCAGACTGTCAGTATTTGTACAACCATTTTCACCAACGGCACTTAATGTATATGTGCCAGGATTAATTACATCTATTATCTCTGATGAACCATATTGATTGTTCCAAGTATAGGAAGCATTCGAAATCGCTTTTAAATTAATAATTGGATTTGAACAAGTTAAGGTTGTAATATTTGATGTGTTTTGAATATTCACTAATGGCTTAACTTTTACCTTAACCATCACTGGTAATCTGTTTGGTGAAAGACATCCAAATTGAATGTTTCTTGATTGAACATAGTAGTACTTAGTTGTATTTAAATTTTCTGTCTCATAATTTGTAGAATTAGCCAACAATAAGTTACCTCCTTGATTTGAATCATACCAGTCAATAGTTTCTGTTAAGGCATTAGTTGGTAAAGCTGAAATTTCTACCGATCCATTTCCACAGATTGAATCTGAATATACCGTTGGGGATGAAACATTAATTATTGTCAAATTCAAAGTTGCTGTAGAATCACAGCCTTGTGTGTTCGTAGTGCTATATATATATGTTCCACTTATTGTGTATGTCTGGCCATTCCAAGTATACGAATCACAAGCTACTTGACTGGTCGTTGAAGTTGTTTTTGCCTTCACTTTTAATGTGCCATTGATATAATTAATGGTATAATTTGAAGCTTCAAAATTTTGACCTGTAGCTAATGTCGGAATGATATTATAATTACCTGGTTGTGCTATAGAGAATATACCTTCACAATTAAGAGAAACTGATTCAATTGTTTCTGATTCTACCAATCCTATTACATTAAATTGGGTATTATTTAATACAATACTCTCCCCTTGACATTTACTATAATTTGGGGCTGTAATTGTTATTTGTTTTGGTGTAATATCTGCGGTTAAAGTACTTGGTTGAACTAATATATAGTTCGAACTCGGTGATTCGAAACCTGTCACTGTTACTGTCTTACCTATACCAACCGTTGAGGTTGCAAATGCAGCACTTGGTATACCTACAACGCTAAACGTTTCACCATTTTGTAAGCCGGTATAAGTTGCTGTTCCAATCAACGTAGCCGCTGTTGTTCCATCATAAGTTTTGTTATTAGCTGAAACACCTGTAATTGTCAATTCCCTCACGGTGATGCTCGCCGTAGCTGTGGATACTCCACTCAAACTGTAGTTCCCTGCATCTGTTCCTAATAGCGTTGCACCTGTCAAGGTAACCGTCTTACCTTCTCCTATGTTCTTATCTGAAAACGTGGCGGTGCCACCTGTTAAGCTAACTTCATCACCACTCAATACGCCACTCAAGCTGCGAGTCAATACCACTGCTCCTACGCCTGCGTCATACACCTTGTTAGAGGCTGTAAATGATCCGGCAATCGATAAAGAGGTGATGCTCGCCGTAGCTGTGGATA
>CAZGJF010000001.1:39322-180428 GCA_964526595.1 uncultured Akkermansia sp. | reverse complement strand
ATTACCAAGCTTTGGTTTACGAATTTGCCGGATAGGAGACAACGGAATATTCAATAATTGAAGATGCGTTAAAATAATTTCGTAGTTTTGAATGAAGTTGTTCATAATATTTAATAGAATGATTATCAATTAAATATATGAATTTTAAATGATTCTATGAACAACTTTTCTTTTTTTGTCTAAATGCACAATGGGTTAAAATTAATATTTAATTGATTACTAAATCAAATTCATCATCTAATCGATCAAACTCTTTGATCATTATAGCAATTTCACTCATGATTTGTGCTTTTTGCGGATCTTTGGGAGCAGTATCTTCCAAATAATCTTTTAAGTGTAATTGTGATTCCAAAATGTGTCGCTCTTCGAAAGAACCGCCCATATTTTCAATAATTGTTAGGCACTCCAATGCTTCCATGAAGCTTCCTTCAGCCGCAATTTCAACAAATTCAGGAAGGTAGTAACTATAATCCAGCTTACTGTTCCAAATAGTACAAAGTAACTCTTGTCTAATAGAGGAATAATTGTCATTTTTTACTATTTCAATCATGGTATCTGTGGCATCGGGGTTACTCAAGTTTGAAAAAAAATCGATAATCTCAGATTTAATTGCTGCATCAACCTGATGGATTAAAAGATTTGCGAGAGGAAACAATACCTTATTATTTGCATGAATGTGTAATAACTGAACCGCATTAATTACTTTGGATACATCATTTGACTCCAAATCTTGCATTAGTTGATTAATCTTGACACTTTTATTTACCATTGAAAATTAAAAATTAAAGCCTTAAAACTAACTAAAAGCCTAAAGTAACTGATTCGGATTAATTAATTCTTGAATATCTTTGCTTAAATGGCTATTTTTAGATTTGTTCTTATTGTTCCTCTTTTGCTTATCGTGTCTTCCTGCACTATTCAGAAAGCTAAGCCTAATATCAAACAATCGATTATTATTGCTTCAGATTGCCTTTATCTCAAAGATACTTTGCTTTTCAGACAATTCATTAAGAATTCTAACATAAAAGTTTACATTCAACATTTACCCGTTGAAAGTATCATTCAAAAAATTGAGGATGAAAATCAAAACACCCATTTTGATATGGTACTGTTAAAATCTGTCAGCGATATTTATTTTCTGGAAAAGAAGCAATTCCTTCAGCCCTTACCAATTACGGTTATACCAATTAAATTACTTGCAAAATTTTATTCTAAATCCAATAAGTGGCTTCCGTTCGGTATCTTCCGTTCGGATTCACTAACTACAATTGATTCTTGTACCCCTCTTTTCAAAAAGGAAAACTGGCAATTTTGTTTTAAAAAATCTTTCGGAAGTTTTCAAGAAATAAACAGAAAAGAAATACAGTCGAGTTCTGCCAAATATAAAAAACCGGGAAGATCTGCTCAAAAAAATGATTCTTCATCTCTCGATAAAACTGTAATACTTTCTATAGACACCTCTGCTCAAAAAGAAAATCATCAAACAAATTCCTTTGGTGGAAATGGATTAAAAATTGAGCCAACATACGACATGAGTTGTTTGGGCGTTGTAAAACAGGCGCGCAATTATGCAAATTCTCTACAACTTATCAAAGCAATTTTCACAATACCTTTGAACAAAGAACTAAATAAGCGTTTAAAGACTAAATCTGTTTTTAACTATTTGAATAAGCGGATTAAACTGGAGTCCAAATTGAAAAGTGGGAAATAATTTCCGATCACCAACACCTTTTTTTCATAAAAATTCATTTGTATAAAAATTGTTCTGTTGGAAAATTACCAATTCAAATACTTAAGACTTCATGACACGAATGAAAATTCTTATTTCCAATAATTGCGAATAAAATCAGGTACAAAAGCCATCACTTAATACTATTTTTGTTGAATCAAAACAACTAAATTTATCCTTTCAAAATTTTACAATTTTCGTTTTATAGATTACTAGCAATGGAATGATTAAACCCTTTATTTACTTTGTGTTGGTTTGTTGCTTAATTAGTTCATGCGCTGTAATTACTCCTTTAAGCCCTGAAATTGTTTCGATTGATGTACCTCCTAAGATTCAATCAGAATCTTCAGTATATATACCGATTAAAATTAAGCTTCAGTCCTATCTGAATGAGGTAGACAAATCGCTCCCGATGAATTTTTCAGGCAAAGTGGAAGAATGTGAAGGTGTTAGCTATTCATATCAGTTTGAAAGAGAAAAGATTAATTTCAAAGGAAAAGGAAGCTCATTATATTATGAGATCAAGGGTCAATATGGAATAAATCTCCAATATTGTCCCAAATGTGCTTCCGTATTCAGCAATCAAAAAAAATGTTTGGTTCCAAGAATTTATGCTGATTGTGGAATCAATGAGCCCAAAAGACGGATAGAAATTGGGTATTCAAGTACATTTGAATTGAACCCTGACCTACAGATTAAATCAAATACAACACTGCAAAAATTTGAAATGCTTGATCCTTGTGAAATTACTGTTTTCAAATACGATGCTACAAGTAAGATACAAAAAGAAGTAAAGACTGCTTTGAAGAACTTAGAAAAGGACATCGACCTAAAAATTGGGGCAATCGATCTTCGTTCCAATATTAGCAAAACTTGGAATCAACTGGCTCAACCAATAGCAATAGGACGTTATGGTTTTTTAAATATTCACCCTAAAGCGATATCATTGAGTGATTTCCGCTTTACGAATCAAGATGCTTTTGTGGATTTGAATCTTATTATTCAGCCAACGATTACAGACAGTCCTGCGAAACCCCAAAATCATGAACTACCATCTTTAAGCAAACATAGCAAATCAAAAGGATTTGACATACAATTGGATATCATAACCTCTTACGACTCATTAAATTCTTTGTTTTCCAAAGAAATTAAAGGCAAAGAACTAATGATCAAAAAAAATAAGATCATATTCAAATCCGTCGTTATACAAGGATCTGTTGGTAAACGTATGACTCTGAAAGTTGATTTTGATGGTAAACGAAGCGGCACATTATATTTAATTGGAACACCTGTTTTTGATCCCTACTTACAGGAAATCTCATTTCCCGACCTTACATTTGACTTGAAAACAAGGAATACATTATTGAAATCAGCGAAATGGTTATTTAATAACAAAATAACAAGCTTAATGCGCGAAAAAACAACGTTTGAACTTAAAGACCAATTAATGGAAGTTCAAAAAACCTTACAAAAAGAAATGAATCGTGAAATAAGCAAAGGAATTCGACTTAGTGGAAAAGTTCAGAATGTTGCTATCGAAGAAATTTATCCCGGATCAAAAGAACTAATTGTCCGTGTCAATTCAAGGGGCGAGTTACTACTTATTCTGGAGTAATCCTGTTACAGAGTTTCTTATGTAAAGTTATTGCTTGGGGTTTCCAGTTGTTTTTTAACATTTAGAAAGCATGAACTGCATTATTTCTTCAGAATTCCACCGAGTTTCAATATCCTTCAAAGACATCACCTGATCCATGATTTCATTTTGAATTTGCCCCTGCTTGTAAGCAACACTGTAACGAATAGTGCTGAATGTTACCTGTGAGTACAACGGCATCCATTTATCAGGATATTGTTCGCTAAATTTTGCTTCAATTTTTTTTCGCAATAAAAATGCCGGGTCGGCTACATAATCACGCATTACTAAATAATTGTCCAAAGACAGATCTTGCAACGCATCTCCATCAGGTTTACGTTCGCGACTATATTCATCAAAAATGGCAGGCCAATTTTCTTGGTGTTTTTTCATTAACCCTGCTAAAACTAGACAATCCTCAAATCCGGCATTCATGCCTTGACCATAAAATGGAACGGTTGCATGGGCAGCATCACCGATAAGTGCTGTTTTACCATGTGCCCATGGATAACATCTTATTATTGCCAACGATGAAAGGGGGTGATCCTCCCAAGAATCTGAAATGCTTGGCATCATAGCAAAAAAGTCGGGGAAAGTATTTTGAAAAAAGGTATTAACAGCTTCCTTAGTTTTCAATTTATCGAAGGAATTTTCATCTCCTTCGTGCGGCATAAACAAGGTGCATGTAAAGGATCCTTCTTCATTCGCTAAAGCAATCAACATAAATCGCCCCCTTGGCCAAATGTGTAAAGCATTTTTATCCATTTTATAGGAACCATCTTCATTCGCAGGCAACAAAATTTCACGATATCCGTCTGCAATAAAATTTTGACTGTAATTAAAACGGTCGAGTTTTTGCATGGAGTTGAATCGAACAGCCGAAAATGCACCATCTGCCCCAAAAACTAAGTCTGCTTTGGCTTCAAAAGATTGTCCGGTTAGTGAATTTGTTAAATGTACAATTCCTTGGTTTAAATCAACCTTTTCGCAAATGTGATTGTAATGAATGGTTGCTTCACCATATTTTTCAGCAATATCCATCATCGTCGCATTTATTTTTCCTCTTGAAACGGAATAAATGGCCTGACCTTCCATACCATATTGCTGGTACGTGAGTTTTCCCTCCAAATCGTGCATCATGCGCCCATACATTGGAATTGCAATTTTTCGTATTTCGTCTCCTACACCTACTGCATCAAGAGCTGTCCAACCACGTGTTGATAAAGCCAAGTTAATTGATTTTCCTGCAGAAATCTCGGCTTTGCGAATATCAGGACGTCGCTCATAAATGGTTACTTTGTAGCCTGCTTTAGAGAGATAAACTGCCCACAACGACCCCACTAACCCGGCGCCAATGATAATTACCTGCTTATTATTTTCCATATTAAAAATATAGTTTCGTTTAATTTCAAATTATTGTATTGATTTTTCGAGCAATTGTCCGAACCAGTAACAGTCTTCGAAAGAGTTGTATAGCGGTGCCGGTGCAACGCGAATCACGTTTGGTTCTCTCCAATCAGCTACAACACCTTCTCCACTGAGTGCATCAAACAATGCTTTACCTTGACCTTTTGCCATGATTGACAACTGAGCACCACGTTTTGTTTTGTCGCGAGGCGTAATAATTTCGAAGGTAACATGTTCCCTATTTTGTTCTGATACATCATCAATTACAAATTCTAAAAATCCTGTCAGCAAATCACGTTTAGCACCAAGACGATCCATGCCGGCTTCTTCAAACAACTCCAATGATGCCAGATGAACAGCCATCCCCAGAACGGGTGCATTACTCAACTGCCAACCCTCAGCGCCCTTCATAGGGTGAAATCCGGGTTGCATTAAAAACCGTGTATCTTTGTCATATCCCCACCAACCCGCAAAACGAGGCAATTCGAGATTGTAAGAGTGACGTTCATGAACAAACATTCCGCTTACGCCACCCGGAGAAGAATTAAGATATTTGTACCCACACCATGAAGCAAAATCAACGCCCCACTCGTGCAGCTTTAAATTAATGTTTCCTGCAGCATGTGCTAAATCAAACCCTACTACAGCACCAACTTGATGCCCTGCATATGTAATAGTCTCCATATCAAATAATTGGCCGGTATAATAATTGACACCGCCAATCAAAACTAAGGCCAATTCATCGCCCAACTCACGAATTTTTGATAGAATGTCTTCATCGCGGATCAAAAACTCTCCTTCTCTGGGTTTAACTTCAACCAAATTATCAGCAACTTGCAAACCATGAAATTTGATTTGTGACTCCAACGCATACTGATCGCTGGGAAAAGCTTTTGATTCACACAAAATTTTTGTTCGTTTGCCTTGAGGACGATAAAATGAGACCATTAACAAATGAAGATTCGTGGTTAACGAATGTGTAACCACGACTTCAAGAGGCAAAGCTCCTACTATATTAGCCGCCTTTTGCGTCAGATTTTCATGGTATGAATACCAAGGTCGTTTTGCCATAAAATGCCCTTCAACACCAAATCTCGACCAAGCATCCAATTCCTCTTTAATGTATTGTTGTGCTTTTCTAGGTTGCAATCCCAATGAGTTTCCGGTAAAATACCGAATCTGTTTTGAGTGAAAATCAGGGAAAAGAAACTGTTCCCGAAATGATTTTAACGAATCGCGCGCATCCAGCTCTTGTGCGCATGCAAGGGTATTTTCAAAAGGAATCATTCGGTAATCCGATATTTAGTAATTTTGACATTGATTCGGCACAAAGATAAGCAATATGCAGCCAAAAAGTGAGATTAAACGCAGCTCTTCTGAACAACTGTTTGAAAAAGCAAAAACCTACTTTCCGGGTGGGGTTAATTCACCAGTTAGGGCATTCAAATCGGTGGACGGTTCACCCTTATTCATCAAGCGAGGAGATGGTTGTAAAATCTGGGATGAAGATGAGAATGAATTCATTGACTTTTGTTGTAGTTGGGGTCCGTTAATACTTGGGCACAACCATCCAAGTGTTTTTGAAAAAGTGGTTTCAACACTTCAAAATGGATCCTCATTTGGTGCACCAACTCGCTTGGAAAATGAATTGGCGGAATTGATTCTGAGTAAAAATCCATTCATTGATAAGATACGCTTCGTGAGTTCGGGAACCGAAGCGGTGATGTCTGCAATAAGATTGGCACGGGGATACACCGGTAAAGACAAAGTTATAAAGTTTGAAGGCTGTTATCATGGTCATTCAGACTCCTTACTTGTCAAAGCGGGGAGCGGATTAGCTACACTTGGTTCTTCTTCCAGTGCAGGTGTCCCGGAAAGTTTTGCCAATCAAACATTGATCCTACCACTGAATGACATTGAAGCACTGAAGCAATGTATTGAAAGCTACAAAAACGAAATAGCCTGCGCGATTATTGAACCAATACCTGCAAATAATGGCCTTCTTTTACAAGAAAAGACATTTTTGTTGTCACTGCGTGAAATTTGCAATGAATATGGGATCTTATTATTTTTCGATGAGGTAATATCCGGATTTCGGGTTGCTTTCTCAGGCGCCGCAGAATATTACGGAATAGCTCCGGACATTGTCACTTATGGAAAAATCATCGGTGGTGGTCTCCCGGTTGGTGCTTATGGTGCGCGAAATGATATCATGGCTTACATTTCACCGGATGGTCCGGTCTATCAAGCTGGAACATTATCGGGAAACCCAGTTGCAATGGCAGCAGGAATCGCACAATTGACAGTATGTTCTAAACCTGGATTTTACCAAGAACTTGAAAGCAAGACGAGTTATTTTGTAGAACAAATCAACACTCACTCTCGAACTAACAATTATCCCTTTGAACTGGTCCATATCGGATCCATTTTCTGGTTGTCATTCAATGATAAGAAACGTATTCATAGTGCCAATGAAATCAATCCAGATATGTCGGGATTCCGAAAAATACATCGAGAACTCATTAATCGTGGGATTTACTTGGGTCCAAGTGGTTACGAAGTTGGTTTTATTTCTCAAGCACATACTTTAGATGCATTGACTTTTGCTGCCAAGTGCTTTTGTGAGGCACTGGATGAAGTCTTTCAGGCTCACTGATGACATCGCGAAATGGTTGGGGTAAACAAACTATTTTATCGCAATTAAGCGTATCTTTGCAAAAATTCAAACGTGCGTTTTGAGCTGACCAAAGAATTCATTGATTTACTCCGAGAAAAAATTGCCGGACAAGATCTTCTTTGGATTCAGGAAAACATGTTAGATCTTCATTTCGCAGATATTGCCGAAGTTCTCGACAAACTTTCCAATGAAGAAGCCAAATACATATACTTTCAGCTGGAAGAAGATGTTCAGGCTGATGTGTTAATGGAGTTGGAAGAAGAAGTCCGTGACCGTTTTCTTGCCTCTCTTTCTTCGAAAGAAATAGCAGATCAGTTAGAGAATCTGGATTCTGATGACGCAGCAGATATTTTGGGAGAACTTCCTGAAGAACAGATACAGGAGGTTATTTCTCAAATGGAGGATGATGAGGCAGCAGAAGACATCGTAGATCTTTTAAATTACGATGAAGATACTGCCGGGGGATTGATGCAAAAAGAATTTATTCAAGCTAAATTAGAGTGGCCTGTTAATCGTTGTTTAGTTGAGTTACGTCGCCAAGCAGAAGATGTTGAAAAAGTTTACACTATTTATGTGGTAGATGATTTTAACAAACTTGTTGGTGTTTTGTCACTAAAACGCCTATTATTTGCTTCACCAAAAACGAAAATAAGTGATTTGTATCAGGGGAAAAACATTATCTCTGTCAAGACTTCTGATGCCAGTGAGCATGTCGCTAAGGTGATGGAAAAATATGATCTTGTTTCCATACCGGTAGTTGACCTTCAAAATAAGTTAGTAGGCAGAATAACCTTAGATGATGTGGTGGATATCATCAAAGAAGAAGCTGATAAAGACTTTCAATTAGCCTCAGGTATTTCTGAACGGATAGATTCCCATTTTAGTATATGGCGCAATACTCGCGCGCGCATACCTTGGTTGTTGATTGCTATGTTGGGGGGGACAATTGGTGCACAAGTAATTTCAAGGTTTGAAGGGGGCATCATGGAGGTTCCTGCATTGGCTTTTTTCATTCCATTAATTACTGCTATGGGGGGTAATGTTGGTGTGCAATCTTCGGCCATTGTGGTACAATCTATCGCAAAAGGGAATGACCAATTCGGAAGCATGTTGTCCAAATTATCTAAAGAAGCCTTGGTAGGGTTGATCAACGGCCTATTTTTGGCCGGGTTAATTTTTGGCATTGCGACCGTTTTTGAAAATGCAATATTGGGAATCGTTGTAAGTATTTCCCTATTTACTGTTATTATTTTTGCTGCTATTTTTGGTAGCTTGATTCCTTTAATCTTACACCACTACAAAATTGATCCTGCTTTGGCTACCGGGCCATTTGTCACAACATTAAATGATATCGTTGGCTTGTTCATTTATTTTACCGTTGGGATGTTGATGTATAACATTTGACGATTTCTGGAGAATTATGGATAATCGACCTCAAGCAATAACATTTGCAGTAGATGCAGGAAATACTGCGCTAAAAATTGGTGTTTTTGAAGATCAGGAATTAATCCATGTATATCGTTTTAACAAAAACGATTTTGACGAAGTTCACAAACTTTTTAAACATTATGATTCCCCACCTTCTATTGTATCGTCGGTTCTTAATCAATCAAATACCGAAACATTATGTCAAATTTTGCGAAAATGTATTGTTGCTTCCATCTCATTAAAGTTGCCGATTGCAATAGACTATAAAAGTAAATTAACTTTAGGAATGGATCGTCTGTGTAATGCCATTGGTGTTCAACACTTCACCCCGAAACGCAAAGCAGTTGCTGTGGATATTGGAACCTGTATTAAATTTGATGTTGTTGATGAAAATGCTGTTTATCTGGGGGGATCGATAGCCCCGGGAATAGATTTACGATACCAATCGTTACACAATTACACTGCTAATTTACCTTTTCTATCTGAAAAGACAAATGTGCCATTGATTGGTAGATCAACACTTGAAAGTATCAGTTCAGGTGTCATGAACGGGATACAAGCCGAAATAAACCAACTCATCCATCAATATGATGTATTATGGCCGGATTGCCAATTCTTGATTACTGGCGGAGATGCTTCATGTTTCTATTTCCAAGAGAGTAAGCACATCATTCTTGATGAACATTTGACATTAAAAGGATTATTCAAGTTATATTTGTTCAATGCGCATTAAACTAATCTTCATTTTTTGCTTTGTTTGTCTTTATTTTCGCGCTCAGTACACTAGTACATCGCCATTCAGTTCATACGGACTAGGAGAACGAGTGAGTACTGATCATGCTATTTTTACCGGTATCGGAAATAATACGATAACTTTTTTTGATTCAACCGTTTTGAATTCTTTCAATCCCGCCTCGTACAATACAATAGCTGTCGGTCAACCTCTGTTCTCTTTGGGATTAACTTCGAGAATATCAAAATACACGCAAAATCAGAAATCATTCACTACCTCGAGTGCATTCATTGAACATTTTGTAATGGCTTTTCGACTCAAAAAAAGGAGCGGATTTGCCTTTGGTTTACAACCCTTTTTTCGAAAAGGATACCATTTGAGTGAACGTATTGCTGCCGGGAATGATTCGGTATTAAACTCCTACATAGGTTCAGGTGGTATTCATCAAGTTTTCATAGGTTTTGCGACCAATTTGATTCATTATCGCAACACCCATCTGTCCATCGGAGGAAATTTCAGTTACTTGTTTGGGAGATCAACTAATGAGCGCCGTAGTCAATTGATTGATGCAAACAATAAGCTTGGAGGAATAGATATGAACACATTTAAAATTGCTTCATTTTACTATGATTTAGGGGCATATTTTAAACAAAACTTAGGAAAAAATCATCAATTACTTCTAAGCGCAACGTCCGCCCCCACACAAAAAATCAAGGTCTCACAAGAATACCATTTATTTTACGGAATGCTTGGAAATCCAGCTTATTACGATACCATTTCCTCTACATTTTTGAATGGATCTATAACTATGCCGTTAACAATTGCTTTTGGAATGAATTATATCTGGTGGTTTCAAACACAAAAGCATAATAATTCAATAAAAAACAGAGAGTTATCAATGCATTTTTCCTATGCTAAAACGGAATGGTCTTCATTTTCAGGATCATTCAGTCAGATAGTTCCCGGTATAATCACAGTGAAAATGGCAGTAGGAATTCAGTTTACCCCTGAACGGAAATTTTTGGAAAATTCTATTCATTCTGGATTTTTCAGCACCATGAAATACCGCATTGGTTGTTACCAATACACATTGCCCTATTCCTACTCGGGACAACAAGCTAAAGATAAAGGCTTAAGTATGGGTCTTGGTATACCGATTTTGGCACAACAATCGCTTTCTTCCATCAATTTGGCCATGTCTTACGGTAAGAGGAATGGAGAATTACAAAACTCCTTAAATGAGGAATACTTTGGAATCAGTTTGGGATTGATAATAGCCCCATCGTTCTACGAACGTTGGTTCAAAAAGAGAAAACTAGATTGATTTGCACATCATGAAAGGATTACTTTTTTTATTTACCGTAACTCTATTAGTTGCTTGTGTTAATGATTTGGAGTCAATTCAAAAAGTTACTTATGACCCGAAAGCACCGGAAGAGGCAATAAAAAACCTTCACGTGCTTTATAATGACTCAGGTTGTGCAAGAGTAGAGGTGTTCGCTCAATATGCTGAATCTTACTCAAATCCAGAACAAGTTACATATTTGAAAGACGGAATCAAAGTAAACTTTTTTGGGGAGGACGGTCACATTGTATCCACCTTGACAGCATTGAGCGGAGAAATTAATTCGGATAAAAAAATCATGCAGGTTCGAGATTCAGTGCAATTAATTAACCATCGAAAAAAACAGCGATTGGAGACCGAATCATTACAATGGGATCAGACAGACAGTTCAATCTATTCACATTCAACCGTTTTAGTTCGGTCTCCGCAGGGGATTTTATTTGGAGAAGGAATACGTACTAAACAAGATTTCACTTCATATGAATTTTTAAGACCATCAGGAAAAGTCTTTTTGAATAAAAAATAAATAAATAGCAACTTTGCTATATTTCTGATTCTATCTTTGTTTAAAATTTGTGATATGCGCTTATACAATAAAATCATGCTGTACTTTTGGTTGTTTGCATCCGTTGTTATTTTTCTGGTAACAACCTACATGAGTATAACCGATGGATTCAAAAAATGGGGGTTTTATTACACATTTGTAGCGATTTCATTAGCCATGTTTTTCTTTAAGAAGTGGATGACCGGTCGTTTCGATAAACATCTTGCCTTCTTGGCAGAAAAACAGCAAACCATATCAGACAATTCTTAAAATTATTTTCCTCTAACGTATGTGTTTATGCAAGCATGGGTATTTCCTGATAATATTCTTGGTTTGCTTTCAGTGGAATAATAGTCTTGCACAATATTTGGTGAGTGGAATTATTTCAGATGAACAACAAACTGCTATTCCTTTTGCGCGTATTTACGTTAAGAATGATCCGGAATTACGCACATTAACCAATGCTGCAGGATATTATGAGTTACGTCTTATGCCTGGAGAATATTATTTGGTCATCACTGCTGATGGCTATGGGCAACGCGAAACTTACATTTCTATTTCTGAATATCCTATTCAACGAAATATGCAGCTTTTTCCTTCCAAAATCAATGAATTGGAAAAAGTCGAAATCGTTGTAAATAAATCTAATCCTGGACGCGAAATCATGCTAAATGTCGTACGTAATCGGGATAAAATAAATCCGTGGAACTACCCACACTTGGTTGATGTATATCTGAAAGCGACAGAAAAGTTGGTCGTGAGTGAAAAAAAAGCGAAAAAAAAAGAAAGGCAAAACATTGTCAATGAAGTAGAAGACCCTTTTGAATTGATAGACACAAAAAAAGACATTACCGAAAATATGAATCTCGTTGAAGTACAATTATCTCGTTCATTTTCTCCCCCCAACCGTGTTAAAGAAACGCGAAATGCTTACGAAAAAAGAGGAACAGATCAGAATTTGTATTATACCACAACCGTTAAGTCCAATTTTAATTTTTTTCAAAATTTGATGCACTTGGATGATTTACACCAAACACCCGTAAGCTCTCCTATTTCTGGACCGGGAATTCTTTCGTACAAATACCGACTAGAGGAGCAATACATGGAGGGAAATTTAAAAATCGATAAGATAAAAATTATTCCAAGAAATACTTCCACTTCTACATTACAAGGTTATATTTGGGTAATAGATTCTCTCTGGCTGGTTCAAAAGATTGAATTGAAGCTTAACAAGGGAAACCTTCTCAAATATGACGATTTCACGATTCTACAGCACTTTGATCACCCTGGTGATAGTATTTGTTTGTTGGCAAAACAGGTACTAGTTTACAATGTAAAATATAAAAATCAGAAGTCGAGTTGCAGGACCATCGCTAATTTTTCAAATTACAACTTTGATGTATTTTTTGGAACGAAATACTTTGGAAATGAAGTTTCAACTATGTCAGATAAAGCTTATAACAAAGATTCTACTTATTGGAATCAAGCCAGAAAAGAAAGTCTTACGCCGGAAGAAAAATCATTTATCATTTTAAAGGATAGTATCCGAGATGCACATAATCGTAAAGAATACCTTGATTCTGTAGATGCCCTTTTTAATAAAATAACTTTTTGGAAAATACTTTGGTTTGGGATTGAGCATCGGAACAGAACATCTAAAACACAATGGACATTCAGTTCAATCGTGGGCATGGCTAGGCCGATTTACATCGCCGGACCCAGAGTTGCTCCAAGTTTTTATTATTTTAAGAAATGGTCGAATGAACGATTTATTGATTCTTATTCTGAAATATCTATGGGTATTTTAAATAAAGACATCAAAGGGCACTCAAACTGGAGATATCGGTACGACCCGTTTCACTTTGGCACACTTTCCTTTTCATTTGCTTATGATTTTGACGCCATCAGGGGTTATGATGCTATAACACAGATATATAAGCGTGATAATTTCATTGAAGTTACGGATGGATCTATCGGAAACAGCTATGAACTTTTAAATGGCTTTTACCTCAACACCGAATTAGATTTTGCCGAGCGAAGAAGTTTAAAAGGATACACTTTTTACAAGGGGCTAGATAACAGCATTCCCAATAACAACCCTTCAGAATTTAAAACTTATCAGGCGCTATTAGGGGAGCTTACACTCAATTATACTCCACAACAAAAATATATGCGTGAAGTAAATCGTAAAGTTCTTTTGGGTTCACAGTATCCTACGTGTTACCTTACCTACATTCGCGGAATACCAAAATTATTTGGAAGTGATGTGAACCATGAATATTTACGTTTTGGGATCATGCAAACGTTTAAAATAGGCACCTTGGGAACCTCATCGTACCATCTTTTGAGTGGAAAATTTTTAAGCTCCAAGAATCTCTATGCTGCCGACTTTAAGTATCAACGTCGAAGCGATCCGATCTGGTTTTCAAACCCACTCTTCTCATTTCAAGGGCTAGATTCTTCTCTGGTCTCAAAGGATTGGTGTTTCGAAGGGCATTTTGTTCACCACGATAATGGAGCAATCGTCAACAAAGTGCCATTTATTAAAAAAACTGGAATAGGATTGGTTGGTGGAGTTGGTATTTTATACGTCAAACAATTTAATTGGCAGCATTACGAACTTTTCGCTGGGCTGGAAAGAAACTTCAAGTTTTCAAAGCGACGACTCAGAATCGGCATCTATGGCGTAGTGTCAGATGGAAACCATATTGCCCCAAAGACGGCTTATAAAATATCATTTGCTCTTTTAGACGATCGAAACATGAAATGGAATTTTTAGCTTTTGAAACAAAGCGCGCGCCTTCAAGCTACTTTATTAAAGCTAAAAAAATCTAATCAAAATAGCTTTTGGTGAATAAAGAAAAACTTTTTTCAAACAAGCGAACGTCTAAATTAAAACTAAGAATGGTTACATTTTGTCTTCAACAATTATACCATCTTTTGTACTTGTAAACACCCGAAATAATTTTTATCTACAGTGATTAGAATTTCTTCTAAAAAAACAAGAGTCGCCTTTTTGAGACGACTCTTATGAGATTATGAAAAGTTTAGCCTACATTTTAATAAATTTGACTGTGTCAACTTGCTTACCTGCAACAAATTTAACAATGTAAGTCCCTTGTTTCAAGTCCGAACCATCAATTTCCATAGTTTGTGCCCCTGAATCAACATTTTTTTGATAAATCGTTTTCACTAATCTTCCTGAAATAGAATATACATTGATAGTGACATTTGATGTTTCTTTGAGATTAAATGTCAATGTAGTGTTTTCTGTTGTTGGATTAGGATATGCTTTTAAAAATGTTTTAATTGAAGAACCTTTAGTTCCATATTCATTAAGTCCGGCGTATGCATCTGTGCTCCAGATCCCACGACCATAAGTACCGATAAATATTTCTCCCGGTCTATTATTTCCTTCATTATAGGTTCTCCAAGAGTGCCGAACTTCAAAAACCGGTGTGCCTTCAAATCCTGCAGAAGCATCAGACCAATTGCCACCGCCATTTTCAGAAACAAAAACACCTTCAGAAGTTCCTACCACAATGATATCATCTTCGTCAGTAGAAGTTCCTCCGTCAATAATGATCCCATCATAACAAGCAGGACTAGGAGAGGTAATGCTAGGAAGAGGAGTAAATGTTGGAGCATCTGAAGTTGCATTTGTTGACCGTCTGATAGATCCTGAAAAACCTGAGAACAAGATGATATCATCATCATTGTTCGGATTAACAGCTAACCCCTCACATGATCCTGTTCCTGACAACAACTTTGCAGTTACATTGGTCGGCGGTGTAGTCAAAGTCGAACCCCCATGATATCCCGCTTTTATAAAAAATTGAGGGTCGGTACTGTAAATGTTCCTGAGTCCACTTAATCTAGTTACACCAGACCCAGTAAGTACAAAGCAATAATTCAAATCCCTTGAAAACTCAATATCAAAATTACTGTTTTGATTACTTCCGGTATTTGGTCCACCTATTCCTCTAGCTATGCAAACCCACTTTACCGTTTTGGCAGATAATCTTAGAGCATCTCTTGTTGCCCAAAGTTCGCCGTTATTTTTGTTTACATAGACTACAAACCAAGACTGATAAGGATCCTGAACAATTAATGTATCCCAAGAAACATTATATGTGACAGTATCATCTCCCATACTTATAGTCTCTCCCGTGATCACATTTCTCCCAAAATAATGAGGATAAGAGCTTAGGCTTCCTACAACAACAGTATCGGCACCCGTAGGAAAATCAACCAATATTGAATCTCCGACTTCAGGTGGATTCGCCTGAGAGGCAGTTGGAAAAGGAACCCAAGAAAATTCATCGAGAAAAACATTTTGGTTATTGATTGAATTAACAATCAATGTACCCGTTTCAGTCAGATTTGGGTCGTAATACAATGTGTCATCAAAATATAATGAAACAGGCGTTGTATATGTCATGGAGTCACCTGTACTTAAGCTAGGAATTCTGATTTTAGAACCTGCCGAATAATTTTTTGTACATACAAACATTACTGAATCTTTCGACTGTAAATCATAGCTTTCAGCTAAAAACAATTCCGTATGAAATGGGTAGTTTGGCATCCCGAATTCTTCATAAATTGGCGGAAAACCACCAGAAGTGTCTGGGGCAAAAGCAGCCCAAGTCAACCCTTTATCTCCAGATCTTGAAATGGAGTTGTTGTATAATGAAGCAAACATAACTCTCGGATTGAAGAACGAGATTTCACATTCAAAACCATCCCCACCGAGTACCGGTCTGAATTCTTTGTCCGTTGATAGAGTATAGTCATTATATACAGATCCATTATCTTGAGCTCCACCCATAACCGCTCCATCCCTATCGAAAGCAATACCATAAAACTGGGTCACATTATATCCTCTGTTGGAAGGGTACCAAGTGGCACCATAATTGTCCGTAATACCTATTCCACCATCATTCCCAACATATAATCGATTAAGATTGTCCCATTTCATCTCATGATTGTCAGCATGAACATATTTCGAGGAAGTTGGTGATAAGGACCAAAGAGAAATTTGCTCGAACCCTCCGATAGCTGGATTGTTTGAAGTTTGTTCCCACTGCCAAATATCAATTCCACCAATTAGAATTTTATTTGGATTATTCGGCAAGACTGTTATTATGGAATTATAATCACCTTGATCCCGATAAATATCTAAATTACTTGGTGTTCCTGATGCGCCGACAAATTGCTGCCAAGTATTTCCGTTGTCATACGAGACATTCATACCATTCAAGTTAAGATCGGTCCTTGCAGCATAAATTGTATAATTATTATTTATTTTTTCAGTTGAAATCGCATACTCTATTCTGCTAACCCCATTAGTAGATACAAGATTGGGCTGTGAAGATGTACTGAATTTTGGAAGCCAAGTTGTACCCCCATCATTTGAAATATAGGTTCTATTGCTTCCAAATGATCCAACCAAAACCTGACCATCTTTTGAAATTTGAATGGATTTGCATTCTCCGGCAGTGTTATTTATCCCTGTAGCAGCAGTTTCTCCTATTTTCCATTTTTTCAATCCGGAAGTCCCGGCAATGGTATACCAAATGTAATTGTCAGCATCAGAAGAAATAACCTCTGTACAAATTTTGTTCAAGGTTCCGGGAACAACACTCCAAGTGTCACCAAAATCCGTAGAATACCAAATTCCATTCCCCCCCCATGCTTCTTCATGAATGGATCCGGTAGCGACAAAAATATTCCCATCAATAGTCTGGGTCATCCCCGATATGTAAGGACTATTACTAGCCTGAATAAAATTCCCTACTCTTTCCCAAAAGGCTCCTCGATTATGTGAAACAAAAAGACCCCCAGAAACACCTCCTGCCCATAATCGATCGTTATTCGTTCGATCAACCAATATGGCTCTGGTACGACCGCCAACATTATCAGGACCAAGCTCTTTGAAAATGATACTTTTACTCTTAGCGAGTTTTTTTAGTTGGTTCTTGATAATTTGCAACTTTTCTGAAGTGATGGGTTGACCTGTTTCTAGGTCAACGTACCGATCCTTTAACCAAGCAATAGCGTCGTTGGCTGAGGTAGGTTCAAGGGTTGGCAAAAGCTTTTTACTGTATAATCCAGAAGCAGAAGCAAGTCGCCAAGTTAATGCGATTGCAACTGTTGATACAACAAAGAGGGATAATAATAAAATCTTAAATTTATTGCGTTTCATAGTGTAGAAATTCATATACATTTAAAAGTGCGGAAAGTTAATAATAAAATTGTTTATAACAAGCTAAAATAAAGGTTGAACTTAAAGTTAGACAAAAAAGAATGAAACTGATTTAATCTCCTAATTATTTTAACATTTTTTCTTTTTAGAAAATGTGTTTTTCTGCATGATATGAAGAACGAACCAATGGGCCGCTCTCCACATATCGAAAGCCCATTTTCAAACCTAAGGTTTTGTATTTTTCAAAGCGTTCCGGTGTTACAAATTCTCTAATTGAGAGGTGATTTGGGGTGGGTTGCAAGTATTGCCCCAATGTAAGAATATCAACGTTAACGGATCTGAGGTCTTCCATTGTTTCAATAATTTCATCATCTGATTCTCCTAGTCCAAGCATGACACCTGATTTGGTATGCATACCTCCTTTTTTAAGACGAAATAGTACCTCTAAACTTCTATCATACTTTGCCTGAATACGAACCTGTTTGGTTAATCTTCGAACTGTTTCCAAATTATGTGAAACTATTTCTGGAGCGACGTCAATGATCTTTTGTAGATTTTCCCATTTACCGGCAAAATCAGGGATCAGAGTCTCTAGTGTAGTAGATGGAGAATGTTCTCTAATAGCACTAACAGTATTAACCCAGATATCAGCCCCCCCATCGTCAAGATCATCACGATCAACAGAGGTAATGACGGCATGTTTGACTTCCATCTTTTTTACACTTTGTGCCACCTTTAATGGTTCTGTTGGGTCAACTTTCTCAGGACGGCCAGTCTTTACTGCACAAAATGCACAAGATCGTGTACATATATTCCCTAAAATCATAAATGTTGCCGTTCCCTCTCCCCAACACTCTCCCATGTTCGGGCAACTGCCACTTTCACAAATAGTATGCAGTTTGTGCTGATCTACCAATGAACGAACCTTTCTATAATTTTCCCCAATAGGCAACTTAACTCTAAGCCATTTTGGCTTTTTTAAGCGTTTTTCAGTGTCAAGATTGTCAATCACAATGGTAATATTTTATAGCAGAAATCAAAAGTTTATTTTCAAGCTGATTAGACAAAAATACAAAGTTGTAGGTAAACAAAATATGGAAAATAATTTTCTGATTTTCGGAAATCAAATATCATGTCTGGGCTCTATTTTTAAGCGAAAATAACTGATTGATTACCAAATTATTGTCAAGACCTATATACATTGGAAGTCGTAAAAGGGTATCAGAATACAAATCGCTATGTATTAACCTACGACCATCGTGTTTACTTGCATAAAACGGGCTTCTATGCAAACTGAGGTAATGAAAAACAGGGTAAATTTCTTTTGATTTCAAAAAGGAGATAATCTCAGATCGTTGTGTTTCGTCTTTACAAATTAAATAAAATAAATGTCCATTGTTTGTCGAAAAATCTGGAATCATTGGTAATTTAATGTCAAAATGAGTTGCCCAATTTTTCAGATGGAAAGAATAATTTTCCCAAAGTTTAATTCTTTTCGTTTGAATTTCATCTATTTTCTCCAACTGAGCCCATAGAAAGGCGGCAATAATTTCAGAAGGCAAAAAAGAGCTTCCTATATCGACCCAACCGTATTTGTCAACATACCCTTTAAAAAAGGCTGAACGATTTGTACCTTTTTCCCAAATAATTTCCGACCTATTCAGAAAGCGATCGTCGTTTATAACCAACATACCTCCTTCGCCGGAAATGATGTTTTTGGTTTCGTGAAATGAAAAAGCAGCTAAATGCCCCATGCTTCCCAATGGTTTTTTGGTCCCATCTTTCTCTATATAGAAACTTTCTATTGCTTGAGCAGCATCTTCAACAACAAATAAATCATGCTTTACAGCCAAGCTCATAATCTTATCCATATCGCAAGCAACTCCAGCGTAATGTACAGGTACAATTACTTTTGTTCGAGGTGTAATTAATGATTCCAGGGAGTCTTCGTCCATACCCGGATGATCAGATCTGCTATCGGCAAATACTATTTTTGCACCTCGCAATACAAATGCATTCACTGTACTAACAAATGTATAACTGGGTGCGATAACCTCATCGCCTTCTTTAATGTCGAGCAAAATGGCCGCCATCTCCAACGCATCTGTACAAGATGTTGTTAATAAACATTTCTTGAATCCATAGCGTTTCTCAAAAAACGATTGACAAAGTTTTGTATATTTTCCATTTCCGGAAATGTGACCGGAACTTACCGCATCCTTGATATAATCTGTTTCATTACCCGTAAAATATGGCTTATTGAAAGCTATTTTGTGATTCTCCATGCCCAATTTATAGCATTTGTGTTTTAAGTAGTGTTATCAACACAAGATAATTTCAGCGTTCACAAACGTACCACTAATTTACAATAGTTGCAATTAGCAAGACGACTAAAATAAATTTAAAAAGCCCTTCTATTTGCGTTATATGAAAAATTATCCAGGCTCTACCAATAGATATTTAACGACCAAAGCTTCTATAATAAGATAATGAAAATGACTGTGATTAATTTTAACTCTAACAATGGAATGGTACATTCCTTAAATTTTAGATGTGCCCTACTTTTATGATAATGGTGGCCTTTTTCAACTAACTACTTGTCATTTTTGGACATACCTGAAACTTAAATCCGACAAAACAATATACTCAAATTCATTGTGATCCAATTTATTAATATAAACATATTGAGAACTAGGCAACCATACTCCAGGACAAATTTGTTGTTTATCGTTGGAGACATTTTGAACAAAAATATGTACACTGGGAGAGGATCCTTTCGAAAAACCACCCATGATGTCCCATGTCGGCTTTTCCGCCTTTTCGTACGACCAATTTCCATTTTGTTCAATACGTTGTCCTTGCTGGTTTGTGAATTGAAAACTATAATTGCCGTTACGTTTGAAAACTTGTACAACATCTGAGATTTGCAATTTATTTGTTATATCTTCTCCGCAAAACGTTACCTTGTCTAACTTCCATGTCCTCGTTATATGACTCTTAGTAAGACGATAAAAGCCCCCTTCATCATATTTTCGGCAGCCTGATGTAATGATAAATAATCCAATAATCCATAAAAAATGACAAAATCCTCTCATTTTTAATCCAATTTATTTGTTTTTAATATAAAGTCAAATAGCAGCTATTCCTTTGGATACATTTAGTTGAACAACTTTTTACAGTTCTTTTTTTAGTTTTTACAGCTAGGTATGCTCATCATGTTTCATTGTTACTAGTTCATCCTATAATTATGTATGAAGCTATTTTGATTAAACCAACTTCTTAAATTGATTGAATTTCTGATTCATCGATCAAATCCTCTCCCCTCATTCTGAGAAATAACTGAATTAAAGCGATGACATCTTTTTCACAATAACTTTTGATTCTCTCCAGATTATTTTCTTCGTAATAAACACGGGCAACATCTGCTCCGGAGATATCATCTTTAGGCGTAGGGATATTGAAAACATGACAAAGTAAAGCCAAAGAAGTGTATGCTTTGTAATCACCAAACTTCCATAATTCCATAGTGTCTATATGATTGATTTCCCATGGCTTTTTTCCAGCAATTTCCAAAAGTGCAGGAAGTGGGATTCCGTTTATCAACATTCTTCTACAGATGTAAGGAAAGTCAAATTCTTTGGCATTATGCCCACACAACAAGTGTTGCTGTGTATTATTGTAATAATCTTCAAGCAATTTTTTGAATTGTTTCAATAGAGTTTCTTCATCCTTATGATAAAAGGATTTCAATCGTATTTGTCTTCCTGTTTTTTTTTCGTTTACAAAACCAACCGAGATGCAGACTATTTTTCCAAATTCTGCATAGATTCCTGCCCGATCATTATACAGTTCTTCAAATGATTTTTCGGCTTGTTGCAAAAATCTAGTTTTGGCTTCAAACAACTCTTTAGTTTTTTGATTAAGCTCTGAAAAGTGATAGGTTTGAGGAACCGTTTCGATGTCCAAAAAAAGAATTTTTTCTAAAGGTATTTTGTTTATCATATGATTAGGTTTGACTATTAAAGATAATAAATTAATTGGAAAAACAAATTAAAAACTTCACTTTTGCTTCGAGTTAACAAATGTATGGCAGATGAATTAATCTTATCAGGTGGTACAAAGACACAAATTTATCAAGACTTGTTGCCTCAGCTTCTTTCGCTGTATGAAAGTGAAAATGATTTAATTGCTACATTAGCAAATACTTGCGCTGCTTTAAAGCAAACGTTTGAGTTTTTATGGGTTGGTTTTTACTTCGTCAAAAATGAATCTCTTGTGTTAGGTCCTTTTCAAGGCCCCGTTGCTTGTACTCGAATATTAAAAGGTAAGGGAGTTTGTGGGAAAGCTTGGGAAAACAAAGAACTTCAAAATGTCCAAAATGTTCACATTTTTCCAGGGCATATTGCTTGCAGTTCATTGTCAAATAGTGAAATAGTTATACCCTTAATCAAAGATGAGTCCGTTTGGGCTGTTCTGGATATAGACAGCGAGCAGTTTGCAGCCTTTGATCAAAATGATGAGGTTTATTTAACTGAGATATGCAAATGGTTGTCAGAAAAATTTTAGTAGGTATTTTCCCTTTCATTTTAATTGCTTGTGCTCAGGTGGGTCAACTTACGGGAGGAGAACAGGATGTTTTTGCACCAAAACCGGTTAAAATAATTCCGACTTCTGAGCAGGTATTGTTTAAAGAGAATCGTATTCTGTTATCGTTTGATGAATACTTTACTTTGAGTAATCCTCAACAAACGATTATTTTGGTTCCAAAAGATGCACAAATTAACGCAACTTACAAACAAAAAACACTCAAATTAGACATAGATGGATTATTGAGAGACAGTACTACTTACGTGATCTATCTGGATGGAACGGTTAAGGACATCACAGAGGGAAATGACTCGTTAATAACATACGTATTTTCTACCGGTTCAGCTATTGATTCTTTGTCTTGTCGAGTTATTGTGAGTGATGCGTGGAGTTGTTTGCCTTTAGGGCAAGTTACTGTTGGTTTTTTTGATTCTATAAATAGCTTAAGACCGATTTATTTTGCTAAATCTGATCAAAGGGGGATCGCAGAAATAAAACATCTCAAGCGGGGGACATATTATCTCAAAGCTTTCCAAGATAAAAACAAAGATCTTTATTGGCAGTCAACTGAAAAACTTGGTTTTTCCGATTCAGTATTTAACATCTATCAATCAATTAATGATACAATTCCATTGAGATTGTCAATGATGCCCGAAAAAAGCAGAAAAACGAATGTTAACTTTATTCCGTCGGGATGTTTTGCTATCAAATCAGCTTACAGTTTGGAACAAGCTGAATTTATTTTCAACGGAAAGCCCATTTCAGAAAAAGAATTAATTCATATTCAACCAGATAGTGTTCTTTTGTTCGCAAATATAAATAACTTAAATGAAGCACCATTTGTTATTAAAACCAAAGATAAGATTGATTCTATTGCTTTTCGTATCCCCTCGAAAGATCGTAATAAATCAATTTCGCTAACACCTCTTTTTAAAACACAAGAGATAGCACCTATTGAGCCTATTGGTTTTAGCTTATATGACCTCATTGATTTGGTAGACAACAAAAAGATTCACGTATTTGACCCACAAGATTCTCTGATTTCAATTAACTTTTCAATCCTTGTTTCAAAAAATGAATTTTCGATCAACTTTAACCGAACCAATCACAACAAGATCACAATTCAGCTTGATGAGGGAGCCGTAACGACACTTAATAAAAATGAATCGCGGGCTTTAAAACAAAAATTGATTTTGAATACAGAAATAAATTATGGCGTCATTCGAGTAAAATTAGATCATTTTATTAATAGAAAAGGGGGGCTCATTGTTGAATTATTGCAAGGAAATAATACAATCAAACGACAACTCTTAACAAACGATACAGATTGTGAATTTTCTTCAGTAATTCCGGGAGACTATCAATTTCGGGTGATTTGTGACACTAATAAAAATGGTAAATGGGATGGGGGAAACATTGATTTATTAGAGCAGCCCGAAAAGATTTACCTTTTCCCAAAACCGATTAGTGTCAAAGGAAACTGGGACATCAGTATTGAATTGATCCCATAACAACTCCTTTCCTTCGAGCAAAGCTATTTTAGTCAGGTGGAGACCTAAAAAGTAATTCCGACTTTATCAAAAAATCCCAAATATTTGGTGTATTTTTGCCTGCTTTATATAAGCATTATAGCAATCAAGATGCTAATGAAAAATATTCGAAATTTTTGTATCATTGCTCATATTGATCACGGTAAAAGTACCTTGGCAGACCGTTTGTTACAAACTACCGGAACCATTTCAGACCGGGAAATGCAAAATCAAGCTTTGGATGACATGGATTTGGAGCGCGAACGTGGAATTACGATCAAAAGTCATGCTATTCAGATGAACTATCATTTTGAGGGGCAAGATTATATATTAAATTTGATTGACACTCCCGGACATGTTGATTTTTCCTATGAAGTGTCTCGTTCCATTGCCGCATGTGAAGGGGCATTACTAATTGTTGATGCATCACAAGGAATAGAAGCTCAAACAATTTCTAATTTATACCTCGCATTAGAACATGACTTAGAAATTATTCCTATCTTAAATAAGATGGATTTGCCAGGAGCCATGCCGGAAGAGGTTTCCGACCAAATCGTTGACTTAATTGGTTGTGATCAGGAAGACATTATTCCCGCATCCGGTAAAACAGGATTAGGTGTTGACAAGATCTTAGCAGCAGTTATTCAAAAAATTCCTCCACCAAAAGGAGACGAAAATGCGCCGCTACAAGCCATGATTTTTGATTCTGTATTTAATCCTTTCAGAGGTATTATTGCTTATTATCGTGTTAAAAACGGGGTTTTGCGCAAAGGAGAAAAAGTCAAGTTTTTCAATACAGGCAGGGAATATCACGCAGACGAAATCGGAATCTTAAAAATGGATTTAAGTCCGAGAACTGAAGTAAAAGCGGGAGACGTTGGCTATATCATTTCCGGAATTAAGCAAGCTAATGAAGTAAAAGTTGGAGACACCATTACGTCTTCTTTAACTCCGTGTGAATTTGCAATTAAAGGCTTTGAAGATGTAAAACCAATGGTTTTTGCAGGAATTTACCCAGTAGAAACAGATGATTTCGAAGAATTACGCTATTCAATGGAAAAATTGCAGCTGAACGACTCTTCATTGGTTTTTGAACCAGAATCCTCTGCAGCTCTAGGATTTGGTTTTCGATGTGGATTTCTTGGAATGTTGCACATGGAAATCATACAGGAACGCTTGGAACGGGAATTCAACATGACAGTAATTACGACTGTTCCCAATGTGTCGTATTTGTGCTACATGACTCGTGATAAAGAAAAGGCAATGATTGTTAACAACCCATCCGAATTGCCTGATCCATCAGGAATTGATCGTATCGAAGAACCCTACATTAAAGCGCAAGTAATTACCAAATCAGAATACATAGGTCAAATCATGACATTGTGCATTGAAAAGCGGGGCGAATTACGCAATCAAGTATATCTTACTCAGGATCGTGTTGAAGTAACATTTGAAATGCCCTTAGCTGAGATTGTGTTTGATTTTTATGATCGATTAAAATCTGTATCCAGAGGTTATGCATCTTTTGATTATCATCCTATTGGATATAGGTCTTCTGATTTAATAAAAATGGATTTATTGTTGAATGGTGAGCAATTAGATGCTCTTTCTGCGTTGGTTCACCGAAGTAACGCTTATGATTTAGGTAAAAAAATATGCGTCAAACTTAAGGAGTTAATACCCCGACAGCAATTTGAGATTCCGATACAAGCAGCAATCGGATCAAAAGTTATTGCTCGTGAAACAATTAAGGCATTACGAAAAGATGTCACGGCAAAATGTTATGGCGGAGACATAACTCGTAAAAGAAAACTCCTTGAAAAACAAAAAGAAGGGAAGAAACGCATGAGACAAGTGGGGAGGGTTGAAGTTCCTCAAGAAGCTTTCATGGCAGTATTAAAGCTAAATGATTAGTTTTATATAATCGATTTCTTTTTAATGCTCTTGAGAGTTTTGGACTTCATTAACCCTTGGGAAGCGGGGAATGAAACATAATAATAACTACTCTTTAATCTTTTTGAATACGAAAAATATACTTTTCGCGTTGTACATTCGTAGGAATGTTATTGATGTGTAGAATTTTAGTGCTTTTTGCGGCGCTTTCTTGGGTGTTTTCTACGCACGCACAATACTCAAATCTGCGTTCTAAAATAGTTCCTTATTCAACAGATACGATTAAACTGGATACATTCTCGATTTTTCCAAATTCTGTGGTAGTTTCTTGTGGAAATGATATTCTTACAAAAGAAGCCTATTCTATTGAAACATCAGGTGCTTTATTTTACATGAATGTATCATGCAGCGATTCAATACATATTCAATATCGGGTAATGCCATTTGATTTCTCTGCTATTTTGAAAGTTCGGGACTCCTCTCTGATATACAGACAAGCAAACAGTAATGTCAATAAATTTTTATTAAGTAGTTCTTTGAGCTTAGAAGACGCATTCGGAGGAGGAGAAATTGAGAAAAAAGGGAGTATTTCAAGAGGAATTTCATTTGGTAACAATCAAAATCTTGCGATGAACTCAACACTCAATCTTGAGCTATCGGGAGAAATTTCTCCTAATCTAAAGATATTAGCTTCTATCTCGGATAACAATTTACCCATTCAACCGGATGGAAATACGAATAAGTTACAGGAATTTGATCAGGTTTTTATTCAACTTTATAATGACCGTTTAAAATTAGTTGCGGGAGATTTTTGGTTGAATAAACCAACCGGTTATTTCTTAAATTACAGAAAACGGGCTCAAGGACTGACATTCAACTATCAATGGCATACAGATACAACTTCGGGATGGAAAACACAATTGAGCGGAGCCCTGTCTAAAGGTAAATTTGCACGGCAAATCATTCAAGGGATTGAAGGAAATCAAGGACCTTATCGATTGAAGGGCAATGAAAATGAACCTTTTATCGTTATACTTTCTGGGACGGAACGTGTTTATGTTGATGGGAAATTACTTAAAAGGGGTCAGTCATTTGACTATGTGATGGATTACAATGCTGCTGAATTGGTTTTTACTGCCCGAAAATTGATAACCAAAGACTCTCGAATAGTTGTTGAATTTCAGTATGCTGATCAAAATTATGCTCGGACACTCTTTCAAACATCTTCTGCATTTACTTCAGACAGATTAAAATATTGGATCAATCTTTATTCCGAACAAGACTCTAAAAATCAGCCATTACAACAACAACTGAACAACTCGCAGAAGTTTTTACTTTCAAACATCGGAGACAGCTTGAACTTAGCACAGATAAACAGCATTGATTCCATCGGATTTCAAGAAACACAGGTGATGTACAAACTCATTGATTCCATAGGATTTGACTCTGTTTTGGTGTTTTCAACAAACAAAGATTCGGCCCTCTATAGGGCAACGTTCACCTTTGTAGGAATGGGTAAAGGTGATTATATACTCAGCAACACAATAGCTATTGGTAAAGTGTACAAATGGGTAGCCCCCATTGGCGGTATCAAACAAGGAGACTATGAACCAAGCAAGTTGATTGTTACGCCAAAACGAAAAAGTATGATAAGTTCTGGTTTAGCCTTCTCCCTGAATAAGGCATTGACCATCGAAACGGAGGTCGCTTATTCAATCAATGATCTAAACACATTTTCGGGCATAAACAGTTTGGATGATGCGGGATATGCCTCAAAAAGTAAATTGTCTGGATTAATACCATTAGGAAGGCAAACCAAAAGATGGAAACTTGAGCCAAAAGCAGAAGTGGAGGTGCTTTCCAAACAATTCAGTCCGATTGAACAATACCGTGCCGTAGAGTTTGACCGCGATTGGAATACTCGGAACAAAGGCTACACAGGAATGCAGTTGGCATCGACTCTTGGAACTAATTTTTTAAATACTGACTTCGGAAACTTAAATGTAGAGGGGCAGCAGTTTTTAATTGGTAGCAATTATGCCGGAAATAGACTGGCAACAAATGGAAAATGGGTACAAAATGGCTTTTTTGCCCGTTGGGATGGAAGCTATCTTTCTAGCAGAACGAACCAAAAAAACACATTCATTCGCCATCGTTCTGAATTATCAAAAAACATTAACCGTATTAAATTAGGATACATCGACGATCACGAATTAAATCGATTTGCAAACTCCTCGGGATTATTACAAGGAAATAGTTATCAATTTTTTGACTATCAATTTTATGTCGCCAATGCTGACAGTACAGGCAATTTGTTCAAAGTGTATTTCCGTGAACGGTACGACAGGTTAGCAGATAGTCTTCCGCAATTAAGCCCTTCAGCTAAAGCCCAAACGATAGGGGGAGAAATAAAGCTGTCGGAATTGAAAAATCAGTCTTTGAATGTGATTGGAAATTATCGGGAATTGCATATTATCAATCAAAAATTGCTGAATCTAACACCTGAAAACGCTCTTTTAGGTAGAATCGATTATGAATTACGTATGTTGAAGGGTGCCATTACATGGAATAATTTTTATGAAATAGGATCCGGACTGGAACTAAAAAGAGAATTTATTTACATTCAAGTAAACGATGGGCAGGGAATCTATACTTGGATTGATTACAATGCAGATGGCATTAAAGATTTGAATGAATTTGAGCTCGCCCAATATGCAGATCAAGCAGACTATATACGCATTTTTACTCCCAGTAATACATACATCAAAACATATTCCAATGAATTTAACCAAGCTTTTTTTTGGCGACCCGAACGTATTCTGACAAAAAGTACTAACTTTAAAAAGATTATCATGTGTTTTTCTGATCAGTTTCGAATTCGCATTAATCGGAAGACTAATTTATTTAATCAGCTGAATTCTTTTAATCCTTTTTCAACGCAAATTCGCGACACCAACTTGATGGCCTCTGCCAATCTTCTCAGAAATACACTTTATTTCAATAGAACATCCTCTATTTTTGTCGCAGAATATACGATTCAGAGCGGAAGCAATAAAACCCTGCTTGCTAGCGGATTTGATTCCAAATCAAATCGCTTTAATGAATTGACTGTACATTGGAATTTCATGCAATCTATTGGGTTGGAAACAACTTACCAACGCGGATTAAAAGAATCCCAAGTTGATTTTACAAATGGAAGAAACTACTCTTTGGCTTATCAATCAATGCAACCAAGTATTATTTATCAGCCCGGCAGTCACTTTCGACTTTCTGTTAAAGGAAGAGTGTCAACAAAAGTTAACAAAAAACAATACGGAGGGGAAAAAGCAAGTCTCTATGAACTGGGGTTAAGCTTAAAATTCAATAAAGCAACGAGCAGCAGTTTACTTGCTGAATTCAAATGTTTGCGTATTTGGTATAATGGGGTTTCAAATTCTGCACTAGGTTACGAAATGCTAGAAGCATTAAACAGGGGAATAAACTACACATGGAATGTTTCATACTTATACTCTGTTTCGAAGAATTTGCAACTTTCCATTCAATATTCAGGAAGAAAATCAGAAAACTTAAGCGTGATTCATTCCGGAGGAATGGAAGTAAGAGCATTTTTTTAAAAATAACTTCATTTCATTTTAATAACTCAATTTTTAATACTCATCAAGCAAATTATATTTTTTTGCTTAATACGTTTAAATAGAGGCTAATATCAAAGATAATAGAGAAACTTATCGTGCTTGAATCATAATTTCATTTCGGGAACGGAGTCAGGTACAACTAAATCCCCCTCTGTTTTAGAAACAATTTCTTCCACACTTACACCCGGAGCGCGCTCAATTAAATGGAACTTCCCATCTTTAATCTCCATGACCGCTAATTCTGTAACGACTTTTTTGACACAACCAACACCTGTGAGTGGAAGAGTACATTTTTTTAATATTTTTGATTCTCCCTCTTTGTTGGTATGCATCATTGCTACGATGATATTTTCTGCAGAGGCAACTAAATCCATTGCTCCTCCCATTCCTTTTACCATTTTCCCCGGTATTTTCCAATTTGCAATATCACCATTTTGAGAAACCTCCATAGCTCCCAGAACAGTTAACTGAACATGTTGCCCTCGAATCATTGCAAAAGAAGTTGCAGAATCAAAAAAAACGGCTCCTTTTCTAACTGTAATCGTTTGCTTTCCGGCATTGATTAAATCTGCATCTTCTTCCCCCTCGAACGGAAATGGCCCCATTCCAAGCACTCCGTTTTCCGATTGAAATTCTACATCTATTCCTTCCGGAATGTAATTTGCTACAAGTGTAGGAATACCAATGCCTAAATTAACGTACCAACCATTTCTTAGTTCTTGTGCAATACGTTTAGCAATTCCTGTTTTATCTAATGCCATTTTTCGTTTCTTTTAATAAGGACAAAATAACTGATTTACAAGGATATTTCAGCTTGTTTTACTCAAATACCTTTCTTTATTTGATGCATTTTGATTATTTACCTCGAATGCGTCTATTTTTAGATTGTTTAGACGATGTCTTACTCCAATCTTTCGATTCCAAATGTAAACTTTTAATCCTTTTTCATTTTTGTTTAGATTGTCCAACATTACTGAAAAATTAAATTGTTTCGCCATTTTTTTGGATTGAAAATTTAGCTCGAATGCCATAGGTAAATAGCGGATGGTTTGACCTCTATCATCTAATGTTGTAACAACAAAATCAGTGCTTTGTCGGACTTGATTAATGATTAATTGAAATCTAAATTTTAATCTTACATCTTCTTCGTTTTTAAAAAAATTTGAGGAGTTTAATAATTCCATGAATTCACCGGAACCTTCCAAAAACGAAGTTGTGCAATGAAAAAAGAGGTTTTCTTTCCTGCGGTATTTTCTTCTGTACGCAACGTGATCACTATTCGGCTCATAAGCGAACTTCTCATAATCTGCAATCCACGGATTCCTGACAGAATCACATGCTTGTACTTCTCCTCTTGTCACAAAAACATCTGATTCATTGCCTTGTCGCATCGAAATATGTGGAAAGTGTATTAAACCATCTTGATGAGACTCTTGATAGTGCCAATTAGCATACATGGTTTTATAAAGGGAAATGATATCATCTGGTTTCAATTCAGATTTGACTTTTCGATAGAAAGCATCTGTGATTCGTTCTTGTGGGGAGAATACGGAGGAATGAACAGACAAGTGGGTGAGTAGAGAAATTGGAAATGCGAGCAAGAACCATTCGGAATACTTAATGTGTTGAATCAGTGATAATAGTAACAACAAAAATAGGGGAACAAAATACATACCTGTACGATCCTCCGGGTAATTTACCTTTAATAAAATCGCCATTAGAGTAACGGCTACAATATTTCCAAAAAACAAATAAGTGATCCAAGTATTCCATGACTTTAAGAATTCTGTCCATCCTTTGACTTTAAAGCTTTTCCAAAGAATGAAAAGAAATAAAATAAAAAGCACTATGAACACAAACATCAATAAGTCATTATCTGAAAAAAACACATATTTACTTAAACTTTTGCCTGACATATCCCAAATACCATCTAATGATGAATAATAAAAGGCGCCGGCTTCTTTCAGTTTTAATCCAAAAGCTATTACCGGCCATGTAATCCGCATTAAGAAAATTGTCCCGACTATCGCACCAAGATGTTTCTGCCACCCAATAGACTTAAACTGATTGAAGTGTATCAACCCAACTGCTCCAATTATCAATAGCTCACTATTTAATAAAGTTAAATTTGCTGAAACACTGAGAAATATAAGAAAGTAAGTTAATCCAAGATTATATATCTTTAATGTATTGGCATATTTGTACAAGTGCCACAAACTACACATAAAGAAGCCCATTGAAAGACCGTATCCACGAAGGTATGCAAAGTACTCTAGCATATATGGAATACTTATTATAGCAATGAAACCAAGTATTTGTAGCCTTTTACCATTTAACAATCCTGTAAAGTTGTAACTAGCAAAAGCAAAAAGCAAAAATGAAAAGAGGGAGCCTATTCGTAAAATACCAGGGACATCTCCAAAATAGTTATATAAGTGAAACGCAATGAAGGAATTTAATGGGTGATTGTTTGCATCCAAAACAACTTGATCTCCCCAAAACCAACCACGATAAGCATAATACCAATAAGTTGCTGTTTCGTCAGATATAAATTCCGTATTAAAGGCCCGAATAAGCAGATAAATATAAATTGCACCCGTGAATATCAAAGAAATAATTAATCGCGAATTCCGTTTGTACATGGGGGTCATATTGGATTAATTCTATAGGAAAGAAAATTTTTTATCTTGATTCAAATTTATGATAATTGTTGTAATGCGGAAATACAAACTGAATTTCTCCTTGGAAGTACTTAGGAAATTTCTTCTTTTCATTGAGAGGACTCCAATAATTACAACCTGTCTGTTTTCTGTTACCCCCTAATAGCAATATCCTTGAATGTTTTATGTTGATGGATCCGATTATTGGAGCATACTCGTAAAGGCGAAGAGTCGATAGAACTTATTCCTGTACAGTCTCCTAAACTTTAATTTTTCATGTAGGTAAATAAATGAAGCATACTTGCAGAACACAGTTCTGTCATTCTGTTATAACAAACCATTTTAGGGAACAAATCTCGAAGATGAATTTGAACATAGCCAAGATAAAAATCTTTAAAAGTTTTGAATCCTGAGTGATGAAACGCGACCTGAATGGTCATCACTTCAGACATTGACAATTTGGATGGTTTTTCACTAATTTTAGCTTTACCAATCAGCTTTTTATTTAATTCAGGTTCGAAAATCTGACAGAAATTGTCATTAGATACAAAAATTTCTATAATTTTATTCTTATTAGTCATGGCGAATTTTTTTGTTATTTATTTAATATTCAACACATTAAATATACAAAATAATTCGCTTGATTAGTATTAATCTTCAATTTTTTATTTCGAACTCACGTTAAATTAAAAGTAAATTTGGCCTAAATGTACAACGGGTTAATAATAATAATTATTATTGACATTTCTTATCCCAAACTCACGTTAATTTATTTTCAATAGCCCAATGACTGCAAATAATCTTTTAGATTCTTTCCGCAGATTCATATAGCTAAGTAACGGTATTGAATTAAAAATAGCAGTGTAGTTTAATCAAAATTTTACAACATATTAAAAGTTATACCGATAAATGTCCCATAAGTCACTTTCAAGAAGTCTGTATCACCCTATTGGATAAAGATAGTTAATCAGAAATGTCATAAAAACAGCCAATCCCCAGCCTGTGTATACTTCTTTGCTTGTATGTTTTTTTAAAAAGAGTCTGGCAGAAATGGTCATTCCTGATGCAATGATTACAAAAATCAAAATCCAAAATTCAAAAAGTGCTTGTTCAGCAACATACGCAAAAATATATCCGGTCAATATACCTGCCCCACCACCATGTAAACTTATTTTAATCCAACGATTGATGTATGTATAAACGACAGTTACAAAAACACCTGAAAGAGGCAGTGCGTAAATGTATTTTGGAAGTATATTGTCAGGAGCTTTCACGATGAATAGAAAGTAGAGCAGTAAACAATACGATAACATGATAAACATTGGAATATTTCGCTCTTTTTGATCTTCCATGTCAATGGTTGAAATGATCTTCTTTCTTTTAAGAATGATGAACGAAATACCGGGAGCAATGACACTGAATATTAAAAACAAGTACAAAATAGCAGATTTTGAAGCATCCGAAAGAAAAAATAAGGAATCTTCGTTGAAAATAGCAACTTGATAAGAAGGGGTGTACATTGTTATTAAAAGACCATAAACCGGCATGAACAGCGGTAAAAAAATCCACGATATGATCTCGGCAATGATTTTCATCTCAAATAACACCTCAAACTTACAATTCTTTTCTCATCCTAGCTACCGGAAAATTTAGCTGTTCCCGATATTTTGCAACAGTTCTGCGAGCAATATGATATCCCTTTTCATTGAGCAATGCCATCAGTTTCTCGTCTGTTAAAGGGTCATGCTTGTCTTCGTTCAGGATTGCATCTGTCAAAATCCTCTTGACTTCTCTTGAAGAAACTTCCTCTCCCGATTCCGTTGTTAGGGCTTCTGAAAAAAAGTACTTCAAGGGATAAACACCCAAATTGGTTTGCACATATTTACTGTTGGCAACCCTTGAAACGGTTGAAATATCCAGACCCACTAGTGTGGCAATGTCTTTCAAAATCATCGGTTTGAGATTTGTTTCATCGCCTGTCAAAAAGAATTTTGTTTGAAAAGTTAAAATAGCATTCATGGTTAGTAGCATCGTTTGCTCTCGTTGTTTGATTGCATCAATGAACCATTTTGCATTGTCAAGCTTTTGTTTAACGAAAAATAAAGCATCTTTAGCCGATTTCGAATTTTTAGCTCCCTCTGAATAAGCCCTGAGCATATTCTCGTACTCTTTACTAACTTTTAGTTCGGGTGCATTTTTACTATTAATCGTTAGTTCTAATTTTCCATCTGTTTCATTTACAGTAAAATCAGGGATGATTTGTTGATAATCTTTAGCATCATCTTTGGACGTACCCCCCGGTTTGGGATTCAACTTCAAAATCTCATCAATCGCTTCTTTTAAATCCTCCTCTTCGATTTCAAGTTTTTTGAGGATTTTGTCGTAATGTTTTTTGGTGAATTCCTCGAAACATTGTTCAAGTATTATTTTTGCTGTGTATTTGGTTATATCCCCGTCTTGCTTTCTATTCAATTGAATTAAGAGGCATTCTTGTAGATTTCTAGCGGCTACACCTGCCGGATCTAAGTCTTGAATTAAACTTAGAATTTCTACCACTTCTTGTTCGCTAGTATACACATTGAGTGAAAAAGCTAAATCATCCACCAGAGCATCAATACTTCTGCTCAAATATCCTGATTCATCAATGTTTCCAATGATTGTATCAGCAATCATAAATTGTTGATCATCCAAATCAAGAAGATGTAATTGCTCCATTAATTTTTCCTGAAACGATTGCTCTCCGGAAAGGGGAATGTATTTTTCTTCTTGTTCTTGCTTATTTTCATGTTGATACGTATAATCTGGATCATCATCAAGATAATCTGAAAGATCAAATTCTATTTCTTCCTTATCTGATGTGTCATCATTTTCAAATTCATCATTGTTTTCTTCATTTTCACTATCAAGGTCAAAAACGTCACTCCCTTCTTCAAGAGCAGGATTTTCTTCTATTTCTTGTTTAATGCGTTGCTCCAGTTCAATAGTCGGAATCTGTAGTAACTTCATCAACTGAATTTGTTGAGGTGAAAGTCGTTGCTCCAGTTTTTGAGTAAGAAGTTGCTTTAATGCCATATCAAACGAAAATTCTCAGGAAATGAGATTCATTAACAGTCAAAGATACCAAAATGAATCGCTTATTCAATGACAGAACTGTTCAAAAATAATAAGGTTTTTTTCCACCTAACTTCGTTGTTACAATTATCCGAGATCACTAATTCGATTAAATGTTTGCCATTCAATACAGTGCTGTTTCTATAAAAAATAGTGTTGCTTTTAAACTCATATTCCACAGGTTGCCAAACACCGTCAATGTAAAGATTGTAATCGTTAATCTTTGTTTCTTTTTCAGTGACTTTCCAAGTGAGCGTGGATGTATTTATAAGTGTGTCTCTGTCTTTCAAATTTAAAGGCTTGATCGTTGGGGGAAATGTATCAAGTTTTAAACTGAAGGCCCCTAAGAAATAAGATTGAGAAATAAACCAGCCATCTTCTATCGTTGTCAAAAGCGAATGGGATACCCCATCTGATTGTACTTCAATGAAATAGTGTTTTAAAAATGCTGAATTTATTTTGGGTGCTTTAATTTTCACGGAAATGGGGTGTTGAATTGGTTGTTTCGGATCACCAAAAGAATAAGGTATTTTTAAGGATAAATTTTTTTTAACCGGCTCATAGAAAGTACGCTGTTTACAAGAAAATTCAATTTCACTTGATTGAATTAAATAGGAAGAATCAGGCAAAAAATAATTCTCTTGCGGAAAATAGGAAGAGTTAATGGGCTGTTTTCCGGGTAAAATGTTCAGTTTAAAATCCAATGAAGAACTGTTTTTATTAAAATCAAAAGACTGATATTTAACATTATAGCTGATTCCGGGATTAACATTTAAAATCCCTGAAGTGCTATTGGGATATATGAATAAAGGATTGTGAATCGTTTTAAATGCCTTATGAAATTTTCGTTTTGAAACACTATATTCTGCATAATCTTTGTGATTGTTAACATAACGAGTATGATCAAAAGAAATGCAATCTGTTTTTTGGGTAAACACAGTATCTGCTTCAACAATAAGCCGACTTCCGTATAAACCGCAAACATGAGTGGACCCATCCATGTAGTCATTTACCTCAAAGGAAAATCCGATGCCACCCCTACTTGGGCAAAATGTGGCCGGAAGATCAATTTTATCTCCCTTGATGTAATAACCGGTTTTTTTTCTAAAAACATTGATTGTTTTTACTGTGCCTGGAAGTTGATACCCTTTCTCGGTCAATCCATATACTTTTAAAGATTTGATATCAGGTGATTTATGATCGGAAATGTCGAAGCCGAATAGCATTGGATTTAGTGCAAATTCAGTTTTTGTTTCTCTCAATTCAAAATGAAGGTGGGGAGCAGAGGATGTTCCGGTATTTCCTGAATAGGCAATGAATTGACCTTTTGTGATTTTGATTTCGGTGGGTAAAAGTTTGTAATCAATCTCATTAAGCTGTTCTTGTTTTTGAATTTTTTTGATGAATGAATCAATCTGACCTGCAAATTCAGAGCAGTGAGCGTAAACACTTGTATAACCATTCGGATGATCGATGTAAATAACTTTACCATAGCAATAAGGCGATATTTTTACTCTTGAAACAAATCCTTCATCTATGGCAAAAACCTCTAAACCTTCAATTCCATTCGTCTTAAAATCCAATCCCATGTGGAAATGATTAGATCTAATTTCACCAAAATTAGCGGCTAAGGACAACGGTATTTTTAGTGGCGGATGAAAAAGATATGCCTTTTCTAATTGTGAATATGACGCTACGATGCAAAAAAGAAAAATCAGAAAAATTAGGTGACGGTTAACCATATTTCAAAGTTACTCTGTTCAAAATTTATGGCAATAAAAATTTAAAATAGTTGTGCATGTTTAATAGTATATTACCTTTGTATAAACTAATATCCAATGATTGAGCATGTTCAAACGAAACTTGATGATATTCAGCGAAAAATAGCTGTTTTGGGTCGTCAATTTCAGGATGAGCGTGCTAAAAATGCTGAGATTCAGGAAAAGTTGAAGATGACAGAGAATCAACTGAGGAGTTCATTTCAAGCAATAGATCAGCACAAACTTGAAATCGCGGCATTGAAATTGGAAATAGAAAATAGTCAAGTTGTTAGTTCTTCGCCATCATCTATTATCAATGAGGAGAAGATTAATGAATTGGTGAAAGAAATCGATTACTGCATCAGTCAGTTAAAAAGATAACGAAACGAATGGGAAAAGTGTCCTTGAAAGTTGTTGTTGCAGGCAGAACCTATCCGCTCACGGTAAATGAGGGGGAAGAGTCCAAAATACAGAAAGCCGCATCCGATATTAATCAAGCGATTAAAATGCTTCAGGACAATTATGCTGTTAAAGACATGCAAGATTTGCTTGCTATGACTTCTTTACAATTGGCTGCTAAGTCCTCCGCTACTGCTTCAAAAACTACCATTGAACCTGATTATTCGGAGATGGAAGCTAAGCTGGATGCAATTTCCAATGAACTGGATTCGTTTTTATAATCAATAGCTTTCTTCAATTCACTTTTCAACTTATGAAATGTTGTTTAATTAACTTAATTAAGTGAAAATGGATTTTGTGTCAATTTTAATTGGACTTGCAGGGGGCGGAGCCACCATCTTTGTTGTTCAAAATACAATCTTAAAAAACAAAAGAAATCAGCTTATTCGTGAGGCAGAGGTAGAAGCTGAAAACATCAAGAAAGACAGAATTCTGCAAGCAAAGGAAAAGTTTTTGAAACTTAAAGAAGAACATGAGTCTACGATGAAAGATCGCGAACGAAAACTTCAATCGACCGAAGACCGCGCGCGTGCGAAGGAAAAAACCTTATCTCAAAAAATTGAAGAAGTAAGTCGTAAAGAAAATGAATACGAGAAAAATAAAGCGGATCTTGATGCTAAAGTTCAGGCCTTTGAATTGAAGCATGCGGAACTTGAAAAAATACAAGAAAAAAGAGTAGCTGAACTTTCTCGAATCAGTGGCATGTCAGCTGAAGATGCGAAAAATCATTTGATGGAGGCTCTCAAAGACGAGGCACGAACTGGGGCAATGACTTACATTAAAGATATTACTGAGGAAGCAAAACTAAATGCCAATAAAGAAGCTAAAAAAATCGTCATCCAAACCATTCAAAGAGTAGCAACCGAACAAGCAGTGGAAAATGCAGTTTCGGTGTTTAACATTGATTCGGATGAGGTAAAAGGTCGAATCATTGGAAGAGAGGGTAGAAATATTCGGGCATTGGAGGCAGCAACAGGAGTAGAAATCATTGTTGATGACACACCGGAGGCGATTATCTTGTCTTGTTTTGACCCGGTAAGGAGAGAAATAGCCAGATTGGCTTTACATCAGTTAGTGTCAGATGGGCGAATACATCCAGCAAGAATTGAAGAGGTGGTAGCTAAAACCAGAAAGCAGCTGGAAGAAGAGATTGCCGAAACCGGTCGGAGAACTTGCATGGATTTAGGTATTCATGGGTTACATCCGGAATTAACACGTATGATAGGACGTATGAAGTATCGTTCATCTTATGGTCAAAATTTGTTACAGCACTCCCGTGAGGTGGCAAATATGTGCGCAATAATGGCCGCAGAGTTGGGGTTAAATGTGAAATTAGCTAAAAGAGCCGGATTATTACATGATATTGGTAAGGTTCCTGATGAAGAACCGGAACTACCACACGCCATTCTGGGAATGAAACTCGCAGAGAAATTTGGTGAAAAACCGGATGTATGCAATGCTATTGGGGCGCATCATGATGAAATTGAAATGACCACCCTCATTTCTCCAATTGTTCAAGTGTGTGATGCTGTATCAGGTGCAAGGCCAGGTGCACGCAGGGAAATCGTAGAAGCTTATATCAAACGAATTAAAGAATTGGAATCATTAGCTTTATCTTATGATGGTGTTTCCAATGCGTATGCTATTCAAGCAGGTCGTGAATTGCGGGTATTAGTAGAAGCAGATAAAGTAACTGACTTAAAAGCGGATGAACTTTCATTTACCATTTCTCAACGAATTCAAACCGAAATGACCTATCCCGGACAAGTTAAGGTTACTGTTATTCGTGAAAAAAGATCCGTTAATTACGCGAAATAAAACAGTCAAAGATGTTTTCCAGTTTGAGAAATAAGCGGGTTTTAGTTACAGGTGGAGCGGGTTTTATCGGTTCAAACTTAGTTGAAGAATTGCTTAAATACGGAGCAATTGTAAGGGTTTTGGACAATTTTGAAACTGGCAGAAAATCAAACATCGAAGAATTTTTTGGACATCCAAACTTTTCAATGATGAAGGGAGATATCAGAGATGCAGAAGTGTGCAAACAGGCAGTTAAAGAAATGGAACTGATTTCACATCAGGCAGCATTGGGCTCTGTGCCCAGATCAATCGAATTTCCACTCAATACCCATGCGGTTAATGCTACTGGATTTTTAAATATGCTTTATGCAGCAAAAGAAGCAGGTATTAGGCGATTTGTATATGCCAGTTCTAGTTCTGTTTATGGGGATAGTTTAGTCTCTCCAAAAAAAGTAGGAAATGAAGGGAATTTATTAAGCCCGTATGCTGTGACAAAACAATTGAACGAACAGTATGCCAAAGTATTTAGCCAATTACATGGCATGGAAACAATAGGCTTGCGTTATTTTAATGTGTTTGGTCCCAAACAAGATCCTTCAGGTGTTTACGCGGCTGCTATTCCTAAATTTATAGATAAAATGATTAATGGTCATGAACTGGTAATCAACGGTGATGGGGAGCAAACCAGAGATTTTACATACGTAAAAAATGCAGTCAATGCTAATCTTCTTGGTTTAATAACGACTTCTGAGGAAGTTTATGGTAGCGTTTTGAATGTAGCTTGTGGGAATTCCTACAGTTTGAATAATGTTCTAAATGTAATACAAAAAAGTCTGGCTGATATCGGATTGTACGATGATAAAACAATGATTACTTACGGCCCAAAAAGAGTCGGTGATATTCAGGATTCATTAGCAGATATATCATTAACCGAAAGGGTTTTAAATTATAGTGATGTAATTGATTTTGAAAGAGGAATTAAATGGTATGTAAGTTATATTTCTGCTAGTTTGAACTAATATTTCGGTTTTAAACAATTGTTTTTAGGTTTTTGTTGTAAGATTGTTTTTTTTTAAAAAAGACTTTTCATAAACTTAACAGTAGGCATTTGTAAATAAGAATCCTTTCTTTTATCCTCAAGTAATAGGAATTTGTATCCTTTTGAATCGTATCTTTGGTCTATGATTGAAGAAATCATAGATAATGCATTAAAGGAGGATATCGGAGATGGGGATCATTCTACACTTTCTTGTGTGAATTTTGATGCTCAGGGTCAAGCTCAATTATTAGTCAAAGAATCAGGAATCATCGCTGGAGTTGAATTGGCACAAATGATTTTTAAACGCTTTGATGCTGATTTACAAGTCAAAGTTTGTATCAGTGATGGTATATCAGTCAATCCGGGAGATATCGTGTTTCATGTAATCGGAAGTTCTCGTTCAATTTTAACAACAGAACGATTGGTATTAAACTTCATGCAACGAATGAGTGGAATAGCTTCATTGACAGCGAAAATGAGTGAATTATTGGCTGGAACTAATTGCAAGTTGATAGATACTCGAAAAACGACCCCCGGAATTCGATACATCGAAAAATGGGCTGTGAGGATTGGCGGGGGAAGCAATCATCGTTTTGGGTTGTATGATATGATCATGCTAAAAGATAATCATATTGATTACGCAGGAGGAATCAAAAACGCCATATTGTCTGCAAATCAATATATAAAATTGACGAATAAGAACTTAAAAATCGAAATTGAAGTTCGAAATGAAACTGAATTACAAGAAGTTTTATCTGTCGGTCAAGTTCATAGAATTATGCTAGATAATTTTACGCCGGAACAAATTAGTGCTGTTCTGCCTACGATTCCAAAACAATACGAAACTGAAGCTTCAGGAGGCATTACGTTCGATAACATACGTTCATATGCTCAAACAGGTGTAGATTATATTTCTTCCGGTGCTTTAACGCATAGTGTTAAAAGTTTAGACCTTAGCTTAAAAGCTGTTTTTTAATGTGCCGTCTGCTTTCTAAATTACATTTGTTCGTGTAGCAATATAACTTGCTATTTCTTTTAAAAATGCTGGTTTTTTTTCGAGAATATTACCTATAACTACTAGGTTTGCACCTGCATTATGAGCTCTTTGGATTTCCGAAACTGATTGAATACCCCCACCTACAATAATTGGAAGTTCAATTTCTTTTACAGTTGAAATAACCTCATCAGGTACTGGTCTTATTGCACCACTTCCGGCGTCAAGATAAATTGCTTTTTTACCTAAAAATTTCGATGCTATGGTGATTTTTCTTATTTCTATTAATTCTGATGGGGAGATTGGTTTAGTTTGGCTCACCCTTGCAACATTTGTTAGCACCCCACCATCTATAAGTATATATGCCGTTGGAATAATTTCCAAATCGTAATCAAATAGTTCTTCTGCAGATTCTACTTGCTGACCAATTAGGTAATCAGGATTTCTTCCTGAGACCAAACTCAGGTATAAAATACCATCAGCCATGGGAGAAAGTTGTTTTGCAGAACCTGGAAATATGACTAATGGCAGCCCACAATTAGATTTAATAAATGCTACAGTTTCTAAAAATTTTTTTCGGGTAACGGTACTCCCGCCTATCAATAGTAAATCTACTCCTGCTGACTGTGCATGTTTAAGTAGTGATTTCAATCTGTGTCCATCATCGCTCTTATCGGGGTCAATTAATACGGCAACCCCTGACTGAATCTGACATAGATTAATATAGATTTCTTGTTTCACGCTGAACGGGTAAGGAATTGACTGTCACGAGCAAGTTGTTACGAACAAAAATACGTAAATCAACGTGTATTTGCTCATTTGGGTTCTTAATAATGCCCAACCAATGATCCTGTTTTATTTTTTTTATTGCTAATTCATTGACAAAATTGATGGATTTCCTTTCCGCTAATTTGTAAAGGGTTTCTTTAATACTCCAAGCAATGGTCATATCCATCTCAGAAGAAAGATTGAGCGTTTCTTGTTCGTTGACTGAAAGGAATTTTTCTATGATTACTTGGGCTCGATTAGCAATTAACTCTAGATCGAGTCCGACACTATGAGATTTTGAACTTGCAATACCGACAGTGCCTTTAGTATGACTGATTGAAATAAAGCCCTCACCATCAATGAATGGGGCACCCAATTCATTATAATTTATCTGCTTGAATCCAAAAAGATTGTATTTTAAAATCCTAGTTGCTACATATTCCTGTCTTCTATCTTCTCTTCGAAATTCAAAATATTTCTCTTGTTCAATATCAGTCAAAAAATCCAAATAAATAGAAGAATCAAAAGGTTCGAAATGTAACAAATAAATCTGAACATCATTGACAACAATTGTTTCTTGTTTAAATTGCATTTAGTAAATCAAAGAGATTAATAACAAAAATGTAACAGTAATTTATTCGGGAAAATTGAAACTAAATATTTTGGCATCTAACGTTGGCTAATTTACAAGTGTTTGAAGCTAAAATATAAAATCTTGAACTTGATTATTCGAGTTTGTGAAGCGGATTGTTACATTTTCAATTCATAACCCTTAATTTCAAATTAAAATGTTTTTCCTTTAATTGAGAAAGAATTCCTTTTGAAGCACGTCATTCTTTTGTTTAAGTTACGGACCTATTAGTTATTCCAGATAGGGTTACGTGTGATATTAGATCTTTGTGAAACTAATAAAATTGTTAAAAATGCAAACAGAGCATTTACCGTATTAAACTAAGAAAATATCAACACAACTATTATTCCTGATCTTCTTCATAAGCATCTTCTTCAGAATCATATTCTTCATCATCATCATCATCATCATCTTCATCCTCCAAATCATCGATTTTGACATCCATCTTATCAAATTCATCCTCTATTAACTCATCCTCTTCTTCAATAGGCTTCTTGGCAATGATTTTGTTGATTTTGACTAAATAAATGACCTCATCTGTCTCCCATATAAAAGCATCAAGAGCTTCTCCGGTAGGTGTTTTTATGGTTGTCAAATGATTGATATATCCATCTGGGAAATCTCTCAGAATTAGTTTCTTTTGATCTATAGTTAATTTTTCGTAACTGATGATAGCCCTTCTTTTAGTCATAAAAATCAGAAAATATTATTTCGAATTTAGTAAATGGTTTCTTTCGTTATTCAAAGACAAAAATATATCAAAAGAAAAACCAACAAAGTGTTTCTAAAAATATCTCAGATTTTTTTTGAAGAATGTAGTGTTAATTAAAGTCTCAAAAAATAAGCATTCTAACTAGAATAGTGAGTCAATATTGATTCAAAATTAAGATTACTCATCAGAACAAAACAACCATTAATTTTTACTTGCACAACAATACTAAACAAATTGATGTAAAAAATCTGAAATGATTTCAGTTATTTGGTCAAGGAATCCAACTAATAACTATACAGAAAAGAAACATGAAATCTTCCATATTGACTCCGATGATGGATGCTCTTATGCTTAGAAAAAGAGCTATCGCAAAGACAATAATAGACCAACTCAAAAATCTCTGTCAGGTTGAACATTCCAGACATCGAAGTCTAAAGAAATTCTTCAACAATCTGTTTGTAGCTCTTATTAGATATAACTAAAATTATAAAAACCTTCTTTAAAAATCAACTTTTCTGATACGAAATAGATCTATTTTACCTTTTATCCTAAAGTTAGTTAGAACTCAACTTATCTTAGTTAAAGTTTATTAATTGGCTTATAATTAGGAATTACTCGTAGTATATGATACTATCCTACATATGAGTTTTTATGAAAAATTATTTTTAAAAATGAAAACTAATTGACAGAACGTAATAGCAGGATAAAATTCAGAGATGTGACATCAGGTTTTCAAAATCGGTGTCATTAAAAATATTCAGAGTTATTTTCGTCTAGAATTGATTTTTTAAATCGCTTCTTGTCCTTTGAGTTTTTCAGCGTTTTCCGCTATTTTTAATGCATCAATCATTTCCTTAACGTCACCATTCATGAACGCACTAAGGTTATAAATTGTTTTATTGATTCGATGATCGGTAATTCGACCCTGAGGATAATTATATGTTCGAATTTTAGCTGAACGATCACCGGTTGAGACTAAAGTTTTTCGGTGTGCAGCTCGTTCATTGTGAACACGTTCAAGCTCTGCTTGATAAAGGCGTGAACGCAAAACAGAAATTGCTTTTTCAAGATTTTTATGCTGAGAGCGACCATCTTGACATTCTACAACCAATCCTGTTGGAATATGTGTCAATCGTATCGCTGATTCTGTTTTGTTGATATGCTGCCCACCAGCACCTGACGCTCTAAATGTATCCTTACGAACCTCATTCATGTCTAATTCAAAATCAACCTCTTCAGCTTCAGGCAAAACCGCTACAGTGATGGCAGAGGTATGAACCCTACCCTGTGATTCTGTTTCAGGCACACGCTGAACACGGTGAACTCCGGATTCGAATTTTAGCATTCCATAGATTCCCGAACCGGTAATCTCCAAAGAGATTTCCTTAAATCCTTTCACCGATCCTTCCGAAGTATTCAGGATTTCAAAATGCCAACCCATTTCCTTAAAAAACATCGTATACATTCGAAAACAGTCCTCTACAAAAATACAAGCCTCATCACCCCCGGTTCCAGCTCGTAACTCCATGATGGCGTTTTTATCATCTTCCGGATCTTTTGGAATCAACATCATTTTTATTTCTTCCTCCATTTGCGGTCGCCTAACTTCTAACTCTTCAATTTCAGTTTTGACCATTTCACGCATTTCAAGATCAGTTTCCGTCTCTAAAAGTGATTTAGCATTTGTGAGGTTTTCCAAAAGATTTTTATAGGCTTTATAAATCTCATCAATATGTTCCAGATCTTTATACTCTTTATTCAATTTTACAAATCGATCCATGTCTGTCATGATGTCCGGATCAACGATCATTTTTCCCACTTCTGTGAATCGAAAATGGATAGCGCTTAATTTAGAGAGTAAATCACTCATGCTTTATTTTGGATTACAAAGGTAGCTATTTAATCTTTTTGGGAAGTGTAATGATTTTTTGTAACTCAAAAATGATGGATATAAATAAAAATAGTCGCCCGCAAAAGACGACTATTTTCAAATTTTAGATCTGATTGCAATACAATTTACCTAGTCACTTAAACATACTTTAGTGAGAAGTCAGGTATTCCGCTACTCCTTCAAAATTAGCTTTCATTCCTTCGTCACCCTTGTGCCAATTTGCAGGACACACCTCGCCATTTTCTTCAAAGAACTGCAGAGCGTCAACCATACGTAGCGCTTCGTCGACATTCCTTCCTAATGGAAACATATTAACCAACTGGTGCATGACAATTCCTTGCTTGTCAATTAGGAATAATCCTCGGTATGCAATCATGGCCCCACTCGCAGTTAAATTACCCTCCATGTCAAAATCATACTCACCTGCCAATACACCAAATGCTTCTGAAATTGTTTTAGCTGTATCTGCTACGATTGGATACGTGACACCTTGAATACCTCCCTTATTTTTAGTGACTTGTAACCATCCCCAGTGAGATTCTTCCGTGTCTGTAGAGCAGGCTACAACTTTTACACCTCTTTCTTCAAACTCAGCTAGCTTTGCTTGAAAAGCATGTAGTTCAGAAGGGCAGACAAACGTAAAATCTTTCGGATAAAAGAAAAACAACACATGATTTTTTCCCAAATACTGATCCAATGAAAAATCTTGAACAATCTCTCCTCCGTTTACAACGGCAGCGGCCTTGAATGATGGCGCTTTTTTTCCAACTAGTACTCCCATTTTATTTAATTTACTGATTTATTTATAGGTAACAAATTTAAGCTTTTAAGGTTCTTTGTGAAATGAAAATTGTGTAACAATTCAAGTCAAGTTCTAATCATCCAATTGTTTTTCTCTTTTTCACGAACCAAAGTAGCAACTCTGATGAGTTCATTTTCCTTGAGTATGCTTCGTATTAAGGCAAAAAATGAAAAGAGAAAAGTGCACTGATCCAATGGTAAGTATGCGTTCTGCGACTTCATCAATGAAACGTTGTACCCTCGTGTAAAGTTCTTCGTATTTCTGATCAAGTTGAAGAAATGTTGCCCTTTCACGTTCCAATGTAGTTCTCTCAAATTCTGATAGTGTACCTGATAGTTTGCAAGTAATTTGTTGAGAGATTTGAAATATGATGTTTTATGGTTCATCGAAACTATTATTATAAGACAAAGTTAAACGATTTGAATCCATAGTTAATATCAATAATATTTATTTTTGCATAAATATATTTGATATGATATCTCTGCAACAGATGCATTATATACTGATTTTGAATGAACAACGTCAATTTCAGCGAGCTAGTGAACTTTGTTTTGTAACTCAACCAACTCTTTCTATGCAAGTGAAAAAAGCGGAAGAAGCTTTAGGGTATCCAATCTTTGATCGTTCGAGAAACCCTCTTGAATTAACCCCTTTTGGAAAGCATCTGATTCCTCTTATACGTGAAGTGTTGAATGAAACTTCAAAAATTGATTTATTAAGGAAACGAATGGTGGGAACCTATGTTGAACAAATTAAAATAGGTGTAATTCCAACGATTGCAGCATATCTGGTGCCGGATATGTTTGGAATTTGGCAACAAAAAATGAGTGGTATTCAACTGATTATAGAGGAATTGAGAACAGAAGAACTACTGCAGTCTATGGAAAACAAAGCACTAGACCTTGCCATACTAGCCGGTCCATTCAGCGACCCTAGCTTTAGAACAATGCAGCTGTTTACGGAAGAAATCAAGGTTTACACGAAGGAGGTCAATACGCCTGATATATTAATGAATCAATTGAGCTCCTCTCATCCGTGGCTCTTAAGCAAAGGTAATTGTTTACGAACTCAGATGATTCGTTTTTGTCAGTTGACAGAAAATAACGAAACCGACCATTGGAATTATCAGGGAGGTAATTTGGATTTATTATTGCAAATGGTTGACTTACACGGAGGATATACACTAGTACCGGAGCACTATAAAATAAGCACCAAGCAACAAAAACATTTGAAACGGGTCTTTAGCGGTACAAATAAAACCATTCCTGTTCGGGAAGTAATTGCTTTGGTTCACAATCGGAATGCTAAACAAACTGCTTCAGAACGCATCGTAAGAGAAGTCCAATTCAAGTATACAAGACAAAATGCATCTTTTCAAACTCAGACACTCAATTGGAATGGTTAGCCCGAATTTTAAACAAAACAGGACGCGATGGTGAAGCATCATTCTCAAAAGGTGCCACTTGAAGGTTTAATATGTATAGTCCATCCTCAACTTCATCGTCAATATAAGCCAATTCTGTAATGGTTCTGTTAAAATCAGGTTTGTTAGGAACTCCCCAGAATTTATGATGAAACGCTAATTCTCCATTATCTTTTTCTTTGTCAACCGATGGTAAATCAACTATAAAATGGATAATTTGATGCTGATTCAATACATCAACACAAGCTTCCTCAAAATAAGTTGGATTTGTGTCCGAATAATTTATATGTTTTTTGGTTGAATCATTGGGAACAGTTCGAACAATCAGTGCTTGAATATCATCATACCACTCGATTGAATCCAGTTGACTTGCGAAAATGAGCAAGTCCTCATCAACTTTATTTGGTTCAAGAGTCACCAACTGTGCTTTAAACATGAATTTCTTCAACGTTTGATTAATAGAATGTATCTGTGGTGTAATATGCCCAAGACACTCAGTATGAGTTCCATGTCCATGTGGGTTGAAATAGATGCTTCTAAAATTGACACTTCCTCCTTCATTGACACTTCCAATAAAGCCATTTGCTCTGACTGGTTCCATAATAGGGGCATCAACATACCATGCACGAAGATTTGATTCATCAGATATTAACGGAATCGAAATATCAATTGGAAAATCAGTTTCAATGTAAGATTCTGAATTTAAATAAAGCTTCATAAGTAAATAATGTGTTTAATAAAAGTCGTAACTACGATTATTCTATCCATGATTATGATTAAATATTACGGATCCAAGTTAGTTTGTTGCATTTACAGTCTGTGTTTTTGTCAAACATAACTATTAAAAGCCATTTCTTTTGAAAATTTTATAATTGGTCATTGAGCTTCTTCATATTCAAAAAAAGTAAATTTATTCTCTAAAAACAACTATTTTTGTGATGTATTTCAATTGTTTTATACTTGTTTATGTTAAAGGCAGTCACGTATATAGGTGCATTTTTTTCAATTCTTGCTTGTAAAAGTAGTATTACCTACTCTTCGAAAAAAGCTGGAATAAATGGTGGATTCGAAGTAACGGAGAAAGGATTGCCTGTTAACTGGGTATTGTATACGCCTACCAAAACGAACTTCAAGTATTCATTAGACTCGAATGTGGTCAAGGAGGGAAATTATGCTTTCAAATTTGATATTAATCAATGTAGTTCAAGAGGAGGAGTACATTCCCCGGGATTTACCAGTGAATTTTTTGAGGTAGGCAAATACATTGGTTCAGGAAAATTCAAAATTAGCTTTTGGGCGAAAAACAAGGGCACACTTTTTCAAGCAAAAGCCGGAGGAGTTTCAGCACATTCTGGAAATTTAAATACGTTGATTGAAGATGAATCAGTAACAGACTGGAAACTTTATGTTGTTCATGTTGTTGTTCCAAAAAACGAATGGCTTAGAATGGAATTTAGTTTTTTGAAGCCCGGTATTTGCTGGATTGATGGGATAAAAATTGATCGTTTAGATTGAAATCCCATTTTTATAACGCAGCTAGACACATCACTTGCATACCTATTTTCAAGGCATTGGAGTCAATATCAAAATTCGGGTGATGAACACCATAAATAATTCCATCAGATTCATTACGCACTCCCAAACGAAAAAAACAAACAGGAACTTGTTGTGAATAAAAAGCAAAATCTTCGGAGGTCATCCGAATCGGTAACTTTTCAACAGCGTTTTCACCTAAAAAATCAATGGCTTTTTTCCTAATTGAGTCAGTTATTTCTGGATCATTTTCCAGATAAGGATATCCTTTACTAATTTCCAACTCCAGCCTTCCTCCTTGAATTTTTACCAATTCGTTCATTTGAAGTGCAATCAGACCCAACGCTTCAGATCTCCAAGACTCATTCATGGTACGAAACGTTCCTTTCAAAATAGTCTTGTCAGGAATAATATTGGTTGCTCCTAACGCTTCGAAGTGACCAAAAGTCAACACCGAAGGAATTTTAGGATCACATTTTCTACTAATAATTTGTTGTAATTGAGTCACGATATTTGCACCGATTAAGATTGGGTCTATACATACGTCCGGAGTTGCACCATGTCCGCCTTTTCCATGAATTGTTGCATGAATTTCATCACAGGAAGCCATATATAAACCTTCTCTGAAACCAACCTTCCCTGTTTCCATTTCCGGAAAAACGTGTAATGCATACATTGCCTTAACCGGTGGATCATGTAATACCCCATCCCGAATCATTAATGATGCACCTCCGGGATTCTTTTCCTCTCCCGGTTGAAAAATCAATTTGACGGGATTGGGAAGCTGGTCTTTAATTTCATTTAGAATCTCAGCAACACCCAATAGAATAGCCGTATGTACATCATGTCCACATGCATGCATGACTCCACTAACAAGAGACCTATAAGGAACATTATTCTCTTCGTTGATAGGCAAAGCGTCTAAATCTGCGCGTAATGCAATACAAGGTTGCTCAAGTGTGTGATAATGATTTCGAATCATTGCAACTACACCTGTATCACCGACACCTCTTTGACAAGATAATCCTATCGACTCGAGGGTATCTGCTACAAATTTCATCGTTTTTATCTCCTGGTATGATAATTCAGGATGTTGATGCAAATGTTCACGATAAGCTTTTACTTTCTTATAGCTTGCTTCTGTTTTCGCACGAATAGCATTATAAAGTTCTTTTTTCATTCCAAAAACTTTTCAAAGATAGTGAAACAAAGAAATTGGAAATGTTGATGTTAATTTTCAATGCAATAAAAACTACAACAAGTAATAATAAAAACACACCAAATTGCGAGTGGATTATTTTACGTGCTTAAAAAGTAAAGTTATAAGAAAAGAATGTTTTATTGTTAATTATATGAACTATACTTCACGTTTCAAATGTACACGATAAGCAAACAAGGCAGGAATACCAATGATGAATATTAAAGCCAACATCCAACCGCGTGCAGTAAGGTAGTAATCTTGTACACCTTTTATTTCTTCACCGTAATACTCCAAACCACTAACAAAATGTAAACTCAGTGGGCGTGGCTCAACAATTGTTGAGATTCCGGAATGGTACACGATCTCTCCTTGAAAGACATTGATGGGTAAGAGAAACAAAGGTGTTGCAATCACTACCGACAACACCACGAAAACAAACAAAGGTTTGCGAAATAATGGGCGCATGAATCTTTTTATGCAAAGTTAATCAAATCACTCAACAAAGAAATGTGTTGCCATTGAAGCAATCACCTAAGTGATTCATGAATCTCAGAGCTTTTAAGTTGCCGGATCAAATCTCCCCAAAGTATAAGAATTCTAATTATTTTAGCATCCAATGATGAACTTGTATTCCAATAAACAAAAGTGGAAAATTGTACTGTTGGTACTTGCTCTGCTCATGGTCGGAATTTCATTGTTTGTGTCTAACACTATTGTTACGAAAATTGGTGAACGTGAGATGGAGCGAGCCAAACAATGGGCCGATGCCATCAAGAAAAAATTGGAATTAGTCCGCCTGACAGATCGTACATTTACTAAATTACGTGATAAAGAACGAAAAGAAATGGAATTGTGGATTGATGCAACAAAAGAAGTTTCAAAAGCCACACCTTTGGACCAAATCCCGGATTATACCTTCCCATTAAAAATCATTCATGAAAACAAAGATATTCCAGTCATCTTATTGGATAATGAACAACATATTTCGGGATATGTCAACTTAGATTTCGACACGGCCTCCCTACGAAAACTGTTCCCACAGTTACGTCCGAAAGAAGTGCAATCCAAATTTGAAGACTCTATACATACACTTTCTAAGGCATGGAAGAAAATCAATCCTTCGTTTACAATTGAAGTCTATGAAGGTTTATTTATGACCTATGTTTATAACGATTCAAAAGAAATTTACCGCTTGGAACATGAACGTGACTCATTGATCAATTCGTTTAATCAAGAGCTCATTAGCAATGATGGGCTAGTTCCTGTGTTATTAGTAGATGCAACAACACACAAAGTCATTGGGAGTAACTTGGAATCGAGCAAACTAACAACAGAATCACTTCCTAGTACCATTGCAAAGTTAAAACAGGAAAATAAGCCATTGGTAATCGATTTTCAAAACGGTGAAAAAAACATCCTCTACTTTGATGACAGTCCCGAATTGAAACAAATGCAGTATTTTCCTTACATCATTTTCTTCATTATCACCTTGTTTGTATTCATTGGTTACTTGATCTTTAGTACTTTCAGAAAAGCCGAGCAGAATCAAGTTTGGGCAGGAATGGCGAAAGAAACAGCTCATCAGTTAGGGACTCCCTTATCCTCATTGATGGCTTGGACTCAGCTCTTAGAATCAAAGGGAATTGATCCAATGATTCCTGCAGAAATGCAAAAAGATTTGGATCGATTGGAAAAAATAACAGATCGTTTTTCAAAAATTGGATCAGGCGCCAAATTGGAAATTAGCGATATTAATGTAACCATTAGCAATGTATTGACATACTTAACGCCACGTATCTCAGATAAAGTAACCATTGTTTTCAATCCATTACAACCCATCATGATCAAACACAATGCTCCCTTGTTTGAATGGGTGATTGAAAACATAGGGAAAAACGCAGTAGATGCAATGGGAGGATCTGGAACTCTTACGGTATCTGCTCACTCATCCGATGGTTTGGTTCACATTGATATTAAAGATACAGGAAAAGGGATTCCTAGCAAAGAATTGAAAACAATTTTTCAACCCGGATTTTCAACAAAAAAGAGAGGTTGGGGTTTGGGTTTGTCATTGGTTAAGCGCATCATTACAGAATACCACAAAGGAAAAGTATATGTGCTTCACTCTGAATTAAATCAAGGAACAACATTCCGAATCACTATTCCTATATAGCGGAGTATAATTTCAACTTTTTTTCGAGTGTTAAGTTAATTTAAATCATGTTGGGGTAAGGTAATTATATCCATAAGAAATGCCTATAATGAATTCGTATTAAAATTTGGAAAGTTATCAGTAAAATTGAAGTACCAACCAAAAATTTGGATTGTAGTACACCATTGGCCTAAATCTTGATTTTCTTTCGACCAATTTGTATCAAATTTTCCTAATTTTGTGAAATTTAATCATCCGCGCTATTGCAAATAAATCCCATTTTATGAGTTCAACGAACGCAAAAATCACATATACACTAACCGATGAGGCTCCTGCTCTTGCAACTCATTCTTTTTTGCCAATTGTAAAGGCTTTTACGCGATCCGCAGGAATTAATATAGAAGCAAAAGACATTTCATTGGCTGCGCGAATTTTAGCTGCTTTTCCGGAATACCTGAATCCTGAACAACAAGTTGAAAATGCACTTAAGGAGTTGGGATTATTAGCCATGCGTCCCGAAGCAAATATTATTAAAACACCAAATATCAGTGCATCGATTCCGCAGTTGAAAGCAGCCATTGCCGAATTACAGTCACAAGGTTTTGCCTTGCCCGATTATCCCGAGGAGCCTGAAGATGAGGATCAAAAAAAAATCAAGGTGACCTATGACAGAATTAAAGGAAGTGCGGTAAACCCTGTTCTTCGTGAAGGAAATTCAGATCGAAGAGCCCCCTTGTCCGTAAAAAACTATGCTCGCAAGCATCCTCACTTCATGGGAAAATGGTCAGCTTCTTCCAAAACACACGTTGCCTGTATGAATGACGGGGATTTTTATCACAACGAAAAATCGCTCACTATTTCAGATTCAAAAACTTATCGAATAGAGTTTACTGACCATCAAGGTGGTACGACTATCTTAAAACCGGATGCTGTCCTTAGTCCTGGAGAAATCATTGATGGTACATTTATGAGTCTGAATAAACTTATTTCATTCTTGAGTGATCAAATCGAAGATGCTAAAAATCAAGATATTTTATTTTCATTACACTTGAAGGCTACTATGATGAAGGTGTCAGATCCTATCATTTTTGGTCATGCTGTCAATGTCTATTTCAAAACAATATTTGAAAAACATAAAACAGTATTATCGGAATTGGGTGTAGATGTTCGCAATGGTTTTGGAGATTTGTTGAGTAAAATCACCTTATTGAAACCTGAAAAACAAGCTATTATTGAAGGTGATATTAAAGCATGCGTTAACAATAATGCAGCAATTGCAATGGTAAATTCAGAAAAGGGAATAAGCAATTTACATATACCCAGCGATGTAATTGTGGACGCATCCATGCCAGCAATGATTCGTAATTCCGGTCAAATGTGGGATGCCTCTGGAAAATCACGTGATACTAAGGCTGTTTTACCAGACAGTAGTTATGCTACAATTTATCAGGTCGTGATTGATTTTTGCAAAAAATATGGGGCATTTGACCCGGTCACTATGGGTACTGTTCCTAATGTAGGATTAATGGCTCAGGCGGCAGAAGAATACGGTTCGCACGACAAAACCTTTGAAATGCACTCAGCAGGAACAGTTAAAGTAGTTGACAATAATGGTAAATGTCTAATTCAACATGAGGTAGAGCAAGGTGATATTTGGCGTATGTGTCAGGTTAAAGATGCTCCGGTTCGTGACTGGGTTAAATTAGCCGTTACTCGCGCACGCTTGTCAAATACACCGGCTGTTTTTTGGTTAGATTCAAAACGTCCACATGATGCACAACTTATACTGAAAGTTGAAGAATACCTTAAAGAACAGAATACTTCCGGATTGGACATTCGAATTTTACCTCCCGATGATGCTATTTTATTTACAATGGAGCGCCTAGTTAAGGGCAAAGACACCATTTCTGTTACCGGTAATGTATTGCGAGACTACTTGACGGATTTATTTCCCATTTTAGAAGTAGGAACCAGTGCAAAAATGCTCTCAATTGTACCGTTAATGAATGGAGGAGGGTTATTTGAAACTGGTGCAGGTGGCTCGGCGCCGAAGCATGTTGAACAATTTCTTCAAGAAGGTCATTTACGATGGGATTCATTGGGTGAATTTTTGGCTTTGGCCGCTTCTTTAGAGCATTTGAGTATCACAACCGGAAATCAAAAAGCCAAAGTTCTATCGGAAACCCTCGATCAGGCGACGGGACTACTCCTAGAAAACAATAAATCTCCAGAACGCAATGCTGGGGAATTGGATAATCGGGGCAGTCATTTTTATCTGGCTCAATATTGGGCTAGCTTTTTGGCAATGCAATCAACCGATCTTGATCTTAAAAATCTTTTTGTCTCGATAGCGAATCAATTACGAGAAAATGAGTCAATAATAATTACCGAAATAAACGAAACCCAAGGAAATTCGGTAGATCTTGGGGGCTATTATCATCCGGATTTATTCAAAACCGAAATTGCTATGCGACCAAGCAAAACGTTTAATGAAATCATAGCAAAAATCGGCAGCGAATAAAACTTTGAGAAATAGCGTATTTTGAATAACTGGCACTTGAATAATCAAGTTGCTGAAGTCACTTGTTTCTCAATAATCAAAAAGGAAATTTGCAAAACTAAAGTGAATTTTAACTGAACTCTTTCTGAATATCCTCATCAAATAACGTGATCAGAGGTTTGCATTATCGTTACGATTACAAATTACTACAGAAAGAGATAATCATTTATTATACAGCAAATTAATAAAAATCAAATAAGTCAAAACATTATTTTATCCGACAACAAACGAATAATATACGACAATATTCGATAATTAACCGAATAAGATTTTAATGCCCCATCAACTTTGTGTCATCGAATTCAGTAGAGCTCCTGAAAACGAGTAAACAATTTTTTTCAAACTTTTAAATTAAACAGACATGAACACATTGAGAAACAAAGTGAGTTTGATTGGACGCTTGGGGTCACAACCAGAGGTCACAACTTTTGAAACAGGAAAAACGCTCGTGCGATTTAATCTGGCAACAAATGAAAACTACAAAGACAAAAACGGAGATTGGCAAGAAAACACACAATGGCACTCCATAAAAGCATGGGGGAAAATGGCAGATCGTATGGTTAAAGTTCTCAATAAGGGGCAAGAAATCATTGTTGAAGGCAGATTACTTCATCAACGTTATGAGGCAAAAACGGGAGAAATTCGGGTAAACACAGTCGTAGAAGCTACAGAATTTCTATTGTTGAAAACAAAAAATGAATCAAAAACCAATTGATTTAAATACTAACAAGTATGGGAGCGCAAACAGTCGCTCCCATCTTTTCTAAATCAACTTAAATCGAAAAAAATGAATCACGTTAATTTAATAGGAAAGCTATCATCTATACCTAAAGTAGTAGAATTATCAAATGGAAAAAAAGTTGCCCAATTTACAATGTCTACCAAAGAAATGTATTTGGATGAATCAGGACAGCCTAAAACCCGAAGCAATTGGCATCGAATAACTGCATGGGGTAGATGGGTTAAGGTCTTGGAAGAGTTCGGAAAACAAGGGATGGATCTGGCAGTTGAGGGAAAATTAGTAACTCGTTTCTATAAAAATGATGGGCAACGTAAAATCTATTCTGAAGTTGAAATCAATGATCTTATAATTCTTTAAAAATCTATTAACACTTAATTGAAACAACATGACAATCATTCGAAATCACGTAACACTTGTTGGAAATATCGGAACCAATGCTAGATCAATTCACTTTGAAAATGGAAATAAAGTTGTCTGGTTCAATTTAGCAACTGATTTAATATATCGTGCTAATAATGGAAAAATTAAATCGGATACTGAATGGCATCGCATTTTTGCATGGGGTAATATGGCTCAATTTATTGAAAAATATGCCGAAAAGGGGAAAAAAGTGGCTATTCATGGCAGATTGGTTAGCAGAACTATTCTCAATAAAGCCGGTCAAAAAAGACATGTTACAGAAATTGAACTCAGACATATAATAGGCTTATAACCGAATCCTAACCTACCTTAAGATTAATCAAAAAGGGCGGCATGCCGCCCTTTTTGATTAAAAATTGCGATAATCATTCCATAGCTGACTTCTTAAGCCTATAATTGGAAAGAATAATGTTTGCTTGTTGTAACTTTCGTATCTCAACTGATTTTCAACAAAAACATTTAAATTTCCGGATTCTTTAAGTTGATATGAAACAGTAAAAATGAGCCTGATTGCTCTGTTCGTGAGACCTTGACCTACATAAATCCCATAATCAGATGGTCTTAATGTGTATGGCAAATAAATGTTACTTCCATAACTATAACCATCTTTATCTCTGCCTTGTAAGTAGTAGGATGTAAAGATCTTATATAACCATTTGTTATGCGAAATCTTCATTTCCCATAACAACTCCCTGAAATTCGCTCCCAAAGGATGTGCTAAAGTCATTCCCTGATTTCCATAGTTTTGTCCAGAACTCATATGAGAAAACGTATATGGTTTGGAGACATTGTATTCAATGCGGTAGATAAATTTGTTAAGACCTTGATTAAATCGGCCTTTTAAGCCGATTTGAAGTGCATATTTATTTGCCCACCACCCGGTTTTTGCCTTGATTTCTGCTAATGAAAACTCATCAAGTAATGCTTGTCCATATAAAACGTGTCCACCATACTTCAAAGAGAAACATCCACCCAAAAGAGAATTATCAGAGGATCCTAATGAATATTCTTGAGGTCTGAAAAAAATCACGGGATTCAGATATTCTACATCAAAGCCACGATTTAACAGAGTGTCTTTGGGCTGAAAAATGATTGATTCGAATAAACCAAAATTGATGTTTTTTGTAACATTAAGACTTAAATAATGAGTGACCCCATTTTTTAAAAACCATTCTTGTTTTTTCTGTTCTCGGAAAAATTGGTACAGTACTAAATACTCGATTCGACCAAGTTTTGCTCTAATTTGGGCAAAAGGGTAGGGTTTTCCATAATCACTTAACAGAAAAGATCGGTTACCTTCTCCAATAAAATTATGATCTAAACCAACTTGAAAATTAAAAATAGAATTCGGAGTATATGAAACTCTTCCCCTAACATCACCATAACTAAAATAAGATTCTCGCAATCTATTGATAACGTATGATTTAGGCTGAAACAACGAATCTGCCTCTCCGACACCAAGTAGACATCCGAAGTTAGCATACATTTTTTTGCCGTATAAAGCCTGAACAGCGAAACCAAGACCAGATCTTAGTTGTGACGATTCGCCATATCTGAAACCAATATCCACAAGATCTTGAGCCGATAATAGAAGTTTTCTATGAGGAACCGAATCAAAAGTATTCCTTGATGAAACATAGAGAATTTTCGGGAGAATTTCAGAGTGATTTTGAAATGATAATTTTATAACGGTATCGGTTGGTCGCTCCTCAAATACATGATCGACTTTAACTTGGCTAAAAGAATAAAAGTTAAGACAGACTGCTATGAAAAAAAATAAGCGCATTAAAAATCGGTATATCGGTTTATTATTCCGGTTCTGACTCCTACAAAAAAGAGGCTTGTAAATGAATTAACAGCAAAATACTCATTACGAATATGATAAGAACCAAAAATATTCAAATTCATTTTTCGGTTGACTCGAAAACCTAATTCTGCTTGAAACTGCGTAATTCCTCCTGTTTTAAGTGAATTGTCTTTTTTGATTGGGAGCAAAACCAACGAATTGTAATTTTTTAACAAATACAGATTCCCCTTTAAATCAAGGTATACTTTTCGAAATTCATAATTACTTCTGATTATAAACTCTTGAAAACCGGCTCCCATAACATGCGCCAATGGTAGATTATAACCCGAATAATTAAGTCTGTAATTGGGTGATTGATACATTTTCTGAGGCACATTGTTATATTCTATTTGAAGCATAAACATCTCTAAACCAAAATATTTATACCCCCTGTAACCAATTTGATAAGCAGTTAGCTCAGGCCGGATATTACTATTCGCAATTTGACCATAAAATCGATGTGATGGTAATGGAGCATAAGACACGTTGAAGCCAAGAATAGCGTTTGCTTCTTGTTCAATTAAAACGCTTTCAGATAAAAATGGAATCGGATTGTAAAACAAAGAATTTACTTTTTTTGAATGGATTGAGTCTCCCTTTGACCAAACGATTCCTTCAAAAAAACTAACCGCTAACTTTTTATTGGGAGTGTATGTTACATAGTTAGCAGAGTAAGCTTTGGTTTCATAATACGCTTCGGCTGATGAACTTTCAGGTTTTCGTAAAAGATTCATCAAGCGCATACGCAGATAGTGAAATTGTATTTTTTTTGAGAGAAAGAAAATTGCTCTAAAAAATGGTGCCGGTGCTGTATTGTCAGACAACAGAAGAGATCGATATCCGTCTCCGATGAAGTGAGCGGTATTTCCGGCACTGATGATGACAGATTTGGATGGTCTATATTGTATATTTCCAATCGCCATGGCGTAATCAAATCCATCTGTTTTGAAAGGTTTCGTTCGAGCGAAAGAAGGAACTACCGCATTTTGAGTAAAATAACCTCCTCCAGATTTTTTAGGATATAATTCACCAATTGAGTTATAATAATTTGTTTCGTAAATGGAAAATCGTGATTGATTTTCAAATAAAGCGGATGAAAATGAAAATTTTTTAAAAAGATCTCCTTCAATAAAAAATCCACGAGTATTCTGAAACAACTTTCTGTTAGTACTGTCTTTTTGATCTTCACCTAACTGTATATCAACAATCGGTGAAATAGTTATGTAATAGTTTGTGTCCTTAAATTCTACCAAATGTTTTTTGAATAAGTACTCTGTAATATCATAATATTGCCGACTGGAGTCACGGATAATGGCATTCAGATTGTATTCGCTTTCTACTAGTGGCAAGAAAGATCCACCAACATACGTTTTATTTCGAGATGGGTCAAAAAGCCGATCCTTATAATAGGTATGAAGCAACATGGTATTTTGTTGTGCAAACAAACTACCATTTATGAGCCCCACAAACCCTATTTTCAAAATTAACTTTATCATCTGTTCATGAAAGCAGCGGTATGTGCAATAAAATATGGATTAACTAAGTTTTCCTTGTTGTATCTGAGGGGTAACTTGGTCTGGGTATGAACAACGCTACCTCCTAACGCCTCTATGATAGCTTGACCTGCAGCAATGTCCCATTCCATTGTTGGTGCAAAACGTGGATAAACATCTGCTTTTTCCAAAGCGAGATCAATAAATTTTAAGGCAGATCCTTTTCTCAAAAAATCAATTGACGGATACTTCTCTTTTAAATCATTAATAAAATTCAAAACTTCCTCTGAATGATTACTGTTTGAACAGGAAATAATTAATGGATTATTTGTTTGATTCAAAACATTTATTTTTTGCCATTTCTCATGATTATCCCAATGATCAAAGGATGATTTGTAAACACCTGTTTCACGTCCGCCAAAAAGTAAAAACTCTTCGGTTGGGGAGGCGATTAAACCAAACATTGGAGATTGTTGGTGAATTAATGCAATGTTGATGGCAAATTGATTATTTTGTTTGATGAATTCTTTGGTTCCATCCAGTGGATCTACAGACCATGAATATGGCCACAATTTTCGAACAGAGTAATCCTCCTTAAGTGTTTCTTCATTGATAATTGGAATACCCGATTGATTTAAGTAATACGTAATAATTTCTGAAGAGGCAATATCAGCAATTGTCACAGGAGATCCGTCAGGTTTAATTGTAACATCAACGATATTACTATAAATTTCCATGATTTTTTTTCCGGCAACAACTGCTGCCTGAATTGCAAGCATATAATCACGCTTCAGCATGATATCCTACAAAATAAATGTGATTGATTTTGCAATCAAGATACTAATGTTTAATTATAAGTTTCTGTGTAGAAGTTGATGAATTTGTCTTTCTCAGGAATACAAAATAAACACCATTTCTGAAAGGTGAAAGATCTATCTTTTTGCTTCCTGAAAAAACCTCTGATGTATAAATTTCAACTCCCAATGCATCAACAATTTTTACAGAAGAAGTTTCATCAGTAGATAAGTCAATTGTTACAAAATCATTCGCAGGATTAGGTGAAATTGTAAGTGTTGATTTCTGATTTGTTTCGTTCAAACCCAAAACAAAGTTAATTTCAAGGTCAACAGAATCGGCTAAATTCTCGGTGAAAGGGCTCATCAGGTAGTACCGATAACGTCCTTGTCCGTAATTAGTTAATCCAATACTGATATTGGGCTTAATCTCCGCCATTTCACCGTTACTAGTCGTATCAGAACCATTAATGATTTCAGGTACAAAATCACTGGAAGAGGGGGTAGTATAAATATCTCCCGTTGCGTTATAACATGTTGGTGGCCAACACACCTGATCTTCCCATGTTGCTGGAACGGCTATTTTTTTTCGCACAACTCGCCATTTCTGATCAGAACCGGAATTATTAGTCACTACAAAATGTGCTGAATAAACTCCACCCATTTGACTGAGTGTAGCTTGGTCTACTGTTACCGAATGTACGCCTCCTGAAATGTCCGGACCTAAACCATCAAGACGAATTTCAACTTGGGAGAACCCCTGAAAATAACAAACTGTTAAAGAGGCTAGGTAGAAAAATAATCTTTTCATTCGTTTTAGTTTTTCAGCATAAAGGTAAAATAATTGAAGAAAAAAAGGCATTAATCTTCGCTAAAAATGATCATAGGCAAAAATTTCTTCGTAATTTAATGTTACGAACCTGACTATTACACTTACCTATGCTTGCAAAAACATACAGTAGCACTGTTTTTGGCATTGATGCCACTACAATAACGATTGAAGTTAATTTAGGTCGAGGAATCAATTTTTTCTTGGTTGGATTGCCTGATAATGCGGTTAAAGAAAGTTACCAGCGGATAAAAGCAGCTTTCAATAACAACGAATTAAAGTTTCCAGGAAAGGAAATTACTGTCAATATGGCTCCCGCCGACATCCGTAAAGAAGGTTCAATATTTGACCTACCTATAGCAATTGGCATTCTTGCTGTAAGTAACCAAGTAGAAACAACAATGCTTTCAAATTACTTGTTGCTTGGAGAATTATCATTAGATGGGAAATTAAACCCAATGAAAGGAGCACTGCCAATAGCAATACAAGCAAAAAAAGAAGGGTTTAGAGGCATCATACTCCCGGAAGTAAATGCCTCGGAGGCTTCTGTGGTCGAAGGGTTAGAAGTTTATCCAGCAAAAAGTTTACTGGATGTTATTCATTTTTTAAATGGAAAGCAACTGATTTCTGCATGTACTTATAATTCATTCGCCAAACAAGAAAAGTTTGTTGAGTATGATGAGTTAGATTTTTCTGACGTTAAAGGGCAATTCAATGTAAAAAGGGCATTTGAAATTGCCGCATGTGGGGGGCACAATGTAATCCTTATCGGACCCCCAGGGGCCGGAAAATCAATGTTAGCCAAACGATTACCAACTATTCTGCCTCCTATGAGTATAGAGGAATCATTGGAAACAACGAAGATTCATAGTGTTGCAGGAAAAATAAAACTGACAAACGGTTTGATTACTCGAAGACCTTTCCGCAAGCCACACCATACCATTTCTGATGTTGCTCTTGTTGGAGGAGGTGGCTATCCCCAACCTGGAGAAATCTCCTTGGCACATAACGGTATTTTGTTTCTTGACGAATTACCGGAATATAAAAGATCTGTTTTGGAAGTTATGCGACAACCTATGGAAGATCGTTTTGTAACTATTTCAAGAGCAAAATTCACCATTGATTTTCCGGCAACATTTATGTTAGTTGCTGCAATGAATCCGTGTCCATGTGGATTCTACAATCATCCGGAAAAAGAATGTGTTTGCGCACCGGGGGTTGTACAACGATACTTGAATAAAATTTCCGGACCACTGCTAGATAGAATTGATTTGCACGTTGAAGTAACTCCGGTAAATTTTGATGATTTAACAAAAGAGATACAAGAGGAAAACAGTAAAACCATCCAAAAAAGAGTTGAAGTAACGAGATCCATTCAGCTCAATCGATTTAGTCGATATTCAGGCATTCATTGCAATGCACAAATGTCCGGAAATGAGTTGAGAGAATATTGCAAAATTGAAACTAATGGTATGCAAATCTTGAAGAAGGCAATGGATGTTTTGGGCTTATCTGCCCGTGCCTACGACCGAATTTTAAAAGTTTCCAGGACCATTGCAGATATGGAAGGTTCTGATAATATTCTTCCTAACCATATTGCAGAAGCTATCCAGTACAGAACACTAGACAGGCAACATACTTTCTTGCAATGAAATCAGGTTATTTGTTTTTGAATCTTAAGACCTAATGAATTCATCAGAGATTCATGATATGTTTTACTCACATTGATGGATTGATTATTTATCTCAACAGTATTGCCATTTACGCGTTCAATACTATTTAAGTTAACTATATACGAACGGTGAATTCGCAAAAAATTATCGGGAAGTTTTCTAAGAATACCATCCATGGAAGAATAAAGCATAATTCTTCTTGCTCCAGTATAAATAGTAACATATTCGCTGGATGACTGAATGTAAAGAATATCAGGAATCAATATTTTTTGATAAACGCCCTTGTCTTTAATAAACAAGAAATTAGCAGAATCGTTTGCATATGATTTTTGTGATGTTCGAGAGGTGATTTTATTTATAGCTCTACAGAAACGAGCAAAAGAAATGGGTTTTAACAAGTAATCCTCTACTTCAGAATTGAAACCGTCTACAGCAAATTTGTCATCAGATGATATCAATACAATTTTGGCATCCGGCTTAAATACCTCCAAAAATTCCATCCCACTCATTTCAGGTAATAAAATGTCTAAAAAAATGAGATCAACAGTGTTGTTGCCTAAAAAAGCCATAGCGTCTTTAGCATTGTCAAACTCATTTACTAACTCAATTTGATCAAGGTGATTTATATACTCTGAAAGTAAATGACGTTGAAATAAATCGTCATCTATTATGATTGATTTCATGATTTGTTTGGACATAATATACGAATTAAAAATTGAATTTGATGTAGGGACAAAATTATTTAAGTAAAAAAGGAAAATAAAGTGTTTGGCTGAATAAAAAGAACTGCTGATTGAAAACCACCAATACAAGCAAAAATAGATGTGTATTATTGCTTGATGAATTCTTTTTCGTTGCTATGTTACTCATTGTAATTAAATGTTTTGTCATACTATTTCTAACTAATAAAAAGGAAGTTTATTTGACACTTTTCAATACTTATTTTATAACAATAATATAAAATGCTTAAAATCATTGTAATTAACTTAAGATAGCATTAAATTATGACTTTTTTACTGTTAGTAATATAATGTAGCTCTAAGTATAGTACTAGTACTATAAAAGTGATATGTTAAATACCAATAAATAATGTAAAATAAGTATGGAAAATCAAGCCCATTTTGAGCAAATAGTTAACCATATTGGCGACATGATTTATCAATTAGATTTGAATGGCTATTTTGTATATCTAAATAAAGAAATATTAAAAAAGACAGAATATGAGTGCAACGACTTGATTGGTAAACATTATTCTCTTTTGCTTCGAACGGAACATTTAAAAAAAGTCGAGCAATTTTTTCGTAAGATTTATGAATTTAAAAAAGAAAATGCTATCATAGAAATTCCTTTTCGAACTAAAAATCATGTCGAATTCTGGGTAGAGAAACGTGTAAATTTAATAATCTGTAATGAAAAAATCATTGGTTTTCAAGCATTAGTAAGAGACGTGTCGAAGGACAAAAAGCAAAAAGATGATTTGATTTACAAGAAAAAAATAGCTGAAGAAACAACGAAAAAAAAGTCGAAGTTCCTTGCTGGTATGAGTCATGAGATACGAACTCCTTTATATGGAATCATTGGGATAAATAAATTGCTTGAACGAACTACATTAACACCCAAGCAAATGAAATTCGTAGAAGCGATAAAAACCGCATCGGATCAATTGATGAGTGTGATTAATGAAATATTGGATTTTTCAAAAATGGAAGCAAGTGAAATAGAGCTTCACGAATCGGAAATTGATATTTCTGACTTAATACAATCCATTATTTCTGTGTTTGAACTTAAAAATGAAAATGAAAAAATTCGGTTTACTTATTTCATTGATAAAACTATCCCAAGGTTCATATTTGCTGATGTATTTCGTTTAAGACAAGTGCTTTACAACTTAATTGGAAACGCATCAAAATTCACTAAAAAAGGAGAAGTCAAAGTTGAAGTGAAATTACTTGAACAAAATGCTGAAAAAATATGGGTTGAATTTACAATAAGTGATTCTGGCGTTGGCATTTCCAAAGATCATTTGGAAATGATCTTTGATTGTTTTTCACAAGTTGGTGAAGAGAATCTCTCAACCGAAAAAGGAACTGGACTAGGTTTGGCAATTGTCAAAAAACTGATTAAACTATTAGGGGGAAGAATCGCGGTTCAAAGCAACCTTAAAATTGGAACTGTTTTCACCATTCATTTACCATTTAAAAGTGCATATACTTCTTTATTTCCGAAAAATGACTGTGAAAAAATCAAGCTAAAGCAAAGTAACATCTGTGTTTTATTGGTAGAAGATAATTCCATCAACCAAATGGTAACCTCAGGGTTATTGGAGGAAGAGGGCGCAATTGTGTATGTTGCTGAAAATGGATTACATGCTTTAGACATGTTGGAAAATAAAACACCGGATATCATCATTTTAGATCTTTTGATGCCCATTTTGGATGGTTATGAAACAATAAAAATAATTCGTAACTCAAAGAATCAATCCTACAATAAGATTCCAATTATAGCATTAAGTGCAAATATTGATCGATTAGAGATAGAAAAAAGTTTAAGGGATGGTGCTAACGATTACCTTACAAAACCTGTAAAACCAGAGTTACTTTATGAAAAAATCAATGAATTAATTCATACAAATTGTAACTTAGAAAACAATTCCACACTCAAGGAGGAGCGTTTAGATTTGGAAACATTTAAATCTTACTTTAGAGAAAAAAACAATATAGTTAAATCAACCCTTGTTCAAATGGGTCAATCTTTTGAACAAGATATTGCTAAACTTAGAGAATTGATTCAATCGGACAATGGTCAATTAATTCGAATGGTGGCTCACAGACTAAAACCAAGTTTCGCCATGTTGGGAATGAGCAAACATGCTGAACTATGCAGAAAATTGGAAGACTTTCAAAAAGAAAAGGAAAGACAACAACAAACACTATTACTATTGGAACTCATACCGATTGTCATAAAAGATATTCAATCATTAACAAATTGTCTGAATTAAGATCTAAATGCTAAAAAGCCTCGCTCAATAATTTGATCTTTGTGACTATTTGATCCCATTGATTCAAGTATTTTCGATTGCTGGTTTATCAACAGTAAGTGGATTCGTCTTTCGATACATAATTCAATATCATGGCTTGAGAAGATGATACACTTATTTTCTTTCAAAGCTAATCTGCTGAGTAAGGTAATAATTTTTTGGCGATTACCGTAATCCAAAAAGGCCGTTGGTTCGTCTAAAACTATGATAGGAGTCTCCTGAGCTAATGCCCTTGCAATGGCAACCAATTGTCTTTCTCCATCACTCAAATTAGTCGTAAATACATCCTTGAAATCAATCAGTTCCATGACTTCCAATGCATGAGATATTGCTTTAATATCTGCTTTTTTTAGTCGGCCAAATAGATTCGTGTGTGGTGTTCTTCCCAGTGCAATCACCTCTTGGACAGTTAAAAAATCAACACCTTCAAATTTTGACCCTACAAAAGCAATCTCTTGAGCTATTTCATGAGAGTTAAAACTTGAAAATAATCTTGAATTAATCCACATATTGCCTTTCAGAAAACCTTTTTCTCCTATGATTCCATTTAAAAATGTTGTTTTTCCAGACCCGTTGGCTCCCACCAAAGCGTAAACTTGACCAGCTTCAAGTGTTAAGTTTACAATTCCAAATAATTTCTTCGTGTAACCAACATCAACAGCTTCGAGTCTAATCATTTTACTTTTTTTATTACAAACAAAATAACCAAAGGAGCGCCGATAATTGAAGTAAACGCATTAATAGGAAGAAGAATAACGTTTTCCATCAATTGCAACAATAAATCTGAACATACCAAAAAGGTTGATCCCAATAATAAGTTAGCAATGATTAGTTTCCCATGTGATTGTGTCCGAAACAAATACCTGGCAAGATTCGGAATTGCCAGTCCAACAAATGCAATCGGCCCACAAAAAGCAGTTATTAAACCTGTAAAAAGAGATGTTACCAGAATCGTTACAAAACGTATTTGCTTTATATTTAGGCCTAATAGCCGAGTTGTTTTTTCACCTAACAGCATTACATTCAGCGGTTTGACAAGAACAAAAGAACACACTAAACCCAAACAAAAAACAATCAAAATAGTAGGTATTTGTTGTAATTCAACATTTTGAAGAGAGCCCATTGTCCACATGGTGAATGCTTTTAAAGCATTTGGGTCACTTATTGTTTGAATGACCGAAATCAGTGCTCCGGCAAAACTTCCCAACATTAATCCAATCAACAAGAGTGATATTTGCGAGGGAATAAAAATAGAGAATATGAGAATGATGGTGCCAAATGTCATAGAACCAATGATAGCGCCACTGATTAATCCGATATCACTTTTAAAAAATGTAAAATCGATCATTGCACAACATGCAACAAATAATGCAGAACCCGAATTGATTCCCAATACATAGGGTCCTGCAAGAGGGTTGTTAAACAAAGTTTGCATTAACATTCCAGCGAGCGACAAACCTGCACCACCCAATAATGCAATAGTTAATCTGGGTATTCGAAACTCCCAAACAATCAAATCTTGAGTTTTTATTGAATTAAATGAGGTAATTGCCTGAAAGAATTCTGCCGTTGACAAATGAAAAGATCCTGCAAAAACATGAGCAAAGGAGCTACAAATCAGTACCGAAAATATTAAACCGAATAAAATGACGTCACGCTTTGGAATGTTCATTTACAACTGTTTTGATAAAAATTTAATGGTTTTTTTGACTGATTTAATTCCGGATGAAAAATAGCTATCAAATCTGAAAGAACCTTATCAGGCTCAATAGCAGCAAGCTCCCAAAACCGATTAGTTTGTTCTGAATAACAATATATATTTTTTCTTTTTACACAATCAAACATTTGCATTTTTGGATTGTTGGAAAAAATTGCTTTCAAGCTTGAATACCCCGGATTTAACCAATAGTTTGTATGTAAATTTTGCGAAAGAACTTTTTCAAAACTTAACTGCAAACTGCCTGTTCCCTTAGTTTCTGCATAAACATAGTTTGCATTCGCATCAGAGAATAATTTTGCATTGTAGCTTTGACCGGCAGGGGCAAACCAAATATCTCCAAATAAATTACCGCTAAATACTTTTGGTCTATTTGTTGATTTTTTCGCTTCAAAAACCCATTTTTGATACGACATCGTCAGTTGATTGAAATATCGTTCTGCCATTTGCTGTTGCCCTGTCAAATACCCAAATAATTTGATCCATTCTGCCTTCCCAAGAGGATGCTGTTCTTTCCAATCGTAGTTTGGAATACAACTGACTCCTAATTTTTCAAGTTGGTTTTGATGTGGGATTTCCCTGCCAAAACCATTATATATTACTGCTTTTGCCCCGGTTTGAATTACTGACTCCATAGAAATATTATTTTGATCTCCAAAATGCTTGACCAACCCCGATTTAACTCTTTGAATCAAATTGGGGTTGAATACATATTTTACGTCTGAAATTCCACGTATTCGCTTTATTTGATTCAATTTTGATAGCATTCCAATGTGTGTACTACTCAACACAATGAATGAAGCAATGGGGATTTTAATAAATGTTACTCCTTTTGTTAACTTCTGGGGTGCTTTTTCAGATAAAATAAAACGCTGAATCTTTTGATTTTGTGGATTGACAATTTCAATTAAGGTTTTTTTAAAACCTTTTTTGATTTGCAGATATTTCGCAAATTTTATCTGATTTTTACCATAATTATTTAACTGATCGTAATCTCCCCTTGATTTATTACAGCTTCCGAAAAGGAATAAAAGACAAGCTATAAGCAATTTTTTATACATTGTTGACGGGGATCAATTTCCGTACATCATTAGAAAGGCTTTGAGAAACTCATTTATTTCACCATCCATAACAGCATCTACGTTGGCAGTTTCATAGCTTGTTCGAACATCTTTTACTAATTTATAGGGGTGCATCACATAATTTCGAATTTGAGATCCCCATTCAATTTTCTTTTTTCCTGCTTCTATTTCGCTACGTTTTTCCATTCTGGCTCGTAGCTCCAATTCGTATAGCTGAGAACGAAGTAGCTGCATTGCTTTTTCTTTGTTGGCAAGTTGTGATCGAGATTCTGAATTTTCGATAATAATTCCAGATGGAGCATGTCTTAGTCTGACTGCTGTTTCAACTTTGTTGACATTTTGCCCCCCTGCACCACTTGCACGAAAAGTATCCCATGTAATGTCCGCAGGATTAATATTGATTTCAATGTTATCATCCACAAGTGGGTAAACATAAACAGAGACAAATGAGGTGTGTCGTTTTGCATTCGAATCAAATGGTGAAATTCTAACTAATCGGTGAACACCATTTTCTCCCTTCAGATAACCGAAGGCAAAATCACCTTCAAATTCAAGTGTAACTGTTTTAACTCCAGCCACATCACCATCTTGATAATTCAATTCAGAAATTTTATAGCCATTTTTTTGTCCCCACATCAAATACATTCGCATTAGCATTGAGGCCCAATCGCAGCTTTCCGTTCCTCCTGCACCGGCCGTTATTTGTAACACTGCACTTAATGAATCTTCTTCACCGGAAAGCATATTCTTCAATTCAAGTTCTTCAACTTCCTGCAGAAGATTATTAAATGCTTCGTCCACTTCCTTTTCAGAAGCTGCACCCTCCTTTACAAACTCGATAAGCACTTCCAAATCATCATAAGCAGATTTTAAATGGTCATACGATTCAATCCAAAATTTTAAAGACCGTATTGACTTCATTTGAGACTCTGCTGATTTGGGATTATCCCAAAACGAGGGATCTTGAGTTTTTAATTCCTCTTCCTGCAGTTGAAAACGTTTGTCTTTAATCTTTAAATAATTATCTATTGACTCTATTCGTTTATAGATTTCTTTGATTTGTTCTTGACTTACCATAATGCATTGCAAAGTTAGCAAAAGGAATAAACAGAATCTTTGTTTAAAATACTCTTTCCTTATGATTTTAAAAAGGGATTCATTTTCGATTTAAGATTATTATTGTTACAACTGGCCATCGGAAAGATAGGCTCCATTTTGATAAACTTTCACCTTTAGCAATATTCCATCCCGATCGTATTCGTATATCTTACCATTCCACAGTCGACCATTTTTAAAATCACCATCTTGCCAAATTTCGTCATTTGAATTGTAAACTTTATTGTATCCATTTGGCTGAAAAAGTACTCCTTTTGTGTTAAATTTTACAGCAGTATAATTTTTTTGAATCGCTTTTTGAGTATTAATTTCTTTTGGTTCAGGGTGAATCATTGCTTTTAATTCACGTTTTGCAACTGCACCCTTGATTCCAAAGATCAATATTTCTTTAATATCTCCATTTGGATAATATCTTACTGCTCTGCCTAATGGTTGTCCAGAATTTGAACTATAAATCAACTCTGTTTTTCCAGAGGGAAAACAGAATCGTGTAGTTCCGTTTTCCTTTCCTTGCTGATTGTATACTGTTTCATACTGAATGACTCCATTCGGATAATAGCGCCTAAAAGTGTCAACCATTACGTTTCGAACAAATTGACCGGCCTCTTCAAGCTGACCATCACTGTAATATTTTGAATATTCTCCATGAGGTCTGTTATTCACATAATTGCCTATTAATTTTGGAGTAATGCCATCTTTATAGTAATAAATCCAAGTGCCCTCCTTCCGATTGTTTTTGAAATACCCTTCTTCAATTTTAGCGTTTTTAGGATAACCGCTTTTAGGCCGATCTTTACCGTAATAAATCCATTTGCCTTGTTTTTTTCCATGAATGTCTTTTTGATTAATTGTTTCATTAACAACCTGAGCATTCATCATTCCTAGAAAAAAACAAAACGGAATAAACAGCCGTTGATTTAGATGTATCAAATTCATACGTTTTTACATTTTAGAATACACCAAAATAAGAAAATTCGATTGAGATTCATTTAACACAATTAAAGTTGGTTCAATGATCTATAAAACAAAGTAATAGAATAGGGAATTTTAATTCAGATTTATGAAAATAGCTTTTATTTGTGACTTTATGTGTTAAGAGTAAACATTATAAAAGCTTAACCGAAAGGGTTTTGTTCTATCTCTAATTCAATCTGCTCCAATTCCTCAAAAAAAGTTTCCCCAAAAGCACGAATAATAGGTTCTTTCAAAAAGCGATAAACGGAAATATCCAATTTACTTCCACACAAACACGCCGAACTGCAAATCCCCCAAGAATCATAGTTAATTGCTTTAAATTCATTAAATTGCTTAACTCGAATGGGATACAAATGGCAAGAAATTGGCTTTTTAAAGGTGGTTTTATTATGATTAAATGCTTGTTCAACAGCACATTTAGCAACTCCATGTTCGTCAAAAAAAACAAACGCACACTCAGCACCATTGACCAAAGCAGTTACTGGTTCATTTTCACCGTCTATGTAAAAGACTCCGTTTTTCTCAACTTCCGAAATTCCTTCAGGTCTCATAAATGGTTTAATGACATCAATATTTTCCTCCAATAAATTAACCTCTTCTATCGATAATGGGGCTCCGTTATCACCTTCAACACAACATGCTCCTTTGCAAGCATTCAAATCACACACAAATTTTCGCTTAAAAATTTCCGTTGAGATTAATTTGTCCCCTATTTCTATTAACATCACATGGTAAAATTGTACATAAAAGCGAAAATAGAAAATAAAATGCGTATTTTATTTGAAAATAGCATAGAAGGCATTCCAATTGAATTATGTAACATTAATTCGAAACAAAAATGTAATTTCGTTGAATGGATAATCTAGCACAACGAACAATCACGGGCATTTTATTTGCTGTTGTGGTGCTCGGCTCGATTTTATGGGATCCTTATGCGCAGGTTATTGTATTTTCGGTATTCACTGTTCTCGGATTAAACGAATTTTATAATTTATTTCGAACTCATCGAGTTGTTCGGGTGAGCAAAGAAATTGGCCTATTTATCGGACTTTTCATTTTCAGTTTGTTGGTAGGCATGAGTTTACAGTGGATTCCTGTCATCGCTGTAGTCATCTTATTTCCATTATTTTTTACACTCATCTTGGCAGAACTATGGAGGAGAAAAGAACATCCTATCATTAACATTTCAGTACTTGTGTTTGGTATTGTCTATGTTGTTGCTCCATTCTACCTGACAATAGACCTCAATCTGCGTGAAGCTAACGATAATAATTATTTACCATTAATTGTTGGGATGTATCTGCTGATTTGGACCAATGACACCTTTGCCTATTTTAGCGGAAGATTATTTGGAAAAACGAAGCTTTTCGAGCGGATTTCTCCAAAAAAAACGTGGGAGGGAACTATAGGTGGCATCATCCTGACAATTATTTTGGGTTGGATTATCGGAGCATTCGTCAACAAGGGGAATGAACTTTTTTGGATTGTTTCAGCAATCATAATAGCCCCTTGTGCTATCTATGGAGATTTATTGGAGTCCCTTTTTAAACGAAGCCTAAACATAAAAGATTCGGGATCTATCCTTCCCGGACATGGAGGTGTTTTAGACAGATTTGATGCTGCATTATTTGCAATTCCATTTTTTTATTGTTGGGCAATGATTTACACTTATTTTTAATTTGACAGCTATGAAACTACACCGAGAAGGATATTTGATAATGACCATTGGATTGCTTGTTTTAACCGCAATTCAATGGGGTAATTACATGCTATTTTCAGTTACAGCTTGGTTATGGTTATTTGCTTTATTGAGTTTGGGAGCATTGGTCATGGCGTATTTGATCATCCAGTTTTTCAGGATTCCCAAACGCGAATGTCATTTCAAAGAAAGTGATATTATGTGTCCTGCTGATGGAAAAGTAGTTGTTATTGAGGAAGTGGAGGAGGATGAATTTTATAAAGATAAACGAATTCAAATATCCATTTTTATGTCTCCTATGAATGTTCATGCGAATTACAATCCAATTTCCGGAGTAGTTAAATATGTAAAGTACCATCCGGGCTTATTTTTGGTTGCGTGGCACCCGAAAAGTAGCACTGATAACGAGCGATCAACTTTCGTTATCGAACATATTTCAGGAAAATCAGTTTTATTTCGGCAAATTGCAGGTGCTGTTGCGAGAAGAATCTGCTATTATGTTCATGAAAATCAAGAAGTAAAGACGGGTGAGGAATTTGGATTTATCAAATTTGGTTCTCGAATTGACTTGTTTCTACCTTTGGGGAGTAGAATTGATGTAAAAATCGGAGACATCGTGAAGGCTAAGTTGACAAAAATCGGAGAACTTTCCCCTGATGTTTAATCAAAACAATAAACTCACGGATATTTTTGGCATTAAATTATTTTTCGCATTGCTGCTTGAATAATATCCATAACGATAAAATAGCCCTATCCCTATACCGGAAGATTTGGAAACGAATAGATTATTTAACAACAGGCCGACTTCAAACAATCCTTTATCCATCGATTTGAATGCAATTGAATGTTTTTCTCGATTGCTCATCTCACCATATCCAACAGCGTGATGAATGCCAAACTGTGGTTGGTTCCACTTAACTTTTGTTTTGATTGGATTGAATAAAAGGCGTGTAAATAAAGCAGTTTGTTTATCGTGGTAAAATTCAGAAGGTGCGACTGTTTCAAACGAATTTGGTGCAGATACATTCCATTTGATACCACTTGCGGTTGGAACTTGCAATAAAAAAAGAGGAACCTTTCCAATGGTCTGTGATGCATTCAGATTCCAATCAAACTTTCCAACGCCTCGAATAGAAATATTGTGGTGCACATCAAAAAACAACCTCCAATAATCAAACTGAGCATTAAAGGATTTTTTATCTCCTTTTGAAATTTTTAATCGAAACAAAGGTTTATTCGTTTCTTTGGGAATGCGCATATCACCCAACTGAATCACTTTTTGTCGAATATTCCAATTCACTTCAATTGCTGTTTCAAACAAATCACATTGATTGATACTTGTTGTAGGAGTGTCCCAAAAAAGATATTGTTTCATAAACCATACACGTTGATAATTCCCTATGAAAGAAATTTTAAAGTTGGATCGAAAAATTCCCGAAAAAGCAACTTCTGCCAGTCGTTGTGTTTCCATGTTTTGAATAAAAAAATGACGATACAGTGCCGTCATATCAAAGGTAGAAGCATCTTTTTGAAAGAGAATTCCACCACGTTCAATCACATCTTGCTGGTAACGCAAATCGCATTTGAATTGTTTTTGTTTAGTTAAGAAAACGGTTGAATATGCCCCATATTTAAACGCTTTGTCAAGCGACCCCCAAGCACCATAAGTCCCCAATAGAAAACGCCGTGAAATTTTATCCGATGTTTCAAGTCCCAAACCAAATCGATACCCCTCGTATTTGTCATAATTAAGCAATCGGTTCAAATCCAATGCCAAATATCCTAAAGGGATTTTACCGGTACTTAGTATTTTAAGAACACGCAACTTTTTGTCTAATCGTTCAGCTTTGGATATACTATCCACAATGTGATAGGTGAGTCGCTCTTGATTCGTAATCTCATGTACTCGCAACGTATCCCAGCTTGATTCATCCACCTTTTCAGAACCCTCAAGCGTTGTAACAATTACATTGTTAAAGTCTTTTTTATTAATATCTTGGGGATTGATCTCTACATCAGTAATATACGTGCTACCTTTTCCATGTACCTCAAAACCCTCTATCGAAATTGTAGGACCAAAGAGAATTGTCGTACTTAATTTCGCAGGGAACCATTTTTTATTTGGTTCATGAAGATATTCTTGGACTATTTCCACTGATGCACCATTATTTCGATCAAAGGGACTGGCTGTAACTTTCTCTATCGCAAACCCATTTGTATTGATATAAAGACGACCTGTCATTCCTTCAAAATTTTTACCTTTTCGTGGGCGATAAAAAATCGTAAAAGTTGTATCCGATTGATTGATTGTTGTATCCTCTAAAACAAAAAGATATCTATTGAGCCCCCCCAAAGCAATCGGGTTAATGTATGTTTTTCCAAGTAACTGAAACTGATTTTCATAAAAACTAAACGATTGCATACTGTTGGCAAAAGTGGCAAACATCGGATCATTAAATCCTGACACTTTATAAGCAATTATTTCTTCTTTGTCTCTTGAAGGGGGAATAAAGGTTCGCTTTGATGCATTTTCGAGGATGAACAAATGCTTGTTGCTAAAGTAGTCTCGTAATTTAATCATTGTTGTATCAGTTGTTGTATCAGGAATAGAAGCCAATTTATCTCTATCAATATCAAAAAAAAATTTGCTGTAACTATTATACCTGAATACATCGTTTTCCATGGGATTGTTCTTCTTGCGATTTTGAATTGCCTGCCTGATAATACGATGCGCAGGGTTTTCAATAACTTTTACTTCAATCTCAGGAAGATTGTGTGTCTGATTATTCATCAAAATAATGAAATCCTTTACCTGAATGAGTTCAATGGTCGTATCTGCATAGCCCGTTTGATGCAAACGAATGAATTTTATAGAATGGGGTAATTGGAATATTCCATCTATATCCGCTAAAAACGAAAGCCCTGAATCAGGATATATTTTAACAAACGGAATGGGGTCACCACTAGATCTTTCCTTAATAAAATAGTTGTTTTGACTGAATAAACTCAAAGTGTTTATGAAAAATAATAGCAATAGCATCAATCGGTTCATGGACTAAAAATAAGAATTACCATTATAACGCAAAGTGATCAGGGTGATTTATATCGCGAATCATGGGGTGACTTCATTTATTATTTTATATCTTCATTTTTCAAATGGAAGGATCAAAAATGTGGCAGGTGAAAGATCTCATGAATATTCTAAAAAACTTAACTTTTAGGCGAATATTCAATCTTTTTTTACTTAAAATTAGTTTTATTTGGTCCAAAATTCGCAGAAAGTCAAAACATATAGGGTTGCCATTTTCGTTATCCATTGAGCCGACAACAGCTTGTAATCTGGGCTGTCCTGAATGTCCGAGTGGATTGAAGCAGTTTACCAGACCAACCGGAAAAATAAATCTGGATTTACACCAAAAAATACTCCAACAAGTCAGCAAGACCGTTTTTTATATTAACTATTACTTTCAAGGGGAACCTTTTTTACACCCCCAATTTTTAATGCTCATCAGAGCAGCAAAAGAAAATCGAATTTACACAGCAACATCTACCAACGGTCATTTTATAGATCAACAAAAAGCAATTGAAATTGTAGATTCGGGACTTGACCGTTTGATTATCTCAATCGATGGGATGACTCAATCAACATACGAACAATACCGCGTAAACGGAAAATTAGCAACAGTTATCCAAGCAACAAAATGGCTGATTGAAGCAAAAAAAATGAGGAAGTCATACACGCCTCATCTCATCTTTCAATGCTTGGCAGTCAAACCCAACGAGCGGGAACTAGCGGATGTCATTAAACTCGGATTTGAAATAGGTGTAGACGAAGTTAGAATTAAGACAGCACAATTATACAACTACAAAAATGGACATCCGCTACTTCCAAACAATGAGAAATACGCGCGTTATAAAAAAAACACAGATGGCACTTATCGTCTGAAATATAAAACAGGAAATCATTGTTGGCGCATGTGGAGTGGCAGTGTATTAACCTGGGATGGGAAAGTAGTTCCTTGTTGCTTTGATAAAGATGCACATCATATTTTAGGGTCTGTTGAAACAGAATCTTTTCAAGCAATTTGGAATGGTAAGCCATATCAAAAATTCCGTCAGTCAATCCTTGATGACAGAAACAAGATTGAAATTTGTCAAAATTGCTCAGAAGGATCAAAAGTTTGGGCTTAAGTTGAATCGTTTTTTCTATTAATTTCTAGAAAATCGGGGTTATGGTATTAACCGATGGGAGAATTATTGGGGATGAAATTGATCAATTTGGTATATTTTTTATCCTTATGGTTTGATTGTAAGATAAAATTGGTTTTCTTTGTGTTTAGAAACAATAACGGTTATGAGTTCTTCTGATTTTTTTTACGGTATTGGTGACTTTTTTCAATGGACATTTGGATTTTTCGAATTCATTGGCAATAAATTCAATTATTTCTTGTTATTACTCGGGTTTTTTGGTTTTTTCTATTGGATGAATATTCAAAAGAAGTTGAATGAAAAAGCTTCGAATGATCCTAATCAATTAAAGTAATTTCATTTTCTTTTTTCAATCAACCGAGTTCCTTCAATCGATTGGAGTTTAAAATTCACACGTTAACTTTCTCTTGAAGAATAGCTTCGATTAGCTCGTAGGCATGCTTGATGTGTTTTACATCTTGAAAAACAATTCGTAATTTATCATTTTGTTCACTTAGTTTGACAACTCCTACATTTTTCTGTACATGAGTTAATACCCTCGTAAAAAATTCACTGTCATAAAAAGGTGATTGATGGTTATTAATGAAATAACCTATCATTTTTCCTGATTTGATTACCAACCTTTCCAAGCCCATTTTTTCAGCAAGCCATCGTAATTTAAATGAAAGAATCAGCTCCTTGACCTGCTTTGGCAGTGTTCCAAAACGATCCGTCAACATGATGGCAAATTGTTCCAAAGCGTCTTCATCTTTCAGATTGTCCATTTCCTGATACAAACTCAATCGCTCTGTAACATTGTTTACGTAGTCGTCAGGAATTCGAACCTCGAGATCTGTTTCAAAAATGCAATCACTAACATAAGTGGTAAAAGAATCTGTTTGGCGTTCATCAAACAAATCTTTGAATTCATTTTCTCTCAACTCCTCAATGGCCTCATTGAGAATTTTTTGATACATTTCGAATCCTATTTCAGAAATAAAACCGCTTTGTTCTCCTCCCAACATATTGCCAGCTCCACGGATATCGAGGTCTTTCATAGCAATATTAAACCCTGAGCCCAAATCTGAAAATTGAACCAGTGCCTCCAATCGTTTGCGAGAATCGGTTGTCATGGCACTAAATGAGGGTGCAACTAAATAGCAAAAACCTTTTTTGTTACTCCTACCCACACGACCGCGCAATTGATGTAAATCACTCATTCCAAAATTATGCGCATCATTAATGATGATTGTATTTGCATTAGAGATATCAATACCGGATTCAATGATGGTTGTTGCAAGAAGCACATCATATTCCCCATCAATGAAATCCATCATAATCTTTTCAAGTTGTTTTCCATCCATCTGCCCATGACCTATCGCTACTCTAATTCCGGGACAAAGACGAGCGATCATTCCTGATATTTCTCGAATATTAGCCAAGCGATTATGTACAAAGAAAACCTGTCCCCCTCGACTGACCTCATAAGCTATGGCGTCACGGATAATCTCTTCGTTAAATTGAATAATTTCTGTAAGTACCGGCTGTCTGTTAGGGGGAGGTGTATTGATGATACTTAAATCCCTTGCTCCCATCAGAGAAAACTGTAAAGTTCTCGGGATTGGAGTCGCAGTAAGTGTCAATGTATCAACGGTTGCTCTGAGCGTTTTTAATTTATCCTTGACAGCCACTCCAAATTTTTGTTCCTCGTCAATAATCATTAACCCTAAATCTTTGAATTTAACACGTTCAGAAACAAGCGCATGAGTGCCAATTAAAATATCTATTTTACCCTCAGCCAGCCTTTTCAACGTATCTCCTGTTTCCTTGGTTGATTTGAACCGGTTGATGAAATCAATGGTAACCGGAAAATCAACGAGTCTTTCAGAAAAACTTCTGAAATGCTGCATAGAAAGAATAGTAGTAGGGACCAAAACGGCTACTTGTTTCCCATCAGTAGCTGCTTTGAAAGCCGCACGGATAGCCACTTCAGTTTTACCAAAACCAACATCTCCACAAATCAGTCGATCCATCGGAGTTGGTGACTCCATATCTGATTTGATTGCCTGCGTTGCTTTCAATTGGTCAGGTGTGTCTTCGTACATAAAGGATGCTTCCAATTCATTTTGCAAATAAGTATCTTCATGAAAAGCAAAACCTGGCTGACTTTTGCGCTTGGCATACAACTGAATGAGGTCAAATGCCAACTCTTTAATTTTCTTTTTGGTCTTATTTTTAAGGGTTGTCCATGCTTGTGTTCCGAGTTTATTCATTTTTGGAACAGAGCCATCTTTACCAGTAAATTTCGAAATGCGATGAAGAGAATGAATTCCAACATACAAAACGTCGCCGTCTTTGTAAAATAGTCGAATGGCTTCTTGTGGTTTACCATTTACGTCTATTGTTTCTAGTCCTGAAAACTGACCTATACCGTGGTCAATATGTGTCACATAATCCCCTTTTTGAAGGTTATAAATTTCTTTGAGCGTGAGGACCTGCTTAGCCTGACTGAAACCTTCTTTCAATCGAAAACGATGGTATCTTTCAAATAACTGATGATCCGTATAACAAAGTAATTTTTGATCGGGAGAAATGAAACCCTCATGGAGCGCAAGGTTCATCGGAAGAAAGTCAACTCCACCACCAATATCCTCAAAAATCTGTAACAAACGATCAATTTGCTTTGGTTGATTGGAAAAAATAAAGTTGGTGTACATCTGTTCTTTACGAGCCACCAAGTCTTGGCGTAAAAGTTCAAAATTCTTATTAAAACTAGGTTGGGGCTGAAAATCGAACGAAATTACTTTTGTGGGATCAAAATAAAAAGTAGAACCCCATTCTATGATATTAAAACGGGATATTGCGGGTTCAATTTCCGTCGGATTTAAGTACAGCTCATCCGGTAAAGTTCGTTTAATAGTATCATTAAGTCCCGAAAAAATAGAAACAGATTTAGCATATTCTTTTTCCAAGACGTTGACAAGTCGTTCAAAACCGGAAGTCCAAAGAGTAACATATTGACCTAGGAATTCGAAAAAATTGGTGTTGGATTCTATATTTATTTGTCCCTGAACATTGGGTATGATATTAAAATAATTGTAATTAGTGATCGATAATTGGGTGCCGGCATCGAACGAGCGAATGGATTCAACCTCATCTCCAAAAAACTCAATACGAAAAGGGTTATCATTGGAATAAGAAAAAACATCTATGATTCCTCCTCTTATCGAAAACTGCCCTGGTTCATAAACAAAGTCAACACGGTCAAAATGATATTCGAGCAACAAATCATTGATAAAATCAATGGAATAAACCTTGCCTGTTTCAACACGCAAGGTATTCTCCCTCAGTTTTTTTTGAGTTGGAACCTTTTCAAATAATGCTTCAGGATACGTTATAATCCATAAACTATTACCGGTATTGATTCGTTCAAGTACTTCTGCACGCGTGACCACATTGGCATTGTCTGTTTCTTCAAGTTGATAAGGTACTCGATAAGAAGAAGGATAAAATAAAATACGGTGATCATTCGGATAAAGGCCTTCTAAATCGTTCAAAAAATAAGCAGCTTCTTCTTTATCATTTAGTAGAAACAAGTGATGCCCGTTAAGTTGTTTTGCAACGAGCGATGAAACGATGCTTTTAGAGGAGCCAACGAGACCTTTCCAATGAATGCGTATCTGACTTTTTTCCAACAAAGATGCTGTTTGATCTATTTGAGTTAATTTCCCAAATTCAGATAAGAAAGCGATAAGTTCCATGAATCGAGAGCAAAGATATCTTTTTTATTAACTGTGATGGGAAAATAGCATATGCAAAGTCAAGATTCTAAAGAAAAATCTGATCAAAAATTCCTAAGAGATAGTAAGTTGTTTAACTTTGTAACTTAACGAGATTCGCTTATTTTTTTTAATTTCGTAGGATGAGTTCAAGCGCTACAAAATATAGCAAACAAGGGGTCCGAACCAGTTATATTTCTACTGTAATAGGTATTTCTTTGGTTTTGTTCATGATTGGATTGGTTTTAGCGGGAATGTTAGGATTGGAAAACGTACAAAAACAAGCTAAAGAAAGTCTTCAGGGAGACATTTTCTTCAAACCGGAATTAAATGATTCTGATATTAAACAGATAGAACAAGAATTGAAAACATGGGAACAATTCAGTGATGTTTCTTACATTTCACCTGAAAGAGCGGTAGAAGAATTCAGTGGTACCGATCAAAATTCAGCTCAAATTCGTTCCATTTTCGAAGGACAAAATCCACTTCCTCCAACGATTGCATTTAAACCAAAAGCAGAACATGCCAGCAAAACAGGAATGGAGGCGATTAAAAAATCGCTATTAAAATCTTATTCTAACGAAATTGATGAGGTAAACTATGATCAATCCAGTGTTGAATCTGTGAATTTGGGTTTCAAACAATTCGTATTCTTATTTTTGGCTGTAGCCCTCTTACTGATTGTTGTCGCTGTGGCCATGATTAATAACACGATTCGATTAGCGCTCTATTCAAAACGATTTACAATTAAAACGATGCAACTTGTCGGTGCTTTACCGTTCTATATTCGAAAACCTTTTCTCATACAGGCAATCGTTCAGGGTACCGTTTCAGCTTTAATTGGTTTAACCCTGCTTCTAAGCTTATTTTATGCACTCAATAACATCCTAGAAACCCTTGAAATTAGCCTAACCTTAACAAGTTTTATTTTGTTGACTGCGGCACTGATAAGTATCGGTATTATCATTACCGTTCTTTCAACTTGGTTTGCGCTTACCAAATATTTGCGTATGAAATTGGATGATTTATACTAAATTTGAGCCATGGATTTGAAAAAAACATCGTTTGGGTTTCGCCCCGAGAATTATAAGATTATGCTGATTGGTTTAGTCATTAACATTATTGGATTTATCCTTATGATTGGTGGTGGAGCAAAAAATCCGAATGAATTTGATGCGTCAGAACTTTTCAGTGCTCGTCGAATTACTATTGCTCCCATATTGATTATCTCCGGATATATTGTAATCGCTTATTCGATTATGAGGAAATCATCGGTCAAAAAAGATTAATTTGCTCACAACTGCTTATGGACTTCCTTCAAACCCTCTTGTTAGCAATTGTTGAGGGATTAACTGAATTTTTGCCAATATCTTCAACGGCACATATGATATTTACCAGTTCGTTCTTTGAAAACCAGAACGATGAGTTTGTAAAGTTATTTCAAATATCCATTCAGTTTGGAGCCATTTTATCCGTAGTTGTTTTATATTGGAGAAAATTCATCCATTCTCAATCTTTTCGATTTTACTACAAACTCAGTTTAGCTGTAATTCCGGCACTTGTTCTGGGTAAATTATTGGATGAACCCATAGAAGCTGTGCTAGAAAAGCCTCAACCAATTGCAATTGTTCTTATTATAGGAGGAGTCATTTTGCTATTTATTGATCGTCTATTCAAAGAGGCAAGCATTAACGATGAAGAAGAATTAAGTATTCGCAAGGCGTTCATTATTGGTGTTTGGCAATGTTTGGCATTGATGCCCGGAACCAGTCGTGCAGCTGCTTCAATAATTGGTGGCATGCAACAAAGTCTAACACGCAAGACAGCTGCAGAATTCAGCTTTTTTTTGGCCGTTCCAACAATGTTGGCAGTCACCGCATACTCAGTATTTCTTAAGGATTGGACATGCCAAAACGTCAAACAAAAGGGGTACGAAATGATTCTTTCATCCGAATTGAATACCCAATATTTCATCATCGGAAATATAGTAGCTTTTGTCGTTGCGATGCTGGCTATCAAATTATTTATAGGTTTAATCAAACAGTTTGGTTTCCGAATTTGGGGTTGGTATCGAATAATCATTGGTTTGGCGATGTTGATTTACTTTTCTCGTTAATCTATGAATTTCTTAGAAGGGGAAACACTTCTCGTTGAAAAACCCTTGGGATGGACCTCATTCGATGTAGTGAACAAAATCCGATGGAACCTTAAACAGGCTTTAAAACTCAAAAAAATCAAAGTGGGGCATGCCGGAACACTTGATCCACTTGCTACAGGATTACTGATTATCTGCACAGGCAAACACACCAAAAGAATCGATGAATTAATGGTCGGCAGTAAAACTTACACCGGAACCATTCTACTTGGAAAAACAACACCCTCCTATGATTTAGAAACCGGCTTCAATGAGGTTTTCGCAACTAATCACATTACGGATGAGATGCTGGAAAGAGCTCGACAACAATTCATCGGAAAGCAAAGCCAGTTTCCCCCTATCTTTTCGGCCAAACAAATTGATGGTAAACGAGCTTATGATCTTGCCCGAGCAGGAAAAGAGGTGGCAATGAAATCAAATGACATAGAAATTTCATCTTTTAAAATATCAGCAAGCAGATTTCCGGAAATTGATTTTGAAGTCAGTTGTTCAAAAGGAACTTACATCCGATCTTTAGCCTCCGATTTTGGACGAGAACTTCAATCAGGAGGAACATTAGTTGCATTGAAACGAACACATTCAGGCGATTTTTCAATCAATCAAGCCAAAACAGTAGATGACTGGATTAATCTAATTCATTCATTTTCTGAAAGAGACCCTTGACAAGCCTTCATTTATTTTGTACCTTTGCGCTCATTTTTCAAAACAGGACAAAATACCGCCGTATATGAGCAAAATGAAATTGTCTGATTTTAGTTTTAATCTGCCCGATGAACTAATCGCCGAATACCCAAGTGAAAATCGTGATGAAGCGCGATTAATGGTCATACACCGATCATCCGGAAAGATTGAACACAAGTTGTTTAAAGACGTAATCGACTATTTCTCTGACGGAGATGTAATGATTATGAATAATACACGAGTATTTCCGGCAAGGATGTATGGCAACAAGGAAAAAACCGGTGCAAAAATCGAAGTCTTTTTATTACGCGAACTAAACCGTGACAGCTTACTTTGGGATGTATTGGTAGATCCTGCCAGAAAAATTCGCATCGGAAACAAACTCTATTTTGGAGAAGATGACTCTTTAGTTGCAGAGGTTATAGACAACACCACATCCAGAGGCAGAACATTACGTTTTCTTTTCGATGGGCCCTACGAAGAATTCAAATCGTTGATAACAGAATTGGGAGAGACTCCTCTTCCTAAATACATTAAGCGCTCAGTAGAACCTGAAGATGAGGAACGTTATCAGACTATATTTGCGAAAGTAGAGGGAGCCGTTGCTGCACCAACAGCAGGATTACATTTTTCACGAGAGTTACTGAAAAGACTTGAAATAAAAGGAGTAAATTTTGCAGAAGTGACTCTTCACGTTGGATTAGGAACATTCCGACAAGTTGAGGTGGAAGATCTTACAAAACACAAAATGGATTCCGAGCAAGTAATAATTTCCGAACAAGCTTCCGAAATCGTCAATCGAGCAAAAATTAATAAACATCGTGTATGTGCAGTTGGTACAACCGCCATGAGGGCTGTTGAAACTTCTGTTTCTACAGAAGGCCTGCTTAAACCTTTCGATGGATGGACTAATAAATTTATTTTTCCTCCCTATGACTTTAGCATTGCCGATTGTCTGATTACCAATTTTCACACACCATTATCTACGCTATTAATGATGATATCGGCATTTTGCGGACATGAATTGATGGTTGAGGCATATAAACAAGCTATTGAAAACAAATATAAGTTCTATTCATACGGAGATGCTATGTTGATCTTGTAATTTGAATTTTTGAAATCATTCATTGAATAAAAATTTATATGAGAGTTCATTTCTCAATTAATTGCCTCAACAATTAATTAACTTTGTTGTTTACTATGTACTATAAAACCAATCTCTGATCTGAATTACAAATGTCGATCGAAGCTACGTTAAGGTCTTATCTTGTATTCACAAAGTTTCGTTTGTCTGCATTGGTTATTTTATCCGCACTTTCAGGATACCTCTTTGCCGTAGAAGCAACTCATACTAACCAATGGTTTGAAATTTCACTTCTCATGACAGGAGGACTTTTGGTTACCGCTGCTTCTAATGGCGCCAATCAAATTTGGGAACGCGACCTAGACAAGCTGATGAAACGCACTGAAAAACGTCCAATTCCTACGAAGCAGCTAACGCTAAATGGAGCTTATTTACTCGTGTGCTTATGCCTGATTGTTGGTTTGTATTTATTATTTCAGATTAATTTGAATTCGGCAATCTTGGGATTTGTTGCCTTCGTTTCGTATGTATTCTTATACACTCCTCTTAAGCGGGTCACACCATGGGCTGTTTTTGTAGGAGCTTTTCCCGGAGCAATTCCTCCGATGCTGGGAGCCATTGCCGCTACGAATCAATTTGGACTAATTCCGGGTGTTTTATTTTTTGTTCAATTTGTATGGCAATTTCCTCACTTTTGGGCAATAGCATGGGTTTTATATGATGATTACAAGGCCGGTGGGTTTTCCTTACTACCCTCCCAAAACGGCATCTCAAAAGAATCCGCATTTCAAATTTTGGTGTATTCATTAGCTCTGATTCCATTCAGTTTGCTTCCTTGGTTGATGGGATGGACAGGAACACTTAGTCTGATCGTTGCATTCATATTAAGCAGCTTATTTTTTGCATATGCCTATAAATTGTACTTGACTTGTGAAACAAAAGATGCCAAAAAATTAATGTTTGCTTCTTTTGTCTATTTGCCCATCATTCAATTTTTGTTTGTTTTTGATAAAGTCGATTCAACTATTTTAATCAAATGACTATGAAACAGGATTTCAGTAGAGAACTAGCTCCTGAGCTAAGAGAGAAGATGAAGAAAAACCTCGTTTATATTGGCATTTTCAGTATCATCATGCTCTTTGCTGGATTTACTTCAGCATACATTGTTTCAATGGGAGATTCATTTTGGCTAAAATATCCGATGCCAACTGCATTTTGGATCAGTACAACAGTCATCATCATAAGCAGTTTAAGTATTGAACTAGCTATTCGAAAAGCACAAAAAAACAATCAAACACAAATTAAACTCTTTGTTAGCTCGACACTGTTATTAGGCATTTTATTCGTATATTTTCAATTCAAAGGGTACGACCAATTAATTGGTCGTGGCATTTACCCTGCGAATAATCATATAATAGTTACAGAAGGCCGTTATGGAGACTATTTTGAACTAAAAATAAATCATTCTTTTCTTGAGGTAGACGGAAATAATTTTCTATTAAACGGGAAAAAAATATCTGACTCACAATTAGAACAGCTAAAAAAATTCATGAGTCAATTTTTGAAGCCGTCAAGAAACAAATCTATTATTATCAAAAATTATGGTAAAAATTACATTTTATACTTCAAAAATCAACCTTTGGGATTAATTAACGGCCAATTATCAACCCCGAATGGGAAAGAATTACAATATGTTGATCAACTCAGACTTCGAGATTTAGCAGTAAACCTCAGCAGTGGCAGAGGTGACTTCTTCACAGAAGGACAAATCGGTAAAGATTTTCACATTTATTTTAAAGGAAAAGAACTGACTTATAAAGACAGAACTTTGTATTACAAAGGTAAAAAGCTGTCCAAGTATTTACAATCCAAAGCAATGGAAACTGCAGATACGGCATCATCCTATTTATACGTAATCACGTTTATCCACTTGTTACACATATTAATCTCTTTGATCTATCTTTTTAAATTAACAATTCATTCATTTTTAGGTCGATACAACAGCAGTGATCACCTGAGTTTGCGTTTGGGAGCAATATTCTGGCACTTTTTAGGTGTATTGTGGGTGTATTTATTGCTTTTTTTACTTTTTATTCATTAAACTTGCAAAAAAAATTAAGTAATGGCTGGACACACTTCAAAACAAATCGATGCTCAAACGCTTTGGGGAGGGAAAATATCTCCATTTAGTACTAGTTACGGCAAGTTGATGATGTGGTTCTTTCTAGTGTCAGATGCTTTGACATTTGGAGGTTTATTGGTTGCTTATGGGTTTACTCGTCACGATGCTCAAGGGGCTTGGCCAATCGGCGAAGAAACATTCAACACTTTACCATTCTTAGGTCATGGCTATCCATTGATTTACGTTGCATTGATGACTTTCATTCTGATTGTCTCTTCAGTAACTATGGTTTTGGCCGTAGAAGCCGGGCATAGAATGGATAAAAAAGGAGTAATTAAATGGATGATTGCTACCATCATTGGTGGATTTTTCTTTGTCGGTTCTCAAGCATGGGAATGGAGTCACTTCATTCATGGGTCGGAGTTTGGTAAAGTAGAACTGGCCGATGGATCACAGGCAATTGTTAAAGGGCATTTTGGAGAAATTGAAAATTTCACGATCACGGAACCAGGAAACCATCACAAGATGGGTGAAATTATTAAAGATGACTTAATGCACCAATTTCAGCATGCCGTAGAATTAGGGCATATCGAAAATGGAATCATTACCTTACATGATGAATCTAAAGCTAAAATAAACAAAAAAGCTGACGAACACGTAAAACTGATTATTAAGAAAGATGGAAACAAATACAAAATAGGTCAAACAATTGAAGGTTCGAAAGCCGTTAAAATGTACTACGAAGCTATTTATTCAGGTCAAGCAAACAGAGTTATTTATGGAGCAAATTTGGAGCAAAATGAATATGGTCCTCAACAATATGGTCAATTTTTCTTCTTTATTACCGGCTTTCATGGTTTTCACGTATTTTCAGGTGTTATAATTAACATCATCATCTTATTGGGGGTCATTGCCGGTACATATCACAAACGTGGACATTACGAAATGGTAGAAAAAACCGGTTTATACTGGCACTTTGTAGATTTAGTATGGGTATTTGTTTTTACCTTTTTCTACCTCGTTTAATAACATTCAAAATCACAACAATGGAAAGAGACGACATTATAGAATATTCTCTGGATGCTCACCACAGCGAAGAACAGGGCAAGGCTATCCGTAAAAAAATTTTGCAGGTTACATTATTGTTAACCATTGTAACGATTATTGAAGTAGCATTAGGTTCATACATCAAGCAAAGTTCAAGTGCATGGCCATTCGTTAAATGGTCATTCATCGCTATGACGCTTTTGAAAGCGGGATATATCGTGATGGTGTTTATGCATTTAGGTGATGAACGTAAAAGTATGCGCTATGTTATTTTAGTGCCATATACGCTATTCATGCTCTATCTGATATTTATTGCTTTAATGGAGGCATTAGCGGTAGGCAATGTTTGGTCAGGATATACCTCATAATTGATTTTTTGAAAAATGGCTGATAAAAATTCTGCCGGACGAATTAAAGTACTTATAGCCTATTTACTTTTATTCGGACCGGCTTTTTTATTGATATTTATTTCAACCAGAGGCTGTAATCACAATTTCAAAACATTAGAGGACTTTGGTAAAGAGATTGACTATTCATTTGTTGATGCACGGGGTAAATACTACACAGCTGCTAATTTTAAAGGAGATATTGTTATAGTTACAACGCTACAACAATCGTGTCCCGACAGCTGTGCAGTTTCTTTTTGGAGACTTGATCAGTTGATTTATCAACATATTCGAAAAAACAAACACAAAAAAATGAAACGTGTTCGTATCCTTTCTTTTGCTACAGACCTAGATGGAAAACCACTTAATAATTTGTCCGCCATTCAACAAATGTTACAAGATCAAGTTGAAGGTTATGATCCTGACATATGGATTTTAGCCAAAGGAGATGGTAGAAAGATGTATGACTTCACAAGGAACAATGAAACATTACTTAAAGAGGGGCCGAACTATTTCGGTGGACAAGCCTTTATGGAGTTGATGTTACTCCTTGATAAAAAAAATCATCTTCGTATGGTACTTTCCGGTAGTAGTGAAGGAATGATTCGTCGGATGAAAGAGCACATTGCCTTGTTGCAAAAACAATATGACAAAGAAGCTGCTGAACAATGATAAGGTTATGAATAGGATTTGTTATTTTTTACTTTTTTTCGTAATTATTTCTTGTAATGATAAACAGACACAAAATACAAAACTTCCCATCATGGGAAATTTCGATATCGTTTACAAAAGAGTTGAAGGAAAAGAAATAGCCGACACGATCTATCCCAAAATACCGTTTTTCAGCTATATAAATCAGGATTCTATGTTGGTTCGCTCAACTGATTTGAAAGGTAAACTCTGGATTGTTGATTTTTTCTTCACGTCATGTTCGACAATCTGTCCTAGAATGACCTCTAACATGAAAAAAATCAACGAAAAATTATCAGACATTTCCAATCAAATTCAGTTCATTTCATTTAGCATTGACCCTAAAACTGATAAACCTTCGATTATCAAAAAGTATATTACAAGCTATCATATTGATACTAAAAATTGGGTTTTTTTGACTGGTGATGAAGCCAAAACTCATCGATTAGGGATTGATAACTTTATGATTTTTGCGGGTAAAGAGGAGGATGTTGTTGACGGTTTTGCTCATTCAGAAGCATTTACACTAGTTGACAAAAATGGATATGTTAGGGGTGTGTACAATGTTTCACAAACAGAGCAACTATACAAACTAATTGCTGATACAAGACTATTGTTAAAACAGTCAAATTAGTCTAAATAATCATAGCTCAAAAAAAATGTTAAAATTGCAATCTTTTCTTACAAAATAACGTTTATATAAATAAGCAATCTGTTTTTTGGTTGTTTTTAGTTTTTTTCATAAGTAGTGGTTAGGTTTATATAAAAAGTAGTCGAGTTTTCGACTACTTTTTATATTTCATTTTTAATCTTGCAATGCAGAAATGTCTATTTCATGAGATGTAAGAGCCACTTTAATTTTAGCTTCGAGTTCCTCTAAAAGTTGTGGGTTGTCATGAATAATTGATTTCACAGCATCCCTTCCTTGACCTAAGCGCGTTTCTCCATACGAAAACCAAGAACCGCTTTTCTTCAATATATTTAAATCAACACCCAAATCGATTATCTCACCTACTTTTGAAATCCCCTCACCAAACATAATATCAAACTCAGCTTTTCTGAAAGGAGGAGCAACTTTATTTTTGACCACTTTTACCTTAACACGGTTTCCGATTGTTTCCTCTCCTTCTTTAATTTGATTTGCTCTTCGAATATCTATACGGACAGATGCATAAAACTTCAGGGCATTTCCTCCCGTAGTTGTTTCCGGATTTCCAAACATGACACCAATTTTATCTCGCAATTGGTTGATAAAAATACAACAACATCCGGCTTTATTAATTGATCCGGTGAGCTTACGCAAGGCTTTTGACATTAAACGCGCCTGAAGTCCCATTTGAGAGTCGCCCATTTCTCCTTCAATTTCAGCTTTGGGTGTCAAGGCAGCTACAGAATCAACTATGATTAAATCTACTGCGCCGGATCGAATGAGATTGTCTGCGATCTCAAGAGCCTGCTCGCCATTATCAGGTTGAGAAATCAGCAAATTGCCAACATCTACACCCAATTTTTTAGCATAAAATTGATCAAATGCATGTTCTGCATCAATTATTGCTGCAATACCTCCTTGTTTTTGGACCTCCGCTATGGCATGGATAGCAAGTGTAGTTTTACCCGATGATTCCGGTCCGTATATCTCTATTACACGCCCTTTTGGATAACCATTAATTCCAAGCGCCAAATCTAAGGAAATCGATCCGGTAGGAATTACTTCAACCTTTTCAACAGGTGAATCTCCTAATTTCATTACAGCACCTTTACCAAAGGTTTTGTCAAGTTTCTCCATCGTCAATTGGAGTACTTTCAATTTTTCTGCATTTACTTCATTTTTAACTGCCATGTCAATTGTAATTTGTTCTTTCCGTTCACGTTTCCGGTTAAGAAGGTTAATAATTTATTTCTAAATACAAAGGTATTTGTACAAGATCGTAAACTATTTACGACCTTTTATTTTATATTCAGTACTTTTAAAATTTCTTCAGCATGTAGTTTTGTGTTTGGCTTTTCAATTATAGCGAGGATGCGTTGATTTTCGTCTAAAATAAACGTAGTACGGTGAATCCCATCATATTCTTTACCCATAAATTTTTTTGGGCCCCAAACACCAAATTGTTTAATAACTGTTAGATCAACATCGGCAATCAATGAAAATGGGAGAGTAAATTTCTCGACAAATTTCTGATGAGAAGTGGCAGAATCTGCACTAACTCCAATGATTGAGATTCCATTATTTTGAAGCTCCGAATAATTATCTCGAATATTACATGCCTGAGCTGTACAACCCGGCGTGTTATCTTTCGGATAGAAATAAATGACCAACTTTTTTCCTTTAAAATCAGCCAAGCTAATTAATCTTCCGGACTGATCTATGCCGGTGAATTCAGGAGATTGGTCTCCAATTTTTAACTGTTTCATTTGATAAATAATTAAACATTTTTATGACGAATTATTAATCAAATATAGCAATTAAATTACAACTGTAATAATAAAATCGCTTTTTATTCGCTCTTACATGAACGCTTCTAGTTTTGACTTCAAAGTTGAATATCTACTGATTTTGGCATTGATTGCTTTATATTCAGCAGATTCAGCTTTTGTGAGGGGGAGTTGTTCGTTAAAAAAGATCGCTAACTGCTTTTCTATGTGTTCAATTAAATAACTAATATTTTGTGGCAACAGCATTTTGGTGTATGTTCCTCCCTCATCTTCCAAAAAATGATACAAATCAATAGATTTCTCTAAAAAGTCAATTGTCTGACGCGACAATAATAAAGTCATCTCGTTCATAACCCCTACCTCATCATAAGTGGATAATTTTTTGCTTTTTAACGTTGTTTCAAAAAAATCAAACGTTGATGAGTCTCCAAATTCCCCGTACAATTGAGCGATTTCAGAGATTATACGCGAAGATTTCTCCTTTTCAAGAAGCTTAGCTTTTAGGATTGCCTTTTCTGAGGAGAACTTCGCCAAAGACCTCAACGCCGAAGCAATTACCATGTACGAACGATCCTGCTCAATTCGATTCAAACACAGCGTTTCAAATGTAGGATTGACATCATATTTTGCCAAAAATTCTATTGCTGCTGAACGAACAAATGAATTGGAGTCGGTTTCACATAATTGATGAATCTCCTTGAAAACTATGCCTTTAAAAGAATCGTTCAGTTTATTAGCTTGCTCAATAGCAAGTTTTCGGATAGCCCAAAATCGATCATGAAGGGCATCAAGTACCACCTGTTGTGCATAGTCACTTTTATTGGAAGATACTCGTAAAAGTGCTTCTCTTCTTGGTTTATACCGATTGCTATTGTAATATTGAAAAATGAGTTGATCAACCGGTTTGTCTTCTCTGACTTTAGCTAATAACATTTGCTGTTGGTCAACCAATACACAGGCTAATTTTCCGGTATATGAAAATTTGAATGAATTGGTTAATTGATCTGCTATTACTTTATATATATGCTTGCCGGAATCATCGTAAATTGCAATTTCTAAAGGTAATTTGTAAATAGGTGATAAATCGAGGTTTTGTTTTTGAAGAATATCAACTGTAACAATGTGTTGGGTTTGATTGTTGTACTGAATAATATCCAAAATAGGATGACCGGATTCCAAAAACCACTGATTAAAAAACCAATTCAGATCTTCACCACTCACTTCTTCCAAGGCTAATCTGAGTTGATGGAATTCAGCCGATTTGAATTGATAAGAATGTAAATACAAGCTTATTCCCTTGAAAAAGGCTTCATCTCCTAAATAATTACGCAACATATGCAAAATTCGTCCCCCTTTGTTATATGAATGCCCGTCAAACATTTGCTCTCTGTCTTGATAATCAAACCATATCAGGGGATGATATCCTTGTGCTTGAGCGGACTGATAATATCCATCCACTTCTTGCTCTGCCTGATAATCTGCTTCATCCAAACCATATCGATGTTCATCCCACAAATACTGGGAGTAATTTGCAAAGGACTCATTTAAGGGTAAATTAGACCAGGATTCACAAGTAACTAAATCACCAAACCAATGGTGAAATAATTCATGTGCAATGGTAGACTGATCGTTACCATCTAATAATTCGCGATCAGTTTTATAAACATAATCACCAAAAACGACCGCTCCCGTATTTTCCATTGCGCCTGAAACGTAGTCTCTTACAACGATCTGACTGTATTTGTCCCACGGAAATTCATACTCCAATAATTCAGAAAAATAGGCTATCATCTCTGGAGTTTCACCAAAAATGGCATTAGCTGACGACTCCCATTCGGGTTCAACGAAATAGTTAACTTCCATTTTCTGTCCATTTGAACGAGTATAACTGTCAGATACTACTTTAAATTCCCCAACAGCCAACATAAACAAATAAGGAGCATGTGGTAAATCTTGTTTCCAATAATCAGTTCTGGTGCCATCAGGATTTTTTCGGGAAGAAATCAACTTACCATTTGATAAGGTTCTGTATTTGGCATCAACCGTAATGTATGTTTCTTGAGAAGATTTGCTGTTTGGAGAATCAATAGTTGGAAACCATACTGATGCAGACTCGGTTTCTCCCTGCGTCCAGATTTGAGGCATTTTTTGTTTATTCTTACCTTCAGCATTGATAAAAAACAATCCTTTATCAGAAGTAATGGCTTCTCCTCCTCCTGATAAACGATCTTCAGGCTTAGCAGTATATTTAACGACAACAGTAAATTGCTCATCGCGATTATAGGTTTTGTCCAGTTTAATCTTTAAATACGAGCTGTCATAAGTGTAAGCTAACGCTTTTTGACTCATTTGAACAGCTAAAATATCCATTCCCTTAGCATCTAAAATCAAACTGTCAGAGGAATAAAAATGTGGTTTGGCAGTAAGCGTCTCAACTCCATTCAATCGTGATCGATTCCAATCAAAACTCACTTCGAGTTTGGTATGAATTAAATCTGTGAGGATTTTTCTGGAGGCCTGATAACTAGAAACTTGCTCAATTTCGACAGAATCGATCAATGATTCGGGTTCAACCGTAACTTGATTATTCAAACCTTGATCGTTTTGAAATGATCGAATCGATCTGCTGTTTCCACATGAGATCAAAATAAAACCGGAGAATAAATAGACTATTTGTTTAATCATGATTGAAAGATTACAAAAATTCGAAAATATAGGCTTTGCAGTTATTAGGAATAATTTTGCAAATCTGAAGAATAATTTCCAATTCTTAACTCGTTTTAACGAGTCATTTTTTCTTTCTGTTAAATTTGTAAAAAAAAATACGATGGACAATCGAAAATGGTATTTTGATGAACAAGAAGTTGAGAGTGCTCAAGGTGCGCTTTTAGATTGGGACGATAATCGTTTTTTCACTCTGAAATTCAATGGAAAGCTTTTCCATGGCGAAATTATTGAAAATCAGACAGAAGACAATCGACTTAAAATCAAAATTAATCATCGTGTTTTTGAAGTACGAAAAAAAGGTCTTTTGGATGAACTAATTGCCACAATGGGATTAGACAAACCAAAAGTTCGAAAGATGAAAGAATTAGAAGCACCGATGCCCGGTAGAATATTGAATATTGCTGTTCAAGTTGGACAACCCTTGAGTATAGGCAATGAAATTCTTTCATTGGAAGCCATGAAAATGGAGAATGTGTTGAAAGCTGAAGGAGAGGGCGTTGTTAAATTGATTCTAGTATCTCAAAATCAAGTTGTTGAAAAAGGTGCCATTCTCATAGAATTTGAGTGATAATAACTACTTCTTAAAGAATTAAAACATATCTTACTGATAATCAAACAATTTTATTTTTGGATTCTCGATTTTCTATTTCTTTAACATTTGTCTGTCAGTATTTATTGAGCTTACTCATTTCTGTTAACTATTATTAATTCGATCTTTAACAAATTGATTTCATATTCTTTAATATGAAGCGAATTGTTGTTAATTAAGATTTAATTTATTGAACATGGATCTGGGAATAAGATTTAAAAAATCAATCTGCTTTAAACGTTTTTTGACGATCTTTCTAACTTTATTATCACGAGAATTAGGCGCTCAAGTTTACGTCACAGCGAGCTCCGGAACTGTTGGGCCTACGCAATATACAACTGTAAGCGCTGCGTTTGCAGCAGTAAATGCCGGAACACACAAGGGCGACATTACAATTTCAGTTGAAGGAAACACGTCTGAGCCGGGAAGTCCGACTGCATTACTTAAGAGCTCAGGTTTTTCAAACTACTCCAGTATTTTGATTAAGCCCAAAGGCGGAAATTTCACAATAGGCGGAACGGCAACAGCAAATAGGGCAATCATTGAACTTAATGGTGCTGATAACGTAACTATCAACGGTGATGATCCTCTTACTTCAGGTACACGTAATTTAACCATTGGTTTTTCAACTACCTCTGCAGTTGTTGCGGCTTGTATTCGAGTTAGTTCAGAGTCAACTAATCCAAATGGTGCGGATAATAATACCATCAAAAATTGCAGAATTATTGGCAATCGTCAAGTTGGCTCCTTAGTATCAACATATGGAATTAATATGTCAAACTATTCGACGGCAAGTATTAGCAGTGGTGGAGTAGGATCCAAAAATAATGTTTTTGAAAACAACTTGATAACACGCTGTTTTTATGGTGTTTGGGCCGTTGGATCTTCGACAACTTCACCGAATACCGGAACAAAAATAATCCGCAATATCATGGGTGATGGAACTGCAGATAATAACATTGGAGCCCGTGGAATATTGATTTCAAGATCAGCAGTATCCGTTTTAGATAAAGCCGCTATTATAAGTGACAATGAAATTATTGTGGGTGATCCGGGCAACACAGGCTATAACACAGCAGTTGCGGGCATTGAATTGTCTGCAAACAACTTGGGTATTCAGATTTTCAATAATAATATCCATGACATCAAACAGCCGCAAGCAAGCTATGGTTCAGCCGGAATAGTTATTAACAACTTAAATTCAAATGTTTCGATTTACAACAATTTCATTCGTGATATCACAGCTAACAATTATTCGAGCAATCCTGCATCATCGCAAATAAACCATGGTATACTAATTACAGGTGGGGGGCCATTCTCATTAGATCATAATACGATTGTAATGAAAACAGCCAATCCATCCGGTAGCCAGGTAAATCCAGCATCTACCTGCATAAGTATAACCTCAACAACTGTTTATGTTAATTCATTAAGGAATAACATTTTAGTAAACACCGTGGCTTCACCTAATGCGATGTGTCTATACACAGCCGCAAGCACTAATATTTCTAATGCCTCTGTAGAAAACAACAATTACTATGTTACGAGTGGAATCATTGGATATTATGACGGAAACTCGATATCCTTATTCAAGGATTGGCAACAAACGACAGGTAAGGATTTGCTTTCATTTAATGTAAATCCAACATTTATTTCAGCAAGTGATTTACATTTAGATGGTTCTGCACCTTCGATATTCGAATCAGGGGGCACCCCATCGTCCATATTAAATGATATCGATGGTCAAACAAGACCGGGTCCAGCTAATTCCGTCAATGGGGGAGGTTCAATGCCTGATATCGGTGCAGATGAATTTGATGGCTTACCTTTTGTTTACGTTCACATAGATACAGCAATCATAACTCCCAATGGAAGTTTGTGTCAGGCAAGCCCAAGAATCGTTTTGGCTCAAGTACTAGCGGGTTCTATTCCAATTAACTCGGTGCAACTAAACTATCAATTCAATGGGATTGAGCAAACGCCAATTCAAATGATAAACGCATCGGGAGATAATTGGCAAGCTACCATACCGACGGCTAATCCATCCAATGCCTCTGTAACATGGTCTGTAACTGTTTCAGATCTTGTATCTACTCATACCATTGAGGGGACACCATATCAAGACAACCCTTTATTTGGAATCAATATTGAAGCAACATCATTAAAAGATTCCGTTTGTCAGGGCAGTGCAGCAAACCTAACAGTGAAATCTTATTCCATTCATCAGCCAAACTATTATCAACCTTCCATTATTCCAAATACAACTATTAATCAAAACATTTCAAATGTAACGCTACTTCAAAATAACATCGTGCTACTAAACAATAGCACCTTATTAGGATCTTTGGTAGGATCCATTGGGATAGGAAATGGCTATGGTGGGAGTTATGCTGATTTTACATCTTACTCTCCCATTAACCTGACAGCTGGTCAAACTTACCATTTTTCACTCAGTTCTGTTCAGGGTGATTCTGCACGAGGTAATGCCATGGCAATTTACATAGACTATAATCGAAATGGGTCATTTAATGATAGCAATGAACAAGTCTATGCTGCGACAATAACTCAAATCGGTTCCCATACAGAAAACGGGAACTTTACAATACCATCTGAGGTATTTAATGGCTTAACTAGGATGAGAGTCATCTTAAACGAAGGTATTATAAATGATCCATACATGATTATTGACTATGGTGAATATGAGGATTATCTGTTAAATATTTCCAGTTCGAATAATGGTGGGGGCGGTGGCATCCCTCCCTTTTCATTCAATTGGTCTGATTATCAGACGAATGTTGGCATAGGCTCAACTATTGCCCCGGTTATCACCAAAAACACCACTTTTTCTGTTCAGGCAGTCACCTACGAAGGGTGTTTATTACAAACGAGTGTTACAATCAAAGAAAGACCATATTTGATAAACGCGGGAAATGATCAAACAATATGTAAAGGGATGAATGTTGTTTTAAGTGGTTTAAATGCAACATCGTACACTTGGAATAATGGCGTGACAAATTTGCAATCGTTTAAACCAACAGAAACTAAAACGTATAAGGTTAGCGGAACTGACTCCAATGGTTGTTTTGGAACAGATAGTTTAACTGTCACAGTTAATCCTCTTCCTATTGTAAATGCGGGATCTGATCAATCGGTATGCAAAGGTTCTTATGCTACATTGCAAGGCAATGGAACGGCAATTTTCTCATGGAATCATGGAGTACAAAATGGAACACCTTTTACTCCGGCAGAATCTAAAGAATATATTTTCACCGGAACAGATTTAAATGGATGTGTTAATTCTGATACTGTTTTTGTCCAAGTAAATCCTCTTCCAATTGTTTCAGCAGGTGAAGATCAAAGAATTTGTATAGGTAGCCAAATTTCACTGAAAGGATCTGGTGCAAACAGCTATTCTTGGAATAAGAACGTTATAAATGACGTTTTATTTGCACCTACTCAATCCGACACCTTTAGTTTAATAGGTACAGATGCAAATGGTTGTATTGGAAATGATCAAATAGTAATTACTGTTGATCCTTTACCTGTATCAGGATTTATTGCAACAAGTGATGGAAACGATTTCTCAGTTTGTAAAGGGGGAAATAAAACATTACAATTGAATGGGTATGTTGGTTCAATACAGTGGCAATATTCAGATGATGCTCAAAGTACTTGGACAGACGTCCCTGTAGCAACTATTCAGATGCTAAACTTGTCAAACATTGTATCAACTAAATGGTATCGTGTAAAAACAACAAGTGGTAAATGCACACAACAAGCTTTTTCTCAATCTGTAAAAGTAGGCCCTCGGGTTATTGCCGGTAATATCATCGGATCGAATCAGGTTTGTTTCGAAAATACAGGAACAACATTATCATTAAATGGCTTTTCAGGTCTGATTATATGGCAAAAATCAAGCGCGTTAAGCCAAGGAGGAAATCTAACATGGCAAAATATGCCTGAGAATCAGGCTAATTTACCAACAGGTATGATCATCAACTCAACTTCATACAGAGCAATATTATCTGGGAATAATTGTCCTAATGATACTACTCAACCATTTGAACTGAGCTTAATTCCCAAAGCCGTAGGTGGATTAATTTCAGTTGTGGGAGACAATGGAATAGCCGTGTGTAAAGGAAATAGTAAAACGCTAACCGTAAGTGGTCATGTTGGTTCAATACAATGGCAATCATCTACGGTTAGTGGCATTTGGTCGAATGTTAACGGAGCCAATTCACCTTCATTTACTTTCTCGAATATTATAAGCCCTGTTTCTTACAGAATTGTTGCTAACACATTAATCGGAACCTGTCCCTCAGCTACTTCCAATATTTTACAAATGTCTGTTATAGAGCCTCCAAATGCATCATCCATCAGTAGTTTAGCCTCCAGATTGTGCTCAGGTTCTGGCACATCACTAACTTTAGCAGCTGGATATGTAGGCACAATTACATGGCAAAAATCCACAAATCCTTCTGATCAAAACTCTTGGGTCAATGCAACAACAAGCTCAAACAGTACTTTGACGACCGGTACTTTGACGACAACAACGGCATATAGAACAATATTATCAAACAACCCCTGCCCTTCTGTTTCTAGTTCAAACTTTGTTATCACAGTTGACCCTATTGCTTCTTCAGGAACAATCATCGCTTCGGAATCTTGCTTGGGAGATAATTTGAACATAACACTTTCAGGACATACTGGATCAGCTGTTCAATGGCAATCTGCATCAAGTGCTAATGGAACTTTCTCCGATATCGTGGGGGCAACATCGTCATCGTATACAACCCCAATACTAACGAGTTCCTCAAATAAACACTTCAAGGCAATAGTGACCAGCGGTGTCTGTACATTAAAAGCAACTTCTTCTGTTAAATCAATTACTGTAAATCCTTTGTCAGTTGCCGGAACCATTTCTGGAACCGGAACAATATGTCCCGGAGGTGGAGGAACGCTCTCTATTTCAGGACAAACAGGAACAGTTCAATGGCAATATTCTAGAAACGGCTCTTTGTTTTTGGATGTTCCTACATCAACATTCGATACCGTTTCCGCTTTTAACACAAGCACAACTGCAGGAAACGGTACAACTTATATTGTATCCGGACTAACAACATCTGTGTATTTCAGAGCAAAAGTTACCAGTGGAACTTGTGCATCTGTCTTTACAACCCCAAAACAATTTGTAGTTAAAAACAATGCGACTGCCGGTGTAATTTCCGGGAATAATCAACTTTGTGTTACAGGAAATTCAGGAATTACACTAACATTATCCGGTTATGAAGGATCCATTACATGGCAAAAATCTACCAATTGGACAGCATCCTCTCCAACATGGACGACTGTAACAGGAACTTCAGCTACATTAGCTACCGGAGTTTTGACAGCTACAAATGTTGCTTACAGAGCCTCAGTGACGATAGGAACTTGTTCCGTGGTTTTTACGAATCCTTTCACCATCACAGTTTATCCGGCAGCAATTGCCGGAACAGTTTCTGCAAATGATCTAAACGGAGCAAATGTGTGCAGTGGGTCAAGTAAATCACTCAAAGTTACCGGCAATATCGGATCCGTACAATGGCAATACTCTACAACATCTGCAACAAGTGGATTTTCAGATATTTACTCTTCTGAAGGACTGAATCCTCAATCATTTGATAACATCACAACCAATACTTGGGTTCGTGTGGTTGTTACAAATGGAACATGTACAACGAAGGCTACGTCTGTTGCTTTTGCAATCACGCCTAAACTGCCTACTGTTGCTGGAAGTATAAGTAGTTTGACATCGACTATTTGTGCTAATTCAAGTACCAATTTAGCTTTAGTTGGTTCTTCCGGAACTATTGGATGGCAACGATCAACCAACTGGAACAGTTTGAATCCCACATGGACAAGTGTAACAGGAACAACATCCAACTTGATGACCGGAGCTTTAACAACAACAACGGCCTTCAGAGCTGTTGTTTCAAACAGTCCATGCCCGTCCTCGACATCAGGAACATTTGTAATTAATGTAGATCCAGCAGCAATTTCTGGAACCATTTCTTCGTCAGACAATGTTTGTACAGGTGGGAATCTATCTTTAACCTTGAGTGGTTATTCTGGGAATGCTATTCAATGGCAATCAGCTTCTACTGCTACCGGTCTATTTACAACTATTGAAGGTGTAAATGGTACTACATGCACAATTAATAATATGATATCTTCAAGTAACAGATTCTTTAAAGCAATCGTTTCTAGTGGGGTTTGTCCTACAAAAGCAATAACGGTGACTAAGACAATTATAGTGAATCCACTATCTGTTGCAGGAAATGTTTCAGGAGGAGGAATAGTTTGCCCTAATGCCGGAGGAACAGTCTCTTTGAGTGGTAATACAGGATCAATTCAATGGCAATATTCTTCGGATGGGAATACCTACATGAATGTTCCGATATTGAGCTCAGATACAGTTTCTCTGTTCAATACAACTTCTGCAAATGGAACTTCTGCTTCCTATATCACAACTGGAATAAACAGTCCTTTTTTCTTAAGGGCAAGAGTTACAAGTGGAGCTTGTGCATCGGTTTATTCCCAAACAAAACAATACATTGTTAAATCCTCAGCAGCTGCAGGAACTATTACCGGTATTTCTGAATTGTGTGTAACAGGAAATAATGGCACATTATTGACATTGAATGGAAGTGAAGGATCCATTACGTGGCAAAAGTCATCTAATTGGTTAACAGGAACACCAACATGGACGTCTATTGCTAACGCAAACACAGCTACGTATGCTACAGGAATTATGACTGCTTCAAACACAGCCTTCAGGGCTCTTGTGACTATTGGGACTTGTTCAACTGTTAATTCTCCAATTCATGTTTTAAGCGTATATCCTGCGGCAGTAGCAGGAACAATAGCTGTGAATGATGGAACAGGGTTAACAGTCTGTTCAGGAGGCAATAAAACACTGAAAATTTCCGGTCAAGTAGGAACTATTCAATGGCAATACGCAGCAAATGCTTTGGGACCTTGGTCTAACGCCACGGGTTCTCAAGTAAGCCCTTTTACTTTTAATAATATTTCGGGAGATTCTTGGTACCGCGCAATTATAACTAGTGGAACATGTACAGCTGCACAAACTACGAATAGTTTGGCAATAAGCGTAAAACAACCTACAACTTCGGGAGTTATTACCTCAACAACTTCGGCTATTTGTTCAGGTTCGTCAACTACACTTAATTTAACCGGTTCATCGGGAACAATTCTCTGGCAAAAAACGACAAACTGGAATGCATTAAGTCCAACATGGACAACAGTAACTGGCACAATTACATCGATTGCAACCGGAACCTTAACTTCTTCCACAGGATTTCGCGCAGTCTTATCTAATAGCCCTTGTCCAAACTCAACTACAAGTACGTTCGTAGTAAATGTAGACCCAAAAGTTGTTGTAAAGACAATAACAGCAAATACTACAACTCCAAGCGGTACGACAACGTCTTCAGCAATATGTGTCAATTCAACAATAGCAAAAAACTTGACCTTAGCAAGCGGTTATGTAGGAAATATTCAATGGCAAAAAGCAACCAGCGCTTCAGGTCCTTTTTCAAATATTTCTGGTGAACTATTACAATCATACACCATTAGCGGACCATCTGCCGGTGCAAATTATTTTCGCATAAAATTAACAAGTGGGGTCTGCCCCGAGGGATATACGACACCCATAATTATTTACTATAAAAACTGTCTTGTCAACAAATCTTCAGTTGAAAATTACGATTCTCTAATTTATTCTTCAATCGAAGCTAAACTCTTCCCCAATCCATTCGAATCATACTTCAATTTGTATGTTTCTAATGCAAGCTACGAGAATTTTAAGTTGGACATCTATAATCTGGAAGGGAAACTCCTAGAAGAATATACAATAAATCCTTCAGAATTAGACAACTTGCAGATAGGATCAACCCTTGAAAAGGGTGAATACCTTTTGCTATTGAGCCAAGGAACTCGAAAGAAAAAAATACGTTTTGTGAAAAATTAAAAAAATTATTTTGAAATATATCTTATATCTAAGCACCTGTTTATTTTTTATTTGCCATGGGCAACAACCTGCTATCCTGTGGGGTGAAATGCAAAAATCCCCCGGAAGAATTATATCTATATTGCCACAATCAGGTGCAAATTTTAGCACCTTGAGGTGGTCCGGTGGCGCACTTATGGGGTCTTATAAATTGACTAACCATGAAAACTTCTTAGAAGTAGCTAACGAAAGGTTGAAACTTTTGGCTGACGGAAGTATGGCCAATTTTGAAGATGTCAAAAGAATTGGAAATAAACTAATTGTTTTTATGTCTGACAGAAGGGAAGGTAAAAACCATTTTTTCATGCAAGAATTTGGAATGGATATGCTTCCAAAAAAACCAACGATTGAAATCGCTCTGTACGAAATTGATAAAGGAAGAAATAAAGGAGAATTCAAAATCATTACTTCTCAAGATAATGGTTTTTTCGGAGTGATCTGGGAGGTTCCCGGAAAAAAAGAAGTAAGTGATCGATACGGGTTTAAAATATTTAACAGTGAACTCGTTGAAATGAATGAAGGGGATTACAAACTGCCGTATGAGGGACAGAACTCACTGATCATGGAACACTATCTATCTAATACCGGTGATTATTTTATCTCAGTGATTGAGTATAATGAAAGTAAGGGAAGAACAATCTATCGATCCTACTTGAATTACAAAGCGCTTCACATACTTCAGATTACAACGCAGGGTCTTGAAGATTTTTCCATTGACCTCAAAGGAAGAAGAATAGAAGCGTTATCGATGAATTCCGACAATAAACATGTTTTCACAATAACCGGAATCTATGGTGAAGAGAATATGGCCGGTGTTTCCGGATTGGTTTATTTGAGAGCTGACTTTGACAAACGACAAATAATTAATGAGGGTTTTGAGAAATTCGGCAAAGACTTTATTACTCAAGATTGGACAGATCGTCAAAAAAGAAGAGCCGACAGAAATGAACAAAAAGGAAAAGGTGAACCGCAATTGTATAACTATAAAATGCGACAAACAGAAGTTCTTGAAGATGGTAGTATTGTTGGTTCCCTTGAACAATATTATGTTGTCATAACTCAATATACGGATCCCAGAACAGGAGTTGTTCGTACAACATATACATACCATTACAATGACATCATTGCTTTTAAAGTAGGTATTGATGGAGGGTTTGATTGGTTAAAAAAAATAAGAAAAAATCAAATATCAACAAATGATGGAGGTGAATTGAGTTCCTATGCACGATTTATCAATGATAAGAATTTATGCTTTGTTTTTAATGATCACAAATTGAACTACGATGATACGGGAAGTTTCCTTGATGTTGAAGATTTTTATCCGGCCAATTTTGGGAAAAAGAAAAATGTAGTTGCACTTGTAAAAATAGATTATAAGACTGGTATTATTAGCAGAAATACATTGTTTGACAGAAGGGAAATCAATGCCGTAGCTGTCCCTAAATTATTTCATGTAGACTACAATTCAAATGAATTACTATTATATGCTATTTATGGTTCAAAAGAACGATTTGGATTTTTGAAACTCTTGAAATAACTCTTTTTTCCTACATTAAAAAAAGAAAGTATCAACCCTACCAGTAAAAAAACAGATACTACCGAAGAGTTCTTTCCCAATAAATCTCCATTTCGAGTGTAAAAAGTTTGATTACTATTCAATTTGATTGCATGCCGAATTGCAGTCATTTTCCACCATGGTGTTTCTTGTATTATTTCGCCAAATTCATTGATGAAGCAACTAGTTCCAGTATTAGCTGATCGTGCAACAAATTTTCTGTTTTCAATCGCCCTGAGACAAGCGAAACTTTTATGTTGTTTATATCCTGGAGTATCACCCCACCAACCATCGTTTGTAATGATAAAAATAGCTTGAGCTCCCTTTCGGCATTGTTCGGCATTGAACTCACCATAAACTGATTCATAACATATAAGGGGGGCAAATGTCACCTTGTGAGACTTTAAAATATGAGGTTCTTTCTCAATACCAAGTGTCCCAGACGTACCGCCATTGTTAATTGACAGTTCTTCCAAGAAGGGTAACCAATCGGAAAAAGGTACTTTTTCAACACCTAACACCAATTTGGATTTATGTAAAAAAGAATTCTTCCCTAACTCGTCTATAAGTAAAGAACTGTTGTAACTTTCATAAAAACCATGAGCATTAACTAATTTTTTAGATGCCCGTGAATGAATTTTGTCATAGAAACGTAATGTGGATGCTCCTGTAAAGAAACTTGCATTTTTCCACTTTTTTTTGCGTTGAATTAAATAATGGTAAAAACCTGACATATCAAGATCCTCCTCCCAGAAAGAAGTACTTATAGCAGTTTCCGGTGCAATAATGATATCTGTCTTATAATTAATGTGCTTGTCGGCTAAATCACAAAGTTTCTTGAGTTGATTATCCAACGAACTAATAAATTTTTCGTTGTATGGATCAATATTAGGTTGCAGTAAAACTACATTGAGATCATGTTGTTTTTCTATACGTCCGATAGCCTGTTTATAAATAAATCCCGATACTGAAACAGGTAAAATGATTAAGCTCAAGAAAATGATGAGTACTTTCAAAATTTGTGCTTTTGATTTCTTTTCCTCTAATGAAAAAAGCAATTGTAATCCGGAATAATTTACCAACAATACCCAAAGCGTTCCTCCCAAAACACCGGTATAACTATACCACTGGATAATAGTCGGTGTTATTGAGAAGTTATTACCTATTGTTAACCACGGCCAAGATAATTCCCAGTGAAAATGTAAGTACTCAAAGGTTATCCAAAAAATAAACAAGCTTACATATCCAATAATATCCCCCAGTTTTTTCTTGGTTAAATGAAAAAGATGATAAGGAATAGTCATTAATAATGAATTAAGCAAAAATGCAAGCAGTGCTCCACCTTGACTGGCATTCCATATCCACCAAGTTGTACCAACATTGTAGACTAAAAATGTAATGTATCCATGTATGAAAAAATTCGCAGCATGGTAGTTGTGCCTCGTAAGATACTGTTCAACAAGTAATGACGGAATCCAGGAAATAAAAATCAATGGTGTAACACTTCCCGTGTAGGGAAAAGCAAGCACCATTAAAATTCCGGACAGTAAACTAAAGAGCAACCGATTTTTGGGGTTACTCAGTATGGTGGTCATGAATTATTTTTGTTTTTTATTGCAATGTTAATTCCAAAAGAATAATGCATGTTTTTAGATTTAGTAACATCAAAAACATTCAATATATTATCTGAGGCGAGGTAATATTGAATGGGGCCACTCTTTAAAACAAAGCCAAGACCAACATTGGCGAAAGATCCTCCAAACAGTGCGTAATTCACATTCATTGCAAACCCATTTTTAACTTTCAAATTGGCCCCCAGGGCCATACTCATCCGATGATGAGATTCAAGAATATGATCACATAAAATCACATTAGCACTTATGAACTTAGTTAATTCATATCTGCCTGCCAAGTATAATCTGGAGTATAACGAGGTGCGATAAGCTTTGGAGTTAGCTTCATTACGGAAAACATCTTGTAAAGTATCTTGAAGACCTTTGACAACATCAACACTGTCAAATAATACAGCATTTATGTTAAATCCTTTAAAGGTGTAATCAACATTGTTTGAAACGTAATTTTTGACATTATGACTCCAATTGATAAAGCCCAAATCAACAATACTGGCATTCAATTCCATTTTATCTGTCAGTTGATAAGTTGCTCCCAAATCAAGTCCTAAGCCAAAATTATTAAAACTGAACGGACTTTGGAGTAAATCTGATGTTTTGTCTGTATTTGCAGAATCAGAAAAATAAAACGCATTAGAAGAATTAATTCCTACTCCACCTTTTAAATTAATATCATAAGTAATTGGATTAGTTGATAATCCCATTTCAGATCTGGTAGTGTGAATATTTGCAATTCCTGAAAGCACTTTTAATCGTCCGCCAATTGTTAATTTATCATTAATTGCTCGGTTATACCCCAAGCCATATTCCATGTACGCATTCAAATTTACCCCAAGACCACTTAAATCAGCTTTATTTCCCAAAAAAGCGGATGAACCATTTCCCTCATTGATTAAACGAAACAAATCTTTGGAATACATTAAGTTGAATTGGGTTTTGAGCATCGCACTGATTGAGAAATAATTGGATCTAACTTTAAAACCCAAGCCAAAAAGCTCAGCAGCAAAATCAAGTGTGAGAAAATTTAGCGGACTCATTTTGGAAATCGCGATGTCAGGCCTTATTTCAAGGGAATCATCTGCACTTCTTTTCACAAATAAGTCACTCAATGTAAACCCACTATTGTTTACGCTGACACTGTTGAACCCCATCGGAACACTCAGGTAAAACTTATTCTTGTGAACAAAACCGGGATTCAAATAAAGTGCTGAACCGGTTGAATTTAATGCATACAATGTATGGTTTTGTTGCGCATAAACATGAAGGGAAGAAAACCATGCGGAATAATAAGTTCCTATGAAAAAAAGAATAGATAATAGTCGGCTCATCAATTTGAAGTTTTAATCAGACTTTACCGTTATAATTTAGTTGCAATGCCAGTTTTAAAGAAAAACGATAATGCTCAAAAATTTTAACATTAGTTCCCTGCGGATCGGTACTTGCAATTCTACCCGAGATGATGATGTGCTTTGTTTGATTCAACATGCTCAATTTTGTCCTTGGAAGAGTAACATCCGTGATTTTATTGATTGGTTTAGTGACAGTTCCATTTAAATCAACAGGAGCAGGAATAATTACTACTTCTTGATTTTCAAAAAGCGTACATAAGGGATTGAAATTTTCATCTACAAAAGTTACTTGTGCATTAAAGCCTATAGGTAAACCATTCGTGGCATTTAAACGGAACATCACAGACTCAATTGCATCCCCCGTTTCAGCAAAGTTAAATGGCAACGTATCGGATAAGTTGACATTATATGCATACCCCTCCAAAGGCAATTCAAGAGCAGCATAAACGGTCATCCGACTGTCTTTAGTAATAAAATTTGGTGTCGTTGGTTGTCCATTCGGATTTGTAACTGCGTGTATAGCAAAATTTAGATATTTTGGTGTAGTGTTTACCAAAGAATTAAGATTTGCCGTATTGCTTGTATTAATTTCAGGAATATCAGTTGTGGTAGCCATTCCCATGGTGCTTGGAGCTGAGATAACTATATTGGCTAGGTCACTATTGGTATAAGTTGTCACTACACCCGTATTCGTGTTGGTTGTGCTCAAATCATTTATATCAAGCATTATGGGAATTCCAAAAGAGTTTTTTACAAAAAACTTTAATTTAGGATTACTTAATTGAACAAACCCTTGATTAGTTGTGTTTTTGAAAATCTCAAAAATTATAGAGTCACTGTCTGCAGCGATATCCTGCTGACCAAAATATCCGGTCGCATTTAGAAATTTCAAATTTTGAAACTCAAAATTAAATTCATTAGTCTCCGAATTGCTTATTGGATTTCCTGTACCCGTTATGGTAGTTGCTAAATTAACACGAATGGTATTGGTTGAAGATCCTCCTGCTGTGAGATCAAGTATTGTATTAGACAAATCTATGGTTGCTGTTACACTATGAGGAGAAGTTCCAAAATAATTGGCTACGATGGTTTTTTGTAATACCACCCCATTCTTTTTGATATCTGGAAAGGTAAGTTCAAATGTAACATCATGTTTGAGTGATGTATTCAGAGAAATATTGAGGTCTCCCCCTTCGAGATTTATTTCATATAATGTCTCCCCGTTTGGGAAATCAAATGGAAGCGTTGTACCGGAGGAACTTGAAAATACAACTCCACCGGGTAGGTTACCTGAAACCGGTATGTTTAAATCAGCAAATGGCAGTGAATATGAAACAGATTGGTCAGTCAAATTAAGGATTTTGCTCGCTTCAAATGAACCAATACTGTCACTGTAAGCAAGAGATAATGCTCCAAGTTCACTGGTTGTAATTAAATTAGAAGGATCGTTTTTTGCCAAAATGTCCGCCACACTAAATTCTGAATAGCCGATTGGAACGGCTAACTTGGGATTCCATACGCCACCGGCAATTTTATCAAAATCAGGTTTTTTACAACCAAACAAAAATGTGATTATGCTGAAATATAGTAAAATAGTTTTAATATTCATAGATTTTAGTTTTTGGCTATGGTGTACTGTATGAGGTACTTGTCAACAACTGTTGTCAAAATCAATTGTCCGTTTGACCAGTTTAATAAACACTTCTCACTTCCCTCTAACGGATGGTTCAATAACTTTCGACCGAATATGTCATAAATGTACACATTATTTTCCAAACCATCAATTACTGTAATAAAGGTCTTATTTTGAATAGTTTGGGCGTCTATTTTTTCAATATCTGAACTTTCTGAGGTAATCTTTGTAACCGTTGAACCAAAAGAATCAAAAACGGAAATTTTCCCATCATTTTCATTAAGTAAAAAAATTTCATTTCTTCCCCAAGGCGTACGCATTATATTTCCTGAAATCGAACCAAGTTGTTGCTTGCCTCCCTTTTGATCAAACACAACGAATTGTCCCCGATCATTGGAAAAAATCAAAGCATCATGCTTTTTCGGGATGCTCTGACTAAATGCAGGGATAGAAAATGAACGATATTGTGTTTTTTTCTCTGCATCAAACATTTTAAATGTATTAACATTTCGAAGACCAAAAAACAAGCGATTTTGACTAATCCATACATCAACCGAAGAATTGGGGTTCACCAGACCATGAACAAAAGATGAAACAATTTTTCGTTTAGAGTTAACGACAACCAGTTGACCTTTTTCATCCGGATAAACAAAGTATAATTTATGTTTCCACTCAAATGAAACAGCAGCTGATACCGGCTTGTTTGATTCTAATGAAATTGGTCCGCCGACAATATAATTTCCCTTTCGATCAAGTAGGTGTATTGAATTTTTACATGTTATCAGCAAATACTGAAAAGACTCTACGTAGGAAATCGTGCCCAAACCTTTGGACTGTAAATTTTTAATCCAACTTATTTTACCGTTTGAAAAATAGATTAACTCTCCTGTAGCTGTCAGTACTGCGGCATTTCCTTTTTCATCAAACGAGATAAAATCTTGAATAACGGCATCTACATTCATGGTAATTGTTTCAAGATCCGAAGAGAGGTCATTTTCCAACTCTTCATTCTGTTTGATTGATAAACGTGTCTCAAAAATTTTTGATCGATAAACTGATTTCGTATACTGTTCATCAAGAGCTATATAACGCTCTGATACACGACTAGGAAGTTGGTTGAAAATGCGATGTAAAGTGAGCTGGTCGGTAGCCAAGGTTTGACCAAGTTTAATTTGTGTGATTACTTCTTCACAAATCTGACTTTCTTCAGCAATTACCACAAAATCATTTAATATATATACATAAAATCCATTCTGAGGATTTGATGGAAAATCCTTCGTCAAACGGATGCCCTTAAAAAATCCATGTTCCTGATTTTCTGAAGGCTCTCCGCTTTCATCTGCCAGAATATTAACAGGATTTTGCCCTATTTTATAGTCCGAAACTAAAACCCTTTTAGCTTTGTATTGAAAAAAAACCAAACCTTTCTCTGTCCAGCTATTCATAGTACTCTTTTGAAAAGTATTGTCTGTACTTTCTAGGTATTTTTTTTCTAAAAAATGATACTCTTTGATACGTTTGGGTAAAACCTGAGAAAAAAGTTCTTTGTCGTTGATTTTATTCCCTTCAATATTTTGGATATTAGTCGAATGAAATTCTATTTTGTTTGACCCTTTGAAATAAATATCCTTGACAATCGTATTTCCTTGTGAAAAATCTACAATAACGGCGCTTGCTTTTCGGTCTAAATGATTCCAATCGTTTATGTAATTTGTTTTGTATGACTTCTTGTAAAAATAGAGTCTATTTCTGTGATACTTGATTTTATATCCATCGATTTCAACAAAACCGATGACCGACTTATGCAGCGTTAACTTACTTTTTGCCAATAATTTTTTAATGTTGCTTTGAGACCAATTTGACTTTGCTTCGATCAAAAAATGATCTCTTAATGATGAAATAAAAATCGTACTATTTGTTGAAATATTAGGCAATATTGCTCCCAAAACTTCATCGTTTTTAAGGCTAGTTTGAAACGGTAATGCCGCGCGCTCAACTTCATTGTTTCGATTAATAATGAGTATTCTGCCATCTTCACGTCCAAAGGTTTGAAACGGCGAATAATCATTTCCCTTATCAATGATATCAACAGATAAATACCCAATCCAAAACAAGCTGACTACACCTACAAAAATCAGAAAATAACGACCCATCACTGCTGTATTTTTAGTCAAATGTAAGGTTTTGTCAGTCTGCTTTTGAGGAAACAATATCGATTAAATGAACAAATGGATGTTCAATCAAAAAGACGTATTTGATTTGCAGGCAAAAGTGTAAACGAATGTCTGTGATGTTCACATGGTCCATACTTTTGAATCGCTTCTCGATGACTTTGGGTCGGGTATCCCTTATTTTGTTTCCAATCATAGCTTGGATATTCTAAGTCTATTTTTTCCATATACTCATCACGATACGTTTTAGCGAGTATTGAGGCGGCAGCGATAGACATAAATCGTGAGTCTCCTTTGATAAAGCACGAGTGCGGAATGTCTTGATACGGTTTAAATCTGTTGCCATCTATCAACAAATGTTGTGGTTTAACCGCAAGTTGATCAATCGCTCGATGCATAGCTAAAATACTGGCATTTAAAATATTAATTTGATCTATTTCCACTTGTGAAACGAAGGATACTGCAAACGAAATGGCGAATTCTTCAATTTGTTTACGTAAAACAATCCGTTTTTTTTCTGACACCTGTTTGGAGTCATTCAAATGAGTGTGAGAAAAATCAGCAGGTAAAACAACTGCCGCTGCTACAACTGGTCCTGCAAAACACCCCCTACCGGCCTCATCACATCCGGCCTCAATCAAATTATTGGTAATTTTTGAAATTAATTGACCCATCGTATACAAATGTGTTAAAAAAAATGTAGATTAGTGCTGTCTTTATTATATATATTAAGTTTAATATCATACAAACCAAATCATTAATAACATGAAATCACTTTTTTTATCATTCATTGCTTCTTTGTGTATTGTTGGAGGTTCATGGGCACAAAGTCCTGGTGTTGCTAAGGCTCAGAATCAGAAAGAATTATCTGCCAGTAAATTGAATGGGAGTTACTCGTTTATACTTCCTAGCGGAACGTCAGAAGATGTTGTAAAAAAAAGTGCAGGGTACTATGTTCAGTACTTTTCAGTTAATTATTCTGTTAAAACTGCGCAGGCCAACATTACAATGGTTGAAAATGATGAACGAAGCAGAAGCATTATCATTCGGTTTTTAACTTCCGTTGGTATTAAAAGTGTTTTGGTAGAAAATAAACCTGTCGAGCTAAGCGAATTTTTCACAAAGTATTTGAAGTGATACTTTTAGACGCTTGATTGGTGTTTTTATCAAATCAATTTTGCCCTAAAAATTAAGTCACCATTGTTTGATTAGGTCCATCAGTCTGTTGGAATATCCGGCTTCATTATCGTACCAACCAACTACTTTAATCATATTATTGACCACACTTGTCAATTCTGAATCAAAAATACAACTTGCACTATTTCCAATGATATCAACCGAAACGATTGGATCTTCTGTGTAAGCAAGTATTCCTTTCAAATAGGATTCCGATGCTTGTTTCATCGCTGAATTAATTTCGTGAACAGTGGGTGGGTTTTTTACGATCATTGTTAAGTCAGTAAAGGAACCATCCGGCACTGGCACCCTGACACCACATCCACCTATTTTTCCTTCTAACTCAGGAAATATTTTTGTTATTGCTTTAGCTGCACCGGTAGAGGTAGGTACAATAGATTCTGCAGCAGCGCGCGCTCTTCTCAAATCTTTGTGAGGAGAATCATGCAAACGTTGATCAGATGTATAACTGTGAATAGTGGTAATATATGCACTTTCTATTTCACATAAATTACGCATAACCAACAACATGGGAGCTGCATTATTTGTTGTACAAGAAGCATTGGAAATGATAGTATCTGTTTGATTTAAAATAGCATCATTAACACCCATGACTATTGTTGTAATATCTTCACTTTTTGGAGGGGCAGATATAAGCACTTTTTGAGCCCCGGCGGAAAGATGTTTACTAGCATCATCCTTTGTTAAAAATAATCCTGTAGATTCTAACACAATATCCACACCATATTCAAACCAAGGAATTTTTTCGGGATCTTTTTCGCGGACAAAACAAATTTCCTTCCCATTAGAAAAAACAAGCTTATTTCCATCAATCTTAAAGGAATATTTTAATTTTCGATGTACACTGTCATATTTTAGAAGATGAGCCAAGGTGTGAATGTCAGCAACATCATTGATTACCTTGACATTTACTTCATCATCATCAAGTGAAAGTCGAGTGAAATAGCGCCCGATTCTCCCAAAACCGTTGATACCAATATGTTTCATTGTCTGATTTCATTAATCATCAATACTTGACTTGGATAAAACCTTGTTTAATAATCTCGTCAGGAGTGTTCTCGTATTTAGCTTTGATAATATAGAAATATGTGCCTTCAATCACATCGCTAACTTTTGGAGACCATTTCTCTTTTGGATCAGATGATTCAAACATTTTCATTCCCCATCTGTCTAAAATTACTAGGTTATATTTTTCTATTCCGCTATATTTTATGAAAAAACCTTCATTCCCAACATTTGAAGATAGTACCATTATATTTGGGGCCTCAATATCGCAAATTTTAGATCCAATGATTATGGAATCTAAAATCCTAGCCGGGCAATATGGATTACCTACCTCAATAAAATAAACACCCGGACCACTTACTGTTAATTCAGGCCCTGAACCCAAGACACCACCATTAGCATTTAGCCATGTGAAACTTGTTGCGGTATGATTTTGATTAGCAAATATCTGGTATTCAGTCCCAACACATATATTGGTGTCTTTACCTATTTCAGTCCATGGATCAGGAGAAAAATAGATAGATGAGGTGAGAGAATCTTTACATGTATGATCAACAAAGCTGACGTAATATAATCCAGTATCCGCAGCTTGAATAATAGGATTTAATAAACTTGAATCAGAAAAACTGATAGAATCATGTAAACAAACCCAATGACCACCATTTGAAATCGTATTTAAAACGTGTAATTGTTTAAATTGCTCATTCCAACAGACTGAAGTGTCCCCAAATATTTTGGGATTATTAAAATTAATAAATGCGGTATCGGAATGATTGCACATATCAGTATACGTCACCATATATGTTCCCAGGCTAGATGCATTAATAATTGGATTCAAATCAGTGGGTTGTTGAAAACTTATATTAGCTGATGTTGATGACCACATGCCAGGAATGGTATCTGCAGTTGTTCCGCTTACTTGAAAAGCAAAATCACAAGTCACCGTATCGTTTAATATTTTTGGGGTTTTAGGGAAAAATATGCGTGCATCTAACGTATTCTGACAGACACTATCGGTAAATGAAATAGTATAAACACCAGGCATGATTGCTGTGACCAAAGGATTGTTGGATGTGCTATCATCAAAATGAATATTATTTGAACTAGCTGTCCAAACACCTCCGGCTTGTGATTGAGTTCCTGTAACTTGCAAAGCCAAACCACACAATAGAGTATCATCAAAAATATCAGGAATAAGCCCCTCAACAACCCGAATGGTCACCGTTGTGTCATAGTGACATCCAAAATTATCTGTGATGTTAAACGTAAATGGGTAAACTCCCGTTGATGTAGGGCTAACATAAATTAGTGTATCGTTTTGTCCTGAAATGATTGCAGGAGAACTATCCCAATTACTGGATACTACATAGTTTTGATAGTTTCCTAACCCGGGAAAATAACGTCCATCAAAGAACAATCCCCACTCAAAAATATATCCATCATCTACGGCCAAATTATCTTGAACATGAATTGTCCACGTTCCGTTTACCGGGCAACCTATTAAATTGGTAAAAGATGTTTCAGGAGCATAGATGTCTGAACTATCCATAGAGTTTCCTGCACTTAATGGCGGTGTGTTAGTTGGTACGCTTGGCACAGCGATTGTATTTGTCCAATTTTGAGTCATAGAACCTATGGTATTGAATGTTGAACTGAAACAATATTCCCATCCGATACCTGGACCACCACCACTATTGTCATTGTATGGTTGACCTAAATAAGTTCCTCCACCACTAACCCCTCCTGGTAGCCATCCACCATTGTATGAATTAAGCAGTTGAACACTATCCCCATTGGGACACGTCAACCAAATTTCCAAATCTCCGCAATAAGAATGCTCCATCGTGATACAAACCTCATGTAAATCACTTATTGAATCAATTGTCGCCCCATCTGGAAAACCTGCAATTTGGATTGGAGCCTCATATTGTTGCCCTGAACCATCGGGTAAATAAGTCAAACCAGCAAAACTACCTCCCAACGTAAATGAGCTTGGTGGGATATCAACTCCAACGGTGTCTTGTGCGGTCACCCCACCAACCAATTGGGTTGTGTCTCCTAAACAAAAGACACTGTCGAGCGCGAAAGTACCAGCAAAGGAAGGAAGTTGAGATACCCTAACTTTACAACGAATGTGTTGAACTTGGGGAAATAAATCCTGCAATGAAACATCGATTAAAAACCCGGATCTAATAGGTGGTTTAAACCAAATTGAGTTAGTAGATTGAATTACAGTGCCATCCGAAATAGACCACTCAATGTCAATGGTCGAATCAATGCTTTGAGAATAACCATAACCCGTGTTTTCAAAAGAATAAGGAAATTCGGGATTTAGTATCAATAAAACGCTGTCACCAAAACAAATATCAACGTAACCGGTATCCAAAGGATTTAGTGCATTTGATCCGGTGCCATTAATGTACGCCTCAAGGTGTGGAGTGTAAGGCTGGGCTTGATTTCCACAAGCGACGTTTGCCATCCAACCGGTTCCTTCAGCTGAAATATCAGATACAAAAACAACAGTCAAGCAACCTGTTGGGTTGTTCCAAGAAGCAATATGGCTAAACCCAGTTGGATCGGTAATAGAATTGTGAGCACCTAACAAAGGGGCAGTCGTATTTGGACCATCAAAGACGTAAACTGAATCGGAAGCATCTACATCAAATTCGTAGTCCGTGTTGATACCAAATGTGATGCTCATTTTTGTTCCTGTTGATAAATCCGGGCAAAAAACAATGGTATCGTTGAAGTTTGATGGATAATTGCTCCCTTGACCAGGATCTTGAAAATTGATAATACCAACCCCAAATGTAGAGCAATCAACCGGATTATTGGGAGGGAATCCCTCATCACCCATCGTTACAATTTGCCCAAATATAGGGGTAAAACTCAATACAATTAATACTGATAATAAAGAAAATATCTGTCTAAAAAGCATCATTATTTTTTTCGTGTTAACTCATTGTTTAATACCAATTCTGATTTTACTACTAATATCTTAGTGGTATTTTTAATCAAAAAATACTGATTTTGGTTTTTTATACGTGCACCTATATCCGTAAACGAAGGTTTTGATTTAGGGTCAATAGAAATAATCCCATCCTCTTTAAATTCTTTCCCTACTGGAATTCCTGCAATATAACATGCGTTATCCAAAGCATAAACCAACATACGGTAATATTCTGGTTTAGTTGCTTTAAAATCAGTGATTTCTTTTTTGGTATATGATTTTGTAAGGCGTGAATCTGCCTCCTGAGAAAAGGCTAATACATGGAGAAGAATGCAAACACTCAGGATAATAATATTTTTCATTTGATTCAATGTTATTAGAGAATTGAGTTTAAAAGACCTTTCATGAACGAAAAAAGTTGCACTATGTTTATTACTCATTTTTAAAGTAGTTGTCATAATTGGTTCTGAGCATAAACAAAGATTTAACCACCAAGGTCTTATCTGAGTTTTTCAGCCTAAAATATTGAGGGGTGTTTTCCAACAATTTTAGTTTATAATCCTTCAAGAGAGGGGCTTTTCCGGTATCTTTTATTTTTAATTCTCCAGAAAATTTGACGGATGTCTGTTTAGCCGGAGGGATAATTAAATAAGACAGGGCATGCTGATTGCAATACTCCTCAAAAGAGATTTTTTTGGCTTGCTCTTGGGAAAACCCCACAAAACTTAAGGACAGAACAAAGCATAGAAAGTACATTTTTTTCATCATTGTAAGTTGCAAATTAATATTCAAATTTGAGAGAAAACATTTACTAATTACTCAATAATAATTTAGCTTTGCAATTTAACAAAAATATATAACACTCTCACCTAATATGACAATGGATGTAACAGTATTAAGAAATATAGCGACTCAAGTTCGACGAGATATCCTGAGAATGGTTTACAATGCTAAATCCGGGCATCCCGGAGGTTCATTGGGCTGTGCAGACTTTATGACGTTGCTTTATTTCAACGTGTTAAAACATAAGCCTTCAGCATTTAATATGGATGGAAAAGAAGAAGATTTATTTTTCTTATCAAACGGTCATATTTCTCCGGTATGGTACAGTGTACTTGCTAGATCCGGCTATTTTCCAATTAACGATCTTAGAACATTTCGAAAACTATCATCCAAGCTACAGGGACATCCATCAACAGATAAAAAACTACCGGGAGTGCGAATGGCTTCAGGTTCATTAGGACAAGGTTTATCGGTAGCTATTGGTGCCGCATTAACCAAAAAAATGAACCTGGATGATACACTTGTTTATTCTTTGCATGGTGACGGAGAACTTCAAGAAGGTCAAATTTGGGAAGCAGCCATGTATGCCGCAGCAAAAAAAGTGGATAATATCATCGCAGTGATTGATTACAATGGTCGTCAGATTGATGGAGATGTTGACAATGTCCTTTCTTTAGGAAATCTTCATGAAAAATGGCGCGCGTTTGGGTGGCAGGTCTTGGAAATGGATGGTCACGATTTTACGGACATGCAAAACACAATGCTGAAGGCCAAAAACTTAGTAAGACAAGGAAAACCAATCGTCATTATCATGAGAACAGAGATGGGTCAAGGGGTTGACTTCATGATGGGTACCCACAAATGGCATGGTTCTTCTCCCAACAAAGAACAGTTGGAAAATGCACTCGGACAGTTGGAAGAAACATTAGGAGATTTTTGATTTGAAACAACTTTTTTTCATAATATCCTTATGTTACTTGCCATTGATTTATGGTCAAGAACAACTGACAAGGATTCTGTTCATTCTGGACGCATCAAACAGTATGAATGCCAATTGGGGCGAACAAACACGTATTGAGGCAGCAAAGGAATTATTAGCTCAAACTGTAGATAGTCTTAAGGGAATCGAAAACTTGGAGCTGGGTCTTAGGGTATACGGACATCAATCAGCCATTACAGCAACCTATCAGGATTGTAATGATACGAAACTGGAAGTACCATTCGGAGAAAACAATTTTGATAAAATCAAACATCGAATCAAATCCATCGAGGCAAAAGGAACTACACCCATAGCAAGATCATTGGAAGCAGCAGCTTCAGACTTTCCGGACCCTAACAGCAAAAATGTAATCATATTAATCACAGATGGATTGGAGGCATGTGATAATGATCCTTGCCTAATCGCTCGAAAACTAAAAGAAAAAGGAATCCGAGTAACACCTTTTGTGATTGGATTGGGAATGGATCTTTCATACTTGGAAAAATTCAATTGTATCGGAATTTATGCTGATGCCGAAACAAAAGATTCTTTTAAAAACGTACTTAAAAATGTTATTAATAAAGCATTGATAAACACGACAGTACAGATTAATTTGAATGATATTTACAAAAAACCCAAAGAAACAGATGTTACTCTTTTTTTATACCAGTCGGGAACTGAACACTTAAAGTACACATTCATGCACACCATCAATGCATATGGGAATCCCGACACACTTATTATGGATCCCAATCTGACGTATGATTTGGAGGTTAACACGATTCCAAGAATTAAAAAAAAGAATATTGTTCTTCAAAAAAATGTCCATAACACAATTGTGGTTGATGCGCCTCAAGGATATATCAAAACCAGAATTGTTAATGCTACCAAACCATATTTTGTGGAAACGCGTGTAAAGCAAAGCAACAGTGACAGTACCCTGAACGTGCAACAAATAAATATATCAGATAAATACTTGGTAGGGAAATATGATTTGGAAATACTGACTTTACCTCGGATTTATTTGAGTGTCGATGTCACGCAAAGCAGTACTGTTTATGCCGATATTCCAGCTCCCGGCTTTTTTTCGTACAAGACATACAGTCCAACCATTGCTCAGATTTTTGTCATTGGCGAAAATGATATCCCAGAATGGGTTTGTAACATCAATGAAACAGAAACATCTGGATCCATCCAATTGCAACCGGGAAATTATCGTTTAGTATGCCGAAAAAAAAGCTTGAAATCAACATCTTATACTACACAAAAGGATTTTAGAATCTATTCCAACAAAACAACATCAGAAAATCTTTAATTATTTAATTATGAGTGAATTTGAAATTTTAGGTCATAAAGATACGCGCTCCGGCTTCGGTGAGGGATTGGCAGAGTTAGCAAGAATGAATCCAAATGTTGTTGCATTATGTGCTGATTTAACCGGCTCCTTAAAGATGGATGCCTTTGAAAAAGAAAATCCGAATCGTTTTTTTCAGATTGGAATTGCGGAGGCAAACATGATTGGAATAGCTTCCGGAATGACTATAGGTGGTAAAATTCCCTATACTGGAACTTTTGCAAATTTCTCTACTGGAAGAGTTTACGACCAAATTAGACAATCTGTTGCCTATTCACAAAAAAATGTCAAAATATGTGCCTCTCATGCAGGGCTTACCTTGGGGGAAGATGGAGCAACTCATCAAATTCTTGAAGATATTGGCATGATGAAAATGCTTCCTAACATGACCGTTATTGTTCCTGCTGACTTCAACCAAACAAAACAAGCTACCATTGCGATTGCAGGTCATGAAGGACCGGTTTACCTTCGATTTGGTCGCCCCGTCATGCCGATATTCATCAATCCTGATGCTGCATTTCAAATAGGCAAAGCAGACATTATAAAGGAAGGCAGCGATGTTACTGTCATTGCATGTGGACACTTGGTATGGAAATCAATAGAAGCAATTAAAGTATTGGAAGAAAAGGGAATTTCAGTCGAGTTAATTAACATGCACACCATTAAACCATTGGATGTGGAAGCAATTCTAAAATCCGTTCGAAAGACCGGCTGTGTAGTTACAGCAGAGGAGCACATGCGTAATGGAGGGTTGGGTGATTCGGTAGCGCAAGTACTCATACAACATTTTCCCATTCCACAAGAATTTGTAGCAGTAAACGATTCCTTTGGAGAGAGTGGCGAACCCATGGAATTGATGACGAAATATGGGATTGATTCACAAAATGTGGTAGAAGCTGCAATGAAAGTAATTGGAAGAAAAAAATAAATTAAATTTCGGCGATTGCATAGATGAATCAAAGAGAATCAGACTTTATACAGCGATTAGGACAGACTAATCAACATCCGTTTCTGATAGACGTTGAACGAGCTGAGGGCTTGTTTATCTATGACAAATCAGGGAAAAGTTATATGGATATGATTGCAGGCGTGGCTGTTAACAATATTGGTCATCGGCACCCCAAAGTTGTTGAAGCTTTGCATCAACAGATAGATCAGCACTTACATGTGATGGTTTATGGTGAATTTATCCAAGATGCACAACTTCAATTTGCTTCCAAGTTAACAAATTTATTACCCCAAAAACTGGATTCTGTTTACATTGTAAACTCTGGAACAGAAGCAAATGAAGCCGCTATTAAATTGGCAAAGCGAGTCACAGGACGAATGGAATTGGTTTCTTTCCGAGGTTCATACCACGGAAGTACACACGGCTCAATGAGCGTTTCCGGCAATGAACAGAAAAAGCAGGCATACAGACCAATGTTACCGGATATTCGCTTTTTAGAATTTAATAATATTTCTCAACTAAGCGAGATTAGTAATAAAACGGCAGGAGTCATCATAGAAACAATTCAGGGAGATGCCGGTGTACGGATACCCACTTCCGATTTTTTAATTGCATTGCGCCAACGATGTAATGAAACAGGAGCGATATTAATTTTTGATGAAATCCAATGCGGCTTGGGGCGAACAGGTAAACTTTTTGCATTCGAACATTTTGGTGTTGTGCCGGACATTCTGACATTAGGCAAGGCATTAGGTGGTGGAATGCCAATAGGTGCAGTGGTTTCTTCCAGACAAAGCTTGTGGGAATTTACTTTTGAGCCAATGCTAGGTCACATCACAACCTTTGGTGGGCATCCGGTGATTTGTGCTGCAGGATCTGCCTTCTTGGAAGTGTTGAGCCAAGAAATCAATATGAAAGAGGTGGAACGTTTGGGAGCCATACTTGAAACAATGATTGCTTCCTCAAGTGAAGTCATTGAAATTCGGCGAGTTGGAATGATGTTTGCGTTCGATATGGATTCAGCTGAACGCGTTGAGCGAGTTGTTAAAAGCTGTTTGAGAAAAGGAGTCCTCACTTTTTGGTTTCTGTCTCATCCATATAGTTTCAGGTTATCCCCTCCGCTGAATATTACAGAAAATGAAATACGTTTGGCCGGTGAATTGATTTTGCAGGCAATAGAAGAAACCAAACTAATTTAACAAACCAAATCCGCAGTGATTATTTAAAGTTAATAGAAGTACATTTCTTTTTTCCAGATTCTGTATGATTTCATAATTTTGATCTAAATTGATTAAAATTCGACTAATGAATGAAGTTTCTAAAAAATCAACGATCAAAATTTTGTTAGTTGAAGATGACGCCAATTTAGGCTTTATCATTTCCGACCAATTAAAATCTGACGGATATACTGTTACATTATGTGCTGACGGACTGGAAGGATTCCAAAGGTTCAACGAAGAAAAATATCACCTATGCATTTTGGACGTTATGATGCCTAAAAAAGATGGATTTTCTTTGGCAAGAGACATTCGTAAAATAGACCAAACAATTCCCATTTTGTTTCTGACTGCAAAATCAATGACTGAAGACAAAGTCGAAGGATTCAAATCTGGAGGGGATGATTATCTAACTAAACCATTTAGCATTGAAGAATTTCAACTACGTATTTCTGCCTTGTTGAAAAGGGTAAATATCACTGTTGATATACAAGAAGATGCCATTATACAACTTGGAACGTACCTATTTGATACTATTAACTTCAAGCTGACTCATTCTAATTTTGAAAAAACACTCACCAAAAAAGAAGCTCATATTTTGAAATTACTATGTAAATTTAAAAATCAAGTTGTCAATCGGGATATGGTTTTGGATGCCGTTTGGGGTCAAAACGATTACTTTGTAGGCAGAAGTTTGGATGTTTTTATCACCAAATTACGAAAATACCTCAAAGAAGATGAAACTATTCACATTGCGAATGTTCACGGTATAGGATTTAAACTTGAACTAAACTCATGAGCATCCTACTTCACATAGAGACTTCTACTAAAGTTTGTTCCGTAGCACTTTCTCAAAATGGTCAATTAATTGGATTGAAAGAGTCTGTTGATGCTGAATATGCTCACGGTGAACAACTGACTATCTATATAGAACATGTTCTGAGAGATTCAGGAGTATCGATTCATGAAATTAAGGCAATCAGTGTTGCTTCAGGACCCGGTTCATATACAGGTCTTCGCATAGGTGTTTCAACAGCCAAAGGTTTATGTTATGCGCGCGGCATCCCACTGATTGCAATTAACTCATTAATTTCCCTTGCAAGCATAGCAAGAGAAAAGCATCATGGAAAACGCCTCTGTCCCCTAATTGATGCTCGACGAATGGAAGTTTTTAATGCCATTTATGCAGAAGATTTAACAGAATTAAAGTCTATTTCGGCAGACGTAATTGATGCAGATAGTTATTCCAATTACGAACCCTTTGTGTTTTTTGGAGACGGCTCATCCAAGTTGTTGGATTGCTGGTCATCTCGTAATTTAATTGCAGATATAACTATTCATGCATCCGCAAGAGGACAAATTGCGTTGAGTTATCAAAAGTACTTGAATCAGAAATTTGAAAATGTTGCCTATTTTGAACCTTATTACTTAAAGGATTTTATTCAGACACAAATAAGAAAAATTAGTTGAGATTGAATGGAATTCATCGTCTTATGGCTAAAATCAGTGAAATTTTCATTTTAAAATAGTGCATTAATTCACCCTACATTAATGACAGAATACTGTTACAAACATTACCAAAAGACATCAAAACTATCTTGTTATTATTTGATTACGAAAACAATTTATAAGTAGATTCTTCCTGCATATTAATACGATTAAGTACATTTGTGTCAACAATCCATTCCTTATTCAAACATTATGGAAATCACCCCTGAAATCAAAAATCGCCTTGAATTATTAAATGAAAAATATACCTCAATAGGTCAAGATTTATTATCATATCTTGATGGCTTACTTTATTCTGATACTCTCAAATATTGGGACTACGTTGAAGTTGATACATTATTAAGTCTTCAAAAACCAAAAACTCAATTTCCGGATGAGATGATTTTTATCATGTATCATCAAATCACTGAATTATACTTTAAATTATCGCTACACGAATTCATTCAATTGGGTGAAAAAAAGGAAATCGATGCTCGGTTTTTTATAGAACGAGTAAGCAGAATTAATCGGTATTTTGAAGCATTAATCAAGAGTTTTGAAATCATGATTAGCGGGATGGATCGTTCTGAGTTTATGAAATTCAGGATGTCTTTATTACCGGCAAGTGGCTTTCAATCTGCTCAATACCGGTTTATTGAAATGTATAGTACGGATTTTATTAATTTAGTCCACAAGGATGTTCGAAAGAATTATACAGCAAACTCTTCCATCACTGAGATGTATGAAAACATCTATTGGAAAGAAGGGGCAACCGAGTTGACAACCGGTAAAAAATCCTTAACGTTAGTTCAATTTGAAGAACGTTACCGAGAGGAATTCATTGATCTTGGAGAAAAATGCCGAAACACAAATCTATGGCAAGTTTATTTGAGATTAAATGACGCTGACAAAAAAAACGCTGATATAATCAATGTGCTGAAACAGAATGATGTAAATGTCAATATTAATTGGCCATTGGCACATTATAAGTCGGCAGTTCGCTATTTACATAAGGATTCTGCAGATATTGCTGCAACCGGTGGAACCAACTGGCAAAAGTACCTTCCCCCACGTTTCCAAAAACGAATCTTCTATTCTGCCTTGTGGAGCAAATATGAGATTGAAGAATGGGGAAAATCATGGGTTGAAGATGCCTTGAAATAGTTTTCAAAGCTCATTTAACATCAACAGCATGTCTTCAAAGTGAAAGTCGGCCAAGTTTAATTTTGACTCGGGATGATGCGTTTTTTCAGGGATGCAAACTACATGCATACGAGCAGCTTTTGCAGCTATTATTCCATTGAGAGAATCCTCTATTACTAAGCATTTGGAAGCGTGAACACCAAGTTTTTCAGCAACAGTTAAATAAACTGCAGGATGCGGTTTACCGTGAGATTCGTGTTCAGCAGAATGAGTAACATGAAAGTAATCTGCGATATTTAATGTACTTAAAACAGTTTCAATCAAAATGCGATAGGATGATGTACCCAATCCTATTTTCTTGCCTTTTTTTTTGAGGTATTGCAGTGTTTCAAATACACCAGTCAAGGGCTTTCCATTATTTTGAATCAATTGCTGCATTTTGTGAATGATAAGATCCTCTATATTTTTTGGGGACACTTCTTCCCACCCTTCATGCTTATGCCAAAAATTGACAACCTCATCTATTCTGAGTCCGACCGTTTTCTGAAAATCTTTTTTGTTTAACTTAGATCCAACCGAACGAAATACTTCCTCCATGGCAATTTTCCAAAGTGGTTCAGAATCTATCAATATCCCATCCATGTCAAAAATAACAGCTTCGTATTGTGAAATATCTAATGTCATTATTTTGTAATAATATATAAAAAGGGGCCTCCGGTCATAGCATGATGTTCAGACGCGAGGTAACAAGTATTAACATCTTTACATACAATTGATTCTTTTTGATCAATATCCTTAAAAACATAACTGTCAAGTAATTGAAACTTAGTCGAGACATTTGTAAAATAGAGCATACGTTGATAGGTTAACAATATCAAAGTGTCATGAACCATATCAGCAGCGGTAACTGCGTCATTCCACCAGCCATCATTTCCAATCATGATTTCATAACGTTTAACAGCAAGTTGACTTTTTCCGTTTGCTGGCAACGCATAGATAGAAGCAAGCCCTTTCCAGGGTTCAGCTCTTGATTTAGTCACCAAATAAATGCTATCGTTTTGCCAATACACAGATTCACAATCAAAATCTAATTGTTCTTTTGGAGGAGGAAATTCGTTTTGATTGGCATAATGAAACGGTAGAGACTTTGCCCACAAACTATCTTTTTCAAGTGCATTTTTTAATGACAGTTGTATAATTGACAAATTAGTTCTGTCATTTCGGTTGTTTCCACAATCTGCAATAAACAAATTTCCATAAGGATCTATTGTTAAATCTTCCCAATCATTATTTTTTGTATTTGCAACAAGGACTGTATGTTTTATATTTCCTTTGATATCCAGAAAATAAATCCGTGGCTCATTTCCACCATCATTGATTGCGATGAGTATTGAATCGTTGTAATACTCTAACCCGGAAATTTCATTCAATTGCTTAGGAAGAAGCATTTTTGATTCGTAATGTTGGGTGAATCCACTCAAGAACACTGAAGAAAAAAAGGTAATACAAAAGATTTGTTTCATTAAGATTACATTAGAATCACACGAACAACTTCAATTTTTCGGTCACTTACTTTTTCTATTACCAAATTTTTATCATCAAGCAACAGATTTGACCCTGCTTCTGGAATAGACTCCAAATGATGAATGACCAAGCCCCCAAGTGTTTCATACTCGTCTGATTCAGGTAGTTTGAGGTGATATTCATCATTCAATTGATCAATAGTAATTCGCCCTGAAAATCGATACTCTTTGGGACTGATTTTTTCAGCTAACCGTTCCTCAACATCATGTTCGTCCTCAATTTCGCCAAAAATCTCTTCAATAACATCTTCAATTGTTACGATGCCGGCAGTACCACCGTATTCATCAACCACTACAGCAATATTCCCCGATTTTTTGGTAAACAATTCCAACAATTCTTTACCCGGAACAGCTGCCGGAACAAAATTAATCGGCAATAATATCTGCTTGATTAGACTAGGTTTTTTGAACATTTCAAAGGAATGGACGTAACCTATAATATTATCAATATTCGTACGATAAACGAGCACTTTTGATAGCCCGGTATCAACAAATGATTTCCGTAAAGACTCAATTGAATCTTCTACATCAATTGCGACAATTTCTGTCCTTGGAATCATGCAGTCCCTTGCTTTGATTGCAGAGAAATCGAGGGCATTCTGAAGAATCATCATTTCATTTCCGAGTTCTTGCTCTTTCTTAATTCTAGCTGAAATATCCTGAACGTAATGTTCCAAATCTATTTTGGAAAAAACTTTTGTAGAATTAGATTGATTCGCATTCAAAATCCGTAAAAAAATACTGCTGATCCACATAATAATTTGTGTTGGAACAAACAAGATCAAATAAAACAAAAACATTGGCAATGTTGAAATCCTTAAAAATCCGTTAGGGTTTATTTGAACCAACGCTTTAGGTAAAAATTCTGACAGACTTAACACAATTAATGTGGAAAGTATCGTCTGGATTACCAAAATGATTCCTGGTTCCAAAATACCCCAAGATGCAATTAACGGTTCCAAAATAATTGCGGCATAAATACCAAAAATGACTAGTCCAATGTTATTTCCCAATAAAAGTAAGGCTATAAAAAAAGACTCTCTAGCATAAAAAACACCAAGTATTTTCCCGTACAACGTTCCTTTGGACTTGTCCAACTCAACTTTCAAACGATTTGAGGATAGAAATGCGAGCTCCATTGCGGCAAAGAACGCACAAATCAGGAGCGATAACACTAGGTAAAAAACAACCGAGGAATTATCCATTATGGATTAGAAAATCACAAGATACAAAAAATATCAGACAAGATCAAATCCGATGTCTTTTCGATAATATGCCCCATCAAATTCAATTTGACTTATTGCATCATACGATTTCTCCAGAGCCGACTCAATGTTCTTTCCAAGAGAGGTAACTGCCAAAACCCTCCCTCCCGAAGTTACAACAGTAGGGCCATCAGCACATGTTCCGGCATGAAAGAGAAAACTATCTGTTACTCCATTTAAACCATACACTTGTTTTCCTGTTTCATAATCTCCGGGATATCCCCCTGAAACCATCATCACAGTACAAGCGGCCTTTTCAGCAAATTGAATATCTCTTTCGGAGAGCGTTCCGGTAGCAACACCTTCAAATAAATCCAACAAGTCGGATTTTAACCGCGGTAAGACTACTTCTGTCTCAGGATCTCCCAAACGGCAATTATATTCAATAACAAATGGATCTCCCTTTACATTCATTAACCCAAAAAAGATGAATCCTTTATAAAGAATCCCCTCTTGTTTCAGTCCTTTGATTGTCGGAATAATAACCTGATTGTGTACTTTGTCAATAAATCCCGAATCTGCAAACGGAACAGGTGAAACAGCTCCCATTCCTCCTGTATTAGATCCGGTGTCGGCTTCTCCAATGCGTTTGTAGTCTTTGGCTTCAGGAAAAAACTTATATGAATCCCCATCAGTTAAAACAAATACAGATAATTCAATACCCGATAGAAACTGCTCGATCACAACACAATTTCCGGCTTTGCCAAATTTGGATCCATTCAACATTGCTTTTAACTCTGCTTTTGCCGTTTTCAGGTTTTCAAGAATCAAGACGCCTTTTCCAGAAGCTAAACCATCTGCCTTAAGAACATAAGGAGGCTTCATAGATTCCATAAATTGGTATGCTTCGTTGATATGATCCTTCGTAAAAGAGGCATATTTGGCAGTAGAGATTTTATGACGAATCATGAACTCTTTAGCAAAGGCTTTACTTCCTTCAAGTTGAGCACCCAATTTCTGAGGGCCAATAACAGGAATATCTTTTAGGGCATTATCTGATAGAAAAAAATCATGAATACCAAGTACGAGTGGTTCTTCCGGCCCTACAACAACCAAATTGATTTCATGATTCAAAACACACATTTTGATGGCTTCAAAATCAGTTGGTGAAACAGGTAAATTTTTTCCAACTTGCCTTGTGCCGGCATTTCCTGGAGCTATAAACAATTCTTCCAACATAGAACTTTGCGATATTTTCCATGCTAACGCATGTTCTCTTGCTCCTGATCCTAATAATAATACCCTCATATTTATGCCTTAGCAATACATTAACAACGATTCAAATATTTTTTTTCCATCTTCATTTCCCAGAATTGAATCTGATGCCCTTTCAGGATGGGGCATCAAACCAAAGACATTCTTGCTTGGATTGGTAATTCCGGCAATGTTATACAATGCTCCATTTGGATTAGCATCTTCAGTTATTTTTCCCTCTGAATTAGAGTATCTGAACAACACTTGGTCATTATCTTCGATTTTTTGGATAACATCATTGGAAGCATAGTACCGACCCTCACCATGTGCAATCGGAATTTTGTAAGCGTACTCGTGATTCAACCCTTGAGTAATAGCAGTAGATAACGATACCGGCTTTATGAAAACATTTTTACATATAAATCGTTGATTTGAATTATGTAACAAAGCACCTTCTAATAGTCCTGATTCAGTCAATATCTGAAAACCGTTGCATACTCCCAAAACATAGCCACCCCTATCTGCATGTTTGATTACCTCTACCATGATGGGTGACAGTTTTGCAATGGCTCCGGATCTAAGATAATCACCATAGGAAAACCCTCCCGGTAAGACGACAAAATCAACATCTTGTAAGTCGGTATCTTTATGCCATAACTTGATGACTTTTTGCCCTAATAAATCATTCAGTACATAGACCATGTCCTCATCACAATTAGAGCCGGGAAACGTAACTACACCAAATTTCATAGTAATAACAATTCAATCAACACAAGATCAAAAGGACATAAAAGTAGGAATTTATAAGGGATTCTAACCGACTATATAAAAAAATTAATTAAAGAATAACCAAAGGTGATATAGAATAATGTAGAGGCAACTTTTGAAAATGTTTTAGTTGTAAACGAGAAAGTCAGAAAGAATGAAAGCGGAATCATTAATAAACTAAAACGTTCGATTTGGCCAAAGAATAGAAAATCTGCCAAACCCAATACAATACTTAAAAACACGAGCCAAGCTAGAATACCAATCAATTTTTTAAGTCGAATAGTCGATTTTAAAACTCTAATGCGAATGCTAATCAAACTGAGCAAGAAAAGAAGAAAAAATAATAGTAACGTTATCAAAAAATCAGTTTGCTTTTGATGATACTCACTCACTCGATCAAGTATTTTCAATTCAATTCGTTGACCATAATACCACATAAAAACGATAGCGTACAAAATTGGAATCATAAAACCAATCAAGGTGAGTAATGTTTCCCTTATTATAAAGGGTCTGATGTTCCAAATCATAATAAGTACAAATGGTATCCATATGACCATAGGGGGGTGAAACGTTGTTGCTAATCCTGCAAAAAAGGCGCCATTGAAAACAGATGCCCTACCATCTTCATTCTGCCTTAATTTAAAAAAATGAAAAATCATCAGAATAATAAAGGTATGTGCTACTAATAGGCCGTCAATAGTATAAAATGAGTGATAAAAACTCATGAATACAATATATAATAACGATGGCATATAGCTGTTTCGTTCCATAAACTCATTAACATTGAAAATAAGATTAATAACCAATGAATTTATGAGGATTGTTATGCCAGCAATAGCATTGGCTAAAAAGGGATTTACCATCCATGAATCTCCCCACATGCCAAAATTTATGCTGGTTTCCTGTTGAACGTAATAATTTGATATATAATTTAGTAGGGAATAAACCCCTATCAAAGGGGGGGTCAAGAAAAGTACAATGGCCCTATTTCCTAAAAACAACTTTACCACCCTGCGAATTTAACAAATTCAAATCAAGCAAAATTCCCGGTTGATTATATTTGTTGTATTATGATCAATAAACTTCATAATATTATTTAACATTGATTTTTTTTTGATTTATATTTGTCGCCCATTGATTTTTTAATCAATTTTAATTGTTAAAAACCATATTATGGCACAAGAAAAAACGAAATATTCAGATGCAGATCTTGCGGAATTTAAGGAGTTAATTCAAAATAAACTCTTGGAGGCAAATGAGGATTACTCCTTATTGGTCGGATCACTTTCACACAACGATGATCACGGAACGGATGATACCGGTCGCACTTTTAACATGATGGAAGATGGATCTGAAACTCTTTCACGAGAAGAGGTTGCTCAATTGGCAGCTCGCCAAGAAAAATTCATTCAGAATCTTAAAGCTGCACTTGTACGAATCGAAAATAAAACTTACGGCATTTGTCGGGTTACCGGGAAGTTGATTCCAAAAGAACGCCTAAAATTAGTTCCTCATGCAACAATGAGTATTGATGCAAAAAATGCCCAAAACAGATAAATAATTGAGGAAAAATTTATTCATTGTAGGCTTTTTAATCTCATTGATTCTTATAACAGATCAGAGTATTAAAATTTATATCAAATCTCACTTTTCCCCGGGTGAAAGTTATTCAGTTTTTGGAAATTGGTTTCTAATAGAGTATATTGAAAATCAGGGGATGGCTTTTGGGACATCCTTTGGAAGTCAAATGTGGCACAAATTGGCCTTAAGCATCTTTAGAATTATTGCCGTTATTGGGATTGCCTACTATTGGGTCAAACAAGCACGAAAGGGGGTAAAACTGGAATTCTTAATAGCGATTGGACTGATTTTTTCGGGGGCAATTGGAAATCTGATTGACTCTGCTTGCTACGACTTTATTTTTCCGTACGATCCTTGTGCTCCCTTCAATCATTTAGAACATTCTGGTATCTTCACAGAGTGTGGTATCTTTGGAAAGATTGAAACAAGAAATACGGGTTTTCTAATGGGAAACGTTGTAGACATGTTCAAGTTTCAAGCTATCTGGCCTAATTGGATGCCTTTTGTGGGGGGGGAAGAAGTATTTCCTGCCATCTGGAATCTGGCAGATGCTTCGATCACCATTGGAGTTTCGTTAATTTTTATTCGACAACGTGCCTATTTTCCAAAAAATAAGTGACACTTTAAGAAATATTCTCAATTAGAGCGTATTATCTTAGTTCGTACTTTCATACGAAGAGGGATTACTAGCTTATTAGAAACACTATCAATCTATAGTAAAGTTGAAAATGAATTGAAAACAGATCATTTAAGCTTTGAATTATTTCCATGTCTTAGGGAATCGCGCTTTGTTTTTTTTTCCATATTTTTATTAAATGCATCAGTCAAATCAATTCCCGTTTGATTTGCTAAACAAATTAACACAAAGAGAACATCAGAGATTTCGTCAGCCAATTCATGTTGTTTGTCGGTTTCTTTTTCACTTTGTTCACCATACTTTCGAGCAATGACTCGAGCTAGTTCACCAACTTCTTCCATCAATACAACAGTATTTGTCAATTCATTAAAATAACGAACACCATGCTGATGAATCCAATCATCGACCAATTTCTGAGAATGTTGGATAGTAATATTATGATTTAATAAATATTATCCGCAATAAAGTATCAATCCTCAGAAGATAGCATAGACTTTAAAAATTCTCTATTCATGCGGGCAATATTTTCGATGGAAATACCTTTAGGGCATTCTACCTCACATGCTCCTGTATTTGAACAGTTTCCAAACCCTTCTTCATCCATTTGCCGAACCATATTCTTAACACGCTCCTTAGCTTCAACTTTTCCCTGAGGCAATAAGGCATATTGAGACACTTTAGCACCAACAAACAACATGGCTGAACTGTTTTTACATGCTGCCACACAAGCCCCACAACCGATACAAGCCGCCGCCTCGAAAGACTTGTCCGCATCACTTTTCGGAATTGGAATGGTATTTGCATCAATTGTATTTCCAGAAGTATTGACAGAAACGAATCCACCTGCTTGTTGAATACGATCAAAAGCGCTTCTGTCCACAATCAAATCTTTGATTATCGGAAAAGCTTTGGCGCGCCATGGTTCAACATAGATAGTATCACCTGTTTTAAATTTGCGCATATGCAACTGACAAGTTGTAACTCCGGTATCGGGGCCATGAGCCCTTCCATTGATATACATAGAACACATGCCACATATTCCCTCGCGACAATCGTGATCAAATGCTACCGGTTCCTTCTGCTCTCCGATCAGTTGTTCGTTAAGCTGATCCATCATTTCCAAAAATGAACTGTCCGTAGAAACCTGATTTAACTTGTAAGTTTCTATAGTTCCCTTAGAATTGGCATTTTTTTGTCGCCATACTTTCAGTGTTATATTGATAAATTTTGAGGCCATAACTTTTATGATTTTTTATTTAGATATCCAATTTCTGAATTTAATGTGAAGCTTTGGTATTGTTAATCCCATGAGGGGAACAAGAATGACGGTAAATATTAAACTGCGTAAAAGAGGATGAAAATCTTTGATAATTGGAAACAAAAAGAAAAACAGAATATTTACAACCGGATAAACAAATAACCAGCTTACAAACAACATCTTCCAAACTTTTGGTTTCATAACTATCATTATTTGTAATTACGAGCTGCTATTTTAATAAATTCATAATTTAGTTGCTCTTTGTGTAGATTCTCTTGTCCTATATCTTCTCCGTTGTATTCCCACACACCTACAAATTTGAAGTTTTCGTCATCACGAAGAGTTTCGCCTTCTGAATCTTGGTATTCTTCTCTGAAATGACCCCCACACGACTCATTTCGTTGCAAAGCATCCATAGCCATCAACTGACCCAGTTCTAAGAAATCAGCCACTCTCAATGCTTTATCTAACTCCGGATTAAGTTCATTCGCACTACCCGGAACGAAAACATCTTTGTGAAATTCGGCTCTCAACTGTTCTATTTCAAGTATTGCCTCTTTTAATCCTTCTTCATTACGTGCCATTCCAACTTTATTCCACATAATTAAGCCCAATCGCTTATGGAAGTAATCAACAGATTTCGTCCCTTTGTTAGAAATGAATTGGTCTATTGCAGACTTAACACGACTTTCTGCCTCAGTAAACTCTTGAATATCCGTAGATATTTTTCCAGTTCTGATTTCATCAGCAAGGTAATTGGATACGGTATAAGGCAAAACAAAATACCCGTCTGCCAATCCTTGCATCAACGCCGATGCTCCAAGTCTGTTTGCTCCATGATCTGAAAAATTAGCCTCCCCGGCTACAAAACAACCCGGAATAGCCGATTGCAAGTTATAATCCACCCAAACACCACCCATCGTATAATGAACCGCAGGATAAATCTTCATTGGAGTCTCATATGGATTTTCATCTGTAATCTTTTCATACATCTGAAACAAGTTTCCATATTTTTCTTCGACCCACTGTTTCCCCAATTCTTTGATTTGCTCTTCACTTGGATTATGAATGCCTTTTGCCAATGCTGCCTGCTTGCCTTTTGCAGTTATTTCAGTTGAGAAATCAAGGTAGACTCCCTCATTTGTGTCATTTGCCTCAATCCCATAACCAGCATCGCAACGTTCTTTAGCTGCACGTGAAGCAATATCACGAGGGACAAGGTTCCCAAATGCCGGATACCTCCGTTCCAAATAATAATCTCGGTCTTCTTCTGAAATTTGAGTAGGCTTTAGTTTACCCTCTCGAATTGCTTCCGCATCTTCTTTCTTTTTGGGAACCCAAATTCTTCCTGAATTTCGAAGTGATTCAGACATCAGGGTTAATTTAGATTGATTTGTACCATGAACTGGTATACATGTAGGATGAATTTGTACAAAACAAGGATTTGCAAAGTAAGCTCCTTGTTTGTGGACTTTCCATGCTGCTGTAACATTACTTCCCATTGCATTTGTGGATAAAAAATAAACATTTCCATATCCTCCACTAGCAATAATAACCGCATGTGCCGAATGGCGCTCCAGTTCACCGGTTACAAGATTTCGGGCGATAATTCCTCTGGCCTTCCCATCCACCTTCACAACATCCAACATCTCATGGCGATTGAACATTTGAACGCGGCCTAGACCTATTTGTCGCGATAAAGCAGAATAAGCCCCCAACAATAATTGTTGACCAGTTTGTCCTGCAGCATAAAAAGTTCGCTGGACCTGAGTCCCTCCAAATGAGCGATTATCAAGTAAACCACCGTATTCACGGGCAAAAGGAACACCTTGTGCTACGCATTGATCAATGATATTGCCTGAGACCTCTGCCAAACGGTGTACATTCGCTTCTCTGGCACGATAATCACCCCCTTTAATAGTGTCATAGAACAGGCGGTAAATACTGTCTCCATCATTCTGATAGTTTTTAGCGGCATTTATTCCTCCCTGAGCGGCAATGGAATGAGCTCTACGAGGGGAATCCTGAAAGCAAAAGGCTTTAACATTGTATCCCATTTCGCCCAAAGATGCAGCAGCAGATGCCCCGGCCAATCCGGTGCCGACTACAATAATGTCAATTTTTGGCCGATTATTAGGTGCAACAAGCTTTAAGTTGTTTTTATGGTCGGTCCATTTCTGAGAGATGTGCCCATCTGGTATTTTTGAATCTAAAAGTGACATGATGACGCGATTATTTCGTTAAATAAATGTAAATAGGAATAATGGCAAATGCTAGCGGTACAGCAATAGAAAAAATAGTTCCAATGGAATGGATCAGAGAGTTATAACGTTTGTGATTAAGTCCCAATGATTGAAAAGCTGCTGAAAAACCATGTTGGAGATGTAAGGATAACACCAACATTGACAATACGTAAAATAGGACTGCAATGCCTGCTAAATTATTTTTAGGAATCCCAAACTTCGTTTTGTCATGCCCAAAAAAGCCATAAACAAGAGAATGAAGATCTTTATACCCCTCCCCCATTTTTACATTAACTTGCTTATTGTAAAACTCTGTACCATTTTTGATAATCATCTGAGCAGGAGCCATCGGAGAATCTGTAAAAGCAGACACAGGAACAAAATTATCGGTATGAGTCACGTAAAGACCTTGTTCTTGTTTTGATTGTGGATCAGTAATCATAACTTTGTGAAGTGGTACCGGCGCATTTGAAACTTTGACCTTATACCAGAAGTTGGCCATATGAATAACAATAAACAATAAAATGACTGTTCCCAATACAGCCATTTTACGAGCCATAAAAGATGTATTTGATGAAGGATTCGAATAAGTATAAGATATCGGACGAGCTTTCTTATTCTGAAGAGCAAGTAAAATCCCATCTACCGCATGAAATAAAATAGACAAATAAGTTAAATAGGATAGGATCTTTATCATTGGGTTGTGAGCCATGAAATAAGCATATTGATTAAAAGCCAACTTACCTTCCTCTTCATTTTTCAAGATTAATTGAAGATTGCCTATTAAGTGGCCAATTAAAAACAAACACAAAAACAGACCGGTTAACGCCATCCAATACTTTTTTGCGATGGATGAGGATAAAATAGCAGATTTACTCATAATTCAGTAATTTCTTAATTCAAAACAACAATGCAAATTTATATAGTAGAAACAAAGAACAAGGATTTTGGTTCTTATTTAGATTTATTATTGATAGCGTCGAGATGATTCAATAATTATGCATTTTCATAATTAAGAGAAGTACCATCTGGGGCTACGTTTAGTTTACATAATTTCCCCAATATAAGTGATCGGTTATCATTAATGTGTCCGACGGGGAATCCAAATGCGATGGGAATATTGTGAAAAATAAAATGGTCAGAGATAATATCTTCAACACTCTTTCCAAATGGTGCAGTTGTATCTTCCAAATCAGTCATTCCACCAATAATTAAGCCCTTGATCTTATTTAGTACTCCTGCTTTTTTGAAAGCATAAAACATTCTATCGATATGGTAGAGATGTTCAGCTAAATCTTCTACAAACAAGATTGAATCAGAGAAATCAGGTTGATCGTCAGTTCCTAACAAGCTATATAAAATGCTCAGATTTCCTCCAATTAGCTTACCATATGCATAACCAAATTTATTATATGAATTAGTTGCGCAGCGAATTGGGTGATGAACTCCTCTTAAACATTCAAGCATTGAATCCAGTGCATCCGCAGTATTCGTTTGAAAATTAAACGGCATGGTACCATGGATACTCTGAATACCGTAACGTTGAATTCGTTGATGTAAAACGGTAATATCACTAAATCCAAGTAGCCATTTTGGGTTTCTAATAAAGCCGGCCCACTGAAGTCGATCAACAATCCGAATACAACCATAGCCTCCTCTTGCACAAACGATGGCCTTCACTTTAGGATGATCAAGACCCATTTGTAAATCAAAAGTCCGTTCTTCGTCCGTACCTGAAAAATAATGATGTTTTCCCATACAATTTGGACTTATTAGGACTGAAAAACCTTGATTTTCAAAAAATGATTTAGCATGGTTGATTACATCAGGTTCAACTGATTTGGATGGGGCAGTAATGAAAATCACATCACCTTTCTGAAGGAATGAAGGGCTTTTAAAAAGAGTTTCGAACATTGATCAAAGTTAGCATAAACCATCTATGTTATCTACTAACACAAATAAGAAATAAATTGTATTATTCAATTTTAGCATCTTCTGTTATTACTAATAAAAAATCAATTTTCATATTATTTTATTTAAATTGGCTGTTTATTTAACTGCTGAGTATGAAAAAACATTTACTTTCATTAGTTCTTTTTGGGACTATTTTTAATGCACAAGCACAGATAATTTGGTCTGAGAATTTTGATGCTTCTTCATCACTTCCGGATGGCTGGAGTCAATACAATTTAGACAGCTTATTACCGGCGACTAACGTGAATTTTATGGGAGCTGATGCGTGGAAAATAATCCAGAAGGCTTCAATATATGGAGGTGGAAATCAAATTGCTTCAACTTCGTGGTATATCTCTCCTGGAGCATCGGATGATTGGTTGGTCACACCGAGTATCAATATACCAAATTCGGGCAGTTATCTGCTTGAATTTGATGCAATGGCACCAGACCCAAATTATCCCGATGGATTTATTGTTTACATTTCTACTTCCGGCAACCAAATTTCTAATTTCACGAATCCAGTTTTAACGGTTTCTACCGCCAACCAATCTTATACTACTCATCAAATAGATTTATCTCAATATGCGGGACAAACCATTCACGTTGCAATAAGAAACAATTCGTATGATATGTTCCTTCTTTTCATTGACAATTTTAAAATTTCATTACAATGCCCCGTTCAAATGAATGTCAATGCAGGAAACGATTATACTGTTTGTTTAGGAGATTCAATAACATTTAATGCCATTGGAGCAGATTCTTACAGTTGGTCAAACGGATTATCAAACGGTACAAGCTTTGTTCCAACAACTACTGCTACTTATCAAGTTACAGGAACGAATGTGTATGGATGTACGGCATCAGATGAGTTGACCATATCTGTAATTCAGCCAGCAATATCAGAGATTTCAATTACTGCTACCAATAGCTATCAAAGTCCTTCTGGTATAATATATACTGCTTCAGGCACATACTTTGATACTATTTCCAATGTACAAGGGTGTGATAGCGTAGTAATTACACATTTGACAATAAATACTTGTCAACCTCAGATAGTATTTCAAGGGGTTTCACCTTCAGCAATTGTCGGAAACTATAATTTCACTTGGGCAGCTCCTTTCAATGGTGATTGGAATACGCCAAACTTTTCAAATTCCGGAACCTATATTCAAGGATCACTCATCATGGTAAATGACGGCATTTCAGGAACTAATGCCACTTTTGGTAATTTATTGTCCGAGGAAGGTTGCTTTCCATCTGATTCAAGCGCTTATAGTGGTAAAATTGTCGTTATAAGAAGAAATACATGTGGGTTTAGCACAAAAGCGTTACACGCACAAAATGCAGGGGCTATCGGTGTAATAATTGTTAATCGTGATCCCCAAACAATTGGAATGGGTGGGGGTGCTGACGGTGTTAACGTAACGATTCCTGTTGTCATGCTATCTAGTACTGACGGAAATCATCTCATTAACCAAATGCAAAATGGTCCGGTAGTTGTTAGAATAGGTAATATTTGTTGTGTGAATACATCTTCAAGCATTTCAATTACGGCTGTTGATTCATATCAAAGTCCATCAGGGTTAACTTATACTTCTTCAGGCATATACATTGATACAATTCCTAATGCACAAGGTTGTGATAGTATAATCACAATTAATCTTACAATCAATACATCAAACAATAATAACTGCATTACTCATGTTGCTTTTCAGGGAGTATCTCCTTCATCCATAGCAAATGAATACAATTTTTCTTGGGCCAAAAGTGACATAGGTTGGGGCACACCTGATTTTAACCAATATGGGAACTATGTTTTGGACACATTAGTTCTAGCAGAAGACGGATCTTATGGTACTAACGCACAAGGTCATCCAATTTCACAAGAAGGCTGCAGCGCAATAATTAACTATGTACAAGGTAAAATTGCAGTAGTATATCGCAACACATGTGAGTTTAGTTTAAAAGCATTGAATGCGCAAAATGCCGGGGCAGTTGCATTAATTGTTATTAACAGAGACGAAAATGTGTTTGAAATGGGAGCCGGATCTTATGGCTATGGCATTACGATTCCAGTCGTTATGTTGTCAAATTCTGATGGGGCAAACTTGGTCAATGCCATGCAAAATGCTGCGGTAGTTGCTCGAATTGGAAATAACATAGGTAGCTGTCCAAATAATATAGGTATTAAGGCTTCTATCATCAATGGAAATGATGAGTTTTCTTATAGCCGTATTCCATACTATCAAGCTGATTCTGTATGGAATTTAAAAAGTATGGTTTTTAACCATGGATCAAATGCGCAGACAAATGCGGTAGTTCGAACAAACGCAGGACCCTATGTGTTTTACGATTCCTTAGGAACATTCCAAAGTATTGACTCATCCTATCAATATCAGATGGTAGCTGAGCAGTTGTTAGAAGGAGATTATGCTGTAGATTTCTCATTTTTCTCTGACAATCTTCCATTAGATAGCTCGGGATCTGCAACTGTCAGTGTTGATCGTAAATTTAAAATTACAAACAACCTGTATTCATTAGATGCGATTGGTTTGTATCCTGAAGATTCTATTAATTATAGCGGTATCGGATCAAATTCCTTCAGTCAACCTACATCGACTTACCTTGCTACTTTATATTCACTTAAAAAGCCTTCAAATAAAATTTCAGGTTTTGAAATATTATTGGGACAAGGAACTAGTGTTGGGGCTCAAATTAAAATAAGTATTGCTGAGGAATATAATTGGCGATCAGGTGTTTTGGATGCACAAATTGATCTACAAAACAACATTGCTGAAAGAGAATTCTATACAATTACAGAGTCGGATGTGCAACAAGGAAAATGTACGATATCATTTGATCAACCAATTGAGTTGGCTAGTGCGCGTTACTATGCTGTCGCTCAAACCTATAATGGTTCCAATACACCGGTCGAAATTTTGGACGACCATACATTAGAGCAGCCTTGGTACACAAGTACTGTAACAGTTTTAAACGCATCAGGCTATCCAACAACTTATTCAAACGGAAATGCTTTTGCAATTCGAATGATTACTTCTAATCCTCAAACTGAATTAAATGCAACGATTCAAGCAGTGGGAGCTACAACTATGTGTCAGGGGGATTCTGTACAATTACTCGCAGCAATTGGGGATGGTTATAGTTACCAATGGTATAGAAATGATAGTCTAATGATATCCGAAAATGAAAATTCACTATACGTAACTACAAGTGGAAATTATTATGCAATTGTGAGTAATCAATATGCATACTCATTGATTTCTAATAGTATTAACGTACTAGTCAACACCCCTGAGATACCAGTTTTAAATGCGTTTGGATCAACAACATTTTGTCAAGGTGCTGATGTACTTCTTTCAACCAATGCTTCTTCTTCAAATTTTATCTGGTTGAAAGATGAAGCCGTAATCAATGCTCCAAATCAATCAATTTATTCAGCTAAACAAGCAGGGGTATATGCTGTTAAGACAATAGATAGTATTGGTTGTTCTGCTACTTCAAATTCGGTTTACACCTATGTAAATCAAAATCCTGAAATAAGTTTATTCTTGAGTGAACAAATATCATTTTGTCAAAGTGGTAATGTTACAATTAACGCCGTTTCAGATAGTACGGATTCATATTATATGTGGTTTAAAAACGATACCGTAATTAATGGTATGAATAATAATAATATCATTGTGGTTCCTTTTGATGCAATGCATACCGATTACTACAGCGTACTTGTAATTGACTCTAATGGGTGTGAGGGAACATCCGATATTTTACCGGTTAGTTCAGGAGCTAGTATCACGGCAATGGGTTCAACTGTAATTTGTGATGGAAGCACGATAACTTTGCAGGCAAATAGCGGCAGTGGATTAAACTATCATTGGTATTTGAATGATTCATTGATTCAAGATGTCAACATTCAATCGCTCGAGGTAAATGAACAAGGCACATATTATGTGAACATATCTGATTCTGGATTTTGTTCTTTGAACTCAAACAACATTTTTGTCGATATTGTTGAAAATCCGACCATTTTTATTACACCTTCAGGTTCTACTACAATTATTGAGGGAGATTCATTAGTTCTCTATGCTACAACAGAACAGAGTAACACTATCCAATGGAAACGAAATGATACTATAATTCCTGGAGCAACAAATTTATTTTATAATGTAGTAGAGTCAGGATTATATAATATAATCGCTACAAATTCAAATAATTGTTCTACCCCATCTGAATCACTAAATGTACATGTGAATTTAAAACCAGTTGCTGAAATTATGTCTAATGGCAATACTTCTTTCTGTACAGGAGACTCTCTCTTATTAGTTGCTAATGCTGGGTCAGGCTTTTCATACCAATGGTATTTGAATGGGTTGCCTATACAAGGTGAATCACAACAAACTTTATATGCGAAAACTCAAGGTTCTTATGCAGTAATGGTCTTTGATTCAATTCAAGTTAGCAATACTTCCGCTGCCTTATTCATTGAAATGGAAATGGTACCAAATATATCAATTACAACAAATGGTATGCCTACCACTATTTGTTCGGGAAATTTAATTTCATTGAATTCAATCATGGATAGTTCAGCTTTAAACTATTTACAGTGGTATAAAAATGGGCTATTATTAGATAGTGTGACAGGAAATACAATCAATGTTTCAGAAAGTGGTAATTATACTGTGAGATCAACCAATCAATATGGATGTTACTCAATGTCTAATTCTATTTCTGTGCTAGTTTCGCAAGTACAAACGCCTACGTTTTCACAAATTTCTCCTATTTGTAAAGGAGGAATTCTTTCATTACCAACAAATTCTCTCAATGGAATATTAGGAAGTTGGTCACCATCTCCAGACAATACATCAACAACCACCTATACTTTTACACCTTCTTCAGGATCTTGTGCTACACCTACTTCAATGACAGTAACGGTAAATACATTGCCAACTGCAACGATTACTGCCGGTGGATCGACAACATTCT
>CAZGJF010000001.1:0-39222 GCA_964526595.1 uncultured Akkermansia sp. | reverse complement strand
TTAACGTATGTATGGAAGAAAGCAGGAGTAGCCATCAGTGGAGCAACCGCATCAACCTACACAGCAGCGACAGCGGGATCATATACAGTAACAGTAAGTAATGTGAGTGGGTGTAGTGCTACCTCCGGTGCAACAACCATAACAGTTACACCTGCTTCAGTAGCGGGAACTATCAGTGGGACAAATACTTTGTGTACCAGTAATACAGGAACAACATTAACTTTAACGGGATCAACGGGATCGATAGTTTGGCAAAAATCTACGAATTGGACGGCTGCTACACCGACCTGGACTAATGTGACTGGAACTACAACAACTTTGGCAACAGGTGTATTGACTTTATCAACAGCTTTTCGAGCAACATTAACAAGTGGAACATGTTCATCCGTGAATACCTCTAACTATGTGATAACTGTAGGTCCGGTAACAAAATCTATTTCACAAAACACGACGACTCCATCAGGAGCTGATGCGACCAATGCAATTTGTATCTCCAGTACATCAAAAGTATTGACTCTTGCAACAGGTTACGTTGGCACAATTCAGTGGCAACGTTCAGTCAATTCCGGATCTACATGGACTGATATTACAGGTGCAACCTCAGCATCTTATACCGTTTCGGGAGCTTCCGTTGGGGCAAATATGTTCAGAGTAAAATTAACTACAGGAACATGTGCATCAGTATATAGTACGAATACGCTTACCATTTACTATAAATCATGCTTGGTAAACAAAGATGTTGATAGTATGTCCATAGGTTCTTTTGACGCCATCATATTCCCTAACCCTACAAATGAAAAATTTAACGTCTCCGTATCAACAGATGAAAATGAGCTTATTAATATAGTGGTTTACGATATTATGGGGAAAATAATTCATGAAAAGGAAATAATTCATCTCATTGAAGATGGTGCCTATTCTTTTGGAGAGTCATTTTCTGCAGGGACATACCATATAAATATATCTCAAGGAACAAATTCAAAATGGATTAAAGTCATTAAACAATAATCTTTTCATTATTTATAACAAAATATGATTGCTCCCTTCAACGATGAATTTTTCATGAGGCAAGCATTGATTGAAGCTCAAAAGGCTTTGGAATTCAATGAGGTTCCTATTGGAGCAATCGTTGTTGTCAACAATCAAATTATTGCGCGTGCACATAATTACACGGAGCGACTTCACGATGTTACGGCTCACGCAGAAATTCAAGCCATTACTGCTGCATCTGAACATATAGGAGGAAAATACCTGAAAGGGTGTTCTCTATATGTGACTGTTGAGCCATGTGTCATGTGTGCAGGAGCTCTTTATTGGGCTCAAATTGACAAAATTGTTTTTGGAACACGTGATGAGAAAAGAGGAGCTGGCAGATTTCAGAACAATCTTTATCATCCCAAAACGCTCATTACTAATGGAGTTTTGGAAGAAGAATGTTCTCAGTTAATGAAGTGTTTTTTTGTGACAAAACGAAATTAAAATTCAATTTATAACGAATCCTTAATAAAGGAAAAAAACAAAGTATATTGTTAAACAATACGTTATGAAGTGTGTTTTCCTATAACTTAACTGAAAACAGGAAATTCCATCATTATAATAAAAATAACTTTTATCTCCGCATGATGCTAGATTTTAAGAAATCTATGAATTTCTTTTGTATAGTTATGCTATACACGCTTCATATTTCTGCGAAACAGCATCCCAATTAATCACATTAAAAAATGAACTTATATAATCCGGTCTTCTGTTTTGGTAGTGTAAATAGTAAGCGTGTTCCCAAACATCCAAGGCTAAAATTGGTGTGCCTTTACAACCTTCTCCCATCAACGGATTATCTTGATTTGCAGTAGAACAAATCTCCAACTTTCCGTTTGTAACACATAACCATGCCCAGCCGGATCCAAAGCGTGTTAACGCTGCCTTGGAGAACTCCTCTTTAAAAGTAGCAAAAGAACCAAATGAATCAACAATAGCATCTGCTAATTTTCCTGAAGGTTCCCCTCCTGCATTGGGAGCCATTATTTCCCAAAATAAGTTGTGATTCCAATAACCACCCCCGTTATTACGAACAGCGGGAATATCCTTACAAACTTTCAATATATCTTCGATGGGTTTTGCTTCCAACTCGGTTCCGGCAATAGCGGCATTAAGATTTGTAATGTATGCATTGTGATGTTTAGTATGATGAATTTCCATCGTTCTCCCATCAATGTGAGGTTCTAACGCATCATACGCATAAGGCAAAGCAGGTAATTCGAAAGCCATTTTTTTGAATTTTAGTATTATTTAACTCCTATTTAACGGGTCAAATTTAACAATTGAAAATGCATAACGGAATGATTAGATTGAAAAAAATACTAATTTGAACAAAATTTACTTTTCGTATTTCAATTTATATTTTTGATATAAGTCTAATTGAAAATTAGTTGTTGGGACAATTTTTCCGTTCAAAAGAATCAGACTGACTTGGTTCGTACTCATATCTAGAGCATTCCCCTTAGACACAAAAAATGTGGCTGATTTTCCTTTTTCGACACTTCCATATAAGTCAGCTATCCCCAAAATTTCGCAAGAGGATAAAGATATACTTCGGATTGCTTGTTCCTCGGACAAACCATAAGCCATTGCTGTTCCTGCTAAAAATGGAATATTACGCGCATTCATCGCCTCCATATCACCTTCATTTTGCAAACAGAAGCTAACTCCGGCTTTTTGAAGCATGGCAGGAATTCGATATACAAAATCAGGGGACTCCTCTTCTAATAAAGGTAGTGAATGCAAACGTCTGAACATAACTGGGATTTTTTCATCTTTAAGTTTGGGGGCAATTAAATAACTATCATAACCACCAACAATAACAGGGTATTTCAAGTGAAAAAAATTAATAAAATCAATAATATCTTGAAGTTGTTGTAGCTCATCGGCGTGAAAATAAATACGTTTTTGACCGTTAAAACACTCTTTCATTGCTTCTAGTCTCACATCTCGTTCGGTTCGATGAGTTTCGGAGTCATAGCTTTTTGAAAGATCAAAAAAATCATATAAGGCTCTTTTTTGAACTTCATATTGATCACTGCGTTTTTTTTCAGATTGATCATCAATTAATTGAGTGCTAACAGGCCAATTGACATGAATCCCGTCATTCTTCAAAATGGTTGCATCTTCCCAGTTTGAGCCGGCTAACGCCATGACAGAAGATGTGCCCGTAATAGTACCACCCCGAGGAGTGGTTTGGGCAAGCAAAATTCCGTTAGTTCTTACAGTACTGATGACTTTTGATTCAACGTTATAAGCAACTTGAGTTCTGATGTGTGGATTAAATTGTCCGACTTCTTCAAAATCCCGAGTTGCACGAACAGCATCTATTTCTGTTAAGCCTAGTGTTGAGTTGGGTGCTATAAACGCAGGATAAACATGCTGTCCATTGAGTTCAATAACGGTATCCCATTCTGAAATTTGATATTTTGCTGTGAGTGAATTGGCAACTTCAGTAATTTTTCCATCTTGAATCCCGATCAAGGCACTTTCTATGACATCACCGTTTCCTACATGAAGAAAACCATTAAGTAACAATATACGTTGATGAACTTGTCCAAAAATGGTATTCGAAAACACAATTAAACAAAAAAGAAAAATCTGCTTAAACATATCATATTGAAATAAAGCTTTTATCAAATTTAGGGCTAATACTGTTAATTCAGAGGCAACTGGAATTGGTTAAACCTCAATAAGAGTATAGTGATAAGTTTCCATAATTTGATTTGCCAATAACTTTTTGCATGCTTCCTCCACTTTTTCTGAAGCGATTTCTATATCGGGGGATTCAATAAACAGCCTTATATGCCTTCCAATCCGTACATTGTTTATTTCGGGTAACCCGATATTTTTCATACTATTTGCAACCGCTTTTCCTTGAGGATCCAACAAGGCATCAAGTGGCATTACGTCTATTTCTACCTTAAATCTCATGTTGATGTTTCTTTGCGAAATTATTTTCTAAAACAGATAAAATGAAGTACAAAAATACAATCATTGGGATTGCCCAGACAAACATTGTGATTGACAAGCAAACACAAACAATTAGAAAGATGAATCGGGTTTGATTGTGTTTCCATGATAAATTTTTGAATTTTAGCGAGAAAAGGGGTATTTTGGCAACAAGCATCAAGCTCATAATCAATACAATCAGAGATAAAAAATGGGTATCAAAAAGAAACGAGTATTTCCAGTTTCCTGTTCTCAATTGATTGAAATTTGTCCAAAGGATAAGAGGAAAGAAGGTAAAAAAGAGTGCGTTCAATGGTGTTGGCAAGCCTATGAATGAATCCAATTGACGCTTATCTAAGTTAAACTTAGCAAGTCTGAACATCGAAAAAAATGGAATTAAAAGAGCTATAAATGGTAAATATTTAATAGAAGCATCCATATTGTTAGGCACACTATAAAACAAAGCATTCAACCAATTTTGAAGTTGAAAGTGAGTATGAGAAGCAAACGAATCACCGTAATATGGGCCATCAATGTAAATGGTAAAAACAAGCATTACCATGGTCAAAAGCCCTGGGGCAACGCCAAATGTAACCAAATCAGCAAGAGAATCAAGTTGTTTACCCAATTCGCTGTTTGCTTTTAATTTTCTGGCCAAAAACCCATCTAAAAAATCGAATATAGCGGCTAAGTATATTAAAAAAGGCGCCCAGTCAATTCGGCCTGCAAAAATTAAAATGATAGCCAATACACCACAAATTAAATTGGAAGCAGTAAGCAAATTGGCAATATTGTAGGTATGACGTATTGACTCTATGGACATTGTTTTGGTTAATTTGAATATTAAATAACCTTTTGACACTATATTTATGGCAAATAACACAATTTTTTACGTAATATTCAGTTATTAGTTTTTAATTTTTTTCACTGTTATTTTCCTTTGAAACAAATAATATTATTAACATCCTTTTTGATCTGTTTGTGCTCAATAGCTCAAAATAGTAATTTAACACCAAAATATTCGAATGAATTTTTGAACATTGGTGTTGGAGCTGATGCTTCCGGATCGGGAAACGCTGTAGTAGCTCAAACAGAGGGAGTTTATTCTGGATATTGGAATCCTGCAGGATTAACACAATCAAATAAGTGGTTGGATATCGGATTGATGCATTCAGAATATTTTGCCGGAATCGCAAAATATGACTACTTAGGAGCTTCACATAGTATTAATTCCAAAAGTTCGATTGGCTTTTCTGCGATTCGTTTTGCGGTCGATAACATCCTTAATACAACACAACTCATTGACAACTCAGGAAATGTAAATTACGACAATATCAAGACATTTTCGGCAGCTGATTATGGCTTTTTGATTTCTTATGCACGAAAGTTAAAAAAAGAAAGATTGAGTCTTGGAGGAAGCTTCAAACTCATTCGGAGAACGATTGGTAATTTCGCCGGATCCTGGGGCTTTGGTCTTGATTGTGGGCTACAATATCTGAGTAAAAAACAATGGAAATTTGGATTGATGGCAAGAGATGTAAGCACAACTTTCAATGCTTGGGTATTTAGTTTGGATCAAGCAACGAAAGATGTGTTTACAGCAACAGGTAATGTCTTGCCAATTAATGGAATCGAACTAACGTTACCGAGATTTATCCTTGCGAGTTATCACTCTTTTAACATAGGAAAAAAGGGGGTATACGCAGCAGCGGAAGTAGATATTGATATTACGAGTGATGGGATGAGAAACACACTAATAAAATCTAGCGTTTTCTCAGCAGATCCTCATTTGGGCTTAGAGGTAGGATTTCGTAAAATCATAAGTGTTCGGGGCGGAATCAACAATCTTCAATACATCACCAATTTTGAAGGAATCAAAAAACTAAATGTTCAGCCGGGAATTGGTATTGGACTTAAAGTGAAAAACTTCAAGATAGACTATGCTTTTACCCACGTTGGTGATAATTCTGTAGCTTTATATTCACATTTAATTTCACTGAGATTACAACTGAACAAAGCAACCAAAAGAACAGCTTAAAAAAACCGACAACTGAATATTGCAGTATCATCAACCAACCCCAAATCACCTCTCCATTCGTCAAGTTTTGAGAAAATCAAGTTATTCAAATCTTCCATTTTAAGCGGATAGAAGCCGTTAACTAACTTAATCAGTCGCTCAACTCCAAAAAATTCTGAGTATTCATTTTCCAATTCTACAACACCATCTGTGTAAAGGACTATTGTTGTATTTGGGTTGAGCGTTTTTGTCCCGATTTGAATGAAAGGTAGTTCATCAAGCATACCCAAACCAATTGAGCCTTCTGTTAGCATTTCTACTTTACGACCATTGGTAATAAATGGATGATTATGCCCGGCATTTACATATCTCAACTCTCTTGAATCAACTCGATAATGTGCAATAAAGAAGGTAATAAATTTTTCTCCTTTTGCACTCTGCATTACTTTTTTGTTGAGTTCCTCCATTAAAAATTCCATCTCAAAACGCTGATAATTGAAAAGAGTTCGAATGGTTGCTTGAAAATTAGCCATGAGCATCGCTGCACTTATTCCTTTACCTGAAACATCTGCTATACAAATGATATATTCATCATCACCTAAGGGAATGAAATCGTAATAATCCCCACCAACTTCATGTCTGGGGGTGTATTTAGCTGAAATATCCATGCTTCGATTGGAAGGCAGATCAGAGGGAAAAAGCAATTTCTGCATTTCCGAGGCGAGTTCAAGTTCCTTTTTTATTCGTTCCTGAATAATCCCCTGTTTTCGCATGCGTTGATTCTCAATAGCAACAACAATGATATTTGCCAATGTTTGCACAAATGACGTAGTTGTCCAATCTTCATTTAATTTGCATTTATCATCTTTCATGCCCGAAAACAACAAATAAGCTATAGCCTTTCCTTTATGGTAAACGGGAATTACAACATCAAATTCTGTCAGTAGAAATAAATGTGACGATTCGATAATTGTTAATTCCTTGAATCGAATTAACTCCTTATTAACGTCAAAATCTTTAACATTTCCTTTGAATCCAGATTTCAGTAAACAAGACCAATCGTCATTTAGATGGTTAAAAAGAATAAATTTGCGAAACCCAAGTTGTTCTTTGAGAATAAACTCAAAAATTCGAATCAGTTGATCAACTTCCTTATTGGCATTGATCGCATTAGTTATTTCAAGAAGAGAATTTAGTTTAAGCTCCTGAATATTGAGTTGATTTTCCAGTTGCTTGACTTGTTGCTCAATCATTGTAATTTATCCAACAATTGTGGTAATTTTCTCAATGCTGCCATTTCTCTGAACTTTTCTTTGACTTCTGAGCAAGGGCTTCCAAAATAAGTCTTTCCTCCTTCCAAACTTTTCGAAATACCGGATTGAGCCAATACAATAGCTCCTTCTCCGATAGTTACATCACTAGCACATCCGACTTGTCCCCATAGAATAACGTGATCTTCAATACGCACACAGCCCGCTAATCCAACCTTTGCTGCCATCAAGCAATTTTTTCCAACAACGGTGTCGTGTCCAATGTGTACCTGATTATCTATTTTAGTGCCTTCACCAATAACTGTGGTTCCTGAAACACCTGCATCAATCGTGCAAGATGCCCCAATCTCAACGTTTCGGCCTACGTGAACACTGCCACATGTGTGCATACGGTTGTAGCCATTTTCTTTTTTCTTGTAATAGAATGCATAATGTCCTATTACTGTGTTAGGTCCGACAATTACATTTTCATCAATGATAGTGCGATCCATGATACAAGCCCCCGGATAAATGGTTACGTTTTTGCCGATTTTTACTTGATTACCAATGTAAACATTAGGATAAATAAAGGCTGTTCCATCTATTTCAGATGCTTCATTGATCAACATTTTTTGCCGTTTAAGCGGAGAAAAATGGATTGTCAAATAATTGTAATCATCAAATGGTTTTTCTGAAATAATCAATGCTTTCCCCGCAGGACAATCAACTTCTTTGTTAATTAATATAATAGTTGCAGCACTATTTAGAGCTTTTTGGTAGTATTTCGGGTGATCCACGAACACCAAATCTCCGGGCTCAACGACATGAATTTCATTGATTCCTGTTACGGGTTGTTGGGGATTACCTATGTATTTGCAATTGATTAAAGCAGCAATAGAAGCTACCGTCTGTGATGTACGAAATTTCATAAAACAAAAATACAAGCAAAAAAAGATCAAACTCCTTTCAAATTTTGGATTTATCCCCCTTTAGCTGTTGATAGCATAGGGAATATTATTTGATCTTAGACAGACTCAATTAACGGCTGCTGAAATGTTGCCATCCTTGCGCTTTTAAAGGAATGGCAGACCCATTTTTATCAATAAAATAAATTCCATCTCTTTCATTGGTAATATGTCCAATTACAGTCATGTGTGGATTACCTTTTATTTTGTCGTAATCCGATAGTTTGATAGTAAAAAGCAGTTCATAATCTTCCCCGCCATTCAAGGCACAGGTTGTGGGATCCAAATTAAAATCTAAGGCAGTCATTGAAGTTTTGGCATCAATAGGGATTTTTTCATCATAGATATGACACCCGACCTTACTGGCTGAGCAGATGTGTAATATTTCAGAAGCCAAACCATCAGAAATATCAATCATTGCAGTTGGTACGACATCTAATTCTTTTAAAAACCGAATAACGTCTTGTCTTGCTTCAGGCTTCAATTGTCGTTCAATAATGTAATCATGCCCATCCAAATCAGGTTGTATGGAAGAATTTGCTTTAAAAACTTCCTTTTCGCGTTCTAATACTTGCAGCCCCATATATGCTGCTCCCAAATCACCTGTTACTACAATCAAGTCATTTTCTTTTGCTCCATTTCTGAACGTAAGTTCATCCTTTTTTGCCCTTCCTAGCACTGAGATACTTGCCATTAATCCTGAAACAGAGGAACATGTGTCTCCCCCAACCAGATCTACTTTGTACTTTTCACAAGCAAAACGAATTCCTTTGTAAAATTCTTCCAATGCTTCGATTGTAAAACGACTGGATACTGCTATTGAAACAGTTATTTGCTCTGCTTTCCCATTCATGGCACAAATGTCTGACACGTTTACTGAAACAGCCTTGTATCCCAAATGTTTAAGTGGCATATACATCAAATCAAAGTGCACTCCTTCAATTAAACTATCAGTCGAAAGTAGTAGTACTTCATCTGATGATGTCGCAATAACTGCAGCATCATCGCCAACACCCTTCAATGTAGATTCATTTTTATTTTCAAACGTGGTCGTAAGCTGGTCAATAAGTCCAAATTCTCCCAGCTCATTGATATTAGTTTTTTTTTCAGACATACAATTTATATTCAATAAATATATTTAATTAATAGCACATTTTGTTTATCCAGGATTATGTTAGAATAGAATAACTCAGGTCAAAGAAGAGAATTAAATACGAAATTTGGAGGAGGCAGTTTGTATCTTATCATTGCATATTCAAGTATTAACAAGATTTTTTCTTTTGGTGCTAATCTTTTATGTTGTTTCTAAAACAATTCTTTCTACTATCAATTACCCAAGCGATATTACTGATAAAAACACATTCAACAAATTCAAAGTGTTTTTCGTTTTTTAGGGACAAAATTCATTTTATTGCAATTCTTCTATAACTTTTAGTATCGATTCAAAACATCTGTAAGCAAAGTTTTAATAAATACCTTTGATATTAGACTGCCTTTCTTACAATGTTCTCAATATCTTCAGGAGTTATTGCATATCTTTCGCCCATGGAAACCCAATTTCGATCTTCGAAGCGCTTACGGATGATTGCTGCAATGGTTTCAGTATCTTTAGTATAAGCTGAAATAGCTGTTTTTATACCCAACGACTGGAAAAATAATTCTGTTTGTTGGATCGCTTTTTTTGCAATCTCAGTTGATGAACCCTTTATTTTCCAGACCCTTTTACCATATTGAACCAGCTTGTCTTTCTTGTTTTTAAATTGATTCTCATACAATCTAGGGGCAATAATAGCAAGAGTTCTAGCATGATCAATTCCGTAGAAGGCAGTCAATTCATGTCCAATCATGTGTGTTGTCCAATCTGTTGGTACACCACAACGTAAATTGCCATTCAAGGCATTGGTAGCACACCACATAAAATTGGCTGCAAGCTTGTAGTCAGCCGGCTTTTTTAGCACTTTTGGCCCTATTTCAATTAATGTTTGTAAAATAGCTTCAGCCTGACGCTCCTGTAATAAATTATCGGTTGGATATGTAAGGTATTGCTCCAATGTATGCATATAAGCATCTACTATTCCATTTGCCAGTTGACGTTTAGGCAATGTGGAGACCAGACTTGGGTCACAAAAGGAAAATTTTGGAAAAAATAAAGGTCCTCCCATTGTTCTTTTTTCTTTCATTTCGCTTCTGCTTATTACAGCTCCCGAGTTAGCCTCTGATCCTGTTGCCGGAATTGTTAAAATAGTTCCAAATGGGATGGCTTTTTCAAACAAACAACCATCTTTTCGAAGCAAAACGTCCCAAGGGTCTCCAGAATACTTGATAGCCCCGCTCATAAACTTCACTCCATCAATCACTGAACCTCCCCCGACAGCCAAAATAAAGTCAATCTTTTGCTCTTTTGCCAGTTTCACGCCTTCCAAAAGTGTTGAAAACTCAGGATTTGCCTCAATTCCCCCAAATTCAATAACTGTAAAATCTTGCAAATAGGTCATTATCTTCGAAAAGAGTCCGGTGGCCTTAACGCTACCACCACCGTAGGCAAGCATAATGCGCTTGTTAATTGAATAGTTATTTAGTAATTGAGGCAATCGCTCATATTGCTCCTTGCCGAAAACAATACGTGTCGGATTGATGATTTCAAAATTTAACATATGCAAAATTATTTGATTTGACTAATAAACATGAATTTGGTTTGAATTATTCAGAAGCCATCATCCTAAAAATGCCCTGTTCAAGTTTATCAGGATTAAGGCTGTGATACAATATGAAAAATCCGGATCAATTATTACTTTTCTTTTCAGATGTTTAATGTATTCTTTATGAGTCCACTTTCGATTATCTATCAAATAAGACTCGTTGATTGCTGTTTCCGCCAAGTTAGGAATCACATCCTCAAAAGGATTGGATTCCCTTTTATGTATGACATCAAAGTTGAAATCATCCGTAAATTTCCAAATTCGATCTATGTATCTTTTTATCGCTTGTTTCATTTTTGAATTTTTTTAACATTATACGGTGTAGTGACGTAAAAAAATATCAATCAACCAACATATTACATCCTCGAATATCGGCATTATCAAATCTCCCCATTAACCGAAATGAGTTTCCTTCTATCTTGCCTAAATCTTGCGTTGCAATAAAACTACAACTGTAAAGATTTGCCAAATCAATGACGTTTATTCCACCCGTTTTACCATGTTCAACATAATGAAATGGGTCATTGGTGTCTCTGCAAAGAATTTTCAACCAACATGGAGTAGTAAATACGCCATTGCTATCGCTATATGCTTGTGACAATAATTCTGTCATACCATATTCAGAGCGTACGAATGGGACTCTCAAACCGGCTATTAATAGTTCATGCAATTCTTCTTTAATCATTTCATTGCGTCTACCTTTCATCCCACCTGTTTCAATAACTACAGCTTCTGAAAGATTAATGCCTTTTTCCGCTAAATCAAGTAAGGCATAGGAAACCCCAAAAATGACTACTTTTTTTCCGGACTGAATTGCTGTCTGGTAGTGTTTCTTCACCAAATCAAGGCGAGACAACATAAAGCCGGATAATGATGTATTGGTCAAACGAATCAAATGATCAACCATATAGACCAAACTCGAATTTCCTTGTTCAACGTAATTCGGTAACAATGCCAGAATGACTTGATCTGAAGGATTTCCAATGAAACGTTTATACGTATGTATAAATGAACGTTCATACAATGCAGCATTGTGAATTAAATGTTTACTGCGCTGCATTCCGGTTGTACCACTGCTTAAAAATGTGATTTGAGCATCTTGATTACCACCAGAATTGACATCATGAGATTTAAAAAAGGAAATGGGTAGAAATGGAATCTCATGAATGGATTGAGGTTGGCTATGACCCAATGATTGTATGAACGATTTATATACATTGCAATGTGTGACCTGAAAATGATAGATTTTTAGTGCAATCGTTTCAAAATCAACATCGGAACAGATGGAAAAAATCTCATTTTCCAAATTCATAACTTTAACTGTATCAATGAGAAACCTGCTTAATTTCTTGCGGATTATGTTTGTGTTTGAATAAAAATGAGAATAAAACACCAATAACTAGTGAGTAAATTGCAAACAACAACCAAGCCCCGGACCAATCGGTATTCCCATTAGGCAAAAGGTAAAATGCTTCAATTATTTTACTACTTGCAATGGTGCCAATGTATGCTCCAAAACCATTTGTCATCATGATGAATAAGCCTTGTGCACTCGATCTGATTTTGGAATCAGTAGTTGTTTCAATATACAAGGATCCGGAGATAAGGAAGAAATCAAAGGCCATACCGTAAACAATACACGATAGAACAATGAAAATTGTCCCAAAAGATGTTTCTCCCACCGAGAAAAAACCATAACGCAAAACCCAAGCAAAGAAAGCCATAATCATCACTTTTTTCATCCCAAAGCGCTTTAAAAAGAAAGGAATCGTTAAAATGAAAAGCGTTTCCGAAATCTGAGAAATGGAATAAATGATTGTCGAATATTTTTCAACCATTGAACCTTCCTGAAAACTACTGAGATATGCATCTCCATACATGTTAGAAAGTTGTAAAGCAGCACCCAACAACATGGAAAAAATAAAAAATAATGCCGTTTGGTAGTGTGCAAATAACTTAAACGCATTCAAGCCAAGCATTTCAATTAGTGACTTATTTCCTTTTGTGTTTCCTTCGGGTGGACAAGCCGGTAAGGTAAACGAATAAATTGCAAGAAAAATAGCCATTGAACCTGCAATTATAAACTGCATGGAATTGTCTTTACTTCCTGACAAGTTCGTAATCCACATGGCAAAAATAAATCCGATTGTGCCGAAAACACGCACAGGAGGAAATACCTTGATAACATCGAATTTAAACATATTTAATATTCGGTATGAAACAGCATTAGAAAGTGAAATTGTTGGCATATAGCAAATCATCGCCGCAAAAATAACCCAGTACAATAGTTCATATTCCGGCATTTTTGAAAGGAATGAGAAATTGGACTGTAACCAAGAAAGGTTGGGGACTAACAATAAAATGAGCCCGTAAAACAAATGTAACAGACCGTACAAACGTTCTGCTCGCATCCATTTATCAGCAATTATTCCGATAATTGAGGGCATTAAAATGGATGATAATGCTAAGGTGGAGAAAATAGCTCCAAATTGACTAAACGTCCAACCTTTTCCTTCTGTGCAGTATGTTCCGATAGTTGTTAACCAAGCTCCCCATACAAAAAATTGAAGAAAGCTCATTAAGATCAGACGATTCTTTATCGAAATGTGCATGGCAAAGTAGTTTCGATAAATGTAACAAGTTTTTTAACTCGTACGCTTATTTATTTCATCACGAATCCTTGAAGCTAACTCATATTCTTCATTATCAATTGCTTCATTTAGTTGGTTTTCGAGTTCCGAAATTGTCATTTTTGAAATTTCATCGATCGATTCATTCTCTGCCTCTTCAAGAAAATCATCTTCATTGATTGGAGAGTCATCCTGTAACATACCTGCGCTTTCCAGTATTTTATCTAAGGTATAAATCGGACAGTTAAACCGAATACCAATTGCAATTGCGTCTGAGGTCCTGGCATCTATCTCTGTCAACTGCCCATCTCGTTCACAAATCAGTTTTGCATAAAAAATACCTTCCAAAATATTGTAAATTACGACTTCAGTAACCGTAATTGCAAAAGCTTGAGCAAAGTGTTTGAACAAATCGTGAGTAAGTGGGCGTGAAGGTGTCATTTTCTCCAATTCAATGGCAATTGCTTGTGCCTCATAACCTCCTATGATAATGGGCAACTGTCGTTTTCCCCCCACTTCGGACAACAATAACGCATAAGCACCAGATTGCGTCTGGCTATAAGATAAGCCCACTATTTCCAACCTTACTTTTTGCATGCGACCGCTCAATTTCCGAGTTAATCAGAATTGCAAGAAAACACAACCCCTGATTTATAAAAGTACGATTATCTTTTCGAATTAATTGGTTGCATTGTTGAATTTTTTAAGCGCTTCAATGAAACGTGGAACGACTTCAAATGCATCTCCAACCACTCCATAATCTGCTGCTTTGAAGAACGGAGCTTCAGAATCAGTATTAATTACAACAATTACTTTTGAACCGTTCACGCCTGCCAAATGCTGAATTGCTCCTGAAATCCCTATAGCAATGTACAAGTTCGGACGAATGGCAACGCCAGTTTGTCCAACATGCTCATGATGCGGTCTCCAGCCAATATCTGCTACAGGACGAGAGCACGCCGTAGCAGCACCCAGAGCCTTAGCTAAATCTTCAACTATTCCCCAGTTTTCTGGTCCTTTCATCCCTCGACCGGCAGAAACTACTAACTCTGCTTCAGGCAATGGGATTTCACCTTCAGGTTTCTTAGTACTGATTACTTTCACACGTGTTTCTCCCACATTTCCATTAAATTCTTCTACCGGGCAATCCCCTGCTATTAATTCAGGCTGAAAGCTATTTGGTAAAAGTGATATGATTTTTGTTGTAGAATTGACCCTAACCAATCCGAATGCTTTCCCGGAAAACACATTGACCTTAATGGTTCCATCAGACGAAGGGATGTCAATCGCTCCGGAAACAAGTCCTGCCTTCAAACGAACAGATAATCTTGGAGCAATCGCTTTTGCTACAACATCATGTGAAAAAACAATCATCGATGCTCCCGTCTTTTGAGCTGCATTTGTTATTAATCGTGTTAATTGCTGTGCATCATCACCGGAAACTGACCGGTCAACCAAAACTTTAGTTGCTCCGTATCTTCCTAACGATGCCAATTGAACACTATCGATCGATCCGGAAGTAACCACCGTAACATCAGTAGCTAATTTTTTACCATAAGTGACCACTTCTAATGAGGCTTTACTAAGCCCACTCTTACTATTTATAAATACTAAAACTGACATATTTTCAAACGATTAAATGACTTTTGCTTCATTATGTAACAATGTTACCAATTCATCCATATTCATAGGATCTATCAACTTACAAGCAGCTTTGGAATCAGGCATGGAGTAAGAAATATAAGCTGTGAGTGACTCAACACTAACAGGATCTAAGACTTGCAAAGGTTTTGTACGTGCTGCCATGATCCCACGCATGTTTGGAATACGTTGTTCTGCCATTCCTTTTGCACAAGAGACAACGACAGGCAAAGCGACCTCTACAACTTGTAAGCCACCAACAACCTCTTGTTCTAATGTCAACGAGTTTTCTTTAACATCTAACTTAGTAGCCAATGAAATAAAAGGTAAATCCAAGGATTCTGCAATCATTCCTCCCACCTGTGAGCCATTGTAATTAATAGTTTCTTTACCTGTCAGAATCAGGTCAAAACCATTTAATTTAGCATACTCTGCGATTTGAGAGGCAACAAAGTAAGCATCCGATGGATTCGCATTTATTCTCACCGCATCATCTGCCCCTATCGCAAGTGCTTTACGAATGATCGCTTCATCTTCTGCCAATCCAACAGTAATGATAGTCACATTTCCGCCATTCGTTTCTTTGATCTCCAAAGCCCTCACTAATGCATACCATTCATCGTAAGGATTCACAATGAATTGAACACCGTTTTCATCAAACTTTGTGTTATTTTCTGAGAAAGCAATTTTGGACGTTGTGTCCGGTGCCTTGCTGATACATACCAATATTTTCATGCCAAACAAATTGAGGGCGCAAAGTTAAAATAATAACAATTATGATTGTTTAATTTTCCAATTGATTTTTTGATTGTATTTGTGAAAACAGTTGAATTAGGGGCAGTTGTGATTAAATTTGTACCATGAAAACCAAAACACTTAAAAAAAATAAGATCAACGTTGTCACTCTCGGATGTTCTAAAAATATTTTTGATTCGGAAGTTATGATGGCTCAACTAAAAGCCAATCAATTTGAAGTAGAGCACGAATCTATGAAGGATGATTCGGAAATTGTGATTATTAATACCTGTGGATTCATTGACAATGCTAAGCAAGAATCTATTGACACCATCCTACGTTATGCAGAAGCAAAAGCCGAAGGATTAGTCGATAAAGTTTACGTTACTGGTTGTTTGTCGGAGCGGTACAAAGATGATTTAGAAAAAGAAATTCCGGAAGTAGATGCCTACTTCGGCACACGCGATTTACCTAGGCTACTCAAAACACTTAAAGCGGATTACAAGCATGAATTGGTTGGGGAACGATTATTGACAACACCTAATCATTTTGCTTATTTTAAAATTGCTGAGGGATGTGATAGGCCTTGTTCATTCTGTGCAATCCCTCTAATGCGAGGCGGGAATGTATCAACTCCGATAGAAGATTTATTAACTCAGGCAAAAGGATTAGCTGCAAAAGGTGTAAAAGAGCTAATGTTAATTGCTCAGGACTTAACCTATTATGGGATAGATTTGTATAAAAAAAGGGCACTGGCTGATTTAATTAGCCGTTTAGCAGATGTAAATGGAATTGATTGGATTCGCTTGCATTACGCTTTTCCTGCAGGTTTTCCAATGGATGTTTTGGATGTGATGCGTGAGCGTGACAATGTGTGTAAGTATTTGGACATGCCGCTTCAACATGGTTCTTCCAAAATCTTACAGTCGATGCGCCGTGGTATTACACGTCAAAAAACAGAAGAATTAATCGGGACTATTCGTGAAAAAGTTCCGGAAATTGCATTGAGAACAACATTGATAGCAGGATATCCATACGAAACGGAGGCAGATTTTCAGGAGATGTACGATTGGGTTGAACGTAGTCGTTTTGACCGTTTGGGAATTTTCACCTATTCTCATGAGGAAAACACCCATGCTTATTTACTAAAAGATAATGTACCGGAAAAGATTAAAAAAGAACGTGCCGATTTAATAATGAATTTACAATCCGGTATCAGCTACGAATTAAATCAATTAAAAGTGGGAAAAAGATACAAGGTTTTGTTTGACAAAGTTGAAGGTGATTATTTCATCGGTAGAACCGAATTTGACTCACCGGAGGTTGATAATGAAGTGTTGGTTAAAAAATCAGAAGGATTTATTCGTTTGGGTGATTTTTCACAAGTCACCATTACACATGCGGATCACTACGATTTATATGGGAAGATTTCAAGTAATTAAGGTATTGAAAATAAATATTTAATCCTTATAGTGTAAAGCGATTAAATTTGATCATTGCCTGTAAAATCAATAAAATAAACAAAGAATGTATCTTTACATATGGTTATAAATGAATTTGGGTCATACCTCAGATTGGTTTTCCCTCTCAATATACTAATTGTGTCTTTGATGTCATTTACCATAGGAAATGCTAAAAATTTAGCTATTGAAGGCACTTACCAAGGCAAAAACATCTACATACAAAATCAATTAAATGATGATGGATTTGGTTTTTGTGTGGATAAAGTGACAGTGAATGGAGATGTATTAACCGGAGGATTGAATTCAGATGTTTTTGAAATAGATTTTACAGAATTTAACATTGCTGTAGGTGACCCTGTCCTCATTGTGATTGAACATGATGAGGCATGCTTGCCAAAAATTCTGAATCCGGAGGTATTGCTCCCTAAGAGTACATATAAATTGGTGTCTGTATCCATTGATCGAAGTGGAAAAATAAAATGGAAAACTTCCCATGAGCAAGGAAAATTGACTTTTTACATTGAACAGTATCGATGGAAAAAATGGGTCATTGCAGGCGAAGTGATGGGAAAAGGAATTCCAGAACTGAATACTTATGAATTCCAGATAACACCTCATTCAGGAACAAATGTAATTCGTATTTCACAGATAGATAACAGTTCCAAAAAAAGAAGTACTAAAGAACTCCGTTTTAAATCAGCTTTATCTCCGGTTACAAAAACCCCAGACAAAGTCAAGGATTTTATATTTTTTAAATCGAATAATCAAAACGTGAAAACTCGCTTTGAAGTGTTTGATGCTTACGGTAATCTTGTGAAAAAAGGATACGATTCAAAAATCAATTGTTCCAATTTGCTGAACGGAATTTATTACCTGAATTTTGACAATACAACTGAAAAATTTCTCAAAAATTAACCAATTTAAGTGAATGCTGACTAAAATCGAACACATAGGTATTGCTGTCAAAAATATCGAAGAAGTCATCCCTGTTTTTGAAACACTATTGGGTGCGGAATGCTACAAAATTGAAAAAGTAGCTTCGGAAGGAGTAAATACAGCCTTTTTTCAGGTAGGGGAATCAAAAATTGAATTACTTGAAGCGACCAACGAAGACTCCCCTATTGCGAAATTCTTGGAGAAAAGGGGGCAAGGAGTACATCATCTCGCTTTTGATGTGGCTGATCTTGAAAAAGAAATTGAAAGACTTACAAAAGTGGGCTTTACACTGATTCATCACAGCCCTAAAAATGGTGCAGACAATAAATTAATCGCCTTTTTACACCCCAAATCAACAGAGGGCGTTTTGATTGAACTTTGTCAGGAGAAAATTTGATAGAGTTCCAGCGATTCTTTCAAATGAAAAGCCTGAAGTCCGGCTTCCAATGCACCATTAATATGTTGAATAGAGTCGTCGACAAAAAATAGTCGAGACGGGTGGATGTTGATTTTTTCACACACAAACCTAAATGTTTCCTGGGCCGGTTTACGCATCCCTATTTCATGAGAAAGAAAAACTTCATCAAAGAAAAACTCCATCGGCTCAGGACTTACTTTGGCCCACTCTCTTCGGACAACGGGTATGTGAAGTTCATTGGTATTACTGAGAAGGTATAGGGGAAAAGCTTTTTTAAGCCCACTTAACAAGGTTATTTTTTCCATCGGAACACCTAGAATCATCGCGTTCCAAGCATGGGCAACTTGGTTAGGTGTTGTATTACGATAAAGGTGTGGCAATAGTTGATTGATAAACCGTTGTGCAGAAATCTGTCCGGTCTCAAAATCATCAAATAACTGACCTTGATCTGCTTGACTATAAGCACTTTTGAAATCTGCCATTCCAAGTGACTCAAAAGCTGTAATTGTTTTCTGATAATCTATATCAATGAGTACACCACCTAAATCAAACAAAATTGCATCGAAATCCATATACAAATAAAATCAAAAACACACAGATGGAAACATATTTGACTTCATTGTCTGTAAAAATTTATTCCATTCAGCCTATTTAACACGATTTAGGGACAAGGATTATTAGTAAATATATTATTAAATCAATGGGAATGGACTAGCTACCAGCCAACAACTACCGAAAAAAATTCGAGTCAAAGTAAATATTTATGGTTGATTTTGATTTTTTCTGCAAAAGTTTCCATAATTTTGCGCCGAAATTAGAGGTAAACTCTTCAGAAATAACACAAACAATGTCTCTATCCAACGATGTAAAGTCAGTGATTTTCACAATTTTAACTTTATTTATTTTCTCAGTGTCACATGCGAATGAGAGCACAACAAAGCACGAAAGTAAGGAAGAGTTCAATGTGAGTGAAATGATCATGCATCACATCAAAGACGCTCACGAGTGGCATCTTTGGGGACCTGAGCATGGCGGTACTGCGATTTACCTCCCTATAATATTATATGATAATGGTATCAAATCTTTTTCGTCATCTCTATTCTATCATGGGAGTATTCAAACTACCATTGATAAAAAAACAAAAGAAGAAGTTAACTATATAGTTGGAAAAGGTTCAGCAGCAGGGTATGCTCTTTTTCATGAAAAGATCTATAAGTTAAATAATCTTGGTTCTTTATCAATAGAAGATGGTCATGTTCACGGTTGCGTGAAACCTTTGGATTTATCAATCACCAAAAACGTACTTTCTTTATTTATGGGTTCGTTTCTATTGCTTGTTTTACTTCACCTCACAGCAAGATTTTATAAAAAAGAAGGTTCTGTTGCACCAAAGGGAATGGCTAAGTTTTTAGAGCCCATTATCATAATGGTTCGGGATGATTTTGCCAAATCTAATATTGGAGAACGTCATTACCAAAAATATGTTCCTTATTTGTTAACTATTTTTTTCTTCATTTGGATTAACAATTTGTTGGGATTGATTCCTATTTTTCCCGGAGGTGCTAATTTGACGGGCAATTTGACAGTTACACTTTTTTTAGCTTCTTGTACATTGATTGTCACCTTGTTCTCATCAAATAAACACTATTGGAAGCATATTATTGCCACACCGGGAGTTCCGTGGTTATTGTTGCCACTTATGATTCCGATTGAGTTTGTAGGGATCTTTACCAAGCCATTCGCACTGATGATTCGTTTATTTGCTAATATTACTGCAGGTCATATTATTGTACTTGCCCTTATTTCTATCATCTTTATTAACAAAAATGTAGCATGGGGTGCATTGTCTGTTCCGATGGCGCTGTTTATTTCAATATTGGAGCTGTTGGTTGCTTTTTTGCAAGCCTATCTATTTTCAATGTTGTCAGCACTTTTCATTGGTGCAGCAATGGAAGAGGCACATCATTAATAATTTAGTAACTTTTTAATATACATATATCATGTACGGAAGTATCGCAGCAATTGGGGCAGGTCTAGCAGTATTAGGCGCCGGGATCGGAATCGGTCAAATTGGTGGCAAAGCTGTTGAAGGCATCGCTCGTAACCCTGAAGTATCAGGAAAAATTACAACTACCATGATTATCGCAGCTGCGTTAATTGAAGGTGTTGCGCTTTTCGGAGTAGTCGTTGGTCTAATTGGAGGAGCGAAGTAATTAAACTACCACTGTTTTCACGGTTGGTGAAGACAGTGGTTTTTTGAAAAAAGTAAAAAACAGAAAAAATGGATTTAATATTACCTGATTTTGGTTTATTGTTTTGGACGGGGTTAGTTTTTATACTTCTCTTATTTATTTTGACAAAATTTATTTGGAAACCCATTTTGTCCGCAGTTAATGAACGAGAACAGAAAATTGCTGATTCACTTGATTTAGCTGAAAAAACAAAGGCAGAAATGAAAGCGCTTCAGACCGAAAATGAAAACCTGCTAAAAGAAGCACGCGCAGAACGAGATAACATACTCAAGGAAGCGAAAGAGACTGCATTGAAAATGGTGGAGGATTCAAAATCAAACGCCAAAAAAGAAGCAGATAAAATTTTAACAGCTGCACATCAGGTTATTGAGTCAGAAAAAGCTGCAGCAATTGCTGAGCTGAAAACTCAGGTTGCTTCATTTTCAATTGAGATTGCCGAAAAGATCGTGCGCGGCGAGTTAGCTTCAGACGAAAAACAAAAAGCATTGGCAGAAAAAATGGCTTCTGATATAAACATGAACTAATTGAAGTAACATGAAAAGTACAAAAGCTGCTCCTCGTTACGCAAAAGCACTACTTGAACTTGCTGTAGAACAGAATAAGCTTGAACAAGTAGCTGACAATATGCGCTATCTGCTAGAAATCAATGACGAGACGAAAGATTTCCAAATTATGTTGGGGTCACCTGTTATCAAATCGGACAAAAAACTTCAAATTTTTGATCAATTATTTGATCGTTTTGAAAAATTAACCGCCTTGTTTATTCATCAAGTAACCAAAAACGGGAGAGAATACATGTTACCCGAAATAGCCAAATCATTTGAAAGTCAACTGAAAACATACAAAGGAATTGTACCGGTTACGTTAATTACGGCAAGTAAATTGGCTGATAAAACGCGAGAATTAATTATTGAAAAAATCCAAAAATCAATAAAAGGACAATTGGAGATAAACGAATCAATAGATGAAACACTGATTGGTGGATTCATCGTTCGAATGGGTAATAAACAAATTGATTCCTCAATAGCGAGACAATTTAATAATATAAAACAACAATTAGCAAATTAATCCACTCAGGTGGGCAATATAATCGAATAAAAGATGGCAGATGTAAAACCAGCAGAAGTTTCTGCAATTTTAAGAGAACAATTATCAGGATTTCGCTCTGAAACCGAACTACAAGAAGTTGGAACAGTGCTTCAGGTTGGGGATGGTATCGCTCGAATCTATGGTCTGAATGGTGTTCAATATGGGGAGTTAATCGAATTTGATGGTGGACTACAAGGCATTGCATTGAACTTAGAAGAAGATAATGTTGGAGCAGTACTTTTAGGTCGTTCAACGAATGTAAAAGAAGGCGATACAGTTAAGCGTCTGGGTAGAATTGCTTCCGTGAAGGTTGGTGAAGGAATGGTAGGTCGTGTAGTAGATACACTTGGAAATCCAATTGATGGTAAAGGGCCAATTGCAGGTAATTTGTATGAAATGCCTATTGAACGAAAAGCTCCGGGAGTAATTTACCGTCAACCCGTAACAGAACCTTTGCAGACAGGAATTAAAGCTGTTGATGCGATGATTCCGATAGGTCGTGGACAACGAGAGCTTATCATTGGTGATCGTCAAACTGGAAAATCAACCGTAGCTATTGATACAATCATCAACCAACGTGAGTTTTTCGATCGTGGTGAACCTGTTTTCTGTATTTATGTCGCAATTGGTCAAAAAGGATCAACTGTTGCCGGTATCGTTAAAAAATTCGAAGATGCAGGTGCGATGGCTTACACGGTTGTTGTCGCTGCAAATGCTTCAGATCCAGCTACTATGCAGTTTTATGCTCCAATGACAGGTGCTGCAATCGGTGAATTCTTCCGTGATTCAGGAAGACCAGCGTTGATTGTTTATGATGATTTATCAAAGCAAGCAGTGGCGTATCGTGAGGTTTCATTGTTATTGAGAAGACCTCCGGGTCGTGAAGCATATCCGGGAGACGTATTTTATCTGCATTCCAGATTGCTTGAAAGAGCTGCTAAAATCATCGGTGATGACAAAATTGCTTCTCAAATGAACGATTTGCCGGAATCTTTAAAACCAATCGTAAAGGGTGGAGGTTCTTTGACAGCACTACCAATCATTGAAACTCAAGCAGGTGATGTTTCTGCATATATTCCAACCAATGTGATTTCAATTACAGATGGTCAGATATTCCTTGAGAGTGATTTATTTAATGCAGGTATTCGTCCTGCGATTAATGTAGGAATCTCCGTTTCGCGTGTCGGTGGTAATGCTCAAATTAAGTCAATGAAAAAAGTCGCGGGAACATTGAAACTAGATCAAGCTCAATACCGTGAATTAGAGGCTTTTGCTAAATTCGGTTCTGATTTGGATGCTGCAACAAAATCGGTATTGGATAAGGGAGCCAGAAATGTTGAGATATTGAAACAAAGAGAGGGTGATCCAATGTCCGTTGAAAAACAAATCGCCATCATTTTTGTTGGTACACAAGGGTTGATTCAACAAGTTCCGGTATCAAGAGTGAAAGAGTTTGAAACAGAATTCTTAAACTTTTTGGAGGCAAAACATACCGATGTATTGGTTGCCCTAAAATCAGGAAAATACTCAGACGAATTGACTGCAACTCTAACAAAAGTTGCTAAAGAAATCGCAGAAAAATATTAATAATCAGAATGGGAGCAGATTCGCTCCCATGTTGTTTTTCTTAAAATATGCCTAGTTTAAAGGAAATACGAAACAGAATTACATCTGTAGGTTCAACGATGCAGATTACTTCTGCCATGAAAATGGTATCTGCAGCTAAGCTGAAAAGAGCTCAAGATGCAATTACACAAATGCGGCCGTATGCCGGAAAACTTCAAGAAATTTTAGAAAATCTGAGTGCTTCACTTGATCTTTCTGAAAATGCCTATTCTGAAAAAAGAGAAGTCAATAATGTTCTGATTGTGGGTATTACATCCAATCGGGGATTGTGTGGCGGCTTCAATAACAACGTTATCAAAAGAGTCAACCACTTAATCTCTGAGGATTTTGCAGAATCAACTGTAAAAGTACTTTGTTTAGGCAAAAAAATCAAGGATGCATTTAAACGTTCTGATTTCTATTTTATAAATGAGGCAATAGCACCCGCTGAAGATATTTTCATTGACCTGAACTTCTCAAATGCGTCTTTAATTGCTAATGAGTTGATGAATCTGTATAAGGAAAGAACTTTCGATGAGATTGTGATTGTTTACAATCAATTTGTAAATGCAGCAACTCAGTTAGTGAAAACAGAAAGTTATCTTCCAATCATACCAACAACACAAGATGGCAAATCGATAGGTGACTATATTTTTGAGCCTTCAAAAGCTGAAATTGTAAATGAGTTGATTCCAAAATCATTGAAAATTCAACTTTTTAAGAGTTTATTGGATTCAAATGCGTCTGAACATGGAGCGAGAATGACTGCTATGCATAAAGCGACAGATAACGCGAATGAACTGCAACGTAGTTTGAAGTTAAGTTACAACAAAGCTCGACAAGCTGCCATCACTAATGAAATTCTTGAGATAGTTGGTGGTGCAGAAGCGTTGAATGCTTAACTTAATTCAAGCTTATTCTAAAGTTAAATAAGTAGTAGTTAACATCCCTCACTACTCCACCGTTACTGACTTTGCTAAATTTCTCGGTTGATCTACATTGCATCCTCTTAAGACAGCAATATGATATGAAAGTAGCTGAAGTGGTATAGTTGCAAGTAAGGGTACTAAATGCTCATCTGTGTAAGGGATTTCAATGAAATCATCAGCGATCGACATTACAGCATCATCTCCTTCTGTGATTATTGCAATAATTTTACCTTTTCTCGCTTTGACTTCTTGAATATTAGAAAGTACTTTCTCATACGATGTTCCTTGAGTAGCAATCACAAAAACAGGCATTTCTTCATCTATTAGTGCAATTGGGCCATGTTTCATCTCTGCCGCAGGATACCCCTCTGCATGAATATATGAAATCTCTTTTAATTTCAGAGCCCCTTCCAATGCAACCGGAAAGGAGCTCCCTCTTCCCAAATAAAGTGCGTTTGAAGCGTCCTTATATTTGAGCGCAATTTGTTCTATTGCATCATTCTTTTCCAATACCAATTTAACTTTTTCGGGAATAGCTTCTAGTTCCGCTAGCAATGTGTGGAATTTTGATTCACTGATTGTTCCTCTTTTGTGGGCCAATGAAAGGGCCATAAGCGTAAGAACAGTAACCTGAGCAGTGAAAGCCTTAGTGGAAGCAACACCTATTTCGGGACCGGCATGAGTATATGACCCTGCGTCCGTTATTCTTGAAATCGAAGAGCCAACAACATTGCAAATACCGAGAATTGTAGCACCTTTTGATTTAGCAAGCTCTAACGCAGCCAAGGTGTCAGCGGTTTCACCAGATTGTGATACTGCTATAATGACATCATTTTCTGAAATGATCGGATTACGATATCTAAATTCACTTGCATATTCTACTTCTACATTGATTCTCGCCAAATCTTCAAATAAATATTCACCAACCAAACACGCATGCCACGATGTTCCACATGCAACCATAACAATACGCTGAGCATTTATTATTTTGTGTTCATGTTCCTTTACGCCTCCTAAAGAAACCCACCCTTCATTGGCATTTAATCTCCCTCTAAAACAATCTCGAATAGACCGAGGCTGCTCATGAATTTCCTTTAACATGAAATGTTCATAACCACCTTTTTCTAAGGCCTCTAATTGCAATTCTAACTGTTGAATATAAGGTGTTTTCTCTTGGTTTTTGATATTAATGAGTTTTAACCCGTCATTCAAATCAACGATAGCAATTTCTTCATCTTCTAAATAGACAACTCTTTTTGTATATTCAACGATAGGTGTTGCATCGGAAGCAAGGTAAAAATCTCCTTCCGTTCCGATTCCAACCACAAGTGGACTGCTCTTACGCGCAGCAACTAATTGATGCGGATTATCTTTGGATAGAACAACAATAGCATAGGCCCCAACAACGTGTTGCAATGCAAGCCTAACAGCCTCAGCAATTGATACCTGTTCGTTTTTTTGAATATCATCGATGAGATGGACCAAGACTTCAGTATCTGTTTCACTGACAAATGAATATCCATGGTTAATTAATTCTTTTTTTAAAGTGTCATAATTCTCGATAATTCCATTATGGATAAGAGCAATATTACTTTGAGAGGAAAAATGGGGATGGGCATTCGTGTCATTAGGAGCACCGTGAGTAGCCCATCGAGTATGACCAATTCCAGATGTTCCTTCGACATTCTTGTCCTTGACAAAAGTCTCTAAATTGGTAACTTTTCCTTGCCTTTTAAATACATTTATACATTGGTCATCATTTAGCAAAGCTATACCGGCACTGTCATAACCTCGATATTCCAATCTCTTCAATCCTTTGATAAGGATAGGATATGCTTGTTTTTTTCCGACATAAGCAACTATTCCACACATATTTCTTAAAATTTAGTGTAAGTTATAATTAATTGTGGTTTCTTTTTTGAATATGAATTAATTCCATTAAAAATAACTCTTTCAGCAGAGTTAATAAAGTAGCGAGGAGAAAAGACTAATTTTGTTGTGTTTATTTCTTTATTCACCAATGCTTGCAAATAATTTCTAATATTTACAGAATAGTGTTTATTGTATATATCGTATTGACCAAACACTCCTATTGAGGTTAGTTGATTATTAATTCTGATGGCGGCAGAGAGTTCGTTTGGCGGTTCGTATTTAGAACCCGTTTGACTCTGAATTGGTAATAATAAATCAGCTTTGTGAATAATTGCATTCTCAGGAAAATTATTTAACGAAGGGATATTGACTATTGCTCTGCTTCTAAATGCCTGACAATAATATTGTTTAGCACCATTCATAGGGTTTTCCATAGCTAGATTTACGGGTTTTCCCTGATTATCAATCTCAACATGGTTGAAATCAGCACATTCTGTATTGATCAGAAAATCAAAAGATTTAGCAATGCCGAGTTGATGATAGTAAATTGTCATTTTAGAAAGAGGGGCATTCAGATCGAAATAAAAAACGCCACCTTTTCCAATACTTTGGGTGGTGTTATTTACTCGGACATGTAAGCCCTTAAAATAATCAAGAAAAGTTTCATTCGAAGAAAAAGCGTTATCTTCAATAGCCGCAGCAATTAATTTGTATCCCAACAAATCACTTAAATGTATTCGGAGTTGAGGACTAACGCTGTCATTTCCAATGATTGTTTTTTCTGATGGATTTGGAGTAAACAATTCAAACCCAGATTTAAGCAAATTATTTGATTTACATTGTTTTGAATCAAATGAATAATATGTTGAGTCGAGATAAAGGTTTTCTGCTATTTCATACACTTCAAGTGTCTGTTCGGATAAATCACCATAATATCCGGCATACTGAAGCCCAAGGATAACTGAATCTACCTTGATGGTATCCAAATTTGTGTTTCCAAAGTTTGGGTTGATACCACTTAATCTGAGTTGTGTATAAAATCCGGCATTGAAAACCCCAAAAACTGGGTCATTGTATGAACCTAAAACAGCAAAAGCAGCGTTATCAGAAATAACCGAATCTTCTAAATATGAATAGGTTTCTAAAGTAAAGGTGTCAACCTGAATGGCATTTAAAAGCTCATTTTGATTTAATGCATCTATGCCCAAACCGGACTCTTTTTTTTTACACGCAGTGATAAGTGAACTTAAAACCAAAAGAAATGCAAGGTGCATTGTGAACCTCCACTTGACAATATCTCGGCAAAAAAACATTTCAGACAGGAACCGTTTCTTCAATTATTTTGTCAAAAAACTCAGACATTACTTTTGTTTGTTGCTCCTCAGGGATATAACCTTGTTTCAAACATGTTGCTTCATCATACACCTTCTGCAAATCTGCATTTAAATGTTCACTACCTATATTTAGACCATCAGCGTATTTGGCAATGATTTTTGAAATATTCAAATAGGTGTTTTCAGAAAATTGATTGACGATTTCATCATCAAATCCATCAAATTTTAACTTCTCACCCAAACGTTTGTCCCACTTTCCATCGAAACCATCATTGTAAAGGCAGTATACTACTTTCGTATCGGCAAAATGAGGATCTTTCTGATACAACTTCTTGATATAAAGAGCCATTAAAGCGGTCATCCAGCCATGACAATGTATCACATCAGGCTGCCAACCTAATTTTTTAACTGTTTCGAGGACACCTCGGCAAAAAAACATCGCTCTCTCGTCATTATCCTCAAAGAAATTACCTTTTTCGTCAGTCAGACCAGATTTTCGCTTAAAATACTCTTCATTATCAATGAAATAAACTTGCATTTTAGCTGTAGCTACGGATGCAACCTTGATAATTAGTGGATGATCCGTATCATCAATAATTAAGTTCATCCCTGACAAACGAATGACTTCATGTAATTGGTGTCTTCGCTCATTGATGCTTCCAAAACGCGGAGTAAAAACCCTAATTTCTTTTCCGGACTCTTGAATGCCTTGAGACAATCTCCTAGTAGATCCGGCAATTTCAGTTTTTGTTAAAAAGGGGGAAATTTCTTGCGAAACAAAAAGTACTTTCTTTTTCTCCATGAATGTTTTATAAGCTTTCTTAAGAATCTCACAAAATTACGGAAATAATTACGGAAATTCAACAAAAAGGAATAGTTTAGCGCTTTATTCCCATAAAATGCCCTTACCGAATGAGTGTCTATTACACTAGAAATTCCATTATTGATGCTTTAACTATTGAAAGGACCAAGGGTAAAACAATCGGGTTTGTACCGACTATGGGGGCATTACACCAAGGTCACTTAAGTTTGGTTTCTGAAGCTCTGATGCGAGCAGAATCTGTTGTTGTTAGCATTTTTGTAAACCCTAAGCAATTTAATAATTCTTCTGATTTGGCAAATTATCCCAGAATGATAAATGAGGATATCCGATTGTTGAAAGAAATTGGAAATATACTTGTATTTATTCCAGAGTATTCAGACGTTTTCCCAGTTGAAGACATCTTTGAACCAATTGATTTAGGGGGTATTGACACCCTGCTAGAGGGTAAATTCAGACCGGGGCATTTTCAAGGGGTTGTACATGTCCTAAGGAATTTGTTTCATATAATTAACCCAAACATGGTTTTTTTAGGGCAAAAGGATTTTCAACAAGTTACGATTGTAAAAAAGATGGTTCACAAATTGTCACTACCGGTTGAAATAATTACCTGTCCGACAAAGCGTTCTTCATCTGGTTTAGCTCTCAGCAGCAGAAATTTTAGACTAACCCAAAACGAACAAAATGAGGCTTCGATAATATACAAAACCTTGCTTTTGGTTCAAAAATTACGCAAATATCATGCCCCCCAAGAAGTAAGAGCAAAGGCTATTGATTTTATTAGCTCAAGTAATTTGCAACTTGAATATTTGGAAATTATTGATAATGAAACACTAATTCCCATAACAGAATGGCATTGTAATATTACGTGTTGCATAGCCGCTTTTTGTGGTAATGTAAGACTGATAGACAACATTCAACTATAATGCTTTATCTTTCGATTGGGTTTAATTTTTGTCTGATTATAATGCACCAAAAAATAACTTAACTTTGCACGGAATAGATTGACATGCTGATACAGGTTTTAAAGTCCAAAATACATCGTGTTAAAGTCACGGAGGCAAATCTTAACTACATTGGGAGCATCACCATTGATGAAGAATTGATGGATGCAGCTAATTTGATTGAAGGAGAAAAAGTTCAGGTGTTGAATTGTAATAATGGAGAGCGCTTGGAAACCTATGTTATCAAAGGAATTCGGGGAGCGGGAACTATTTGTTTGAATGGTCCTGCAGCTCGAAAAGTGACAGTTGGGGATGTTATAATCGTTTGCTCCTATGCTTTAATGGCTTTTGAAGAAGCCAAAATGTTCAAGCCGTGGATAGTTTTCCCAGATACGACTACCAATCAAGTTTCTCAATGAAAAAGTGGATTCAATATTCAATTTTTTTGATTATTGGGGTTGTTTTAGCATGGTATGCCTCCAAAGATGTTGATTTTGGTACTATTTGGTCTGCCTTTAAGAAGCTTCACTGGGGTTGGGCAATCTCTTCAATGTTTATAAGCTACCTATCCGTCATCATTCGAGGATTGCGTTGGAATATCATTCTAGAGCCACTTGGGTATAGAGCCAATCCAATCTCAGCTGTACATGCCGTGGCGTTCGGCTATCTAATGAATGATTTAGTTCCCAGATCGGGTGAAATTGCACGTTGTGCCATTCTTTCAAAATCAGAGCAGATACCCGCTAATAAACTTCTCGGAACCGTCATTTTAGAAAGAATAGTTGATGTAATGACATTAATCCTAGTAATCTGTTTTGTAACTTTTATGAAATGGGAAGAAATATCCTTTTTTATCAATCACTTGAACAGTTCAAAAGGAAATAATTCAGAAGTTATATCATTCTGGATTTTAATTTTTGTTCTTGTTTCTATTGCTGGTGCGCTATTATTCATCTGGGCGTTAAAAAAATGGCGTCATCTGTTAGTTTTTGCAAAAATTTACACATTTATACTTGGCATGTGGGAAGGTATTCTCAGCATCACGAAAATTAAACATATAGGACTTTTTGTTCTTTATACCGCCGGGATTTGGTTATGTTGGATGTTGACGGCCTATTTTTTATTGATAGCTCTTCCGGAAACAAACAATGTCACCCTTATCGACAGCTTGTATATCATGGTTGCAGGAGGACTGGGAATGATTGTTCCAACTCAAGGAGGATTAGGTTCTTATCATATGGCATCCAAATGGAGCTTTGAGGCCTTACAAAGATCTGGTGCGATTGGACTTATTTATGCTTGGGTTTCTTGGGTGTTCAAAACTATTGTCGAATTGTTGACAGGTACAATCGGATTTGTTTTTTTAAATAAAAAACACAAAAATGATGCTTAATGAACAAATCTCATTATGGCGTGAAGAGAAAAAAACAATCGTTTTTACTAACGGTGTTTTTGACATACTTCACGTAGGTCATGTGACATACTTAGATAAAGCTAAATCCTTGGGAGATATTTTAGTGGTTGGAATTAACAGTGATTTTTCCGTAAAACAACTAAATAAAGGTCCTGAAAGACCTATCAATAAAGAGTCTGATCGTCGAAAAATCATTGAATCATTAAAGAGTGTTGATTTGGCAATTATTTTTTCGGAGGAAACACCATTTGACTTAATTCAGCAAATAAAACCTGATGTATTGGTAAAAGGGGCAGATTATGACCCTTCAGAAATCAACCCATCATCAAAAAAATATATCATAGGTTCAGACATAGTTAAAAAAAATGGTGGACAAGTGCACGTAATTGATCTCGTTGAAGGGTTTTCTTCAACGAATATAATCAATCGTATGAGGAAGCACTGATCATCTTAAAATGACTGTAAATTAATGTTTTATTCATTTCTGATCCCACGTTTGACTCTATAAGTCTATTCAAACAAATTCTTATGAGTTTTTACTGGAAAGAATCTCAGCGTTCATTTGTAAATCTAAGACGCTACAACTGATTGAAAAGATCTCATCAAATAAGATTGAAATCAGTAGTAAATATGTGAAGACTTTTTGTAAGGAGTGGTGAAATTCTTTTCAGAATAGGGCAACTAAGTCTATGATTTAGAAAGATAAAACACTTTACTAACTATAGGATTTTGAAAGAAGAAGTGGCGAAAAGAAAAAATAGTAAAAGCCAATTAATACGAATTAAGATTTTTAAGACGTTTCCTAAAAAGTCCTTATATCGAAACTAGTGATGAACATAACAATGAGGAAATTTCAGTTTACACTTAACAGTATAGTGTCGTAAGTTATATATGAACCCTCTATTTCGGCGTATGTGCCTGACTAAAAACTATCTCCTTATTCCTGCCTTCAAAAATCGCCTGTTATCCATTACTTCAGCTTTCTTTTTCAAAGCTGCCAATGATTGTCCCTGAACACTTCCCTTCATAGCATTTTGCATTTGATCCCGTTCAGCTTTGTAATTTGAAGTTGCCGGAGCTTTAGTCGTTTTATCAACCATTAAAACATATACTCCCAATTTACCCTTCAACGGTGCAGATAATCTTCCTTTTTTGATTCCTGAAAAAAGATATCCCACTATTTCAGGTTCAAATCCAGAACCCGCAATCTGCGGATTTGCAAATGTAACTTCCGCTTTCAATACTTCGGTATTAGAACTTTTTGCCATTGCATTCAAAGACTTATCTTTCAATAATTGATTTGTAAATCGAGCCGCTTTCTTCTCTTCTATTAAATCTTTTTTCATGGCAACCTGAGCGTCTTCGAATAGAGGTACTCCTTTTTCTTTAATAGAAGAAACTATTGCTATGACATATCTATTTTTATCTTTTATCGGAGCTGACGTTAAATCACCTACTTTAGATTCTTCAGAAAAAGCTAACTTCAATATTTTATCTTCAGCAAATGTGGTATTAAAACCATAAATTTTGGGGCTTTCCTCCATAATTGTGATGGGTCGAACCATGTATCCTGCCTTTTGAGCAATCGTATCAAAAATGGACAATTTTTCACTAAGCGTTGATTTGGTTGCAAGTTTAGCATCCAATTTGTATAAAAGATTGTACACTTCACTCTCTTTACTATCTAATGTCTCCTGACTTGGGGCAAATGTTTTCTGAACCGATGCCAATAAAGGATAATTTGTATTATCTCTTTCCAAAACTTCAATAATGTGTATTCCATACATAGTCTTGATTGTACCTATCGAACCAACCGGTTTGGTAGCACAGAATGCCCCGAATTCAGGAACCATATCGGCCTCAATGAAATTATCAATCAAGCCCCCTTGAGAAACTGATCCCTTATCATCACTGTATTTGCTGACAAAATCAGCGAAATTGTCTTTGTTAATTAATTTAACCAAGCTATCTGCCAACTTTTGTTTTTGACTAATTACTTTCGGATCTTTCGATTGATTTGTTGCAAGAAGTATATGACGTGCCTTCATTCGGGTTGGTGTAAAACCGATAATTTTTGAAACAACTACATTTTGTTTGCTTGTATAAGGTCCTACAAGCTGCCCAATTCCGGCTGTTTTAAAAATAGTGTCCATTGTTGCAGGGTAAGTTAATTGCAAACGTTGTGAGCTTGGACTTCCTTCTGGCACAGCCGTAGCAAATTTACTTGAGGAGTAAAACTTAACATCACTGTTTTGAATGATGAAAAGAGAATCATTTTTTGCGCTTGCAAATTCTCTTTTCAGGTCTAGCATTGTCCGATTGAATTTTAACGAGTCGGTTTTTGAAGGGTTAATCAGAACATCAAAAAACCGAACTTCTCTGCTTGCATTCTTGTTTTCGTATTTTTTGTCATTCTTGTGATTCTCGTAATATTCTTTCAGTGTTTGATCTGATATTTTTATATTGTTATCATCAATCTCTGTAAATCGTCGTACCACATAAGAGATACTTTTTATTTCTTTTTGTGCGTAATATTCATCCTCAGCCTCCAATTTTGTAACATAGACCCCTTGACCTATCAATCCAAAATATTTCTCTTGCTTACGCCTGTCAGTGTAATACTTTTTACTGTCTTTCCATTGTTGTTGCACTGTAGGATCATTAGATGTCTCCATCTCGTTGATTCTCTTTTCTAACAACTTTGCATTAAACATCCCGGTAGCTGAATCTTTAAAAGCCTGAGCCAAATCCTGCATAACTTGAAATCCATCCGTTCCATATAAAAACGCATCGAATTCTCTTTCGCTCACATCAACTCCCAAAGCTTCATATTCCTTATTGAAAATGATTGTTTCAGTGGTGTAATTCCATGCTTTATCAGCACTTGCATCTTGATCTGCCTGAGTATATTCTCGTTGTTGTTGCGCAAACTGATTTTGATCCTGCTCTATGAATTTTGCACTCATTGTTTCATACTCCTTGTAATCCACTTTTTCCCCAAAAACAGTTCCATAACCTATCGTATCTCCGGAACCACTGCCCATTTTGCCGTAAGCACCCATTATAAATGCTAACAGAGCAAGACCAATTATTACTACTAACAATACGGATTTTTCACGAATTTTACCTATCAATGCCATTTTAACAGTCTTTTTAAGGACGCGAATATAATGAGATCAAATGACTTTTGAAAATATTTATTGGTTTTTGAACCCCAATGGAAAGTGAGCAATAATTCTTGATATCAGTTCTGTTCTTTGAAAAACTTTACTTTTGTCAAAAACAAAAATGAAACACGTTACTCTCAATAGTATTCAAAAAGCCATTGAAAAGGTTGATAATCTGGATGACGATGGATTAGAAAAATTAGCTGAAACTTATGCCTTGGCTCAAGATAAGCTGTTAGGTTATATCATGACAGCAACCTTTGAGTACCAAAATGAAAAATTAGAAGGTCTGCTCATCTATTACTATTGCTTGATTTCGGAATGTTTCAACCAGGAAGGCCTCAACCCAAAGCCAATTTCAGCGGGCCAAATAGATGCTTTCCAAGAACCATTTTATGAAATGTTAGATTCCTTTTTTGAAAGTGATGATGATGAATTATTAGAGAGTTTTTGTGATCAACCCGAATTAACAAAATTCATGGCCATGGAAGTCTCAACAGAAGATGATGATGGATCAACGTTGGACGATGAAACTGCAACACAACTGTACATCGTCGCAGTCGCTATGATTGGCCTGATGAGTCGTGCAATATAGGATTAATCTATCACCTAAGTTTTCAAAAAAATCGTTTTGCAAATTCCCAGATGACGATTCCACCACAAACAGCAACATTGATGCTATGCTTTGTGCCGAATTGGGGGACCTCAACCACATAATCGGATAAATCAATAATGGCTTGATCTACACCATCTATTTCATTTCCAAAAACAAGGGCAAAATGATTTTCGGATAGTTCGGCTATTTCATTTAATTTCAATGTATTGGTTGCTTGTTCTATGGAACATATAGTGATTTCCGAGGATTTGAGCTCTTGGATTAATTCAACGATTGATTTTCGATACTCCCACTCAACAGTTTTTGTTGCGCCCAAAGCAGTTTTTTGAATTTCGCGATGAGGAGGACTTGCTGTAATTCCACATAAATAAATTTTCTCGACATTAAAAGCATCGGCCGTCCTGAAAAACGAACCAATATTATTTAAACTTCTTATGTCATTGAGAATCAAAATAACAGGAAATTTTTGTTGACTTTTAAAGTCTTTTTCAGAAATGCGTTCCAGCTCCCATAGTTTTAATTTTTTATGCTTCATTTTAGAATTATTAGTATTGTTACTTAGCTCAAACCGAATGCCCAAAAGTGCTAATATTTTTGATTGATAAAACAGGATTAATTGTAACTTTGAGGACGAAAGTATCATGTCCAATTTTTAAGATGGCATCATTTCGTTACTTAAAAAGCTGTTACCTTGTCGAAATCTTCAAAAGATAAAATAGTTTCTGAAACGCCCTTAATGAAACAATATAACCAAATTAAGGCACGTCATCCTGAAGCCCTATTATTGTTTCGTGTGGGTGATTTTTATGAAACCTTTGGAGAGGATGCGGTAATTACTTCCAAAATATTAGGAATTATCTTAACAAAACGTGGAGCAGGATCAAGTTCTGAAACTGCATTGGCCGGATTTCCTCATCACTCTTTGGATGTGTATCTGCCAAAACTGGTTAGAGCAGGTCATCGTGTGGCTATTTGTGATCAACTTGAAGATCCTAAAATGACCAAAACAATTGTCAAACGTGGCGTAACGGAATTGGTTACCCCGGGCGTTTCTTTCAACGATCAGGTGTTGGACCAGAAAAAGAATAACTTCCTTTGTGCTGTTCATTTTGATAAAACACTCCACGGAATTGCTTTTTTAGATGTCTCAACAGGAGAATTTTTAGTCGCTCAGGGAGCTAAAGAGTACATAGACAAGCTTATTCAAGGATTCGAACCAACAGAAATTGTTTATCAAAAGAACAAACATCAAGTATACCAAGAACTTGCGGGCGACAAATATTATACTTTCCGCTTGGATGACTGGGTATTTACAGATGATTTCGCACATGAGTCATTAAACAAACATTTTGAAACAAAATCTCTGAAAGGATTTGGCATCGAGGATTTACAACAAGGCATTATAGCCGCAGGAGCTATTTTATATTATTTATCTGAAAATCAGCATGATAGACTTGGTCATATTACGGCCATATCAAGGATTGAAGAAGAACGCTTTGTATGGCTGGATCGATTTACTATTCGCAATCTGGAACTTATAACATCTCCCCATGAAAATGCAAAAACATTGTTAGATATTCTGGATTTCACCAAAACCCCCATGGGAGGAAGGATGTTAAAACGTTGGATTGTGCTGCCCCTCAAAGATGAAAATCCAATTAACGAACGTCTGAATGCAGTTCATTATTTAACAGTAAAACAGCAAATAAGATATGAACTCATAGCGTGTTTGAGTCAAATTGGGGATATTGAGCGTTTGATTTCGAAAGTTGCAGTGGGAAAAATAAATCCTAAAGAACTAGTACAATTGAAATATACGCTTGAACAAATTAGTCCCATGAAGCAATTGTTACAAGAGGGGGAAGGAGATTTACTTCAAAAAATCAACAACCAATTAAATCCCTGTCAAGAGTTAACAAATGTAATTAATCGGACTCTTGTTGACGATCCTGCAGTCCAAATTGGGAAAGGGGATGTGATTCAATCCGGAATAAATGCTGAATTAGACGAATTGCGAAGCATTATGCGTGACGGCAAGGAATACCTCGAAGCATTGCAGAATCGGGAATCGGAATCGACAGGAATTCCTAGTTTAAAAGTTGCTTTCAACAACGTTTTTGGCTATTACCTCGAGGTTAGAAATACGCACAAGGACAAGGTTCCAAATGGATGGATTCGAAAGCAAACATTAGTTAATGCTGAACGCTACATAACAGAGGAATTAAAAGCGTACGAAACAAAAATCCTCGGTGCAGAAGAAAAAATCATAGCTATAGAGTCAGGGTTGTTTCAAGAGCTGATTACCGGAATGACTGAACATATATCAACGTTACAACAAAATGCACTATTGATTGCACAATTGGATTGTCTGCTTTCTTTTGCTCATGTTGCCCTTGAAAACAACTATTCTCGACCGGTAATAAACAGTGATTATGCAATCCAAATTGAGGGGGGCAGACATCCTGTTATTGAGAAACAACTTAAAATAGGTGACGAATACGTTTCCAATGATGTTTACTTAGATAATGAAACGCAACAAATCATCATGATAACCGGACCAAACATGAGTGGAAAAAGCGCTATTTTACGGCAAACTGCGCTTATCTGTCTCATGGCACAAATGGGGTCATTCGTTCCTGCTCAAAAGGCTACTTTAGGAATTGTAGATAAGGTATTTACACGTGTAGGTGCCTCAGACAACATTTCATCTGGAGAATCAACATTCATGGTTGAAATGAACGAAACTGCCAGTATTCTAAATAATTTGTCTGATCGAAGCTTAATTTTACTGGATGAAATAGGAAGAGGAACAAGCACTTATGATGGTATTTCTATTGCTTGGGCAATAGCAGAATACCTCCATGAAAATGGAAAAGCGAGAGCAAAAACGTTGTTTGCAACACATTATCATGAGCTTAATGAAATGACAAGCAAATTTCAACGAATTAAAAATTACAATGTATCGGTAAAAGAAATCGGTTCGAAAATTTTGTTCATGCGAAAACTGCTTCCCGGAGGAAGTGAACATTCCTTTGGAATACATGTAGCAAAAATTGCCGGAATGCCAAGTCAAGTTTTAACACGTGCGGAACGTATGTTAAAAGAACTAGAGCTTACACATGATCTGGGAGACAAAGCAATGAAAAAAAAGGTGAAAAAGGCGGTAACAACTGAAAATATGCAATTGAGTTTTTTTCAATTGAACGATCCTGTCTTAGAACAAATTCACGAAGAACTGGTTTCAATTGACATCAATGCCCTAACCCCCGTTGAGGCCTTGATGAAATTGAATGAAATAAAGAAATTGACCGGGGGATAACCCCGTTTCGTAAACACGAATAACTATTTTATTAAATTGAGTATACAACTTTTATTAGCGTTCAACTTGACATCCATGCAGAAATTGTTTTATTACCTTTTAATTTCAGTATTAATATTCAGTTGTGATAACCCCAAACAAACTAAGAAATTACCAACAGATATTGACAGTCTTATTGTTTTGTTCCCGGATAGTGTTGAGTTATTAGTAAAACATGGACAGAAAATGCTACGGGTTTTTAATTATCAAAAAGCGATATCCGATGCTGCAAAAGCCTTTCGATTGGATAGTAACTTTCAAGATGCGAGGATGTTGTATGCCGATGTATTAAATAATCGCCCAAATCGTTCAGTAGGAGATGTGGAAAATGCACAGCGTCATTATCGATTAATACTAAAAAATGATTCCAAGAACACGAAAGCGTTGGTCAGTCTGGCATCTACTTATAGTCAACAAATGGATTTTGAAAGATCTTTCTTTTATATTAATAAAGCGTTAAGAATCGATCCTAAATTTCGGGATGCGTATGTGATGAAGGGGTCCAATTATTTGTTTTTGGGCAATCGAATATTAGCTAAATCATCCTATGAAACAGCCATTCAACAAGATCCTACATTTTACGAAGCGTATCTTATGTTGGGAACACTATACCAAGAAGAAAACAAAAAAATTTGCATAGAATATTATAAGACAGCTGTTGCTTTGAAACCTAAAAATACAGATGTTTTATTTGCTTTAGCCTATGCTTTACAACTGTTTGACGAGACAAATCAAGCACTGTTAATTTATCGCCGTATGTTGGAGTGCGATAGTTCTCATTATCAGGCTATGAATCAGATCGGTGTAATCAAACAATACAATCAGAATCAAATTGACAGTGCAATGTTCTATTATCGGAGATCATTAAACATTGAACCTCGTTTTGTGGAGGCACTTCATAATTTAGGCACATGTTTCGAATTAAAAAAAGACATAACAGAAGCATTAAAGTGCTATGCTAAAGCTTTAAAATACGATCCGGGATTTAAGTTGTCCCGAGACCGTGCTGAAGCTTTGAAGGTTAGTATTTAACGTGAGTTCGGTTTAAGCGGCTAAAAATAATTGCCTATCCGAATGTTCT